>JAWBAI010000001.1:0-203030 GCA_038816475.1 Desulfurococcaceae archaeon
GTTTTATGTTCATCCTCAGTACCAGGAGCATTTCGGTATAGCAGTTGTTGAGGCTATGTCGGCTGGAGCTGTTCCAATAGTGTACAGGGATGGTGGTGCATGGGTGGACGTTGTCTCGAATATTAGTCACGAGCTCGGCTACACGGAGCTAGACGAGGTTCCAGCTATCATTAGGAAGCTGGAGAGCGATCACAGCAAGATGACGGCGCTCAGAGAAGAAGCGATAAAGAAGAGCCTGGAGTTCAGACGAGAAGTGTTTCAAGAGAAGTTCCTACGCATCCTCAAAGAACTAGAACATGTTCACCGAGTTAACACAGACGTTTAAGTGTCTTTCTGAGCTGTTACAAACATCAATGATGCAGCTACTATTTGTCCGAATGCTAATCCTCCATCGTTCGGTGGTATTCTGCGTGGTAGATGCGGCTTGAACCCTTCCTCGGCTAACGTATCGCTTAGTCCATTGTAGATGAACTCGTTAACAGCAGCACCACCCGATACTACTACTCCTTCTACTCTTGTTCCACGCGTGGTTTTAATCACGAGTTCTCCGATCGCTCTGCCAAGCCAGTAGAGGAAGCTTCTTGCTAGATCCCCGGTGGATTGTTTACCTCTGAGCTCAACTACGCGGTCTACCATTCCATCGTAGTCTACTCTGAGAACACCGTTTTCCACTACGAACTTGTAGTTGTCTAGCTCAAGGAGACTACCGTTCCACGCTTGTGCTTCAAGCCATATTGCTGGTTCACCCTCATAGGATCTTTCGATCCGCGGTTCCAGTATCGAGGCAACCATGTCTAGTAGTCTACCGGTGCTTGAAGCCGGTGTATACTTACCACTTCTGGTTAAAACGTAGGGTGCTACCAGGTCCATTTTACTTGGATTAGAGGCATCCTTTAGTCTCAGTAACCTTGTGATCTCATCTAGTTCAAAACCTCTCTTAGCATAGTAAGCTATGGCAATTCTAATGGGCTTAAGGGTGTCAGTGTCGCTGGTTACTGGGAGTTGCTTTAGTGATGCAACACGGTTAAACCCGTAGACCTCGGTGTTGAACACTAGTACTTCTCCACCCCAGATTGTTCCATCGAGACCCCAGCCTACACCGTCTAGAGCTACACCAGCTATTTCACCGGAGAACTCGTTGTCGTAAGCTGCACCAAGGACGTGGGCGTAGTGGTGTTGAACTTCAACCAAGGGGTAACCTTTCTTTCTGGCGTACTCTAACCCTATTCTCCTAGCGTAAAGTCTTGGATGCGCATCAACAACCACGATAGGTTTGCTTCTCGAGCCGATCCTGTAGGTTGAAGCGAGGAAATCGACGTACTTCAGCAGTTCCCTCTGAGCACTGAAGCTATCAAGGTCTCCTACGAACTGCGTGAGAACAACTTTGTTACGAAAACCAATAGCACCAGCTGAGGATATATCACCTCCAAACGCTATGTACTCACCTCCGAGGTCTCTCGGTATTGTAATCCACTCTGGTGCATAACCCCTGCTTCTCCTGAGCAGTACGTATTTTCCACCGGTTTTTCTAATAACACTGTCGTCCACTCTGTTCACGATATCTCTATCGTGAACGAGGAAGTAGTCCACTACGCCGGAAAGCTTGGTCTTAGCGCACTCTTCATCAGTGCACATTGGTTCACCAGACACATTACCACTAGTCATAACGAGGAACCGATCACGGGTTTCCATGAGTAGCAGGTAGTGTAGTGGAGTGTATGCTATGAATACACCTTCGTGTGAAAGACCAGGTGAAACATACTTGGAAACAGGGCTGTCGGGCTTCTTGGGTAAGAGCAGTATGGGTGCTTGAGGTGATCCAAGCACAAGTTCATCCTCTCTGGTGATATAGACAAGTTTTCTCAAGACGTCAACGTTTAATCCCATAACAGCGAAGGGTTTTCTAGGTCTTTTCTTTCTTCTCCTGAGCTCTAGTACAACGTCATCGTCTGTAGCCAGGGTTGCTATGTGGTATCCTCCAACCCCCTTGATCCCAACGATGCACCCTTCCTCGATGAGTTTGGCAGCCTCCTTGATCGGATCTTTGCACTCGACAACCTCGAAGTTTCTGTTGTAGAGCACCAGCCTGGGACCATCCTCTGGGCAACTAATACCCTGAGCATGGTATCTTCGGAGGTTTTCAGGGTTCTCGTACTCCTGCAGGCACCTGCTACACAGCTTGTACTTGAACATCGCAGTGTTCTCGCGGTCATAGGGTACTCTGTACATCATCGAGAACCGTGGTCCACACCATGCGCACGAGTTGAAGGGATACCTGTATCTCCTATCACTCGGATCTAGTACTTCTCTGAGGCAGTTCGAGCACACGGCGAAATCCGGGGGTATCATCGACTCGGTGTAGTAATCGTAGTTGCTCTTCTCTATCGCGAAGGAAGTATAGCCTCTCGGTTTTTCGAAGCATGCATAAACACTATCAATGCTTGCTGGTGGAGGCTTCTCGTAGTAGAGTGCAACAAGAAACTCTTCAACCTGGTTCCAGGGTCCCTCAATCCAAACCTCTACTTCGCTACCACCAATGTTGCGTATGTATCCTCGTAGACCAAGCTTAAGCGCTAGTCTACTAATAAACGGGCGAAAGCCAACTCCCTGAACAAGACCACTTATAATAAGGTGTACAGCTACGCTATCAACGGTATCAGCGTTCATTGCAGCTGACTCGCCTACTCTAGCCGGCTTCTACTCAGCCGAGGTACGCGCTTACCATCGCCTATAATCCAGTAGTCTCCATTACTACGCTTCTCCAGCTTGAACACGGGAACCTCGCTCTTGACCCTCTCAACAATCTCCTCTACTGCTTTCATGGATTTCCTCCTGGAGTCGGCAACGGAAGCTACAATGAGGGTTATATCTCCCAGCTTTGCTCTTCCAACTCTGTGCCAAATAGCAACAGCTCTTAAACTGTGCTTCTCTGCTTCCTCCCTTGCAATTCTCTCCATTGATAGTAGAGCGGCATCTTCCACAGCCGTGTACTCGAGCTCTTGAACTATGTTTCCATCAACAACACCTTTCACGAAACCAATGAAAACGGAGAGAGCACCAGACCTTGGATCAACCTTTCTAAGCTCTTCAAACAGCTCGTTAAGATCCACTCGTTCATTCTCGCGAATAAACCTTACGCTGATCTTCACGCTTTCTTCACTGGAACCACCCGAGAATGGTGGTGTTATGTGAACCACCGTGTTTTCTCTCAAAACGTATTTCCCCTCTACGATAGTACCGTTCACTATGACTATGGGCTGCACGTTCTCTGGCATCTTGTACTTTTCTTTCAGAATCCTTAGTAGCTCTTCAACAGTGATTTCGTCGTCGAACTCAAGAACTACTTCCTCGCCAATGTAGTCTTTGAACAGAGAGTATGCTTTAACTACCACCTTCAACTTCTTTACTCCCCTTAATCTTCTCGAGGACCTTGATCTCGGTAATAGCTGTATAAGGGTACTGCCCTTTTTCATCCTTCTCGTACTTCTTAACCATGTCCCAGATGTTCAACAAAGCGATGGCAACACCAACAAGAGCCTCCATTTCTACACCGGTTTTAGCAGTTGTTTTAACTGTTACGTAAACTCTAACACCCTCGTTCTCCACGACTTCAAACTTTACGTCAACACCTGTTATCGGTATATTGTGTGTAAGCGGTAGCAAGTGCGGAGTACTCTTAACAGCGTTTATAGCAGCTACCGTTGATACAGCTATCACGTCACCCTTCTCAACCAGGTTCTTCTTTATGAGCTCCACGGTTGTAGGCTTAAGCTTTATGAAACCCGTAGCCCGGGCTTCCCTGTACACTTCATCCTTGGTTGTTACATCCACCATTTTAACCCGATCCAAGACAACCACCTTCTAGGTGAAGTATGGTTTTCTAAGGTTAACAGCTTTCTTGAACAACTCTGCGAGCTCACTTCTGTCTCTGCGCTTCACAGCATCAACTACACACACTACTGGGTTATCAACGTACAAGCATGTCTTGAAGCAACCGTCGGGTGTAAGTCTTAGCCTAGTGCAAGCGCTACACAGGTACTTGTTTTGAAAGCCAACAACGATCTCCACTTTTACACCACCCGGTAGAATGTAGACCGGTCTGTTCTGGAAACCTCTGCGTTGCTTCTCAACGCTAAGCTTCTCCAGGTAGTCTAGAACCGACGATACGGGAACATGCTCTCTCAGGTAAACATCACGTGGAACTCCAATCGGTTCAAGCTCTATTATATTAATGCTTAACCCTCTTAGCATAGCATACTCCAGTACACGGGGTAGTTCTTCAACGTTGGATCTAAGCAGTAGGAAATTCAACTTAACTTTTAAACCATGCTTTAGAGCTTCGTCTACACCTGCGAGAACCCTGCTGAGCAACTTTGAACCACCGGTAACGTACTCGTACGTTTCGCTCTTAATTGCGTGAAGACTTACGTTCAACCTACCAAGCCCAGCTTCTGCGAGAAGCTTAGCTTTCTCGAGAAGCAGGGATCCGTTGGTAACTAATGATACCTCCTCGGCGTACTTTTTCAAGCCAGCAACGATCTCGTGAATATCCCGTCTCAGAAGTGGTTCTCCACCCGTCAACTTGTAGTACCTTACATTAAACTCGCTTAGAACTTCTGCAATAAACTCGTAGTCGCCTGGATCTAGTAGATCCCGCTCACCATTAGTGGAGTGTAAACCTTCAGCGTGGCAAAAGATACACCTGTAGTTGCACTGGTACGTAACACTAACTCTTAGACTATCCACGGGTCTTCCATAGCTATCTACTAGAGGACCGTGGAAAGTACTACTACGCATACAGGGTCCCAGGATATTCTAGCTCCTAGTTTACCCTGACCCTAGTTCCTCACTAGGGTTTTAATCGTACTCAGCCTTTATATTAACACGGTCAACGAAGTAACGCGAGTAAGATTGATCGCCATGAAGCCCGAGTTCGAGTGTCTTAGGTGTATTCTCACGACGAGGCTTAGAGAGCTTGAGAACACACGTGTAGATACCAATAGGAAGCTTATAGTAGCATGGAAGCTCCTGGGGTATATAGCTAGAGAGTTTAGTTTAACATCCGAGCTCACGATTATAGCGTCTAACAGCTTCAACCTAGTTGTTAACGAAGTACCTGAGGTATCAGAGTACTACTCGCGCATTAAAAAAGCATGCAATGAGAGCGCTCTGAAGAACATTCCTGTTCACGAGAAGTATGTTGAAGAGCTCTCGGGGTTCGAGAGGTTCGAATATCTTGTTAAGCTATCAGCGATTGGAAATCTGATAGACTACGGTGTAGCCGATCACGAAGCAGTAAAACCCGAATTCGTGAACCCGGGTTTTGTAACAGCTGTGAACTACTGCGTGAGCCACACCGAGAAGTTCTACCATGCTGTGAAGAACGGTGGTAAAAGAGTACTATGGTTGTTCGACAACAACGGCGAAGCGGTATACGATATACTTCTAGTGAAGGAGATCAAGAGAATGGGCAATGTAGTTTGGGGTCTTGTGAAGAACGATCCCGGGTTTCAGAACGATGTAACAGTTAGAGATGCCGTTGAACTTGGGTTAACCAGGTTCCTGGATAACCTAGTGGCTTATGGATGCAGTTGCTCAACAATACACTTAGATAGGATCAGTCAGGACGCAAAACATTTGCTTAACGAAGCTGATCTCGTGGTTGCGAAGGGCATGAGTCACTACGAGTACCTGTCGGAGACGGATTTGGGTAAACCTATAGTATTCATACTGGTACCCAAGTGTAGACCAGTTGCGAGAAAGATCGGAAACGAGAAATGTCAGGGCGGTGTTGTTGTCTACTTCAAGGATGAGTAATCGCTCGAGGTGCCCTCTGCTTGTTATCCATGAAAATCGGGGTAAACTTAAAGCTAGAACTGCTAAAGTTAAAGATGTCTGCGCAGCTGTCTATGTCCTAGTGCAGCTAATTCCAGCCGGGTTCGTGTCAAGCTATGGTGATATCGCAAAAGTCCTTGGGATATCACCGAGACTAGTTGCTTGGTGCTTATCGAGAAACAAGAACCTGGTTGTAGTCCCCTGCCACAGAATTGTGCACTCTAATGGTGAGCTAGGAGGATACTCTGGTCCAGGAGTAGAATTCAAGAGGAAGCTCCTAGAATTGGAAGGCGTTAGTTTGTGTGGTAACAGAGTGTCCAGAGGCTCCTTCGTCAGCTTACACCGGCTTCTATGTGCTTGCATCTAATGATCTTCTCTGTCGCGAACGCCTGGAGTATTGCTTCAAGAACTCTGCTATTGCCATGTATCATGTTGCAGACATAGCACTTATCGAAGGGAGAACCTTTAGCCAGCTGATTAGCCAGCGCATCGAGCATTTCCCTGAACTCTTTCGTGTTCTCCACGATACTCATGTACCTGGGTTTACGGGTTCCCTTAACAAAGTAGTTTACAGCCGATTGCTTAACACCAAGGATTTTCGACACTCTGAACTGGGAAAGCCCGTGCTTTAGCACGAGTTCTCTCGAAAGGTAGGCTCTTATCGCTGGTAACATGTACTTAGCGTATATCTCGCAGTAGGTTTTCGCAGGCACGTTTTCACCCTTAGTCCCATTTATAACTTGGTTATACTTCCATATATAACCTCAGCTACGGAGATTAACATCTTCTGGTGGGTGATATACACGAGTGCATCTAAGCTCTGTTTTCAAGTAGTGGTTGTAAGCGACAGAGTTTACGAGGGTTTAGAGAGAGACGTTAGCGGTGAATTAGCTTTAGCACTCCTGGTGAACAAGGGATACTGTGTAGAACCGAAGATCACAATTAGGAACTTGCACAGGGATATTCTGAAGGCTCTGAGAACAAGCAGAGCCAGAGTAGTACTCCTACTAGGTGGCACAGGCCCCAGTCCACGGGATATAACAGTTGATATCGTTGAAAGCGTTGCGTGGAGGTGTCTGCCTGGATTTGGAGAACACTTCAGGAGAGTATCCTATGAGCAGATTGGTGTACCTGCACTACTCACGAGAGCATCACTCTGCATACTACACGATGGAAAAATAGCTGTTGTCTTGCCGGGTTCTCCCAATGCTGTTTCTATAGGCATAGACATATTGTCTCAACTTGTGGAGCACCTGGTGGAAGAGGTTGATCGATTTGAAACCCCTCATCGAACACCGGGACGAGAGTAGATGCGTTCTTGGCTTCGACATATGGGGAACACTACTAGATCTCGACGAAGTTCTCAAATCCATAGCAAAAAGTATTGCGCGCAAGATCGGAGTAAGCGAGCATGTTTCGGAGCAAATGATATACGAAGTACACAGAGCAGCGAGAAACATCAGAAGAAGAAATCCCGATGTAAAACCCTCGGAACTACTGCAGGTATCGCAGAAGCTTGCCTCCGAGAAGTTCGGAGTTTCAACGGAGACGCTACTAGGTACTATCGCAGAAGTCTTCGAAAACCCAGCACCCTCGGTACTTTTCAAGGACACACTACCTGCCCTTGAAGCTCTCCACGAGAAAGGTGTTGCAATGGGGCTTATCGGCAATGTTCTCTTCTGGCCTAGTAGTTTAACGAGAAAACTCCTCGAGAGCTATAACCTGGTAAAGTACATGAAGATATTAGTGTTCTCGGACGAGATTGAAGTCTCTAAACCCGATCGCAAGATATTCCTGTTCTTCGCTGAGAAGATGGGTACTTCTCCAGAGAACGTGATCTACGTAGGAGATAACATCATAGAAGACGTTGGAGGAGCACTAGCCTCAGGCTTCATAGGCATACTCATAGACAGGAAAAGCAATAGAAACCTCTACGTTCCTGAGCTTCGAGCTGGAGTAATACGCAGTTTAGAGGATCTTCCGAGCGTATATGAGGAGATCTGCGGATAATTCCACGCTGAAGAGGGGTGTTCACGGTGGTAAAAGTTGTTGGCATAGACCCGGGATCCAAAAGCATGGATGTATGTATGCTCTGCGATGGAAAAGTATGCTACGAAAAGAGCTATGAAACCGCAGAGGTTGCTAGAAACCCCGAGTTGCTTGTCAGAGAAGTGCAAAGCCTTGGTAGCGTAGATCTCATAGCACTTCCCTCCGGCTACGGTGTAGAAGTAACCAGGATCAGCGATATTCCAGAGGACCTCTTCGAAGAGTGGTACTACTTGTTCATACTTGTAACTAGGAAAAAGGATATACTTGAAGCTATAGAGAATGGTATCGTTGGTGCTAGGGTCTACTACGCAATGGCCGAGTTCGCGAAGGCTATTCGCAGGATGAACGTACCTGGAGTGTTCATCCCAGGTATTATCAACTTACCCACAGTACCAGTATTCAGGAAGATCAACAAGATAGACATAGGAACAGCTGACAAGTTATCAGTAGCTGTTCTAGGCATACACGAAGTTGCAGAAAAGTATGGTAGAGACTACAACGAGGTGAACTACATTCATCTCGAAGTAGGATTCGGGTACGCAGCTGCTATAGCAGTTAGCAAAGGGAAAATAGTTGATGCGTACGGAGGAACCACGATGCCTGGACCAGCGTTCTTGACGACGGGCTCCCTGGATCTAGAAGTAGCTCAAGTGCTGGAAAGATTCAGTAAGAAAGATGTTTTCACAACCGGGTGTTCTCAGCTAGCCGAGGTACACGATGTAGACAAGTGGATTGAGGAATATGACGAGAAGGCTGGTATATGCTTTGAAGCGTTCTTAGAAGCCTTAGTTAAGGCAACATACTCTCTCACTCATGTGGTCAAGTCTCCTCTGGTGATACTGCTATCCGGTAGACTAGCTAGGAGCAAAAAGCTCCTTGAACACATCGATGAAAAGCTCGGAGACATAGCTTCTGTCGAAAGAATGCGAGGTCTTCCTGGGGCTGTATTAACGAAGGAAACAGCGCAGGGTTACGCTGTAGTTGCAGATGGGCTGAGCGGTGGAGTTTTTAAGCAACTGGTACAACATGTTGAGATACCACGTGCAGCGGGGTCCTCCCTGGATTACATCTTGATAAAGGAGTTCTTTGAAACAACAATTGGTAAGAGCTTCGTAAAGCTTAGATCTCTGCTAAAATCACCGACTTTTAACCTCCGGTGGTGGGGTATTGAAACTTCTGGTTAGAAACGGTATCTTGTACGAGTCTATACTGGCAACTTACTGCAATGGAAAAACCTACGCTGCCCCGGTAGGTTTCATCAAAAACGAGAACCTCATTGAGATCAAGGTTTACAAGGGCACAAGGCTCCACGAGGTGATCTCGAAGTGCCTCAAAGTTACACTGAACTTTACTCACGACCCCGAACTCTTCGTTAAACTAGCATTCAAAGAAGAATTCGCTGTGGACGACAGTGAAATGAACGAGTTGTTTACCGTTGTGAACGATTTACCTAGATTAAGGAGGTGCATTGGTTACATTGTTGCTGAAAAAGTAAGCATTCGTCAGCTAGATGAATACGACGTTGTGCAATTCAGAGAGGTAGAATGCAGGGTCTGTGAAAACCCTGTTATTGAACCCTTTACCAGGTGCTATGCTCAGCTGATTGAAGCAGCCATTCACTCGTCCAGAGTAAAGTTCCTTGAGGAACGTGAAGCTAAACTAAGAAGCTTAAAGAAGCTTAGTGATTTAGCCGAAGTTATAAGAAAAACCTGCAACACAGAGTACAAAGAGTTAATGAAAAAACTCGAGGTGTTAACGAGACAATGGTTAGAAAACTAGTTCTCGAATCCCCTGCCAGAATACACTTCGGGCTTGTGAACCCGTTCAACAGAAACTACAGGTTGTACGTATCAGCGGGTGTTACTATCGAGGAGCCTAAGACCGTAGTTGTAGTAGATGTGGATAAACCTCTCCACATCGAGGGTTGCCGCGAGGAAGAGGTTGAGAAGCGTCTCAAACCTGTGATAGAGGAGTTCGGTTTAACGCGAGGTTATGTTCGGATCGAGAGTTGCATTCCAAAGCACGTAGGTTTAGGTTCAACTACCCAGTTACTTTTAACTACAGTGCATGCTCTTCTAATAGCGAATAACATCCTAGGCGTAAACCTAGTGAATATCGCAGAGAAGCTTCAAATAGGGAAGGTTTCCGGCGTGGGAACATACGCTTACATGTACGGAGGCTTCGTAGTGGATTCTGGCAAAACGAGTGAACGCGAGTTTCCCAAACTACTACTGAGGCTACCCTTTCCAGAGGAGTGGAGGTTCGTAGTGGTAATACCACGTGGGAGAGGATTGGATGAGAAGAAAGAAGCAGAGATCTTCGAGAAGGGCGCCGATACGCCCATCGAACTAGTATGGCAAGCGTCGTTTACACTATTCCACGAACTAGTACCATCGTTACTTGATGGAGACTTCGATCGCTTCGCGAAAGCGCTCGGAAAGCTACAGGAAGTTGTAGGCTCCATGTTCAGCAAGTACCAGGGTGGTGTTTACGCTTCTTACTCGCAAACAGCTGTTGAGGCCTTAAGGAGAGCGGGTGGTATAGGCGTTGGTCAAAGCTCCTGGGGTCCCACGGTGTACGCTGTTACGAGATCTCACGAAGAGGCTCTAGAGGTTTACGCTAAAGTAAAAGAGTACCTGAGAGAGGCTGAGGTGTTTATTGCTAAGCCTAGGAACACCGGTGTTAGGATCCGAGTAGTTGTCTAGGATCAGCTAGGCCCGTCCATTCATCCCTTCTAGGGGGTCATCCCTTCCAAGCTTCATCCTCGGTGTGTTTACTTATAAACAAGCACTTATAATTTTGCTAATACTCAGTTCAGCTATTACTACCGGGTTCTTCAGCCCAAGCTTGTATAAGACTACGGGGTTCACTTCACCAATAAATCCTATCTCCTCGTTGCACGCCTTTACTAGTGCGGTTCTCTCATGCAAGAAACCTTCAACGATCCCTCTTTCAAATACAGGCTCTATTCCTAGTTCTCTGAGCGCGGTTTTCACATAGGCTAAACCATCAGTTAGTGTTGCCTTTTCGTAGACCAGAGCAAAACCGATTCTTCTCTCTATTCTAGCACCGGTTTCAGCCTCCGGAGACGGCTCAGCAACGTCTCCCACTTCGAAGATAGCTAATCTACTGTGCTTATCGGCGTTCTCTAATACAACCTCTAGCAGTTGAGGAACTAGCCATACTCTAAGACACTCGAATCTCTCTGTCCGGGGGTTCTCGACTAAGAACACATCTTTACCACGACTGCCCAAGAGCTCTAATTGCACATATCTACTACTCAGCATGTAGTTTGCAACCTCCTGGAACCCCAGTCCAATGAACACGTCTCTCAGCTTCTGCGATACGTACTCAATAGTGTGAAGTCTACCAGTGGTTCGTGATTCGGGTAAACTGTCAGCTTCTGATCCTAGCTTATCATACCCGTAAGCTATGGCAATATCCTCGGCTACATCAACCCACGATTTCACGTCAATTCTGTATACTGGAGGTTTAACCAGGATCTTGCTATCCTCGATTTTTAGAACCTCGTAATAGTGCTTGTCAAGGAGCTCGATAACATAGTTCACGGGCATTCTTGACCCGATTAGATTGAAGACATCTTCAAGGTTCACCTCTATGGGTTCAACCTCCGCTCTTGGAGCTCTCACGAGAAAGCCGTCTTCGTAGTAGACTGAAACAACCTCAATCACACCGGTTTTCGACCTTTCGGCGATGTTCATAGACATCACTGTGACTGCGTTAACCACGTCGGTTAAGCTTGTTCCCGTAGCATCTATAAGAATGTTCTTGGTTTTCGTAGTAACTTTGCAGTCATCGCTATTGAGTACTGGTACAAGGCTTAGCACTTTGTTCTGAGAGTCCATAAGAACCGGGTACTTCTCCATGTTCTCTATTATGTGACCGTAGAGTAGGCCTTTCTCGGTTTTCTTTAAAACTTCTCTTAAGCTCATTTCCTTTGTTTCATTCAAAGGTTTGTACCTTGTTTTATCAGGGTCTACGAGCTTGTAGTATATCGGGGGATTTACGAGGTTTAAATCGTACAAACCAATACTTATTTTCCTACGTCTACGACCATAGGTTTCAGCGATTTTCTCTTGTAGTTGCATCATCTGGTTAATAGCGTGCTCGTCTAGTTCAAGATCTCTCACCACTGCGAGCGCTACGTAGGGGCGCCAAGGTATCTTCTCGGCGTATCCTACAACGCTGGACTCTGTTAATTTGTAGTATCTACGGGGTAATCCAAGCCAAGGTCTAATAGCTCTAGCAACTCCCTCCACACTGAAGTGGTCTGGTCTATCACTATTGGCTTCGAATACTATGGTGTCTCCTCGTATCTCCTCGATCTCGCACTTTAGCTTAGTAAAGTATCTGTAAATATCCTGGAGAGAAAGTCGCACACCTAAGAGACGCTCCAGATCGCTTAAGCTGATCTCAACTACAGGCGTTTCAGCTCACCCTAGTTCTCTTACTAGGATACTCCAAGCCTCATTTATAATCTCCTCTTCTTCTCTACTCCATGAAAGTAGGTTTTCTAAGCTGAAGAGTTTATCAAAGTTCTCTACTTCGTTTAGATAAGCTAGCGGTGCATATACCGATAAGTAGCTATGTGCACCCCGAATATTACGTATTCTCATGTACAGCTCACGACCTAGCACTCTGTACATGAACCTGGATGATATAGGGGTTTCAAGCTCGTGCATCTTCTGCGCAGTCTCCCACTGGTTTATCATCTTTGAGAGTGGTGATACATCAACCCCCTTCTTCAACGATTCGATCTGATACCATGACTTCACGTAGTTTCTGTAGTACTCGAGAACCTGACTACCGAGAGGTTCTGTGTAAAGCATGTGACCTGCTGTAGCTGCTGCAATAGCTATGTCAGCGAGGTATGGAACGGAGATAGTGTCTACGTCGTCCATGTCAGTATGGTAGAACTTACTTGGCCACTCGTTGAGCATGACACTATCCATACCCCATGCTATTGTTACATCGTGATCGCTGCCACTGGTGTATGGTGTTATAGAGTATCTATAGGCCGGCAGCTCGAATCCTCCAAATGAGGATGAGGAATCCAGTACGAGTTTTACTGCAATAAACGTATAGGCTGCTACCAGAGGCTTTATGAATAGTGGTGGATTAACGATGTTCAGGGTTGAACCCGTAATACCTTGCTTTGATCCAACCATGTCCAGGTTAATAACACCCTTAGGTGTCCATGGCAGGTGCTCTCGAGCATATATGGTCCCCGTGTACTCTGGTACGAAAAGATGCGCGTGAGGATAACTCAAGTTTGATGACCCCAGGATCTTAGCGATAGCCAGGTTAACGGTTGATCCACTGGCATTATCGTGTGCGCCTGGCTTTGGATGGCATATGTGGCTCACGAAGAGTACACCGGGGTTTTCACCACTGTATGCTACGAGAGCAGGCAATGGTTCATCCGAGTACTTGGTCTCAACCTTCCAGCATGCGACTAGTCTAACTCCCTTACTCAGCAGAGCTATTAATCTCTGAGCAGTTGCATAGGGTACGTTAACTACGACCGGCTTGGGCTTGACCTCATCCCGCGAGATGAATAAACCAGTATAAGGTACTGCTTCAGGGTATCTTTTGCTATCGTAGAGAACTACTAGATCAGCTTCCACGGTACTATACGCAACAAATGCGGGAGCTTCGACGAGAACAGCTTCGCCGGAGCAGTTTTCGATGTTCACGCAGTGCTTCAACTCCCCGCACCCCTCGCCTCGAGGTGAATGTGCGGATATTAAGGTTGGGTGATCGCTGTAATCAAACTTTGCTATAGTTTCACCATTTCTCTTGAACTCGATGAGTCCATTTTCAGCATTCCACGATGTTGGTGTTTCCATGAAACCTTTTCTGCTACTACTCGGAACGCGGAAAACTCTGGTACTCAGGCCAAGATCCTCTAATACCATGTCTGTAATCTTGATCGCTTCTTCTAGGCCTTTACTACCCTGTACTCTATGAAGAGTTGTAATGCGTTTCAGATAGTCCTTTGCAAGCCCAGCAATAGGGATCTTACGGTACGCTTCTAGAATGCTCTTGAGCCCATTACTCAATTTGAACCCCACACCAAATTCGCTAACTACTGTTACTAAAAATAGCGTTAAAGATTCAATAATGTACTTCACAGGATTCCTGATATAAATATCACGATATAAATATCACGCTTTCCGATAGTTGATCCGGGATTAAGCATGGTCATAGTAAGCATTACACCTGAAATAGCACTTGAAGGCTCTGTTAATTATGCAGGAGGATTGGGTGTTTTGGAGGGGGATAAGTTCTACGCGGCGGGTGATCTCGGGCTAGATTACCTGGTGCTTTCTCTCCTCTACAAGCAAGGCTACGTCAAACTAAGATTCACGGTTCACGGCGAACCGTTGTTCGAACCCGAAGAACTAAGTAAAGAGTTCTACTCAAAGCTAACACCAGATGGTGAACTAGTGGTAACTCTGAACAACGCGAGGGTTTACGTTATACCGTGGGTTTATAGGTACAAAACGGCAAAAGCTGTTCTCTTCGAAGCCGTCTGTCCTGAATGGGCACGTAAACTAAACAGTAGAGTGTACGTAGATGATAATGAAGAAGAGAAGTTCTTGAAATACGCCTTATTAGCCAAAGCAAGCGCCAGTTATCTTAAAGAGAAAGTAGGACTAGAAAACATCGCCATTTTAGACCTGGAGGAATCTTACACCTCGTTGGTACTCTACGAGCTTAGAGGTATCGAGAGCAAAACACGAATAATTCTCCACACACCGGGACCATGGGGTCACCCGGTTTTCCCAGGATACATGATTAAGCAAGAGTTCGGAGTTGATGTATCTGAAGGATTAGTTAATATGACTGAGGAGACCCTAAGAAGATTGAGCAAGGCCATTGTTGTCTCTAAAAAACAATGTGATGTAATGTCTCACGTTTTTCCAGACCATAGAAGCAAGTTTATACCTATCACTAACGGAATATACCTTGAAAGGTGGATGCACCCTAAGCTTTACTCTGCCTGGGTTCGCAAAGACATTCGCGAAGAAGTTTTGAGAGAAGTTAGAAATGAAGCGAAGAAAGAGCTCCTATCTTTAGTGAAGTACTATAAGCCAGAAGTAGACCTAACCGGTAAAGTGGTCGTTACCTGGGCTCGTCGTTTAGCTCGCTACAAGAGACCGTACTTTATTGCTAGGTTTATAGAAGAGCACCACGATCAGAGCGTAGTGTACATACTAGCTGGTAAACCACATCCCAAGGACCCGGATGGGTACATTTACCTGAAGAAGTTCAAGGAGCTTTCACAGAAATTCAACAACGTAGTTTACATACCAGACTATAGAACTGATGTAGCTAAGGTTTTAATAGCTGGATCCGATATCTGGCTGTTTACCCCGTTCAGTGGCTGGGAAGCATGTGGTACAAGCTACATGAAAGCCCTCGTTAACGGGGTTCCAGTAGTATCAAGTAGAGATGGAGGTGTCATAGAAATCGTAGAGGATAACTTAAACGGATGGTTGTTTGGTGATGATATACGTGAGTTCATCAACATATACGAGGATCCCCGTGCAAGGACAATCGATGAAAAAGACTACAAGGAGTTTTCCAACAAACTTACTAAAGCCATTGAAACATATTATGGTAAACCGGATGAGTACTGGACCATTGCTCTGAATGCATGGAGAGACGTACCCGAGAAGGTAGATGTTAGAAGAGTTCTGAGGAAGTATTATCTTGAAAAACTACCTGACGATAAACAAGGATACCGGAGCATTAGTAGCTAGAGATAGTGCAACTCCACCTATATTGGCTTCACTAAGTGCTGTTTTACCGCGTGCTCCTATTATCACTAGGTCGTATCCTCCACTAAGTATCTCTCGTAGTAGCGTGGACTGTGGACTGTCACTTAGATGATCGTACTCTAGCTGCTTGTAAACCACGTCAACGGACACGTCTTTAAGCCTTTCCTTTGCCTTAGCTAATGGATCCTCGGCTTCCACGAATCCCTTGGGTTTAGCGTAAACGACTGTTATTCTCGAACCATACCTTTGTGCAAAGTCTGCAGCTACTAGTAAAGCCTTTAGGCTGGTTTCACTTCCATCAACTGGAACCAGTATTCTCCTAAAGTAAAAGCTGATCGCGTACGAAGGCCCTTCTCTCATGGTTTCCACCATTAGGATCGAATAGTGTTCCCAGATATTATAGCTTGCAGAGACCCTATTCCGAGCGCTTTATTCACATTCTCAACGACTCTTTGCACATCTGTTTCAAGGTTCATAATAGCGTATGCGACGTCCAGGTTTTCAGGTATAACTATGGCCTCTTGGTGTACTGCTTGAATCATCACTACACCGTCATTGTTCACGTAGAGAGAATCGCTGAACAGGATATTCTCGTATATGTCGTATCGTGGCCTACCGAGATCTCTAGATAACTCAACAAGTTTACCGGTAGAGTCGATTTTTAATTGCTTCGAACTCAGTGGCACTAGTCTTCCACTTCGATCTAGTAGCTCAATGAGGTTTTCTACATTTATTCTTTTTTTCAGCCTTATGTTTAGCACTTGTACATGCATTATAGTTGAAGGTACAACTAGTGATACCGTGATTATGGGTGGCTTATCCCCTATGACTGATGCAACATCCTTACTGTGATGACTAGGCAGAAATGGCGACTCCAGAAGTACTGAGTTTACAGGTCCCCGCAGGTCCTCTTTTGGATCACTTGCACGTCTTACTATAACTCCGAAAACCGAGTCTACGCTATCAATACCTATAGAGCAAATCACTCTTAGTATACCCGTTGTATTGCAACTTACAACACGAACGTATGTCCGGCCTAGAGCTTTATCGTAGTTACAGAGTGTGCTGTAACTTAGTTCAGCTACCTCTGGTGGTTCACCGCCCTGAAAAACAGCTGGCTTTCTATACTTGGTGTACAGTTCCTTGTTTCGTAATCCTTGCTTAGCGGGCGATGCATCGTACACAAGCTCGGCAGCTTCAACCATGTCTTCAATGCTACCAGCTGGTTCAACACCGATATCCCTGAATTCCCTGTGCTTTTCCTTGGGTACGTAAATGTCTATACCCCGCTTGACTATCAAAAGCGTACTGTAGTCAGCGTTGTACTTGGCTACGCCGATCAGTTTAAAATCTGGTAATTTTGCTATGGCATCGGCTAATCGCTTCCCTATGGTTCCATAGCCGTTAACAGCAACCTTTACAGGCAAATTTCACCAGCCTAGGAACATTTTCGCTGAGAGCTCTAGTGCTTTAAAAGCTGGTAATTCTTCACCGCTTAGGAAAAGTAGAAGAGAGTTTCCAGCTGTTGAAACGTGCACTTTCCCGGACTGTTCAACGTGCTGTGCCATTGCAGAGAGATGTCCTCCAGCTATTAGCACAAATCCCTTGGAGCTCAACGAGGCGTTCAGCAAGCGTAGTGTTCCAGCTCTGAACTCTTCTTTCTCAATAACACCCGCGGGACCACGCATAACAACTGTTTTCGCTTCTTTTATAAGCTCCTCGTAAATGCCAGCAGTTTGTTCACCTATATCCATGACAAGACCTTTCATGTCCCCTAGGTAACTGTTCACGACTCTGTTTTCGAATGTCACCTTGAAGTCTACGGGTGTTTCTACGGGTGCTCCACGTAGAAGTAGATACCTAGCCTTGGGTATGAACGGTATTAACCCGTTCTCCTCTAGCAATTTAACGTTCTCGGAGCCTATGTTAACCCCCTTTGCGGCTAAAAAGAGTAACCCTAGTAAACCGCAGGTAAGAACTCTATCAGCTAGTTTGTTTGCTACGAGATTTTCAATTACTCGAAGATGCTCTGCCACTTTTTTACCACCCAGAACGTAAACTCTAGGAGGTTCTGATGCGTTAACAACTCTCCTAAGCGCTTCTAGCTCTTTCTCAAATAGAGGTCCTATAGCACTAGGTACAACTAGTGGTAAACCTACGATGCTTGGTTGACTTCTGTGAGCTGTTGCAAACGCATCGTTTATGTAAACATCTATAACTGAAGATACTCTCATGGTAAAAATGCTCGTAGCGTGCTTCTCGGGAGGGGCCTCTATGATCTCCTCTGATACAAGCCTTAAGTTATCTAGTAGTAGAACTTCACCTGGCTTCAGGTTTTTTATCGCGTTTAAAGCAGTTGGACCAATTACGTCGTTCACAAACTTCACTTCCATACCCATGTACTTTTCGAGAAGACTCTCATGTTCCTCCAGGGTAGTGAAATCTGGTGATCCAGGTCTACCCTGATGGGAACCTAGGACTAGAGCAGGTCTATGCTCTTCTACTAGTTTTTTGATATACTGTGCATGAACGCGTATTCTTCTATCGTCTACGATTTTACCAGTATCCGGGTCTATGGGAACATTTATATCTATTCTCATGAATACCTTCTTCTCACGTATATTGAGGTCTCTTAGTGTTGGCAGTATTGGAACATGCAAAGAGTTCATAATTATCCTCCGAGATCAGCTTTTAAAAAGAGTATTTTTAAGTATTCATGGATACTTTTACTTCACTGTTTAAAGATGTTCAGCGATTGGTGCGACAAGCAGTTTTACATGAATAATGAAAAATGAGCACATCGCTTATTTAAAACAAACACGATAAACCTAAAAAGAGTTCATAAGTAGTTTTACGGGAGTCATTATTTTTCCCTAGATAGGTGAGTGAGGAAAAAGTAATAAAATAAAGTAAAAAGAAAGCTGAGATAATGCTTTTATGTTACCCACATATTGGGTATTCGTCTGGAACCTTGACTCTGAAGTATCTTCCTGTTTCTGGGTCTTGGAATAATCCTATTTTAACGCCCTTTCTACCGGCTGGAGCTAGATGCCATACTTTGATGGGCACAAGTTCTAGTTCCTTTCCACTGGGTGTTTTTACTTTGACTTTTTCAGTACAAGGCATGTTCTTCACCAAGGTTTATTACGTTGTAATGAACTTATATACCTTTTCTTCTTAGAAAAACCAGAGTTTCTATTCCAGATTTTGGTGTTAGATTCGATATAGAGACATCTACATGTAGGCTGGGAAAAGTCCATGTTTAAATGAGAAAACACTAGCTAGGGATATCTAGCCTATGACTAATCAAAAGTCAGCTACCCCAGGGAACGTCATTGACGTCTCTTGTTTGGCATGACTTTCATCATCAAGACAAGAGTAATGCTTTTGGAGTAATTAAATGCAACTTTGTGCGTTGAAGAAGAGTGTTCTATCAATAACAATAAAATATTAATAGTTTAATTTAATAATAAATGTGGCTGTTTACTGCTAGGCTAGTCTATACTTAGTGTTCCGTACTGTTTGTTCCACTCTTTGTAGGCTTCTATGAGTGATGGGTTAATGCTTGGTTTATGTCTGTTGATGACTTCTATGAAGTCCTCTGTGGATATTGGCCTATTTTCTGGTTTAAGCTTTTTCTCATTGATCTCTTCAACGATGTTGTTTTGAACCTCCTTGATTATGGAGACTATATCGGCTGGACTGTAATTCTCGGTTAACTTAGCTAGTAAGTCGAAGTCTATCTTACCAAGCTTAAAGATGCTTGCTAGCTTTGTCACGTAGAACTCGAACACGTTTCTTCTAACTTCGATCGTGGGTGGTGGAACATATATTCTTCTCTCAAATCTTCGTATAAACCCTATATCGAGGTTCCAGGGTTTGTTGGTTGTGCCAATGACGAATAATGGAAGCTTCTGGTACTCCTTGCTGGTTAATCCATCCATCTCGATTAGGAACTGGTTTCTAGCTCTCTTCTCGCCGCCGACTTCAACACCATACTGCTGGAAGAGAGCGTCCACCTCGTCAATGAATATTATAACTGGGATGTTCTTTAAGGCGTACTCGCGTGCGGTTTCAAACAACTTTTTTACGTTCTTCTCAGCATCGCCCAACCACTTGCTCATGATGTTAGCAGGAGTAACGTTAATTAGGACGGCGTTTATTTCGTTGGCCAAAGCAACTCCAAGCTCTGTTTTTCCGCATCCCGGGGGTCCAAAGAGGAGTATAGCCTTGGGCCAGCCCAATGGGTAAAGCTCCGGTGTTTTCACTGGGTAAACAACAGCTCTTTTTAAAGCTCTCTTAACCTCCTCCAGGTCTACTAGGTCGTCGAAGGTTTTTCTAGACCTGTTCTCCGGAAGAAGAACTTCGAAGGATGAAGCATCAGGCTCACTCGTTTGTCCGGGAGGAGTTTTTGCTGATCGCTCAAGGTATTTCTCTAGCGTGGATACTCTGTTCTTGTACTTTGCTATGAGCTCCTTATAGAAGTCAGCCAACGGAGTATCAGGGTACAGTGTTAAGTACTTTGTGAAAAAATCTATCGCTGTTTTGTAATATTTTATTGCAGTCTCGTAGTCTCCGGACTTATCAGCTGCTATGGCTCTTCTAGCGTATTCAATGCCCATGTCAGCTAAGTAGTACATGCTTCGCAATAGTAGCTCACCAGTCGGCGTGTTCTAAGCCTACTTTCTCCTAACCTTTACAACGTTCTTCGACTCAAGAGACCTAAGGGCTTCCAGCACCAGTGCTCGAGGAACACCGTACTTCTTTTCAAAGGCAGAGAGGTCTAGTATTCCTGCCGTCTGCTTAAGTTCTAGTAGAATCCACTGTTCTACGACGTTCAGAGGCACGTTCACCTCCTGCTTGATGATCGGTGCAGTAGGTGCGCTCTGTATTATGCTTTGTTTAGTGAGGGGTTTACTCGGGGGTTGCAGAGACTCGTATTCCTGGATGAGTTGTACTGTTGTTTTATTGTTCATCTGAGCGGATTTCTCGGGTACAGGGGAGACTTGGTGTTGTTTTTGAACCTGTTGATCATGTGCTGAGGTTGATGGAAGAGCACTGTACAATGTGGGTGTGTTCATGGAGGACATGGCAAGGAGCCCAGCAACTTTTTGTTCGAGAGTTCTAATCTGGCTTAGTAGCTGTGGATTAATCTTTTCGATTACTGGTTCAACGCTTCTAAGCTCTTCTAATACCTCGGGTAGGACTTTAAGCGGTTCCTCGACATAAAACAGTGTTTCCAGTCTGTACTTAACCCTCATTAGATCGTATATGGATTTTGTCATCAAGTTCAGGTAACCATGTATGTTTCTAGTTTCTTCTTCGAGAATTTTTGTGAACTCCTTGTCTCCATCGGAAGCTTTGATCCTCTTTTTGTGCTCCTCGGCAACTGTTTCCAGGCTTTTCTTTGTAACTTCGAGAGATCTAAGGATTTTATCAATTGTATTAATAGAGTACACTATTTCACGCTTCAAGGGGTCTTTAGCTCTAAAGATCGACAGAAATCTCCCAAGTACACCAGTTCCAGTGGCTATGGACATATCCATGCACCGTTCACTTACTAAATGCCAAGTATTACAGCTTTTAAGGAGGGGAGACGGTATTACGTGTTTCTTGGTGCTTTCAATGAGCTTTCTTTAACTTAATAATGCGGTTTCGCAGTTATGTATCCAAGGTGTAAGGATTGCTCTTGAACGGAATAAGAGTGCTTGACCTAAGCCACACGTTGGCTGGACCTTTCGCTACAATGATACTGGCCGATCTTGGCGCAGATGTGATCAAGGTTGAACCAATACATGGTGATGAAACGAGAAGCTGGGCACCCTTCGTCAACGAGGAGAGCGCTTACTATCTCTCGATAAACAGAGGTAAGAGGAGTATAGTCGTAAACCTGAAGGATGAACGTGGAAGGGAAATAGTCTACAGGCTTGCCAGCAGATCGCACATGTTCTTCGAGAACTTTAGACCTGGTGTACCCGAGAAGCTGGGTGTGGATTACGAAACAATATCAAAAATCAACAAGGAAATTATCTACGTGAGTATCAAGGGGTTTAGGCAAGGAAGCATTTATGAGCAGAAGCCAGCGTACGACCTGGTAATACAGGCAATGTCCGGCTTAATGCTGAGCACAGGGGAGGAAAATCAACCCCCCGTAAGAGTCAGTTTTGCGTTGTTCGATGTTATGACCGGCATGCTTGCTGTAATATATGCTCTCTCTGCTCTCAATTCAGGTACAAAACCCGTCAAAATAGAGGTTCCCATGTACGATGTAGCAATATTTTCCATGTGCTATATCCCGATGATATACCTAGCTACCGGTAAAAAACCAGCGAGAATGGGCCATGCTCATCCATCAATGGTACCGTACCAGGCCTTCAGAGACTCCAATGGAAAGTGGTTCGTAGTTGCAGCAGCTAACGATAGGCTGTGGAAATCACTGTGTGAGGCTCTAAATCTCAAGGAACTTGCTGAAAACCCGTTGTTTATAACTAATGCTGATAGAGTTGTAAACAGGGATAAGCTAATTCCGATACTAGAAGAAGTCTTCAGAAAGAATACACGCGAGTACTGGATTCGGTTGCTTGAGAAGTATGGTGTTCCGGCTGCCCCGGTCTATGAAGTAGATGAGGTGTTTAACGATCCCTACGTAGTCTCCGAGTCGGTAGTTGTAGAGCTCGATCACCCCAAGCTAAAACGGGTTCCACAGCTTAGAGAACCCGGATTAGTGAACAGTACAAGGTTTATGAGTAGCAGGCATCCGCCAATGCTCGGTGAGCACACGGTTGAAGTACTAAGAGAACTAGGTTATACAGATGAGGAAATAACCAGGCTGAGAAAGGAAAACGTAGTATACTATCCAGAGCAGAAGACCGGTGGAACGTAGCATGGTCGTTAAGCTCGCTGTTGGGGAAAAAGGTGTAGTATCTGATCACCCGCTAGCAACACTGGTAGGAGTAAATGTACTTAAGAACGGTGGAAACGCGTTTGATGCAACTATAGCGGTGAGCGCTGTTCTGTCCGTTGTTCAACCACATATGGGTGGACCTGGAGGAGACGCGTTTCTCTTCGGATTCATCGGGGATGAAGTAGTTGCATATGCGTCATCAGGACGCTCGCCGAGTGGGTTTAATGCCGAAGAGTATCTTAGGTATAAGCCCTCGCGAGGACCTTTGACAGTAACGGTACCTGGTCTTGTTAAGCTTTGGGGTGAAATCTATGAAAAGTACGCATCTAAACCTCTGGAGATTCTCCTAGAGCCAGCTATCAAGCTTGCATACCAAGGGTTCCTGGTAGGATGGTCCTTGAGTAGATCCTCCCAGCAAATGGAAGAAGAGCTCTCCAGTTATAGGTGGTCTAAGTACTTCAAAGGGTTAAAGCTAGGAGTTCTCTATAGAAATATCGATATGGCTCAAACCTTAAGGTTGATTGCTACACGTGGATGCGATGAATTCTACTATGGTGAATTAGCTGAAATGGTTGTTTCTGAACTCATGGAGCAGGGCGTTAACATAGGGTTAGACGACTTGATGGAACACGAAAGCTACGAGGTAACTCCATTAAAGTACGAAGTGGATAACAAAACACTCTACGAGTTACCACCCAACACTCAGGGCTTATCCACTCTACAGCTCATTAGTGCGCTCTACGAGTTAGAGTTATTTAAAGATCCGTTTGATTCACCAGTTAGAATAATCAAGTGGAAAGAGCCTACAGTAAATGTATATTTATTCAGGGATTTGAATCTGGGAGACCCGGATTACATGACAATAGACCCACAAGACTATGTCAGCTACAGTTCTATTACGAAGCAACTTAAGAACACCACTCCTCGTGGTAACCTTGCAGAAGGTGAAACGACATTCTTTATAGTATCAGATGGAAACTCCATTGTAGGCTTTATTCAAAGTCTATTCTACCCATTCGGCTCCGGCTTAGTGGTACGAGGATTCCCGGTTCAGAATAGGGGGGTAGGTTTTGCAAAGACAGAGAACTTGCCTAATAGTCCAGCACCGAGAAAACGACCTTTGCACACGCTGTCTATTCTGGGAGTTGACCTAGGTGAGGAGAAGTACATTATTGGATGCGTTGGAGGGGATCTTAGGCCACAGTTGCATTTGAGGGTTTACGAGAACGTATTCGTGTATGGTATGCATCCAGCGAAAGCTGTAAATATGCCGAGGTTTATCTACACAAGAACTAGTGAACCAGTTGAAGTCGTCGTGGAGGAACCGTTAAAGCAACCAGCAATTAGCAATTCTCTCGTGGCGCGAAAAGTCGGGTACTTTGAGCTACCAGGGCATGTACATGTAGGTGTACTGAAAAAGGACAAAAGACTAGAACTCGCGTGCGACGCAAGGAGTGAAGGTGTAGCGCAAGCTGTTTAGTGGTGTTATCAACTTGGAAAACGAGGTTTACTTCTGGATCACGGTTTTTTATCCATTAGCAGTATCGGTCACAGCTATAATCTTGTACATACTGAAAAAGCTCTCGGGTAGAAAGAGGCCTAGATGATTGCTTTGTAAAACGTTGTTCCTCCCCAGTGGATCAGCACGATTTTTCTCCTGGAGATCAGGTTGTTTAAAGCTATAACTCCGAGGTCTCCGTATGTAAATTTAACCTCTTCATATCTTAACGCTATTCTGAGAACGTGGTTGTACAAGCTCGTGTACACATTGTTCCACTCGAAGGGAGACTCTGGAATCAGAGTTGTTTCAGGAACAGCTCTGATACCTTTACTCTCTAGTTCCTCAACGACTTTTTCTATGTAGCTAGGTGAAGGCGGTTTTATTGAATGACCAGGCGACGGTCTTTCAGCAGGTTTTACAACGACTTCCTCGAAACCCGCACGGGATAAGTGAACGAGAGTTTCAGATAAGTGATCTAGGGAAGGGTAGTGCTCTGACCCTATTCTAAATATGAACAATTCTGGAACAATCTTTCCTTTTTCAAGCTTACTCAGGTGTTTAAGTGATTCAAGGTAATCAGCGAAGCTTCTGCTGGTGACCCATCCAAGAGCTCGCCTGTCTTCACCGTACCATATGTACGGTACATTGATACTACTCACGGTACTCAGTATTTTCTCAACGCTTCTTGCATACACTAGGCTTGAGTGAAGCACTATTTTTGCATCTATACCTTCATCACGTAGTAAACCAGCTACCTTGCTAATAACATCGTCCACGTTTTCTATTAGGAGCGGATCCCCAAACCCCCAAATCATAACTGTGTTTATGCGTACATTTCTAGGTTTGTTTTCCTCCAGGTCTTTGAGAAGCTTACTTACCAAGGGTGAAGGAGTGCTCAGTTTATTCAGGTGTATTTTGGTTCCTCCAAGAGGACATATCACGCAATCAACTGGGCATTTTTTAGGTGGAAGAAGAGGATCCAGCATTACGGTGCATCCATGAAGGTTACTTACATATGCACCGTATGTGTATGTAATCAAGGTCCTCTACCTCCGCTCTAGTACAGCTATGAAAAAGCCTTGTCCGTTAACTACATGTGGATTCAACCTAGTAACAAGCTTTGATACGGCATATCCTCTATAACCATCATTCCCGTAGGGTAGTGATACCTTCGAAAGCTCAAAATCCTTTAGTTTACCTAGTATCTGTGAAACGACTTCTTCTCCCTCGCGTGGATGCACACTACACACGGCGTACACTATCCTCTCGGCATACTTTGCCGAGGCCTTTAGAAGAGACAACTGAACCTTACTCATCTTTTTTACTAAGCGCTTTGATAAGTACACTTTTACTGCTGGATTCGAGTATACAGAACCACTATTACTGCACGGTGCGTCTATGAACACTGTTGCTCTTTTAGTATTAAGCATTAGTGTTCTCGAGTCGCTGTTTACAATTATAACCGTTGGTATAATACCCGCGATTCTTTCCAGTTGAATGGGGATGTAGCCTGTTCTCGCCTCGGATATATCTACTGCTATTATTCTGGAGTAGACTTTCTCATTAGCTATTTCTGATAGTTTCAACCCAGGTGCACTACAGGCGTCTACAAGGTCTTCTCCGTAAGCTTTAAGAAGCTGGACGATAATAAAAGAGCTTATGTCTTGAGGTATTACCTCACCACGAGTTATGCATGGTATGTTGCCTAGCTTTTTAAATGGGTCTTTTATCTGGAGCACATTCTCGAACAAAGGATGCTTTTGAGTGGTTATACCGAATTCCTCAAGACACGCAATCGCGTCTTCAAGGGTTGTTTTATGTGTATTAACGATAAGCCATCTCTTCCTAGTATTAAGGCTACTAAGCATGCTCTCCAGTTCATCTACTGGCATTCTACCGTGTAGATCACTTACAAACCATGGAGGATAACCGTGAAGTAGTGCTATTCTGCTTTGAATTGGAAGATGCTTTGTTATATCGTTGAGTTCGTCCAAGATGCGCTGCACATTAAAACCATACCGATAGAGGATCTCTACTATTTGCGAGGACCTCGGTTTATACCCCTTAAAACCAGCCAGAAACCTTATACTATGGTAGTATATTAGTACTCTGTAAGCGAGTTTATACAGCTGGTTAGCTTCCCAGCTCTTTAATCTGTGCCTTTTAACAATATCGCTAAAAGCTTTCTCGAAGCTTACCTTACTCGATTGTATAATCTCAAGGAGAAAACCTATGTAAAGCTTTGCTTTAAGCGGGTTCACGTTCACGTGAGACTAAACCCTAGAATGGTATCTCAGCAACCCTAACATCCTTCCCTGACGTCTTCCTCGTGAAATAGGGTAGTCCTTTGTACTTTATCCCACCGAGAACTCTTAAATCACGGGTGAACAGTAGTCTTATATCGTCTAGTCCTAGAATAACCATTGCGAGTCTATCAACACCTATTCCCCAGGCAGCAGCGTTGTACCCTTCAGCTCCAAGAATTTTCATAACCTCTGGTCTAAACATACCCCCTGGAAACACCTCTATCCAGCCGAGCTTGGGATGCTTTATGTATCCTTCCACGCTCGGCTCCGTGAACGGGAAGTATCCTGGTTTAAACCAAACCTCCTTGATACCTAATGCAGCTGCTAACTCCTTGAAGAAGTAGAGCAGGTGCTTAAAGTTGACATTCTTACCAACCATTACACCATCCAGCTGGTAGAACTCCATACTATGCTTTGCATCAAGATTCTCGGGGCGGAAATTCCGGTCTATCGTGAATACTCTGTATTCACCACCACCACGCTGATATATAGCTCTCGCTGTAACAGCTGTTGTCTGAGTCCTAAGAACAAGCCTCAAGGCTCTTTCAGCACTCCACTCGTACCTCCATCCTTCTTCGTGCACACGTTTAACACGCTCGAGTAAACTCCATTCGGGCCTCGCTCTAAGTGGTGTTTTTAAGAAGAAAGTATCATGTATTTCCCTGGCTGGATGATCTTGTGCTTGGAATAGAACATCAAAGTTCCACAACTCGGACTCTACGTGAGGTCCTTTCACTTCCTCGAAACCCATGCTCACGAGAATACTTCGTAGGTCATCAATGAACTGCATAAAAGGATGCTTTCTCGAAATATAGGGAGCGTAAGGTTCTACAGTCAAGTCAAACTCCTTGATGATGTATTGGTCTAAGTAGGGAGCATGCTCCGGTTTAACAACGGTTAGCAACGTTTTTTCTCTTATTAGGTCTTTACTCCAGTAAATTCTGAGATTATCAGCTGGTTTTACAATTACTACCGTGCGTTCTCTAGTTTCCACAAGCTTCCTTTTCCTTAACACTGTAATAGTGTCCTCAGGAACAGGCTTTCCTTCTTGAACAGCGATCAGCAATTCCTTAAGCTTATCAACGGTTTTCAGCAGTTCAAAACACTTGTCGTCAATAACTGCACTTATAGCTCCTTTTGAGATAAGTACACAGCCTTCTTTGATAAGGTACTGTAACCCTACTTCAACTTCGCTTTTTGGTATTTGTGTTTCTTTTTCTGCACACTCGAGGAAGCTTTTAATATCTTGATGCGGGCATTTGGAGAGCGCTTTGTACGCAGCTTCCTCTGGAAACATTTTCTCGAGGTACAATTTGCCTATTTCACTCAAAACGTGGTACCGTTGTCTAGCTCTACTGGTTACTATGAGTTCTTTGAGCTCTAGCTCTGCGAGGTCTCTCATAATGTCTTCTCGTTTAAGGTGCAGTAAGTTTGCAATTTCATCTATGCTCAGGGCATCACTACTAGCGACAAGCCTTAAGATACTATACTGTCTTGGAGTAACGTAGATGTAGTTCAACAGCTTCCCCAGCTTCTAGCTTAATTTCATCTATACGAGAATTAAGGTAAATCACGTATTAAAGCTAAAAGTCGCGCTATCATGCGTTCTCGGATAACTTTCTGTAGCTTAGAATCAGCATTTTCACATACTCGGATCTGGGGGATTCTAATATGCTCCAGAAGGGGCCATCATCCTCTATTCTACCGTTCTTGATAACTATTACTCTGTCAGCTAAGTACTGTGCTACGGATAGATCATGAGTAACGGTGATCATGGCTATTCCAAGCGTCGAGTGGATTTCGTTCAGGAGGTTTATGATCTGAGCTTGTATTGATACATCCAGCGCGGATGTAGGCTCATCGAGTATAAGTAGGTGTGGTTTGTGGACAAGTGCACGTGCTATGAGAACACGTTGTTTCATACCACCGCTTAGCTCGTCTGGGACTTTGCTGAGAACGTTCTTTGGAAGTCTTACTAGTTCAAGAGACACCTCGATCCTTCTTTTAATCTCCTTGCCATCTAACTTAAGAGCTTCTAGTGGTTCAGCTAGTATCTGCTCTATACTCAGAGTGGGATTCAGTGCTCTGTAAGGGTCTTGCGGTACGTAACCGATCCTCCTAGTTAATTCAACGCGTTTTCTCCACGGTAACCTGTAGATAGGAACTCCGAAAACAAGCACTTCTCCTTTAAAGGGTTTAAGTAAGCCGAGTGCGACCTTTATGAGCGTAGTTTTCCCTGATCCACTTTCCCCAACTACGGCTACCCGCTCACCACTATGCAGTTTAAAGCTAACATCGTGGAGAACTATGAGCGGTTTCTTGAACAGCGATCTAAGTCCATTTCCTACCACCATGTAGCCTGCAACCACGTTTCTGAACTCGAGTATAGGTGGTGTTTCAGGTTCACCGCTTACCATTTTGCACCAGCCAACATCGTACATAGTGACCGCTTTTGTTTACCTCCATGAGAGGAGGCTCAGTTCTACATTTGTTTTCGTCTCTTAGAGGGCATCTAGCGTAAAGAGGGCATTCGTTTGATGGTTGAGAGAAGTCGAGAGGTTCGCCGGGAAATGGTTTAAGAGGTTTCATGTGTCCTAACACCGGAGTCGTCTCTAGAAGCATTATAGTGTATGGATGCATAGGCGTTCTCGTAATATCGCTTACTTCACCTATTTCAACTATTTTCCCTGCGTACATTACCGCTATTCTATTGCACACTCTTTGAGCTACAGGTATTTCATGAGTAACCATGATGAGTGTGAGATTATGTTCTCTAACCAGCTTATCAAGTAAGCTTAAGATCTGGTACTTGAGGTGAGCGTCAACGGAGGATGTGGGCTCATCTGCCACTAATATACGAGCACCGGACGCCAGAGCTAAGGCTATTGTAACTCTTTGTTGCATTCCACCACTAAGCTCGTGCGGATATCTATCTAGCACATCTTTACTTAAACCAACGATTTGTAAATACCTATGAGCTACTCTCACCGAGTCTTTCTCATTTATCCTATGGAGGTTTCTAAGCATGTAGTAAAAGTGGTCTTTGATTGTAAGGTACGGATTTAAACTTGTACCTGGGTTCTGTGGAATGTAACTAACAAGCTTACCTCTAACACCGTTGAACAATCGGTTATCTCCATCTATTACTAGTTTACCGAAGATGTAAAGTTTACCAGCTGTTAAACTATGAGGTGGGATTACTCCTGCTATAGCATTTGCTAGTGTTGTTTTCCCACACCCGCTTTCTCCGATGAGGCAAAAGGTTTCTCTCTCCATGATTTCAAGATCTACGTTTCTAACTACCCATAGAGGTACATCATCTTCTCGGAGATACCCTATGCTCAATTTCTCGGCTTTAACAGCTAAAACCAAAGTTTCCACCTTCTTCTCAATCTAGGGTCTAATTCTTCTCGTAGCGAGTCTGCTATGAGGCTGAAACCGAGCGTGGTTGTAAGGATCAGAGCACCTGGCGTTACTCCAAGCCATGGAGCAACCCTGAACAGTTCAACCGCGTAGTTGCTTACAGCCTCGTACAGCATAACTCCCCAGTCGGGAGAGCCGGGCGGGAGACCGAGCCCTAGAAAGTTGATAGCAGACGCCTCCAGTAGAACACTACCCATGTCCGATATAGCCTGAACAAGCATTGGCTGTAACAGGTTTCTAATAACGTGCCTACCCAATATTCTAAATGAGCTTAAGCCGGTGAGCTTGGCGAGTACCACGTACTCCATTTCCACTATACTTTTAGCGTAAACATACGCTATTCTCGCATACCAAGCCCACCAGACTAGTACGAGTGATACTATAACCACGTGTAACCCAAGTCCCGTACTCATCCTTAGCAGTAGTGCTACGATGATGGTTGGTATAGCCATGAAGAGCTCTATGAAGTAGTTTAAAACAGCGTCTGCAATACCCTTAAAGTAAGCAGCGAGAACACCGATGGTTATTCCGATTAATAAACTCAAGCAAATAACCAGCGAAACTTGCAGCAGCGCTGTTCTTGTCGCTAATAGAACCCTTGAGAGAACATCTCTACCCATGTGATCTGTTCCCAATGGATGAGCAAACGATGGAGGTTGACACCCTCTTAACAGCGTACGTTCATCCACATACCCATAGCCTTCAAGCGGGTATGGAGCTATGTAAGGTGCTAGAACAGCAATTACCGTAAGGACCCCTACAATAGCTACACCGACCTTAAACGTCTTCCTTCTTCGAGCTCTGGTGAAAATCCGTAGCGTAAAACTCACTTGATCACCCTACAGTCTTACCCTTGGGTCTATGTATGATTGCAGAACATCAACAAGAGTGTTCACCACAATGAAGAACATTGCAACGTAGGTGATCAGACCGACAGCGACTCTGAAATCAGTTTCGCGTATACTGGTAAGAAGTAATTGACCAAGTCCTTCTCTACCGAGCACTGCTTCAACTACCATTGCATCGACTAGACTGTAAGCGAAGGAGAGTCCAGCGATCTGCACCACTGGCGGTATAATGGATCTCAAGATGTACGCTCTTAGAATAGTTGACTTGTCGATCCCCCATGCAACAGCAGCTTTCACGTAGTCTTCCAGAAGAGACTCGGCTACAAGTGTTCTCACAACTCTACTGAGTGTTCCGATCGGATATACGGATACAGCTATGCAGGCCGGTATCATTCTAGTGAGAACGTCCATGAAAACAATCCAGTTACCCTGTATCATGGAGTCAAGCAGATAAAACCCAGTGATAGGCTGAAATCCTGTTGCTACTTGAAGATACTTGGATATCCTGCCGTAGGGTTTTAACCCTGTTATTGAGAACAATGCGAGCAAAACGGTGGCAAACCAAAAGGACGGTGTACTAGCTAATATTACTCCCATAGACATGACAACCTGGTCTACAATGCTTCCTCTTTTCAAAGCAGCGTAGAAGCCGAGGAATACTCCAAGTGGTATAGCGAGTGCGTATGTAAAAACGAGGAGCTCAAGGGTTGAAGTAAAACCCGTGTATATGACTTGTGTAATTGGCTGTTTAGTTGCTATACTTAAGCCGAGATTACCCGTTAAAACATTCCATGCGAAATTTAAAACTTGCACGTGCAATGGTTTATCAAGTCCCAGCTCCCTTCTTGCGAGCTCAATAGCTTCAGTGGCTCCAGGTCCTCTGGGGTTTCCAGCCCATTTAACAGCAGGATCTCCTGGTGTAGTAATAAGAATAATGTAGGAGATGATGGCTACTCCGATTATCACTAAAAACGATACAATCAATCTTTTAACTACGTAGTTTAAGCTGACGGGCAATTAGGATCTTACCTTAACAAGCTCGAATCTTATAACGTACATGTAGAAGGGGCTTAATGCTTCACCGGGCACTTCGAGTCTTGGTGAGTACGCATAGGGTCTCACATCGTCCCACAATCCGATGGCAACAGCCTCTCTGTACACCAGGTACTGTGCTTGAGTGTACATTTCCATAGCTTTCCCGTAGTCTACTCCCTCCAGATACCATGCTTCATCAATAAGCTTATCTAACTCCGGGTTCTCGTAGCCAGCGAAATTCCAGGCTTTAGACTCACTGTGGAACATCGTGTAGAGGTAATCGTATGGTGAAAGCATAGTAGGCCACCAGTCTGCTATAATGATGTGTGGGGTTTTTTCGGGGTTTTCCCATATGCCTCTAGCTATGTCTCTAAGAGCCTCCCAGCTTTGAGGATTAAGTTCAACCCTTATGCCGAGCTCTCTTTCAATAGTAGACTTAAGGAACTCTGCAAAGGCTTTTGTCTCCTCGTAGTCCACCTGGTACAAGACTTCTATAGTTAAGGGTAATTTGACGTTTGAGAGTTCAAGATACTCTTTAGCCTTAGTTACATTGTACTCGTAGCTCAACTTCTCCACATATCCTGGGAATCCACGTGGAATTACACCACTTGCTGGGTAAGCCATACCCATGAGAGCTGTTTGCACAAACAACTCGACATTTACAGTGTGTGCTATTGCTAAGCGGAAGTAAGTTATGTTTGTGGGATAACGACGTGTATTGAAGAACAGCAGGAAGTTCCTGAAAGTAGATATATTTAGAATTCTATACCCGTTTTCTATGGCGAGTGGCACGGTTCTCCTCGGTATACAGCAAGCTATGTCTATTTCACCTGCGATTAGTCCATGGTACTGCGCCTCGGGATCTCTTACGATCTTTATAATAATGACATCGGGAGCATCAGGATTGTTCACCTCTCTCCAACCCCACCACTCGTTAAATTTCTCTAACCTAATCTCGTGCTTAGGATCATAGTGTACTAGTCTATAAGGACCCGTACCGATGGCGTTTCCAGCATTGAACCAATCCTCTAGCTTTCTATCCATGTAGTTTATAGCTCCGCTCTTTTCAAGAGCTGTGGGTGAAAATATGTATGCTGCGTATGTTGAAGCTACTAGTAAGTCAAGCCTTTGTGGATAACTCAACTTGAATTTTATCGTGTACTCATCTACGATTTCTATTTCTTCAACAGCATCCCAAATGTACCCTAATCCTCTACCCTCAGCTCGGTATATGTCTCTGGCTCTCTCAATGCTTAGTTTTACTGCTGTTGCATTAAATGATGTTCCATCGTGAAAAACAACGTCTCTTCTAAGGTAAAACGTCCACTCAGTTCCATCCTCGTTTACTTCCCATCTTACAGCTAACCTAGGTTTTACTTCACCAGTTGTGTGGTCGTAGTAGGTGAGTGTTTCATATACTGTTCCAATTACGATCAATCCAGTATCATCTTCTACGCTGGGGTCTATTCCTGTTACGGTATCACTGTAAGCGTAGACAACTACTCTTAGTGGTCTTGGAGTAGTTGGTTTAGTTAAAACAAGCATCAATGAAATAACCACTATGGTTACAACTAATACCCCTACAATTATATAGGGTAGCCTGGGTCTCAATTCTAACCCCAATCCCCCCTTATGTTCTAGAATAAACCCCGGGCTTTTAAGCACACTACCTCGTCCTCATTGGGAATTTTAAATTAGCTGTAATAAATGTTCTAGTGAGTCAACAAAAAGGAGTCGTGAAGTATTTAAAAACTTGATTAAATAGTAAAAAATGGGGGTCTTTATGGAAGTGCGTGGTTATAAATCGCTGTTCATAGATGTATCGGCTAGGAAAAGCTGGGTTGAAGACTTCGACTTGAAAGATGTTCATGGCCCTGTTGAACTCGGCGTTAAACTTCATCTTGAGAGATTCGAGAGCTGGAGAAAACCAGTATATCATCCTGATAATGCACTGGTATTGGGAACAGGCTTGTTCGCCGGCTCGAAGCTCTATGGTACACACAGGTTTGTTGCTGTGTTTAGAAGTCCTATGACACACGGTCTTCATGTATCAGCGATGGGTGGTGCAGCATATCAGTTTAACGTTAATGCACACGCTATCGTCATTACTGGTTATAGCAGAGACCCAGTTATCATCAAGGTATTCGATGATGGAAGCGGAGAAGTCTTAGTAGACTTTTACGAACAACCGTTGGAAAAGATCACAGCTGTATGGAGAGGGTATAACCAGGAGAAAGGGGTGTATGCACTTCAAAACTACCTAGTAGACCTGTTTAAAGACTTCTTCGAGAAATACGTTAGCAGGTGTATTTTGGTAGGCCCTGGCTCAATGTATAGCAACACCGGAGCGCTTGTCTCGTTAACCCTGGTAAAGGGCAAAATAGACTATGGGAGCGAGGATTACGCAGCACGTGGTGGCGGTGGTAGCGTACTATTCAGAGCGCACAACGTAGTAGCTATTGTATACGGTGGACTCTATAATAGGGCATCCAAGCTTCCACAGATGATAACAGATATATCGCATATCAACAGGTTTTTCCAGGAGAACCTTGGTAAGCCGTATACTCACGCTGTTATTGAAGCTGGCGTAAAGTACAGGTACGATCCTAAGTTGAATACCGGTGGAACGCTAGGAGGAAACTATCCACACTTGGGAGTTACAACTCCAATGTTAAACTGGAACATTATAAACCTGGATAAATCGACAAGACAAAAACTGCACGAGTTAATAATGAAGAACATATGGGAGCCGTTTAACAAGGAAGCAATTGAAACCAGGAGCTGGAAGACGTGTGGAGAACCATGTCCACTAGCTTGCAAGAAGGTTAGAAAAAGCAGATTTAAATCGGATTATGAGCCGTACAACGGTCTTGGCCCCTTCATCGGCATCTTCGACATACATGAAGCCGAGAAAGTGGTTGAACTGGCAGACGCGTACGGTATAGACGCAATTGAACTTGGATACATCATTGGGTTCATCTTCGAGTGTCTTGCACGTGGATTGCTAAAGCCCGAGGAATTAGGTGTATCGGGATCTCCGGTTCTTGATCCAGCGAAGATCTCTGTGGAGACATCAAAGTTGAACTCGAAACTAGCAGTAGAGATTGTTGAAAAGCTGGCTTCTGGATCTAACCCTATAATAAGATTGATAGCTGAAAGGGGTATTAGAGACGCGGCAAAAGTTTTGGACATACTCTACGCCGAGAGAGTGAACGCTCTAGGAATAAAATTCAGTGATATCCCTGTGTATGCAGTCTTCGGTGAACGCGGGCACATAAGCCCCAACTACTACTGGACACCCGGGTTAGTTGCACCATTATATGTCCTTGGCAAGTACTGGACGGTGTACTCCGGCGTATTCACTGAACCAGAAGACTTCGCAGTTAAGTGCATCGAGAGAGTAGCGTACGAGTTAATGGTTGAAAACGCAGGTGTATGCAGATTCCACAGAGGATGGGCTGAGAAGATTTTACCCAAGCTATTAGAGGAGGTATTTGGAGTAAAGGAACCGCTTAAAAGAGCCCTAGAAGTATACAAGCTCATCGCAAAGTACCAAGAACTAGCCGGAGCAAGACCAGAGGTCTGGGATTCATCCAGAATACTGACCTTCATGGCTAAAGCTGCACGAGAATACGGTAATACCAAGTGGGCTGAAGCCTTTGAAAAGGACACGGTTTCAGCAGCGTATGAATGGTGGAGTAGATTCTACAGGAAAGTAAACGAACTAGTCAAATAATAAGCTACTAAGAGTAGCTACGTAGCTTCAGCTTATTTTTTCATTTGCCGATAGATCTCCGAGTTCGAGTTGTGTTTAAAAGAGTAGTAGTTTTTCGAATTATAATGGTTGAATAATGGTTGAGTCTGAATGAGTTTTATTTACATGCATCGCGAGAACATAAGATGCGTTGCCACGCTACTGGCTAAAGCAATAAGTAAAGTTCTCCATGTAGATGAAAACTACGTTTTCGAGCTGATAAATACTGGTAAAATACGTGTTCAACCAACTCCGGATCCCATGCTTGGTGACTATGGTTTTGCAATACATGTGTTGTTATTGAAGAATGTAGATAGAGCGGAATGGGACATTGTAGGCTCCTCCATAACGAGGGAACTACTAGCATCAAAGGAGCAGTGCAATGTTGAAGACGCAAGCTTCATAAATGGATATGTAAACGTAACCTTCAACTACAGCGAGATGCTGATAAAAATAGCAACAGACTGGTATACTGGAGAACTTAACAGGAGGCTTCTTACCGTGGGAAAAGGTACAAATGTGATTGTCGAGCATACTAGTGCAAACCCTGTTCACCCACTGCACATAGGAAGTGGAAGAAACAGTGTAATTGGCGACACCTATTCAAGGCTTCTCAGAAGACTAGGTTTTAACGTAAAAACAAGGTTCTACGTGAATGATCTCGGAAGACAAGTAGCTATTTTAGCGTATGGTGTATCAATAGTCAGATCCAAAGGTATTGAAAAACCGGTTGACATCAAAGTAGACCACTGGTATGGGGCCATCTACGCGCTCACAAATATATCAGTAGAGTTGAATAGACTGAAGTTTAAACTAAGGGATACTCTTAATGCTATTGTAGCTGAAGCTGAGAAAGTTCTGGAGAAAACTAAGGACATTCCCGTGGATGCTGTACGAATGGGCCTCATAGAGTACCTGAAGCCTCTGGTATCTAAACGTGGATTGAACGCCAATATCCTAAAGCAAGTTAAAAGTGCTCATAAGTTCCTAAATGAGGTTCTCAGTAGCACCAGTAACGAGCAAGTAAAGAGTACGTTAAAGCATCTGCTCGAGTTGCTGAATGAGTTTAGAAGCATGTACAGCGAGTACTTAACATACGTGAAAGCAGAGGCTAGATTAGCGTACCTTTTCCCAGAGTTGCATCTTGCAGTAAAGTCAAGCATTAAAAACTACGTAGAAGCAGAGGATGCAATTAAGGAACTTATGATAAGAGCAGAGCGCGGTGACCCTGATGCGGTAACCTTGTTCAGAGGCATAGCGGAGGATGTTCTAAACGGATTTAAAGAAACCCTTTCCCAAATAGGCATATCATTCGACGGATTCGATTATGAATCAAGTGATGAAGTAGTTAAGCTCGCCCATGCTATAGTCGAAGAACTCCTGAAAACACCGTATGCGAGACTTGTCAACGGAGCAGTAGAAGTTGACCTCAATAGCGCAGCCGATGCGTACGAGTACGTTAAAAACCTCTTCTACCCAGATCAGCCCGGGAGGTTCATTGTAAGAAGAAGTGATGGAACAACTCTGTACGTTACACGAGACATAGCTTACACTGTACATAAGTTCAGGAGCCTTGGTGCAGACGAGGTCTACAATGTCATAGCTGTGGAACAGTCCAGGGAGCAAAAGCAGCTAAAAGCAGTACTCTACATCTTGGGGTTTAAGCAAGAAGCAGAGAAACTTCATCATTTTGGGTACGAAATGGTTCACCTAAAGGGTATGAGGATGAGTGGTAGGAGAGGTATTTACTACACATTGGACGAACTGCTCATGGATGCTGAATCGGTGATCACCCAAAAACTGGCAGAGAAAGAGCCTGGAATAAACGTGGACTCGGACGAGGTGAGATCACTTGCGAAGAGCTTGGCTGTAGCTAACGTAAGAGCACTTCTACTATCGGTGGAGCCATCCAAGGTTCTCGTATTCGACACTGAGAAAATTGAAACCACCGACTATGCATCTATACTAGAGTACGCATTAGTCAGAGCGCAGAGTATTCTGAGAAACCTGTGGAACATTGAACCTCTAGATAACGTTGACCTAATTACAACTGAACTGAGGAAGGCGACCGAGGCTTTGATAGAACAACGAACATCTTTGAGTTTCACCACGGAGGAAAAAACACTGCTGGAGCATCTTCTAGGGTACGAGTACATTCTGCTTGAAGCTTACAGGGATCTTAAACCCAATAAAATCCTTGAGTACGCGGTTGAACTCTCTCTTAGCTTTAACAAGTTCTATGAGAAATACCCTGTTATCAAAGAACCTGATACAACGAAGAGACTGGCGAGAATAGTGTTAACAGTACTCACGCTTCTCACTCTATCAGAGCTCATGGACATCCTCGGCATGCCTAAGCTGAGAAGAATGTAGTGAATCCTCAATGCGAGTTGATTGGCAACTACTCTTATACATTGTAGTTATCTGGATAGCGATTAGCTCTGCCAGTATACTCGTCTTACTATCAGGTGCGGTTGCAGAAGCATGCGCGTTCTGGCGGCTTCTTCTATCGTCTCTGTTGATACTTCTACTCAAATACATTAGAAGTAGAGGAAATAATCGTGGAGTTCCCAGAATACAAGTACACCACGCGATCTCGGGTATCATGCTTGCTCTTCACTTTATTCTGTGGATGAAAAGTTTATTCATGATAAAAGTGTACGTGAGCACACTTCTCGTAACGCTTTATCCTATGTACGCTCTAGTGATAGATGCACTGATCTACAAGCATAAGCTGAGTAAGTTCCAGGTAACAGGCGTAGTTATGATAACTCTTCTAGTTGCCTTATACCTGGATGTGCATGAACTTGTACTTGAGACCGGTGTTTTCTACGCTCTCCTAGCAGGAGTATCATGTGCAGTATACTTCGAGATTGGCAGCTACGCTAGGTCAAGGTTGAGGGAGAATGCACTAGATTACGCGTTTAGCACATACCTAGTAGCATCTTTCTTTGTTTGGTTATACTCCACGATTACAGGGTCAAACTTATACATCTACTCTATATCCACATATGCTTACTTTCTTCTACTAGCCCTTGTTCCTATGATTCTTGGTCACACACTCATGAACTATCTTCTAGGGAAGTACCCGGCCTCTCTAGTAACATTGATCAGTTACGGCGAACCCTTTGGCGCAGGCCTTCTCGCCTTCATAATCCTTGGGCAATCGGTAGCATCTTCACAAGTCCTCTTCGGGATTGTGATTATTTCATTGATCATTCTCATATCAACGTACCAAGGTCACACTAAGGGTTTGCAATGAATTAGCTCAACTGTCATTTATGTGAAACAATAAAACAATGATGCGGAACACGGAGATCTGCGGCAAACGTGTTCTACTGGACATTCCGTGCGAGTTTTCTCGTTCATCAACCAGGAGTATAAGGCTCGGAGACGCATGTACGGTTGTCTTTATTGCTTTATCAGCTAACAAGGGATTTTTATTCACAGGATAGGTGAAATCGTCTGTATGTTGGTCCCTATTGCTATCAACGAGGCTGTCGATAAACTTGCTAGTGTGCTTGCCGAAACTGTAAAGCTAGAATCAGAGGAAGTCGATCTTCTAGAAGCTGTTAGCAGGATTCTCGCTGGAGATGTTTACTCGCCTCAAGATCGTCCTAGAACAAATGTGAGCGCTGTTGATGGTTATGCTGTGAGGTCAATTGATACAGTAGGAGCTTCACCTTACAACCCCATCGAGTTGACCATTAAGTATTATCTGAAACCAGGACAAGATGCGCGAGGTGTTACTGTGGAGCGGGGGACAGCTGCGCGGGTTTTAACGGGGGCACCCATACCCGAGGAGGCGGATGCTGTAGTTATGGACGAAGATGTAGAGGTGAGAGATGGAAAGGTTGTTATCTACAAGCAGGTTTCAGAGGGCTCGAACATTGTCTACCGTGGCGAAGATCTCAAACAAGCGGATCTGATCGGATCCAAAGGTCAAGTGGTAAATCCAGCCATGGTAGGAGCTCTTGCAGCAGTAGGGATCAAGAGTGTCAAGGTGTACCGTAAAGTTAGAGTTGCGCTCATAGCTATTGGTGATGAGCTGGTGGAACCAGGATCAAGTGCTACGCTCGGTAAAGACTTCAACTCTACAGTGTACGTTGTCTACTCTCAGATGATCAAGGATTGGATCTTTCAGCCTACTTACTACGGAATATTACCCGATGACCCGGTTCTAGTGGAAGAGGCTATCGTAAGGGTGATCGAGAAGGGAGCAGATATGGTTATTACAACGGGTGGAACAGGTGTTGGTGAAGGAGATGTGGTAGAGCATGTCATGAAGAAGAATACTGTAGTGTTTAGAGGTGTAAGAATCAGGCCTGGAAGACCTACTAGCTGTAGTGTTGTAAGCGGTAAACCGGTTGTTCACCTATCCGGGTTCCCAGTAGCTTCTTGGACGGGGTACGAACTGTTGATTAGACCAGCTGTTCAAAGATGGCTGGGTATTAAGGGTTTCGAGAGACCAGCAATTAGAGCAACGCTCACGAGACGATTACCAAACGTGGCTGGTTATACTTCACTAGTACGCGTTCAATTAAGGGAACAGCACGGGGAATTCTATGCTGAACCCTACATGCTGAGAGGAAGCGGTGTTATATCAAGTTTGCTGAGAACCAATGGATACGTGCTGATACCAGAGGACCTCGAAGGCTACGAGATTGGATCAAAAGTCACAGTCTATATCCACACCTACTGGTAAAACAACGGTGATCCCTTCTTGAAGCTATCCGATTTTACGGAAGACATCATCGTTGACAAGATAGCTAAAACACTAGTGGAAAAACCCAGTTGGGGAGAACACCTGTTTTATCCTGAGGACGCAAGAGACGTTATACCCAGAGGACCGCGAATAATCTACTCTATTGACGCCTACACTGTTAGATCTCTCAGGCTTCCTTGGCGTAGCTATGCTGATGTAGGTTGGTCTGCTCTAGTAGGTGCTTTAAGTGATGTTGTCTCCAAAGGCGGCATTCCTCACGCTTGTCTTATAGCTCTAGGCTTAAATCGAGACATGAGCTTGGAGGAGCTTGAAGACCTGCTGAAAGGCTTCAGAGAGGCAGCAGATTACTATGGTGTAAGGATCTTAGGTGGAGATACGAACGAATCCTTTGAAGCATGGATAGCGGTATCTGTTCTCGGGTTTACAACAGCAAGAATACCCCCTAGCAGAGGTGGTTTGAAGCCAGGAGATGTGATCATAGCTACAGGAGTGTACGGTGCAACTGGTTTCATCGCTAAACACGGTGTAGAGAAGGCCAAAGACGTGAACTGGGTTGTTGAGAAAACTAGAAGACCCAGAATACACGTTGAAGTCGCCCATGTAGTGGAGAACTTCTACAAAGCTATAACGGCTAGCATGGACGTAAGCGATGGCTTAGGATACACCCTGCTCACCATGAGTAGACTAAGTGGAAGCGGTATACACCTGAAACAGCCACCACGCGTATACAGCGAGCTCTACGAGCTATGTCATGGCGATGACCTTTGCACCCTGAACTACGCTCTTGCTGGAGGAGAAGAGTACGGTGTCGTATTGGGAGTTAAAAGAGATTCTGTGCAAGCTGTTGTAAACGAGCTGGAGTACTTTGAAATTCCCTATAGTGTTATCGGGGAAGCCGTTGAAACAACCCCTGGAATATACTTCAATGGTAAAGCTCTGAACGTAGTTAGATATGATCAGTTCCATGGGTGGAGACCTAGTTCTTAAAATACACTCTCCTTTCATAGGGTAATAGCAATTGAGCAAGGGTAAAACCCTTGTACGTAGCACTGTTGCTACTAGCAACAGCTTTGGCTTTACTAAGCGCTCTGGATATACTCACGGATATAACAGCTATAACTTTAGCTGGAGTAGGGGCGATCGAGCTTGGTTTACTTAACTCGCTATCCTACGTAGCTTACATTTTATCACTACTACTAGGAGGAAAACGATCTGAGAAAGGTTTTAACCGAGCACACGTATTGTACGCTTTTCTATCATTTCTAGCTTATGCGCTATCTATGTACAGCTACATTGTAACAAGAAAGTTCGCTTTCCTTGCGTTATCCTACTTACTTTACCCGATTCCAACAGCTTATACCAGGATTCTTACACTTACATACATCCAGGATGTTTTCGAGAGTAGATTATGGAGAAAAGCTCTCCTTGTGAGATTTACAGCGACGTCTACAGTAGAGGCTTTCATATTGACATTTATTCCTCGTGTTTCGGCAATTGGTGTTGAGAAAATGACGTTGCTCGTTGTCTTGGTATCCGTGTTAATATATGTGCTGTCTCTAGTGATCATCAAAGAACCTGTGTTCAGAATTGAGAGAATACTGTATAGACTGGAGTCTGCACTCGAATACCTTGAAGCAAATATTGAACAACTACTAACCTACACGTTTTTAAGTCAGAATTTAACGCATGGCTATAGACTAGCTAAATACTACAAGCCAAGGACCAAGCCTCAGGGGCTTGTTATGCTTTCTCTCATAGCTTTTAAGCTTGGATCCACAATTATGCTTGTTCCTATCCCCATTATACTCATGTCGAAGCTTAATGCGTCCCTCTACACTGTTCTATGGATATACGGTGTATCGAGACTAGTAATATTGACTTCCCTCTTATATGAGGGCCGTGACCGCGTGAAAGCACTACTATATCTTCTCGAACCTGTCCTTTGGGGTTTAATAATTAACTCGTCTAATCCCTTGCATTCAGGGTTCTTACTAGGGCTAATACTGTACATTAATGGTGGAGTAGATGTATCGTTGTACTCACTGTATTTCAAGACAACGAGAGGTAGAAACGCGTTTTTGTATCTTCTCGTGGGAGAATTAGCTGCAGCAGTCGGGGCAACTGTGTCTGGTTACCTCTACAGCATGCTTGGCCATTGGACCGTAATACTAGTCTTGACATGCGTACTACTAGGTTCTCTAGCTATCTTGACATAGAAATGAAAACATGCGAACGCGGATCAGTGCCCGCTATCTAAGCACTCGCTCATCGCATAATACTCGATCTCCCGGGTTCCTCTTCATCTCCGAGTAAACTTAAGTTAAATGACCTAATTAAGCTGGTTCCTTGGAATAAAGCTGAAAACTCCTAAAGATCGCGATTGTAACGAAACCGGATTTTGACCTCAGTAAACTCAACGATTCTGCTAGGATCAGCTGAATCAGAATCTCTTAATTGGATAGTGCTAAGGATAGTTACCATATCAGTCCAAGTCAACCATGTAAATGAACCCGAGTGATCAACCAATTAATGAGCACATGCTCTAAAACTTGTTCAACTACTTAACACACTCCATGTGGTTGCTTTTTCTATTGTTTAACTTCTTAGTTATCTTCAAAAGCATAGTGTACCAAAGTACAAAGGTCACGCTTAAAGGAATGATCGATCCCACCCCCGCTCTTCTTACATTCTTTCTCAAGTCTTCTTGGTATTGTGGAGTATGCAGGTGATCATGTATTTAATCGCGGTGAGAAATCCCTCCTTGTTGTATACCTCTATGAGATTCTCCCAGTTTACCCTATTTCCTGCGAGTATTAGTAACAATGTAATAAGTAGCATCAAAGGTACGTATACAACAGGAGGCAACCCTGCAACGTCTTCAATAAAGAATCTGAAAGCTACTCCGTATAATGCTGCAAGAAGTGTTATAATGATCTTGCCTAGTAGTACTGCTATGAAGAACATAGGTAAACTATACTTTGATAGACCAACAGGTATGTAAACAACATCATCTGGTATGGGAAGTGCAGCTGCTAAGAACACGATTAAGAAGGTTGCTCTGCTCATGAAAGTAGACCTACTATAAGTTACTGTTAGGCTTTTCATACCACGGAAAACTCTTTGAACTTTATTAATTGAAGATACTCCTCTGCCAACAAGATACACAACGAGTTTACCTAGAGTAGCACCTAGAGCTAGAGACATTATTACTAGTGCTAGTTCGCTACCTCTGTAGTTGGCTATTAAAGGTGCCAGCACTACCAGGTAAGGTACCGTAGAATAGGGTATCGCATTGGAGATGAACGCAATTAGAAATAATCCAATCAACCCATACGTATGCATAAATTCAGTAAACTCGATCATTCGTCATTCATCCTTCTCTAAGCCAGCGATGCCTAACTCACTACTCCATTATTACGATATTTAACTTAATATATCGTAAAACCTTCCTTAAGGATACAACACTATAAAGTGTTTTTCAGCGAATGAGCGTCAGGTTGTTGATTGAAGCACCGAATCTGCTTATTTTAGTGGTTTTTATGCATACGGAAAGATTGCTACTTTCTCTGCTAAGCAAGAACTCTGTATTCCTTGAGCTCTTTGGCAACTGCTGGATCTGACTTCGATGCTTCAATGGCTTTTTCCAGGTCTTCTCTTTTCATTAGTCCTAGTTGTGCTCTGAAGATGCAAGCTCTGCATAGGGTATGAGATGCGGGGTGGCCACATACAGCGCACTTCTTGTAGAAGCTTTTTCTCTTTTCTCCTGCGATGCTTGTGATCTCCATGAGGCTTCTCAGTAGCCCATACTTTGCCCCGGGGTACTTATCCTCGAGCTCATTTAGCATTTTCCTAATGTAGAACCTTATATTGTACCTTACGTAGGGGCACTGAACAAACTCCGGCTTTACCAGGTTATTCAGCAGAGCATAAACAGCTACTTCTTTCTCTGGGATTTCGTAGAAAGGTCTTATTCTCTTGACAATATCTTCACCGGTTGTTTGCCTCACCGGTGTTAGTGCGAATATTCTATCCCAGCTGTTACTGACGAGGTTCATTACGAAGGTTTGAACAATGTCATCTAGGTTGTGAGCAGTTGCTATTACTGTTGCCCCAATCTCCCTTGCTACGGCGTTCATAACATACCTTCTGAAGACTCCACAGTAGCTACATGGCATGTATGGAAGCTTCCTCTCGAAGCTGATCCTAACGATCTCGTCGAGAGATTCGCCAACATAGTCTTTGAAGCTCGCAATTAAGTACTTAACGGACTTGTTCTCAGCGTATCTTAGTAGATTCGGTATTGTATTTTCACGGTACCCCTTTATACCCTCGTCTATCAGGAGAGCTGTGATCCCCAGTTTAGGTATACTCTTTTTGAGCTTTAGCATTAAGTGTAGAAGACTCATGGAGTCTTTACCTCCACTCACAGCTACCAGCACGTGATCATCTTTACTTATCATACCGTACTTTCTAACGGTCTTCCTTACGCGTTTCTCGAAATACTCCATGAAGTGTGCTCTACAGTAGGCAAGTTTGCTCACTTTATTGTAGTACACTGCTGTTTTATCGCAGAAAGAACACTTCAACTAGTTTCACCTCTCCGTGAATCTATGGTTGTTTTCATCTTCGGCTTTGTTTTACTTCATAGGTTTAAAGTATATTATGCACGTTCACTATTCACGCAACCCCAGGGAGCTTCTTGAGGCTTCTCGCTCTCAGCGATATTCATGAAAGTGAAAGGTATATTCGTAGCCTTGCAAAGGAACTTAATGACATGGGGTTTAAACCGGATGTAGCGCTCGTAGCCGGTGACATAACTAGGTTTAAGGGTGTTGACACAGCAAGAAGAATACTGGTTTCTCTTAGAAACACTGTTGGAACTCGCGTGCTTTTCGTACCAGGGAATTGCGACTCTCCGCAGCTTCTCAATGTCGACATGCTCGACGTGGACATAATTAATATCCATGCGAAAGCCTACAAACTCGGAGATTACGTGGTCTATGGAGTTGGCGGCGGAGGTCTCAGCCCCTTCTATACGCCTATAGAGTTCAGCGAAGACGACTTTGAGTCTCTTATAGCAGGAGCGATCCACTACTCCAATGGTAAACTCGTAATGGTTACGCATGAACCCATACTAGGCTATTTCGACGATGTTAGCGGTGTAAGAATAGGTTCTCAGGTTTTTGCCACGTACCTAGACAAGCTTAAACCAGTATTGTGGATAACAGGTCATGTTCATGAAAATAGTGGCTGGATTAGAGCGGGTGAAACCACGATCGTGCATCCAGGCCCCTTCATGAAGGGTTTCTATGCTATAATAGAGATCAGAGAGGGTAACGTACTTGTTGAAATAAAGCGGTTGGGAAGGTAAGGATCTAACTCGTTCTATACTCTAGTACATCGCCTCCCCACAGTTCAACAGGCTCTGTAGTTCTGAACACTATTTGCCCCTTTTCGTCGTATATGGACAGTAAAGCAATTAACGGTTGTTCTCCGTAAGGTACTTCTACAACACATGTGTTGTTTAAGCTAATACACAGTTTTTCACGTACATCGTCTCTAAGAGGTGCAACCCTCACTACGTATTTATCAGGTAATAGCACGAACACGTGTTCACCTGTTGAGAAACACATGTTCTCACCTGGAATGTACTCCTCTTTACCATTAGGCTTTACCCAGCCGAGTCTAACCTCGCTGAAACCAACTTTACAATAGTGAAGCAACCTAATTCTATAGTAGCCTTTCTCTAAACTAATCGAACTCGTGTCCAAGCGTCTTGTAGGAGAGTCTCTCCAGGATTCAAGTAGGAGTTTTTCGTTTAACCACAGTTTAATGCCGTTGTTTGCGACAACGAAAAACCTATAGCTTCCGCTTTCTTGGACTTTTAGAAAACCCTTGAACTCGACTATGTAATTCTTCTCGACCCTATCATGAGGTTTACCTATCCAGACGTGATTTATCGATGGTAGTACTTTCTCGGCTAGTGCAGAGCGTTCAAAGTCATCGGTGAATGGCTCTTTTAACGAGTAGAAACGTGCAAGAATACCCTGAAAAACACCATGCTTAACTTTTACAAGAGATTTCCCCGGCATCTAAGAGTACCTAGATATATCCTTAAAAACTCAGACTAAAAATATACAGAAACGGTGTTTGGGGATGTCATTTAACTACGTATAGAGGGTTCAACGGGTTAAGCCTACTAAAAGCTGTGCGCAAGATTAACATAAGATCCTGGCTGAAACATGTTAACGAAAACATCGTCCTTCTGTGGGATTCTCATGGGTTCTTCGAAGTAAAGCTAGAATGCGTGAACGCAAATACTCTGAAAAATCTGAAGTGCGGATCTCTAGTATTAATCAAAGGGTCGTTAACAGGCGTGAACGAGATATGTGTTGAAGAGCTTCAAGTACTACATGCACCGTTGGAGGAAGAGTTGCTATGCAAGGAGGGTTTTCCAAGCGACCCGGTGGAGTATACGAAAAAGTACCCTGAATACGTCAAGCATCCACGAGTTCTGAGATCCATACATGTATACTCAAGTTTACTGAATTACACTAGGTTGTTTTTGCTTAAACAAGGGTTTATAGAGCTCCCGCCTCCAATAGTCGGGTACTCGAGCGACCCAGGACTTAGAGGTGCTCGAAAAGTTCAAATAGAAATGTACAACGGACTATTCGAGCTACAGAGCAGTCTAATAATGTACAAGCAACTATACGCCAGTGTTCTGGACAGAATATTCTACGTTGCAAGAAACATAAGAATAGAGCCAGCCGAGAATGCTCTCACGGGAAGGCATCTCGTTGAGTTTACCCAAGTAGACGTGGAAATGGCTGATGTATCAAGCAATGTTGCAATGAGCTTAGCTGAGAAAACGGTATACAGCACTGTACGACGCGCTCTCAACGAACTACTTGAACTACTCGAGTACAGCGAGATCAGGAGGCTTGAGAGAGAGATCACAAAACCTCCGTATCCGCGACTAACTTACGATGAAGCGGTAAACGAGCTTTTGAAGATGGGAGTGCAGATAAAACACGGCGAAGAGCTACCATTCGAAGCGGAAGCCCTCATAGCCAACAAATATGCTACACCTGTTTGGATTGAGCGATTTCCAGTAAAAGCCAGGGGATTCTACTACCTGGAAGACCCCGATCATCCAGGATACAACATAGACTACAACCTACTTTTCCCAGGGGGGCATGGTGAAGTGCTTGATGGTGGTTGTAGAGAGTATAGGTACGAGAAGCTCTCGAGGAAAATCAAAGAAGTACACAAAGAACCTCTCGAGAAGTACTTCTGGTTTCTCGAGCTCGCTGAGAAAGGCTTGATAAGACCAACCTGTGGATGGGGTCTTGGAATGGAGAGATTCGTAAAGTATATACTGAACTTAGAGCACATAGCTTACGCTACACCTCATCCTAGACTACCGGGGGTCATAGGACCCTAAACACGACAGGTCAAGTATTAATAGGACTACAGTACTACTAGACTGTGGTGTTGTTATTGTTCGATCCCGAGGAGATCAGAAAGGACTTCCCTATATTTAATCGAACTATTAACGGTAAAAAGCTTGTTTACTTTGACAATGCTGCTACTACTCAGAAGCCTGTGCAGGTTATAAAAGTCATTGAGGAATTCTACTCGAAGCACAATGCGAATATTCACAGAGGATTACACACTTTAAGTCAAGAAGCAAGTCAAATGTACGAGGAAGCGCACGAGATCATTGCAAAGTTCGTGAACGCGAAGTCTTGGAGAGAAATCGTATTCGTCAATAACACAACAGAAGCTATTAATACCGTAGCCTACGGTTGGGCTCTCTGGAATCTCCATGAAGGTGACGAGATCGTAGTCACGATAATGGATCACCATAGCAACATTCTACCCTGGAGACTCGTAGCCCAGCTTAAAAAAGCAAAAGTCATTTACGTCGATATAACCAGCGACGGGTACCTTAGGTACGATCAGCTGGTAGAGCTCGTAACACCTCGTACTAGGATCGTAGCATTTCCTATAGCAAGCAATGTTCTCGGAACAGTTAACGATGCGAGAAAGATAGCTAGAGTAGCACACGAAGTTGGAGCTATAGCGGTAGCTGATGGTGCTCAAAGTGTTCCGCACATGCCAACTAACGTGAAAGAACTTGAAGTGGACTTCCTAGCTTTCAGTGGCCACAAAATGCTTGGTCCAACTGGAATAGGAGTTCTATGGGGACGCGAGGACATACTCGAGGAAATGAAACCTTTCAAAGTCGGTGGAGACACCATAAAAGATGTTACCGTAGATTACGTAGTATGGCACGATCTCCCGTGGAGATTCGAAGCTGGTACACCTAATATAGCAGGAGGTATTGGCTTAGGAGAAGCAGCCAAATACCTCATGAGAATTGGAATGGAAAACGTACGTGAACATGAGAAATCCCTTGTTGCATACACTCTAAAGAGATTCGAAGAACTACTTGGGGAATTAGAGTACTATGGTCCTAGAAACCCCGAGGACAAAACAGCTGTAATAGCGTTCAACATTAAAGGGCTAAACCATCACACGGTTGGTATGGCTTTAGACCTATTTGGAGTAGCGGTGAGAACAGGAATGCACTGTGCTCACCCGCTTCACTATAGGTTAGGATTAGCAGGAACCGTGAGAGCAAGTTACTACATCTACAATACACACGAGGAAGTAGATTACTTCATTGAAGCCCTTGAAAAAATCATTCAGCTGAAAGAGTCTCTAAGTAAGGAAAAACCGAGCATTATATGTCCAGGAACATGAGCGATGAAAAGAGAGAGGAGTGAAAAAAAGCACTATTTATGTTCAATACTTTATGTTTAAAGTTGTTTGTCTACAAATATACCTACTCTTTAACAGGTCCTAGAATTCTGGCGAATCTCTTACCGGTGTAGGGGCTGGTTGCAAAGGCTATCTTTATCTTTCCTCTCTTGGTCTCCTTGACTACTACCTCGTACTTGTCGGTCTCAAAGTACTGCTTTGCTTTTAGGTCAAAGAACTTTAGTTTCTCGGGCATATTCTCCACCTAATCCAACTTAAATTCTTTGCGTAGACGTTTATAAGCTTTATGTTTTGTTAAAAAATACACTTTGTACACACTTTTACATGTTATATTTTAAAAACAATATATATATTTTTACAAGTACAAAAATGAACCTTGTATTACCTCCACATATGCGGAGTTCAAAACTGTGTATGTGAAAAATCTACATAATCAATGTTACAGAGTGCAAATACTAACTACGTGTTTAAAAGTACAACGTGTAATACAATTCATTTTTGTATAATGAGGGTGAGCAATAGACTTTTATCACTTACTCATTTACTTATTTTATTCAAAAACAGGATTACTTGTTTACAAAATGGTATATAGTTGTATGTTGAGTATCGCATATACTCGTTTCGTTATGGAAAGGGAACGTGTTTTAAGAAGTCTCTTCAGTGTTTTCCTGTACTTCTTCTAGTTTCCCATACACAGTTTTCTCGCTTACTATGTCACTAGTACCCATGTAATCGTACAATACAACTGTATACGGTATCTCGGCGTTTTTGGCTTTCTCGAGTTTAGTTAGAAGTTCTTTGCATTTTTCTAAGTCAACATCGCTATCCTTGCAGAAGAAGTTTTGTAGAATATTTATGAAGTCTTCTATTATTCCCTCAACAGTTGTTATATACCCCTGCGAGTATACACCGGGCTCAATAACTAAACCTAACTCGGGGATTTCCACTTTGCAGTACGAGCTTTTTACTACTAACGCGTTTTCATCCCCCGCTTTTTCAACTTTATATATGATCTTCCTTGGGTTACCTAAATTCATTGTGAGCACATCTCTGTGTGTGTATCCGCATCTTGTGCACTCTAGTACGGATATTAGAATATCACCGTAGTATGGAATGTTGTACTTGTAGTCCGTTAACTTAGCTGATTTCTCTCTGCAAACAGGGCATTCTACGTGTAGTTCGAATACTTTCTCCGGCATTCTATACGTGTGCTGATTGAACACTTTGGTTACCCAATTGCTTGTTTTGAGCACTACGTAGTGCACATCTACACTTTTCTACCTTTTATCTATTAAGTGAGAACCATCGCAGGATGGTGCTTTGAAAAAGACTGTGCCAAGCCCTTCTCTACATGTAGCAACGGTTAAACCGTAGTACTCGGAGTGCTTGATCACAGGCATTAGTAGATCTTCTCTAATGCTTTTAGGTAGATATCTGTATCCGTGGATGAGCAAACCTTTCTCCACGTAGAGCTCTCTTAGCGTGTTTCTAATCTCGGGGAAGACCTCTAATAGCCTATTAAAGTTATCCCATTTTGCCTTGTATGTTGATGTAACTATGTGCTTTGCTCCTGCTTCTCTAATTCTACCAACTAGTTCCTCTAGCATGTAGGGATCATCGTTTACATGGGGTATTATTGGGTCTACTCGGACCCCCACTGGTATTCCGTTACGTGATAGCTCTTCTACAGCTCTTAGTCTTTGCTCAACACTTGGAGCATATGGTTCGATTTTTCTAGCAACGTTCTCATCGAGCGTTGTTATAGTCACCATAACAGCTGACGGCGTTCTCTTAAGTATGTCTAGGTCTCTGATAACAAGATTCGACTTGGTTGTAATAAGGATTCTCACCCTGTGCTTTGAAATTAATTCAAGAGCTCTTCTAGTAAGCATTAGGTGTGCTTCTATTGGTGGGTAGGGATCGCTACTAGTACTTAGCTCTATGAGTGAACCGGCTTTTACCTTCTCGAGATCTGAGGCCAGAGCTTCGAGAAACTTCTTTTTCGGAACGCTTTTTCTGGAACGTATGTAAGATGTTGCATAGCAGTATAAGCACGAGTGATCGCACCCGGTGTATGGATGTAGACTATACTTTCTCGGGCATGTGCAAAGAGGAGACTTCCACGGATCGAACTCTCGTATAACTTTAAGCTTAGTCAAGGCGTGCACCGAATAGCTAAGCGGACTGCGAGGTGTACCCCGTCCGACCGCCCTCCTTCATTTTCATCCCCCACTATGGAGTCTCATGGAGGTGTGAGGGGACGGGGCCAATCAATATTTCTTGACAACAGTCTTATTAACCTTCAGCAACCTGCAGATCGCGATTGTACATGTACAGTATATAGTATATAAGTCTTTTTCACTAATCACTTCTTTAAGGGACTTTATGGTTTCGGGAATTACTCGTAGAGCTATGGTTGAGATTGCAGATTACGTGCTTAAGGCGGTTGATCTCATTAGTGATGAGGAAAAGGAGAAAATTGTAGATGAGCTTTTAAGAGTCAAGAAAGAAAACAAGAAGGTTTTTGTTACAGGAGCTGGAAGAAGCGGGCTTGTGGCTAAAGCTTTCGCCATGAGGCTTCTGCACCTAAACTTCAACATCTACGTGATAGGTGAAACAATATTACCGCCAGTAACTCAGGGAGATCTACTAATAGCGGTGTCTGGTTCGGGTAGAACAAAAACCATAGTAACGGTAGCGGAAACAGCGAAGTCTATAGGTGCAAAAGTAGTAGCGGTTACAACGTATCCTGATAGTCCACTCGGTAAATTAGCAGACATAGTTGTAAGAATACCGGGTCGAACAAAACTTGCAGTGGAAGAGGACTACCTGGTGAGACAAATAGTTGGAATACACGAGCCACTAGCACCGTTGGGAACACTGTTCGAGATCACTACGCTTGTTTTCCTAGATGGAATAATATCGGAGCTGATGTACAGGCTAGGGGTCTCGGAAGAAGAGCTAAAAGAACGCCATGCGAACATAGAATAGCAAGCTCAACTTTTTGTCCATAGGATAAGCCATGAAGAATTCACTGAACCGTGTACTTGAGAGATTTACCGAAGCATTGTCCTTAGCTTTCATACTAGAAGCTTCAGGGTATCCTAAACCCGGCAATGTTCACAGGCTTCTTGATAGAAGAGCTCTAAGGTACGAGGCTTTTCTTGCGACCGGAGTACTAGCATATAAGTACATGAGAAAAGGGCTTCGAAGAGGGCTTCGAGGAGAATTCAGAGAGATAGTACTCGGGGATCTTGTGTATGGTCTTGTACGGGATGTTGTAGTGAGTTTGAAATCGTCTAATACATGCCTAGGTTCTTCTCTCCTACTAAGCCTTATGAGTGTTTCAATTGGGCAGTCTCTTCGGTATGGATTGAGCGGTCTAGCGTCGTTAAGCTTCTTCGCGAGAGAAGTGCTACGTAAGACCACGGTGAGCGACACCATTTACTACTACAGAGCTATTAGAAAAGCCTCTCCAAGCTACCTGAAGAAAACAGACTACACGGGTGAATACGTTAATGTATGGGATCCGACCTATAGAAAGAAGCTACTAGAGAGAAATCACAAACTTGTGGACGTCTTAGAGTATAGTAGCAAATTCGATGTAGTTGCAGATGAAGCTCTTAGCGGATTTAAGCGGGGATTAAAAGCGGAGGAGTTTCTTCGTAAAAGATTCAAAGAACACTTTGATCTCAACAGAGCCATTGTTGAGACCTACCTCTACCTCCTCTCTAAATACGTAGACACAGTAGTGTACTTGAAGCACGGTAGTTCAGTAGCCAGCAGTATCATGGAGAATGCAGAGAGAGTTCTTGACTTAGTTATTTCGAGGAAAAACAATGAGTGGATGATACACGTAAAGAAATTTGATGACGAATTGCAAAGCAGGAACATTAATCCAGGAGCTATAGCCGACTTAACAGCCGAAGCGATAGCTCTGTATATGATTAGAAACATTGTCGAGGAGAATAGACTACTAGACTTATCGCATTGAGCATTGATTTATTTTAGGTTTTGTTGAAATACCACACGTGTCGAGGTAAGTGGTATATCAGCCATGAATACTCTAACGGGTTTGAAAGATCTACTGAGTAAATGGCTCATCGAGGAGAATTTTATTGTAACTCAGCTGGATACAACTACACTACCCAGGGCAAATTGGGGGTTAAACGTTGCTACGCCAGGAGCACCTGGTGTAAAGTTCGCTGTCATTTCACCAGCTGACAAACCGGATAGAGTTGTACTCGTTATTGGTATTGCATTAGCGCCCGAGCATAGAGCTGAGCTTGAAAAACTGAAACAGACGGAGAGAATTAAAGTAATGCACTCTATTCTCTCTAGAGCTTTAATGGTGTGTAATGACTGCAAGGTATCAGTGCAACCGAGTATCATTAATCCTCATACAATAACCATAAACCTTGAAATTTTCGGAGAGGAAATAGAAGCACATAGAAAACCCTGGTTCATAAAGCAGGTTGTAAAGCTAATTAACACTTATCTCACCATAGTCTCTGGGTTCAACGAGTGGTTCCCGGTGGTACCACAACCAGGTAGAGAAGCACCCTCTGGGCTCTTCATATAGTGTATCGTTCATCGGACTTCATTTGATAGGATGGACCGGCCGGGATTTGAACCCGGGACCTCCGCCGTGCGAGGGCGGCGCTCTTCCAGGCTGAGCTACCGGCCCCTGTACAACCATACTTGGCTTGGCCGGTTTATAAAATTCACAATACATTTTCTAACAGGCTAAGGACAACGCGTTTGGTTGTTCATTAAAGATACTCTAAATTCCTGTTTCGTGCTTCATGGTGAACGACATAAGTCAGGAACCTGGCTTTTCTTCACTTCTCGGCGTTCGGAAACCTCATCATCGCTCTTTATTATGGTGATCGGGGTTAATTACATCCTGGGGTTAAAGATGTGCAGGCTCTACGCTATGGCTTATAGAAAACCCGATCACACAACCCTGAAAACTTTCATAGAAGCATTCGTAGAGAGCAACAGGTACGATCACTACTTGGCTAGTCTAGCGCCAGATAAATCAGTAGCTTCTCACGATGATGGATGGGGTCTTATAGCAATAGGTTTAGTAGACAACACACCAACACATGCATACTACAAAACAGTTGAGCCTATTTTTCACGAAAACTCTAGGAGAATCCTTGAACTATACACGAAGAAAATGGCAAGTTACGACGAGGTCTACATCATAGTTCACGCGAGGAAAGCTTCGAGAAGGGAACCCTATGGTCCCGAGTACGCGCATCCATACATGATGATGTCTGATTCGGGTACAGCATGGTTTGCGCATAACGGTGGAGCAGACAAAAAGCTCTTAGCTGAAAAACTGGGAGTTTACCCGTGGATACGTGTAGACTCAGAGCTACTAGGATACTATGTAATGGACAGCGTGCTGTCCTGTGTAGGAGGAGGGGGAAGCGTAGATAACTGCGTTGTAGAAGCCTACCTAACCGCGAAGCACTACGTGGTTAAGAACAGTGCTTTAAACACAGCACTACTAGTCCTGCACGAGGACAAACCGCATTTGTACATAACACACTGGGTTAGAGAACCGAAAACGCAGCAGCACCAAAAGTACTTCGAGATGATATCATTGTTAAGTGATGCAATGACCTTTGGAGGGTCTATATCGATTAGGGAGTATCTACCTGAATCATATGCTGAGAAGTTATCATCGCTTGAACCCGGAGTATACAAGCTGGAACCGGGATCTCTTAAGAAGCTATCGGACCTGTAGTGTGAAGTAGCGTTGAAGAAGATAGGTTTTATAGTGAACCCAATTGCAGGGATGGGTGGTAGTGTAGGGCTGAAGGGTACTGATGGAGATGCCTACTTAGAAGCCTTAAGACGAGGAGCTAAACCTGTATCACCGCTGAGAGCACTCGATTTCCTTAACAACATAGAGTCGCGCGATTTCCAAATAGTTTCAGCTCCTGGACCAATGGGAGCTGATATAGTGGCTCAGAGCAAGCTACGTAGCAACTTACACACTGTGATCGGCGAGGTGGGAAACACCACTACGCGTGAGGATACCATTAGAATAGCCAAAGAACTCCGCGAGCTCGTAGACCTATTAGTATTTGTTGGTGGAGACGGAACAGCCAGGGACATCTACGACGCGGTGGGAACATCTATACCGGTTATTGGTGTTCCAAGCGGTGTTAAAATGTATAGCTCGGTCTTCGCTCTGAACACCCTTTCAGCAGCTAAGCTACTGGACATGTATCTACGTGGGTTAACAAGAATTGTTGAACGAGAGGTTGTGGATGCAGATGAAGAATCTATAAGGAGAGACGTGATATCGGTGAGACTCTACGGCTACTTACTGGTCCCCGTAGCTGAAGGTTTAATACAGGAATCAAAAACCCTATACACAGGCTACGATGAGGAGGAATCCAAGCTTGCAATGGCAAGGTACATTGTTGACAACATGGAACCAAACACCCCTTATATACTCGGACCGGGAACAACCGTGAAAGCGATCTGCAGAGTGCTCGGCCTACAATGTACTGTTCTCGGAGTTGACGTTATCTTGAACAAGAGCCTTCTAGTGAAGGATGCCTGGGAGAAGGATCTTCTAGGTATTCTGGAGAAGTACGAACGTGTTAAGGTAGTTGTATCACCTATTGGTAAACAAGGGTTTATATTCGGGAGGGGTAATCAGCAGATTTCACCGCGTGTACTATCAAGATTAAGGAGAGACGATGTGATCATCGTGGCTACTAGGAGTAAGATGGATGAACTTAAGTACCTACTCGTTGACACAGGTGATAGAGAGGTGGATTACAAACTAAGCGGATATTACAAGGTTTTGGTTGATTATAATACTTACCTAGTTACTCGTGTACTACCGGGGATCCCCGAGTAGTGTATTTAAGAGCTAGCATTGTGATAATTTAGCGAGGTGATGTTCTTGAGTAAGGTATTTGATAGCGTGGGAAATCTCAAGGTTGGTGGCTATGTTGTAATCGATGGTGAACCTTGCAGGATAATTGATATTAGCAAGGCGAAAACCGGTAAACATGGCAGTGCCAAAGCGACAATTACAGCGGTTAGCTTGATAACTAAAACGAAGAAAATACTGGTTGCGCCAGTTGATGCTCAAGTAGAAGTTCCCGTTATTGAGAAGAAAATAGGCCAAATAATAGCAGATTTGGGTGACAGATTTCAAGTCATGGATACAGAAACCTTCGAAATATTCGAAGTTTCAAAAGATAGCGTAGATGAGGCTATTAGAGACAAGCTTACGACCGGCATGGAGGTAGAGTACTGGCTTGTGATGAATACGAGAATACTCGTTAGACCCAGGTAGTAACAAAAATAAACTACTCTATATCGTCAGGTATGAACGCGGGTTTTTCAGCTAGAGTTATAATTGGTATCGAAGAGCCTGGCTTAGGGTGCTTGGAAAGTTCGTATTTTTCCTCACCAGTATATACAACTACGTAGTTAGCTTCATCCACAAGTTTGTCGCCTGCGTCGAAAGAATAGTAGTAGAATATGGGTACTCCGTAGTACTTGTAGTAGTCTCTGAAGATCCCCAGTAGTCCGACTACGATCTTGTCTTTATGCTTGAACTTTATCAGGTAGGCTACAAACTGATGTGGAATCATAGTGGACACGGCAAGCCGTATAAGGTCTGCGAAAGTAGCCGTCTTAACTAGAATAACTTTCTCCTCGATCATCGCATGCACCATGGAACCATTAGACTAACTCCAGAATCTATAATTCAATTATAGTTCTTTGCTTTAATAAGCTCTTTGATCTACGGAGATGACAAATCTCATAAGTATAGCATAGAGGGCTAAACAATAGTAACGTACCGTATTGAAGATTGAATACATGGATCAAAGAACTCCCTTTTAGCGCATTAACTTAGAGGATTGCTACTTCTATCTCTGCACTCATCTATGTAGAGCTTTAAGCTGTTTTCTATACTTTTGCGCACCTCCTCACTAAGAATTCTTTCTTGAACTTCCTCGTAAAGCTGGTTCAGTAACTTCTGATAGTATAGTTCACCTCGTTCTATCTTATCCATGTTTTCTTCGAGTTTTCTTGTAACTTCTACTCCAACTATATCTCTGAAGAACTCGTTTAGGAAATCATATATCTGTATCCCTCTTTCTAGGGCAAGTAGAGATTTGGTTTTCTCAGTAGCTTTAACATACCTTCTGTCTATCAATGTCTGAACTATCTTAGCATACGTACTTGGTCTACCAATACCGTTTTCCTTCATCCACTTTATAACGTCGTGATACTTGGGGAGCGGGTACTTTAACTTCTTCACGTTGCTAATGAATCCACTAAGCCTTTCACCGGGCGTACCGAGCTCTTCTGCTTGTACTCTCAAGTTTTCATAGAGTTCCAGGTATCCCTTCTCAACTATGCTCGTTACAACTTCGAGCACCTGTTCAAGCTCTCCAATACAAACTTTTAGCTTCTGGATCTTCACGCGAGCAGGCTTCATCTGGCTTGCTATGAATCTTCTAAAGATCAGGTCGTAGAGCTTCATGTGATCTCTCGTTAACCTTCCTACTACAACGATAGCACCTTCCTTTACAAGTTCTGAGAGCCTATCGGCATCTATTGGTCTAGTTGGTCTAATGGCCTCGTGAGCTCCTCCTACACCCCATGTTCTGGGTTTAAACAGCTCGGTGTATTTCGCACCGTACTTATCCTCCAAGTATTGCCTAGCAACTTCAATGCCAACATCGCTGACTCTTGTACTATCGGTTCTGTGATAGGTGATCAAGCCCATTTCAAAGAGCTCTTGCGCTAAGTTCATGGTTTTAGTAGTAGAGAACCCGTATATTCTAGATGCGTCTTCTAGAAGAGTATCCGTTGTAAACGGTGAAGGCGGATTTACTTCATTCTCCCGCTCTTCTAGTATCACTACTTCAACGTTAGGATAGTTCACGACTTTACCATGCTCATCGATGATCCCAGCTTTCAAAGCATCATTGTAATTAAGTACTAAAATGAGCGGAGCTTCACGCCTCTCAACGTTGATGTACACCTGGTACTTTCTGTTCTCGGGGCGCTTGCTCTTATGATATTCACTTATAATAAAGCCTAGGACAGGTGTTTGCACCCTTCCGGCACTTAAGTTCCTGTTTGGATAGCAGCACGCGTCTATGGACTCGATCTTACCGGGTTTACCGTGTCTTCTGTAGAGGTAGCTCATGCAGTACTTCAACCAACCGTACTCCTGGACGATCTTGGATAGTGAAAATCCAAGCCATCTATCCTCAACACGTCTAACTATTTGAGCTTCTACTAGTCTAGCGTTAAAGTCCCTTGGGTTAAGAAGAGCTTCCATTATGGCTCTTCTGGTTACCTCGTGGAATTCTACTCTTTGTATCTTCTCAGCGTAGGGTTCAAGCAGAACTCTTAAGTCCCATGCGATTTTTTCTCCCTCAGAGTCGGGGTCTGTGCCAATGAATACTACATCAACCTCGCTCGCAAGCCTCTTTAGAACCTCTATCACTGAAAGCTTTCTGTTCTTAATGCTAGACTTGCATCTCGGGCAGAACATAGCATCGTGGGAGAACTGATGTCCGTTGATACAGGTCTTTATATCGGTGTATATTGGTATGAATCTTCTTTGCTCAGATGTGTCTTGAACAAGTGCTACTCCGTAGAGATGACCATGTTTCTCAGCTTCGGGGGGCTCCTCGTCTATTATCAGGTCGTATACGTGTCCTCCGCTAGCGATAACCGTGAGTATGTGGTTTCCAACTGTTATTTCATATGCTTGAAGCCCCTCTCCTAGAACTCTTACACTGGGTTTACCAAAGAAGTTTGCAATTGTCTTCGCTTTGTTTGGTGATTCTACAATTAGAACAGCTGTCTTAACGAGATCTAGGTACTTATCGGGTTTGACCTCGCCTCTAATGATTCTTTGAACTTCTAATCTTTCCTCCGAGATCTCTTTTACAAGCTTATCTAAGTCTAGATCATGTAGGTTAACCATTTTGAAGTCCTCGAATATCCATCTCATTCTCCTAGTAAGACCACTCAGCAATCTAGCATCATCGACTATCACCACTGAGAGACCCTTCGTGATACCACCTGGATACAGCCTCGAGCATCTGCCGCTTGCCTGTATGTAGGTGGCCACATCGGGTATTAGGAGGTACGTTTCCCCGTTTTCTCTCGTAATAGCGACCTCTCCTAGCTGTGTAAGCTTCTCCCATGCAGCTGGCTCTTCCAGTTTTTTCTTCAAAATGCTATATGCTTTGTACAGGTCCACGACTACGGATGGTTCATCACCTTTAAGACCAGTGGTGGTAACCTGGTTGAATATTTCTTTAACTTTGGCCAGTGCGCCGGGGCTCATTGTTCTGAGTTTGCGGGCCAGCTTGCCTATCAGCGTTTCTATCTCGCTTTTTTCATCACCCTCTACTATGTCTCTTACCACCACGAGCATCCTCAGAATATCGATTGGTGATACCCTTTCGAGCTTGGAGCTAAACTTGTGTCTTGGAACGCCTGTGAACACTACAAACTTTACTCTTTCAGGGAGATCGAGTCCTCGAACAATTGTACCATAGTATGTTGCTACTCCAACAAGAGCGTTTAAGTTTCCGGCAGAGAATTCCTCAATTATCTTAATGCTCTTCTTCGCGTGAAAAGCCTCTACCGAAAGACCGGCTTCTCTTAGTTTTTGAGCTATCTGCTCAGCGTACTCTACGCCCTTATCCGCGGGAACGAAGACGATAATGCCATCCTTAAGCTTTAAACACAATTCTACAACGAGCTTGTCCAGGTCCATTCCTTCAGGTATTACGTATGCGTCGACAATATTTCTAATGGCTTCAGGCTTCGATCCAGCCTCGAAGTTTAGGAAAAGTTTGAACAGCTTTGGATAGATCCCTCGGGGCTTACCGGTTGCGCTGTTTACTATTAGTGTGGTTTTAATGCTTTTCTTCACAGAGTTTATTTCCTCCTGAAGCTTACTGAGCTCAACTTTAAGCTTTTCAAACTCTTCACCTTGGGCCGTGGAGAGCCTAGCCTTCAGCTTTATGACCTGTAATCCCTTGTCAATAGTGGCGTCATCTATACCTATAAGGTTCAGGAGTCTTCGTACAGCTTTACCGCTTCTCAGTATAGCGTCAACATCGTCCATGATCACGAGTTCGTATACTCCACGCGGTAATTTATCAGCGTGTTTATGCAGAAAGGCGCTAGTAGATAGGAGTATGTCGAAGCTCCCGGTTACCACCATCTCCATGTACAGCTCTTTATCCTTCTTATTGAGTTTTCCGTGTATGCATAGCACTCTTACGCACTCGTCACTACTCTGCAGTTCTTGGTTGCTACAGATCTTGATACCCGAGTTCTCGGCAAACTGTAGCAGTTTCTTCCATGCTTGAAGCAGTAGCGGTGTTGTTGGAAAAGCTATGTATATCTTCCTTCCGCTTTTCTTAGCTTCCTGAACTTTGTACAGGGTAGCTATGAGTGAGAAAACTGTTTTACCCATACCTGTTGGTGCAATTATGCTGAATGATTCCCCCCTAAGAAGCCTCTTAGCCCACGCTTTCTGAGCACTCCACATCATGAAGCCGTTGGTAGCTTTCTGAAAGAACAACTCGAATTTTCGAAATAGAGTTTCTTCTTCGACTAGCTCTTTAAGACGACCTTCTCTGTGAACAAGAGAGTAGTATATCTTCAGTCGTCTTGACTTATCAGCATTGGCTACAAGATCCACGTAGGCTTTAAACTCCTCTTCGGGAAGACACGCTTCGCAGGGAGCTTTGAGCAGAAGTCGTTCATCCGATATTGATCCACCGCAGTTAGGACAAGCGTGTCTGTAGATCCCGTGGGCAACTGGGTGCTTCACTTCTACGGAAACGTTTGCTGTATTATCCACAGAAACACCTCTCTCCGTGAGTTGTGCTTAATAATTAGCTTTTAAAGCTTTCTGTACAAAAGAAGCCAGAGATCCTATGATAAGGAAAATAAAGAGAAAACATTACTGATGTCCACAAAAAATTCTCACTGAAACACCTCATTGTTTTAAAGTTCTAGCAATATCCACGGCACAGCCAGCTAGAAGTATCGTGGTTGATATCAGAAGAGTCCATGCTGAGATAGGCATACCCCAGATAACTCCTACAAATGTTCTTCGGGGTCCTAGAACTATAGCGCAAGCTGAGGCGAATAATGCTCCAACTATGAGTGACGCTAAACCGGTCACCTTAGTTAGTCTGCTTATCCTAGTTGACCAGTAAACTCCTACAATAGTTATTGGTGCAAGTGGTAGTAGTATTACAGAGGTTAAAACGGACATTTCAACAATGAAGCCCGGATTGAAGTAGGCTACGACTCCAGCAGCTGAAACCAGGACTAAGTCGATGAGTCTGGCTATCACTAGTCTCTCACGAATATTTATGCTGGAAACAACGCTACCTGAGACGGCTAGTACGATGCTGTTCGATGTTGATACGGCGGCTGCTATTATTGAAACAGCTACGAGGGATCCTAGCCAGGGGTTCATTAAACTCAGCGAATAGGGTGTAAGCCTATCTCGGGTAACATCGGCAGGGATACCGTTCTTCAGTGTAAGTCCAGCCGCGAAAAGCCCCACTAGTACAACAATAAGCGTATAGATGAATCCGTAAAAGAAGAAAAATACGGTTGATCTGCGGTAGGCTTTGTAGTCTTTTGGAAGATACAATCTTATAACAACTTGAGGGTTTGTTATAGCGAAGAACGCCCATGGTATTGTGTAAGCCAGGAATACGGGGAGACTCCAAAACTCCGTTATTCCCAAGTACCCTTTCTCTGATACTAGTGCAAAGATCTCATGAACGCTAACACCCAGGCTTCCTGCGAAGAACACTACCCAGGCTAGGTATGCTAAACCCGAGAACAGCATTATTAATCCTTGATACAAGTCTGTGAGTGCAACACTCCACATGCCTGCTACGAATATCCATAAGTAGATCAATACCGTGGAGACCAGTAATGCTTCGTGCTCACCTAAACCACCGTAGTGAAATATGGCTTTTAACCCGAGTACTTGAGCAGCCAGATAAGGTATCATCGCAAACAAGTACACACCGGTAGTAGCTAGTGCGAGAGCTCTGCTCTGGTAGAGGTCTCCTATCATCTGAGCAGGCGATATCCATGATCTACCCTTGGATAACTTCCATATGTTGCATCCAACGGTTGCAAGCAGTACCATTGTTGAAGCAAGGTACACTAGCTCAAATCCGTAGGCTCCAACACCTGTAGCATGGGTTAATCCAACGAGCCCTATCATCATGAACGCGCTGTAAGTTGTAGCCGCGTATGTTCCGAACGATATGAGCCCTCCTAATCTACCACTTGCGGTGTAGTAGTCTCTGAAAGTGCCTGTGAAATACCTTCTTGAAAGCAATGCTAACAACGTTCCAATACTCGCATAGATAGACATTACAGCCACGAACTCCACTCTCACTTTACTTCACCCACGCGGAGTTTCTCAATAGAGGATAACCAGATAATGCATAAAACACCGATCGCCACAGTTACAGCAGTCCAAAACAGAAAAAGAGAAAGATCCTTAGCACTACTTAGAAACAAATATGGAACTACATACATGCTAGCAATTAGTGCTAGCTGTAGCAAAATAAGCAGCTTCTTCATGCGAACACCGAACAAATATTCGATCCTAGGAGTTGTTAATAAGGTGGAGAGTTTAAAAATACCTAGAGTGTGGCTAAAATGAAAAGTTCAGTTAAGGAGCGTTTACTGGAAATTCTAAAGAGCTTTGAGGGAGATTACGTCCCACAGTCGTACCTTCACAGGGTTGTTAAAGCTTCTAAAAGTAGAATCTCGGAGGTTCTAAGAGAGCTAGAGCGTGAGGGATTAATACTAAGAACAACTGTTGGAAGAAGCAAGATCATATACGTACACCCTGGTTTCTCGGAGCACCAGCCTTCTCTTATTAGAAAGCAACTGAAGCTGGGTATTGTCTACTCAAGTGAATACTTGTTTCTTGGGTACTTCGTAAAGGAACTATCTAGACATAACATAAGGGTTAACGTGGTTGTAACTAAGGACGGTTTATCCACTACTAAAGCTGTTGCTGAAGGAGTATTAGACCTGGCTTTTTCACCACTTGTAGGACAACTTTACCTTTATCCCGTGTATAGGACGTACAAAATAGTACAAGGTGGTTTACAAGGAGGCTTCAGAGTTCTGCACAAGCCAGGAAAGAACGTAGTGTACTCTAGTATGATAAGTACTATGGATTACGTTCGACACTACGTACTTAAAAAAGGCTTAATTGATGCCGAAAAAACTGTGTACTTTGACGACTCATCGAAAATATACGACATAGTAAAGAATAGTGGTTACGTTGTTGCATGGCATCCTATTTACTTGCATCTCAAAGAGCTAGGATTTAGGGAAGTGATAACACCGCAGGATCTGGACATAGACTTCTGCTGTACTCTAGCAATATCTCGCACTGTTAATGATAGATATTATCGGTTAATTAAGAAAGCATACGCGAAAGCCATTGAAAGCTACAGGAAGAACCCCGAGAAGTTTATAGAATACTACTCAATGGTAACGGGAATTAACGTGTCTACTCTGAAAAACGCTGTTGAAGAGTATAAGGTCTCCTCCGAGATCAACAAGAAAACATATGGGAAGGTGATTAACGTCTATTCATTAAACGTCCCATCTAGTGAGGTATACATTGAATCCTTCAACGAGTATTCATGAGATTACCTATATAAGATACGTAGCGTTATTAGTCTAATAGGGCTTTTGTTCGAGCTTAGAGTAGTCAACAGGAAGTATGCTCAGAGCATTCTAACGCAACTTAGGAATCGTGAAACAACTCAAATAGATTTTAGAAAAGGTTTAGTTAGGCTGGGTAGAATACTAGGTCTCGAGATAATTGAAGATTACGATGTAGAAGAAGTGGAAATTGTAACACCACTGAATGTAAAACACAGAGGAGTGAGAATAAAAGACATGGAAAACACCATTGTAATAACTGTTCTAAGAGCAGCATGGCCTTTAACGGAGGGGTTAATAAAGGTATTCTACAACGCGAAGCAGGGTGTAGTAGCTGCACGTAGAGTAGAGGAAAAGGGTATGAGTAACTGGGAATTTGATGTTGAAGTATCCTACATTAAAACTCCGAAGATAACTAGCGAAAGTGTGATTATAATAAGTGATGTTATGGTTGCAACAGGTTCAACGATAGTAAAAGTACTCCGGGAGCTCACGAATAGGGGTAAAGCAAAGAGGTACTACGTAGCATCTGTTATTACAACCCCTATTGCCTTAGAGAAGATAAGGAGTATATGCGAAGAGCTGAACTTAGTACTGAAAATGTACACAGTAGCCGTGGATCCCGTAGTCAACGATAAGGGCTACATAGTACCAGGGTTAGGGGATGCTGGCGATAGAGCTTTCGGCTCTTAGCGACCCGCAGTCGAGTCTGCGAGCTCTTCGAGCATAGATACGAAGTTTACGTCGAGTTTTTTGTATCTCTCAAGGCTTCCCACATCGAACCACTCTCCATCGTACATGTACGCGTAAACCTTAAAGTTCCTTTCCAACAGCCATGGTACAAGGTCTCCCATGAAGTCAAAGGATTTGCCAATGGAATCTTCGATTCTTTCTCTAAAGACGTGTTCCTCGGCGAGAGCTATACCTATGGTTACAGGAATATCGAGAACGGGTTTTTCCGCTATGTACGTAACTCTGCTATCGCTGTTCACCCTTACTACACCTACTGGAACCTGGTACTTACTGGCTACAACAAGTGTTAAGTCTGCATCATGCTTTTCGTGAAACTTTACGAGGTCTTCCAAGTTTAACGTAGCTAGGATATCACCGTACCATATCAAGCATCTACCTTTTGCTTCGCCCGTTCTGTAAGCCTTAAGAACAGCACCACCAGTTCCAAAGTAGCCCTCCCTCTCATCGTCTAGGGAGTACTTTATTCGAACACCGAAACGAGCACCGTCCCCAAAGTAGTTGTATATGTACTTCCACTTGTAGTTAACCAAGAACACGAAATCCCTAATACCCCATTTCTTTAACCAGTTCACAATGAGCTCCAGAACAGGCTTTTCGTTGCGCCCAATAGGAATCATGGGTTTGGGTATGATCTCCGTGTACGGGTGAAATCTAGACCCGGAACCACCAGCTAGTATAAGTGCGTTTATTGACGTATCCAACCAGAACCCCGGTTTCAACTGAGAACTAATATGTAGCTCTGAAGTTAAAAAGACTTTCTCTTCATCATTCAAGTAAACGGAGCTCAGCGATCAGCTCACGTGTAGTTCTCCTTACAGACTCTTTAGAGCTAAGCGTGGGTTTCCAGCCTAACTTCATTATTCTCTCTACATCTAGTGCTATTCTCTTAACGTCACCGAGCCAGCCCACTCCGTGTAAAACGGGTTTATAGATCACTCTTGTCTTGTTCTTGAGATTCAGCTCGCTCAGAATAACATCTACAACGTCGTTAACTGTTATCCAGTCGATATTGCCTATGTTGTATACGTTGTACCCGCTTGGTGACTTAAGCCATGCAACTAGGGTTGCATCAATGGCATCTGTGATATAGAGGTAACTTCTAACTTGTGTACCATCCCCTAGAACTTCTAGAACCTCCTTATTTCTGGTTAGCTTTGTGAGCAAGTCGTATATCACTCCGTGTCTGAGCCTAGGTCCTACTATGTTAGCATACCTTAGGATGATAGCGTTCACTCCGTATAGCTTGCTGTAAGCATGTATTAGACTTTCGCAAGAAGCCTTGCTTGCACCGTACACGGAAACCGGTCTTAATGGAGCAGTCTCATCCACGGGTATGTTCTCAGGTTCTCCGTAGACAGAGCTCGAAGATGCGAACACTATTTTCTCAACATCGTTTCTGCGCATAGCTTCGAGAACGTTAAACGTGGCTACGATATTCTCGTTGAAGTGTACTTCTGGTGCGATACTACTAACTCTAACCTCAGGGTTAGCCGCTAGGTGAAAAACCACGTCTGCGTTGGTTATAGCTCTATATGTGTCCTCTCGATTCTTTAGGTCTACTTGAATGAACTCGGCAGAGCCTTTGTTCAGGTGGTGGCGAATGTTCTCGATACTTCCCGAGGAGAGGTTGTCGATCACCACTACGTGGTAGTTTAATTCCACAAGTTTGTCAACTAGATGACTTCCAATAAAACCCGCTCCTCCTGTTACTATGACTTTCATCGGTTGATCCTGTATCATAGTCTCAGGCTCAAAGCCCAACGCTGTCTTAAGTACTACACGTGGTAATAACGATAGAACAGTATATCACTTGAGGAGATAAATCTTACACTATCGGCTTACCGTACCTTTTTGTTAAGGGCTTACTAGTTGCGGCGAGCTTTTCAAGGTAAATTTTCTCCAGTACGTACAAGCCCTTCTTTCTCGATAAGTACCTGTTATTGTTACCGCAGTATGGACTGTAAACACATTGCGGACATCCATCCTCGCACGTACAACTACTCATGATCTCGTATGTTACACCAAGAGTGTCCTCTAGCTTATTGTAGAGTAGTTTTGCAAGACCTGACCCTCCTATCGTTGCATCGTACACTATAATGTCCCCACTGGGGTAGCTTATGCCGCCGAGCTCTGTTAACCCTGCTCCGCAGGTTATACTTGAAGCCGATATCAAACCGTGTTCTATTGCGTGGAAAGCTTCAGCGGAGCTCACAATATCCAGTCCTTCGATTTCTGGGAACTTTATCAGCACAGCTTTTGTAACGTACTTGTACTCCACAGGAGCTTCTAACTCGTTCACGTAGATTGTTCTACCGTTTTCCAGGTCCTTCATGACGTATCCGTAAACGACCTCTTTGAGGAGAACCTTAGCGTAGGAAACAGCTACACCTAATTCGCTTGATCTTTCGTCGTAAACAACGTAATCAGCTACATCAACTTCGTAGAGAGGTCTTGTGTAGTAGTGAACACTATTCTCTATTCTTCTTACAACAGCAACTCGCTCTTCCAAATCTAGGCGAACAACCCTATATGGTTTACCACCGTGGTAGTACACAGCATCCGGGTAAAGCTCTAGTATGGCTATTGGGAGCTCTCTCGTACCTATAGTACTCCCTGAAGAGTAATCGTTGATCACTATCTGCTCGCTAAAGCTCCTTATACTTTGTCTTTCCGAGAAATACCTGTACGCTGCACCGTAAATGGGTATCACGTAAGGCCCCACTCTCTTCAATACACCGCTTAACACGAGATCTTCCACGACAAGTTTCCACTCTTTAGGCAAGTAGTGAATGTTTGCTTTTCCCAACTGGAGGGTGTAAGCAACGAGGTGAAGCTTAGAGACCTCCTCGTTATATGGCTCAATAACACTCGGAGGTAACTTCTGCTCAAAGAACTTCTCAGGATTTCTAGTGTAGTAAGCTTCTATCGGGTCATTACCTAGCACTGTGATAACGTATCCCTTACCTCTTCTACCAGCTCTACCAGCTCTCTGAATATACCTCGTGTAAGATGGAGGTAGCGTGGCCAATACAACTGCGTCAAGTACTCCCACGTCAATACCCAGTTCTAGCGTTGGTGTGGCGATCACGCCATCAAGTAGCCCCTCGCGTAGCTTTTGCTCTACATCTCTTCTATGGTCATAAGGTAAACCAGCTCTATGAACAGACACTTTTACACCAAGCTTACCAATTAGAAATGCAGTAAGTAGCTCAGCGAACTGCTGACTATCCACGAACACTATGAACCTCTTACCGTTCTCGGTCAGAAACTTCACTATTGTCAAGATAACACTAAGTTTATCCATATATCCCGTTGAGATGAACACATGAACAGCTGAACCCTTTCTTCGAGCTGGTCCTTTTATTTCTACAAAGCTTTCCTCGAACAAGCTCTCAGCAAACTCCTTAGGGTTACCTATGGTTGCAGACGATGCTATAATCTGTGTTTTTTCTCTCCTGAATGCTTTGATTCTGTGTACAAGATGATGTAGGTGGGCACCCAGCACACCATCGTATACGTGTAGTTCGTCAAAGACAAGTGTACGCGTATTCTTCACGAAGTTTCGAATATAGGGGCTAAAAACTAATCCTGTGTGGATCATGTCAGGGTTTGAGACAATAACTGGGGGTGGATTTAGTGCAATCTTTTTTCGTACGTTCTCCGGGGTGTCTCCATCGTATATACTAACACCAAGTTTTCCATAAACCAGGTACTCGGAAAACCGTTTAACCTGGTCTCTGGCTAAAGCCTTTGTTGGGTATAGTAGAAGCACCTTTGGATTCTCTCCTATTTCTTCCAGAGCTTTCTTTGCTATTGGGAGAAAGAAAGCCTCGGTTTTACCCATACCTGTCCCGGCTGAGATCACTACGTTTTCTCCGTTCAGAATGCGTTTGTATGCTTCAAATTGAAACTTGTACAAGTTTCTTATGCCACGTTTTTCTAGAACCTCTACGAGGGGTCTTGGAAGATCAATATCATAAACGCACGGACCTTCCTCTGGTTCGTAAACCTCCTCTATTCTCTCGTAAACAACGTGAACTCTACTTCTTGGATAAAGGAACCCTAGGTGTTGATTCAGTTCAATTGTAAAAGCATCTCTAATGGTTCTAGTCAAGCGGATCACTTGCCGGCGAACTCCACAGTAATTATCCATTGGCGAGCTCTTATTTGCAAGAGCATTGCCAATGCTTGGTGCGTTTAAGTAAAACTAAACAAAGCTGTATTAGGTATGAATGAGACTAAGTACGTTGAAACTATTCTTCGTATCTCAACTCGAATACTTCGTTGCTACTAAGTTTTACTGTTCCAGTATCGGATTCTACTACTAGATCGCCTGTTTCAGTTATAGATTTGGCAATTCCTCTCACTACTTCGCCTTTCACGGTATATGCTCGAACCTTCTTACCGAGTGTATCGAGTAAGTCTATGTACAGAGACTGGATCTTCCTGTGGTTTTCGGCGTAAACTTCGAGCTTGCCAAAGAAACCAGTTATTTGTGCTATGATACTGTTTCTTGGAACAAGCTTATCAACAATAAGCTTTAAGCTGGTTGCTGTTTCTAGTGGTGGCTCGTTATTGACGTTCATACCGATGCCTATGGTTGCTACCACTCTGCCCCCGTAAACCTCGCCTTCGAGAATAATTCCCGCGAGCTTCTTCCGCCTGTAAACTATGTCGTTAGGCCATTTGATCTCTGCCTGAAATCCCCATCTTTCCCGCAAGTACAAGCAAATTAGTGTGGGTATAACTATGGGTAATAATTGGACGAGTGATGGGGTAAGTTCTATATTGTACGATGCCCATAAACCGCCAAGATTACTAATCCACTGTTTAAGGTGTCTACCGTAGCCTTTAAGCTGATGTTCGGCAACTACAAGAGTCCATGGTGGAGACCTCTTGGCAACAACCATAGTTGATCCTACCAGGATCTTGTAGGTGTAGTTCCACCCCCAAGGTTTAAGCCATGCTGGATTATCTCCAGCTTGCCAGATGATGCTGTCTCTTTCGAGTTTTATCATGTAGTTTTTGGAGAGATCCTCAATGATCCCCCTAAGGTCATCCTCTTGTATACCTAGTTCAGCGGCGAGCCTAGATATGTTGGCGCGTTCTCGGGTGGATAGGGTTCTCAAAATCTCCAGTTTCACGTATATAGAGCTCAGTATGTCTTTGTTCATTTCTTAACCCTTCCTATGATCTTATCTACTCTAAGAACGGTCGGTAAATCAGGATATATCTGTCTTAAAAAGTCGTATAGATTAACTACAGGAGCATTCAGCCTTGCTGGTTGAAGTTCAACTATTCCTTCTCTCCATAATTTTGAAAGTGCAAGAAGAAATAAGCTTCTTACGTTCTCAGCTTCTTTAGCAGCAAGATACTCGTTTCTCAAGTAGTAATATAGTATTGGAATGTTATTCCCGAATTTTTCAAGGGCCTCTCGGTCTTTTTTCACAATGTGGCATGCTAAGCTGAGACCGTAATCCGTTGAAGCAGTAATGTACTTGTTTACTTCATCTATGCTGTACTTGACATGCCTTGGAATATACGGAAAGCTTCTGCAAATGTAGGGTTTATAGATGTAGTGTATTGTACACTTGTTATTCCTTAGGAAAGGACACTGCTTACCGGTATTCAACTGCATAGCGTAGCTGAATGCTAAGTTAACACCTCTAATAGCCTCGTACACGGTGTACCCAGGTGTGAACCTCACGTCTACATCTAGTAATTCTCCAAGCTTTTTCAGAATAACCTCTTCGTGTGGAAGCACTGATATAGGGGACATTTTGCAGCAGTCTCCGCACATATCGCACATAAATACTGGGATACTACTGGTTGATACCAAAAGATTTTACACCTACACAGTCGCGTAGTAACCCGGTATATGCTCCCTATACAGCATCTTAACTCTTTCAACTCCACGGATCTCCTCGATGTACTCAGCAACGGGTGGTGGAACTAGCTCCTTCCAACGAGGATCCCCCATAGCCATCAATCTCCTAACCTCCGACCCAGTGAACTTTGTTCTATCCCGTATAGATGGTTCTACAACATCATACCCTTCTTCTATGAACAACTGCTTTATAATGGGGTTAAGTGTTAGAACAGTGTGAAATGCAGGACTATAGAGCTTTACGTAGTGAACAGCAACTCTGCTAACCTCCATTGTTGGTATTGTAACGGTTATCACTCTGGATAAATCGTAGTTTCTCCATTTTAAGGCTCTTCTTATCATCTCTATGCGTTCACCGGCTGTGAACGGGTTTTCTGGAGTGTGGCTCTGACTAGCCATACCAACTGCTACCACAACTTCATTTGAGATCGAAAAAGCGTATTCGAGCGCGTGCAAGTGTCCATAGTGCAAAGGCTGAAACCTCGCTATCATTAAGCATCTTTTAGTCATGCGCGTAACCCATGTACTAGCAGTTTCTTTGGTACCTAAATATTAGTTTATCAGTTAAGGTTGTCACTGAGATGTCTTGAGTTTTCTGTAGTAATCTTCGAGTATTCTTACGATCTCCTTTGCTCTCTCAGTTTCTAGACTGAGAATACACTGCTCCAGGAGCTCGATTTTGTACTTCTTGTACTCATCTTGTGATATCTCACCTTGAGATAACATTCTTTCCAACAACGCGATGCAATCTCTATCGAGACCTCTGCGTGAAGGCACTAATGCCATTATATAAGAGTATCTCTCGTCCACCGGTCTTATCTCTACGTACTTTTCGATCCCCGATTTTATAACTAGGTCTCTTACTTTCTCCAGCTCGTGAATTTCGAAAATAAAGCACTCAATTTTCTTGAAAGCCGTAATAACCCTTTCTACCAGAGAAACGAGCTCACTCACTTTTCATCACCGAGCTTTGTCATTATCACAGGAATTTTCTGAGAATCTAAAACAAGTCTAACAAGCCACGCGAACACAGGGTCACCCTTACTGTACACTACGTAGCCATTCCTGTATTTAGCTCTGTAAACCATTTGACCCTTGCTATTGTACACTGAAATGTACCCTTTAACGGTGTTCCTAAAGTTTCTAACCATCCATACGTGTATGGCGAAGTCTCCTGGGTCTAAGCTTAGCGAAACATACTTGGCTTCTCCACGCGAGTAAGTTGGCTTAGCCTGTTCCTCATTGTACCGGGCTTTCGTGTAGGAAAAAAGCCCCTCTCTTTTCTTGTAAACGAAAACCATGCTGTAAAGAACGTGTTTTCCACGTCTACTGCGTGATCTCTCGATTTTGAAAACTAGTGCTTGCAACACGCTCATCCTTTGTGGACAATGTACAGTAACCCTTCTCTCAGCTCTATTTCAGGATTGTCAGATTCCACCAGGATTGCTATTTTCTCGTGAAAAAGTTGTCTACTGATTCTTACCTCAGGTGATCTGATGACCACCTGCTTTACACCTTTAATTTCCCTGCTGAGAGAGAGTTTACCAGAGTTGTCATATACGTAGATATGTACATCATACTCTTCCACCTTAGGTACAAGGTACATCATTATCTTAGCCATGCTAACACCAGCTTATGCTGTTTACATTGTTAGTTTCACTTTGTAGTAATCCCTTCCAGTATAAGATGTATAAATGTCTTTTACAGCTTTACTAACGGTTAGCACGTCGATACCTAGCACGGTATTGATGGCGTTTAGTAGTGCTTGCGTTGCAGGCAACTCAAGATCCACGCTATACTTATTCCTAGCAACATACAATCTAAAGATGACCTCTATAGGCAATTCTTCAGATACAATATCTAGTTCTTCACTTATGGTAATCTTTCTACCGGATCTCTTGCCAACCCTGAGAACAAGCGGTGGATTCATTTGCTCCGAGCTTGGGTAAATCGTAGATCTCGGTAGCGGTGTTATATCTAGAACATCCAGCCAAAGATCCTCCCCGCTTAGATTGTGCTTTTTAAGATCTTCAATTATCACTTCGTGAACGGATTCAATAACCTTCTTTCTATACTCGCTATCAAGGACTAGTTTAAGAGCTGTTTTCAGAGCGTCTAAACCCTTGTAGACGGACAACGATACATCTCTTCCAATACGTCTCCACTCCGGTTTTCTCTCAACTATTAATCTACGGCAGAGTTCACCTACTCTTGTTTTATCACGAAGAGCTTTTGACATCATAATAGCGTAGAAGAAAGCATCTGTGAGCTCCAAGTACCCTTCAACATCACCATGTTTAATTCTGAGAACTCTATCCGTTAACCCTATTTCCGGATCCAGGTAGTAGATGATGTCGTACAGTATCCTGTCGAAAGATCTACACACACTATGGTAGTATACGTGTTCGTACATACTAGCTTTTGCTCTCATGTATTGCTTGAACTCACCTAGTGCTACTCGGTCTATGACTATCTCGAACTTGTCTCCTAGTAGTATAGGATAGCTGTTCTTGTATAGCCTTTCGTACATTATAGAACCATACTCGGATGTCCCAGCGTAGTAGCTATCTCTTCTCAAGAAATCGAGTATATCAGCTGGATAATACCCGTCTTTTATAATCCATTTGAGTAAACTAGCAATTCCTCGAGGTTCCGAGTCACCTAAGAGTGTGTACACTAACTCCTTGAAGCCAGAAAGATTCTTGTCTACTTTCTCGAGTTGATCCTCGATAATGTTCTTAACCAGTAGATAGCCTATTTTCTCGTGGTTTGATAGCTCTCTAGGCAAATTTTTCCTCCAAAGTAACGCGTATTCAAAGGCGTGTCCAAAGGCTGCATGACCTACGTCGTGTAATAGCCCGCTAATTCTTGATGCTTCTACAATGGTTGCAGGCTCGTAGCCTTCTAGGGCTTCTTTCCCATAAATCGACACGACTTTGTAGAGAAGATCCTCGGTCATTAAACCAGCGAGATGCATTACACCTAGGCTGTGTTGAAACCTGGTATGCACAGCACCTGGGTAAACGTAGTGAGCTGTTTGAAGCTGCATGATATACCTGAGTCTTTGTAAAATGATGCTGTTGATGATAGGTTCTTCGATTTCCGTATTGAAGTATACATAGCCGTAGAGAGGATCGCTAACCATTTTCCAAGTTAGGTCTGTTCTGAGCTCCTTTATATGCATATAAGCACCACCACTGCCCATTTAACGAGAGGTTTAGGAGGAGAAAAACTTTTATATTCTACAACCACAATCTGTTGATTCACTTAAGTTTAAAGCTGTTATTTCTTCGCAACCCAGCCTTCAGGCGTTCTTTCAGCTAGTCCTTCTTTCCTGAGATCATGAAGTCTAGCTCTAACAGTACTGTAGTTTATTCCTGTCATTTTAGCTATTTCCTTGGGCATAAGTGGCTTGCTCTGGGACCTTAGGAATTCTAGTATTTTTTCTTTGGCTGTTTTAGCCTCGCTCATGGAGATCCCCGATCCTAGTGTTCGTTCTCGGGGTTTATAAAGTCGCATTTTAATAGCTAAACAGACTAGATTAGTACTAGTCCCGGTGCTGATCATGGTGTACGCCATAGTAGCACACACTGATATGGATGGCGTTGCTTCGGCAGCTCTCTATCTTTACCTCAACGAAGTATCCGATTTCCGTGTCTTTTTCTCAGAGCCGTTTTTGCTTCACAAGACCTTGGGTAGGACGACATCTGCTTACTATGAGAAAGTAGTTATATTTGATTTGGGTATCAACCCGGTGAGCTACACGAAAGTTTTAGAATACATAAAGTTGCTACGTGAGTACAGCATACCGATAACCTGGTTTGATCATCACATCTGGGAAGAGAACTGGATAAGAGATATGGAGAAGCTTGGAGTTGAGCTTTACATTGATAGGTCTACGTGCACAGTGGGAGTAGTAGCCAAGCATCTGAAACCGACTAGGAGAGCCGTTGATGAACACTTTGTCGAGAACTTAGTAAGGGGTGTATGCGCAGGCGACCTCTGGAGGTTTGATCACTGGCTAGGAGGATTCTACATGAGAGTAGTGAGAAGAAGAGATAAGGACTCATGGAGAAAAACGGTGCTCAAGACATTAGCATCGGGTACTTTGTGGTCCGAAGACTTCAACGCTAAGGTAGAAGAGCATATTGATAACGAGTTCAGATGCTTATCGAGCGATCTCTCCTTAATCATAAGGAACATCAATGGGGTAAAGCTCGCAGTTGCTGAAAGCGTAGAACTGTTAGAGAATAGTTTTCTAGCATCGTACATCATGGGTAGATACGACGTGGACATCGTTGTTCTCGCGTCCATGGATGGTAAGCTTAGTATTAGAAGCAGAAACATCGATGTCAGAGAAGTAGCATATTCATTGGGCGGAGGTGGTCACATGCATGCAGCTGGTGCTAAGATAGGAATACCATGGTGGATAAAACTACTTTCGCGTGTGAATAGGAACACTTTGCTACACTACGTATCACGCTTGATTGCTCAAAAGCTAGCACAGAGGTGGCAGTAGCACTATTAATCCATCAGCAGCACTTATCGTTAGGCTCATCTTGAAGAAGTGGAAAACGCATACTATAGCTGCTACAACAGCGTCAGCTTCATGCTTGCTACTACATCGCTCTACGTCAAGGTTAATTCTCCGGGTTAATGCATTCAAGCTCTGGCATCTACTAGACTTAAGAGCACTTAAGGGATGGGTTTCAACAACTTGTACACCTAGGTTTCGCATTACTTCCGTTAGCTCCATTGCTCTAAGCGTTAAGTTGGTCATGCTTCTCCATCTGGGTGGTAGTACCCTGAAGCCGTGTCTGATCATCTCTATGTCTACGTCGCGGTATCCTCTCCCCGAGGATGGCATAGATAAAGGGGAGTCTACAGCTACCATGTCTACGTTGCTTGATCTTAAAGCTTCTACTATTTCGTGATTTGTGTAAACAGTTGAAACGTTTAAAACCCGAAGTTCCAACGGGCTTCTAGCTTCAATTATTGCCAAACCACTTGGTCTATGCGGTTTAGCAGCTAAGTCTAGTCCTGCGCAGATCACCATTTAACTAGTTCTCCTCTGTTAAATTCTATGAGCTCCGTGTACTCTCTATATAGTTCCTCAACTTGCTGAATCCACGTGTGTAGCTTACGGGGGTTATCCGGATAACCTTCAGCATATAGTGCTTGTGCTCTGTTCATGTAGTGTCTCACTGTTCTGAGCTGATTGAGCAGTGTAGGTTTACCGAGTAGTTTAATAAAGGATGCTATTGCATGAAGTACTGTGCTGGAGATTTCACCTCTCGTTCCAAGCTCGTAGACGGATGAACCATCAACTATTCTGTTCTTCATGATCCACTCGTAGTCTTCATTGCTCAGCTTCTGCATGTACATTCTAAGTATATCAAGTCCTGCTTGCTTAGACCCGTAAGTACTCATGTACTCTACGTTAACGCTCCACATCGTCTCCTCGTCGACTCTGCCTTGTTCTAGTGCAGAACTTAAGTACCTTGAAACTATGTGTGATGACAACATGGATGAACCTATTCCACCTCCATGTATAGGGTTAGCAGTGTAAGCAGCGTCTCCTACAACAGCAACGTTTCTCCATACCAGTGTTGGTAAAGGTTTTCTTGTTGGAACAACACCTCCCCCTGAGTGAATTATTTTTCCTCTAAACCTAGGTCTCAAGTACTTCTCAAAGTTCAATCTAGGGTTATGCAACCCGTTGTTTACAACACCAAGACCTACGTTCGCGACCACTCCATCGCTTGTCTTTGGAAACAGCCACCAGTATCCTCCAGGTGCTATATCAACGTTTATGTAGATAACGGCGTAGTCTACATCCTGTTCGCTAACGGGCTCCTCGAGTTCCACGACTTCTCTATAGGCTATATTGTAGTCAGTGGTGTACGGTCTCTCGGAAATGGGCCAGTCGCGTGGAAGCTTCGATCTTATTGCTGGTTTGTAACCCGATGCATCAATATAGGCTTTTGCTTCAATTTCAACTACTTCGCCGTTTACTTTTTTCACCTTAAGGGATTTAACCTCGTTGGTCACAACCTCTACATCTACGACTACGTGCTGGTCGTAAAGTTCAACACCACTATCGAGAGCTTTGGTTAAAAGCCACTGTCCAAACTTGTATCTATTTATGCTTACTCCTTCGCCAGGTACTATGATGCTGTATTGCTCTGAAGGACTGTACACCTTTACTCCTTTGTAGCGGTGGTCTACAACATTGTCGGGAATATGAATGCCGAGTTCCTTGAAATGATGAGTACCTATCGCGTCACCGCATACTCTATCCCCTATTTTAGAGCGATGTTTAGACTCTACCAATGCAACCTTCCAGCCTTTTAACGCGAGCACGTAAGATGCATATAGTCCAGCTACACCCGCTCCTACTACAGCAACATCATACTTGTGCATTAAGCGGTCACCTAGATCGCTGTGTATCACCTTGATTAATATGTCTCTACTTTTAGCAAAAAAAGCTATTAGCGTAGCAAGTGGTGCAGGAACCTAGGCTTCTATGGAAGAACCTTCAGTAGCATACCTTCAACTACTATTGGGCTAACTTCCCTCAGTAGTTCTACGGCTTCCTGAAGCCTTTGCTCGCTGTTGCTGTAAAGTGTCAATAAGGGGTCTCCTTCGTTAACTCTGTACCCTACTTTAGCGTGCAACTCTACTCCAGCACCCTTGTCAAAGGGTGCGCCGCAGGCTCTTGCAATTAGGGTTACTGCGGTGTTATCTATGTGGGTTACAGCACCTCCAATCGGAGAAGTCAACGTATACGTGTACCTTCCGACTAGAACATCGTCTGGTTTGATGTTTGGATCTCCACCTTGTGCTTCAATTATTTGCTTGAACTTTTCGTAGGCTTTACCACTCAAGAATATCTCACGAGCTAGATCAGGGCCTCTTCCTTGCAGTGCCTTCCCGCTCATCTCCAGTATTAATCCAGCCAAGTAGAACGCCTTGTCGATAAGACTTTTACTCCCTTTCCTTTCTATTAGGGTTTTTAGTGCTTCGCGAGCTTCTAGCGCGGGTCCTACACTCATACCTATTGGTTGACCACCGTAGGTGATCGCCACTTTTGTTGATATTCCAAGTAATGAGGATTGTCTTAGAAACAACGATGCTAGTCTTTCAGCCTCCTGAACGTTCTCGACCTTGGCTCCACGTCCTGTAGGTATGTCTATTACGAGCTTGTTAACACCCATGCTCAGCTTCTTGGATAAAATACTAGCTACCATCTGTTGTTCAGGGTCTATGGCTAGCTTCCTTTCAATGTTAACGAATATGTCGTCGGCTGGAGCTAGACCTAGTTTTCCACCCCAGGCTAACACGCCCTTGGTTTTTCTAGCTATTTCGACGATCTCGTCCGCCGTTAAATCTACTCTTGCAAGGACCTCCATCGTGTCAGCAGTTCCAGCTGGACTCGTGATAGCTCTGCTGCTGGTCTTAGGGATGAGTAATCCACTTGCAGCAACAATGGGTACTGATATCAGTGCAACTTTGCTGTTTCCGGGTACACCACCTACGCTGTGTATATCGTAAACAGTTTCCTCAAACCTGATCTTTATGCCTGTCTCCACCATAGCTTTTATCAAGTACGATAGCTCCTCGTCTGTTAGTGGATGATATAGCTGACTCAATAGGAAAGCGGCTATTTCCGCTTCACCGTAAGCTCCAGAGACAACGTCTCTCAGTATAGCAAGGTACTCGGTCTCGGTAAGTCTCTGTCCAGAAATTCTCTTTTTCAAAGCGTTGAAACTGTGAGATAATCCGATGGGTTTAAGGCCAACAACATCACCTTCACGTATATTGACCTGACGTGCTAGGTTTTCGGGAACAGCACACTCGCCTTCGCTTACAATCGTGCGGGTTAACATCACGGTTGCTGTTGCATACGTTTCTCCAAGCGTAATAACAACAATACTTCCAGGAGTTAAACCAAACTTCTCGGAGTCAGCTTTGTTAACTATGACAACTGGATGTGGATACACTACGTCGAGTACTTTAACTTTGAATAACCTAGTCGACACGACTTTCACTCCAACTTGGACGCAAAAAGTACTATGTGAGTAACCGGGTTTTTAAATCCTAAACTGTTTTACACGTAAAGATCTACTTTCGAAAATGCTTCTTTAGTTTTTCGATGAGCTTTTCATACTCTTCTTCTAGCATCTCTTCTCTTAGAATATTCTCTAGTACCGCTCTTGCCATTTCTCTAGTGGATGGGTCAAGATCTTTTAACACGTCTTCAAGGGCTTTCTTACGATTTTTCTGAGGTTTGTATACGGACATTCAAGCACCTATTCTTACCCCCTATTCCTACCTTATGGTTAAAACCCGAATTAATTATCCTATAGTAACTTCTAGTACTCTTCCACCGCGCCCATTTGTGATTTCATGTATTTTGCGTTCAACTTTCTCCACCATAGTTACGAGTCTTTCGCTTGTTCCAGCTTCTGCATATATTCTCAGCTTAGGCTCTGTACCACTTTTACGAACAAGCACCCAAGATCTATCTTTGTACTCGAATCTGTAGCCATCTATGTCTATTACCCTTACTGGATCTCCCAGTAAGCAGGACATTTCATCGACGAGATCCCTGTACACTAGTTCTCGGATCTCTGGTGGATCTAGCAGATAGCTTCTTCTGTCCCAGGGGTAATCGGGTATTCTTTCATCATCAAGTAATTTCGATATGTTCTTTCCCGTTTCTACGAGGTACTTAGTTAGTAGAGCAACTTGAAGAACACCGTCAACCCATGGACCCCACTCTGTGAGTATCAGCTTCCAGGGTTCTCCAGCCATAACCACATTTTGTCTTCCTAGCTCTTTCACTCTCTCATGTGTTTTACCAAGGTTATATCGTTCCACAGTACCTCCCATTTCCAGTACAACATCATCCACCACATACCCTGTGTCTATGCTGACAACGACATGCCCCTTTCTACTCTCCAGTACCTTCTTGGCATAGAAAGCTAGTAGTCTATCCTGCCTTATGAAACCCGAGAGCGGATCCAGTACTGCTAGTCTATCCGCATCACCATCGAAGGCGAATATAGCGTGTGGTTTAAATACGCTGTATTTGTCCAAGAGACCTTCAAGCACATCCTTACGTGGCTCAGGAGGTCTTATAGGGAAATAGCCATCGGGGTTGCAGTTCAAGGTTATAGGCTTAGCACCAAGTGCTCTAACCAGTAGAGGTGCTACGTAGTACGATGCACCATTTGCACAATCTAAGACTATGTTTACGGGTTTTACGGTTCTTGGTTTTTCAACGAAGTTCAAAAGGTCCTCTACGTACTCGTCTAAGATGTGGTGAGAAACACTAGCTTGACCCACGCGACTCCACTCCACGTATCGCGGGTGTTCATCAAGCATTTTCTCGATTTCAGCTTCCAGGTCTCTTGTAAACTCATAGCCATTGTTATCGTAGAACTTCATACCATTGTACTCAGGAGGGTTATGACTAGCGGTTACACTAACCCCTAGGGACCTGTACTTCGATGCAGAATAAGCAGCTACAGGTGTAGGAGCGGTTCCAACATAGATCACGTTAACACCAGCCGACATAAGCCCCGATGAAACAGCGTAAGACACCACGTGACTCGTTGTTCTAGTGTCGTGTACTATGTACGCCTCCTTAGATATACTTAATCTACCAACAGCGTTTCCTATTCTTAGTGCTAGCAGAGGGTCTAGTTCGTCTCCATACCTCATTCTTATACCAGCTGTTCCAAACACCTTCATAGCTTCACCCGAACTTGCTCACATACAATCTGAGAGCCCATGGTATTAAGTAGTACAAGGAAATAATAGTTGATTGGTTAAGGAAGGCTCTGCGCGAATTAAGGTTGCACAGGGATACTGGTTTGGAGGTGTATGTTGGAACATCTGGCTGGTTGTACGACTGGAATGAGGGGGCCTCGCTCGACTGGTATGTTGAGGAAAGCGGGTTAAACGCCGTTGAATTAAACGCCAGTTTCTATAGGTTTCCGTTCAGAAACCAGGTCAAAGGCTGGTCTATTAAGGGTAGTACACTGAGGTGGAGTGTGAAAGTTCACAGGTCTATAACGCATCTTCGAAAGCTAAGCGAGAAAGCCTTGGATATTTGGTTCAAGTTCTCGGATCTCTTTAAGCCCATGGATTCGCTTATAGACTTCTACCTGTTTCAGTTACCTCCTAACTATACATGTAAAGAGGATAACCTAGAGAGAATTAGCGAATTTAATAGTAACGTAAAACTAGGTCTACGGATGGCTGTGGAGTTTAGGCACGAGTCCTGCTTTTCTAGCAAGGTTGTAGAATGGGCTCAGGAAACGGGTATTACATTGGTCTCTGTGGATGCGCCCATAGCGACCTGGATCGTCTCTACGCATGACATAGTGTACCTAAGAATGCATGGAAGAAGTGCATGGTATGGTCATGACTACACCGAAGAAGAGCTAATGGAGATAGCTAACCGCGTACTTGAACTAAACCCTAAAAAGGTATATGTGTTCTTCAACAATGATCACTGGATGCTCAGCAACGCGAGATTCATGAAAAAGATTCTAAGTAAGTTGTGAGGTTATGAGTAGACCTAAGGATCTCCACGAAATTCTACGAGAAATATACGTTGAGCCATCCAGGGAAGCGTACGAACTTGCGTTGAAGTACGGGTACTTACCCTACATGGTTCAAAGATACATTGATACGCTGGGATACAGGGATGCCGTACTTCTTCTTGAATCTTTCGAGAAGCCTCCTAAACCCGTAGTTAGAGTAAACACTCTTCTTATAACACCTAAGGATCTAAAGAACAGGCTAGAGCAGCTTGGTTTTCAACTCGAGGAGATCAGATGGTCTAGTGAAGCGTTTCACGTTAAGAGAGCACCTCATTCACCTAGCATAGGTGCTACGCATGAGTACTTGAAAGGCTTCTACTACGTTCATAAGGATGCTACCAGTTTAATCCCAGTAATGCTTCTACTTCACGGCTACGAAGGAGACGTTCTCGATGTGTGTGCGGCGCCGGGAGGTAAGGCTACGTACATAGCACAGATACTGAAGTCTAGAGGAAAAGGTGTGGTTTACGCTAACGACCTAGTTCTGTACAGGTTGAAGTCTTTGGTAGGACACGTGATGAGGCTAAAATTAGACAACGTCGTAGTGCTATGGAGCGATGCAAGGAAACTTCCTATGAAAATCGGCAGAACGTTTGACCGTGTATTACTTGATGCACCATGTAGTGGTGAGGGAAGAATATCCGTAGATCCTGGCAGAAAAACGAGAACAAGTGTTCTAGACCTGGCTATAATGGTGAAAAGAGAAATAGAGCTCCTGTGGAGCCTCGTAGATATCGTTAGCGAAGGAGGAATAATCGCGTACGTAACATGTAGTATTGCTCCAGAGGAAAACGAGTACGTGGTAAACGAGGTTCTCAGGGGTAAAGGTGGACTTGAAGTCGTCGAGCCCCCTCTCAGACTACTCGATTACTCAAAAGGGCTTACGGAGTACAGGAACCTGAAGTTCTCTGAGGAAATGGAGTATTGCATTAGGATATGGCCGTTTAAACACGAACTTTTCGGGTATTACATATGTCTTCTAAGAAAAAAATCATAAAGCTGAAGCTAGGTAGACTACCGAGAAAGATTGCCTACAAAATAGAGAGACTTGTGTACGAACTCTACGGCGTGAGCACCGGTGACCTTATACCAAAGGACCTTAGGTACACTTGCTTTGAAGATCTATGCGTAGTGTACGCGCACGATCCGAGAATACCCGGTACAATGAGCGTAACAGAGATCTTTGGTGGTCATTGGATAGCGCTTTACGTTAAAGGAACCCTCGCACCCTCCATACCCTTGGTAAAGGAAATTTACAAGAGAACAGGGCTGAGAGCAGCCATAGTAGTATCAGAGGAGGGTGTGAAGGCTTTTCTCTACGGGAATGATGTGCTTCCAGAGAGTGTTATTGAACTCGTACCACCTTCAAAAGGACTGTACGCTGTTATAGACTACTACGATAAGGATGTCGTTGGTTTTGCTAAGTGGAATCCTAAGAAGCGTGTGTACGAAAACATCTACGATATAGGTATTTTCATCAGGCTTCTAGGTTAAGGAGAGCAATGGAGCCTTTGAAAGAAGACCTCGAGAGTATGGATGCCAGAGGCTGTGCTACTAGCAGGATTGCTTTTCTTTCGCTACTCATACCCAAATGCACTTTCTCTAATGCTTTGATTGTGCTGTCGGGGCATTCCCCGGAGAACAGGTCGGTGTAGTACAGAATAACACTATTGGGGAACACCCTGCCTATGTGTTTAGACCTGTACTTTTCGGGAAGTTCGTGAATTTCAATAAGAAGTTCTAGTACTTCACTTTTTTCAACTAATCTTAGTAACCGGTTCATGTATTTTGAAAGCTTCTCAAGCGAGAACTGGTACTCGTAGTAACCGGTGTTCGCCTGCTCCTTCTTTCTAAGCTTTTTAACGCTTTCAGCATACTTGTTGATCAGGATTAGAAGCGAAGCTATTTCAGTAGCTTTGTCGATATCTAAGATGCCCCTAAGCTCAAGTACATGGTCCAGCATATACGTGAATCTCACTGTTTCGGGATCACAGTCGTAGATCCACGTAGTTGTCATAAATCCCGCTTTTGACAGCTTATCGAGAGCTAACCTGTACTTAGATAGGATAACCGGTGTGTGTTCTCCCATGAAAATAAAGAAAACAGAAACAGAGTACTCAGGGGGTGATTTTAGTTCGAGTAAGTCTCCATAAGTGCGCTTTAAGTAAGGATCTATTATTGATACGATGATACTATCACGGCTTATAGTGATCTTAAAGTGGTCTTCTGGTTGATAGTTGGATATAAGCTCAACGGCTTTTATGTAAACTTCTCTACTGCTCAAGACCTAAATCCTCGAGTTCTATATCCTTACAGGATCTCTTCACAACAGTAGCTCTTTCTAGCTGGTATTTAAAAGCATCGGGGTCCCAGAATATGAAGCTACCCTTGCACCCAGTTTTGTAGGTACCAGCTGCTACACCGAAAAGAAGAGACTTAGTAACATCACCGGTTTCAAGGTAAGTAGCATTGAAGAATGCGTCGAAAGCATCACCAGCGCCTGTTGTATCCACAGGTTTTCTAATAGGCTTAGCTACACCATGGTAACATCTATCTCCAGCCTCAATGCTAATAGCCCCCTTACTCCCCATCTTCACATTGAGTACCTTCAAACCGATCTTGAAGAAAGACCTTAGATCAGCTCTGCTCTTGATCTTTGCATACTCGGATTCGTTGAGAAATAGCAAATCCAATGAACCCACCACATCTAGATAGTTAAGAATATCCTCTGCAAAGGGCCCTGGGTCATAGGAGACAATGATAGGCTCCATCTTCACTCGCTTTATAGAGTTCTGCACAAAGCTGGGATGCACAGATGCGAAGTGAACCAAGTGCGCTTGTTTCAGTAGAGTGTCACTAAGGTAGCTCGGATCTAGGTGCTTGTTAGCTCCTTGATACCTGATCATTGCTCTCTCTCCATCAGCTTTCACAAGGACAACAACAAAGCCAGGGGATTCGTCAACAAAATAGAGATGATCTGTTTTAACACCAAGCCTTTCCACTTCTCGCAGAAAGCTACGTATGAAGTGATCGGTTGAAACTGATGCTACTAAGTACGCTGTGTGACCGTAGCTCGCAACAGCAACAGCGTAGTTTGTCGCCGCTCCACCTGGTCTCAGGCTTACTTCTCTGGCGAACAAACCTTCATCGGGTTTGGGAAGAGCATCTACATATACAACTATATCGACGTTGAAGTTCCCAACTGATACGTGAACGTAATTCTTAGTAGCCAATTTTCTGGTTACCGTCTTACCACCCTTCTGATGACGCTTGGTGTAATGTACTTCAAACCCATTTTGAGAGCCTCATTCATCCACTCACTATGTATTTTCACGGCTTCGTTAGCTACCTTAATAGCGTCCTCTACTCCAGCACCAGGCACAAATTCATCGGTTTCTCTATTCGCTATTGCTGCACACACCGCGCCAGCTCTAAGTCCGTAGATGCTCGCTAACACAAATATTACAGAAGCCTCCATTTCAAAGTTCAGAACATTAGCGCTCCTCAGGTACTCTATTAAGCCTTTTTGATGATGAGGTAAGTATCCCTTGAACCCGGGTCTCTCTTGACCCACGTAAAAGCTATCACTACTAGCTGTTAAACCAACGTGGTATCTAACTCCAAGCGTTTCAGCAGCTTCGATCAAAGCTAGAACAACATCATAGCTTGCAACAGCTGGATACTCTGGAATTACGTAGTGTTTGCTTGTACCTTCTAGCCTCACAGCACCTGTTGATATTATTAAATCTCCAACCTTGATCTCTTTTTTAAGAGCCCCCGTGGTCCCCACTCTTATGAAAACCTCGGCTCCAACCCTCGCCAGCTCCTCAACGGCTATAGCCGTTGATGGAGCACCTATACCTGTACTAGTTGCAGATATAAACACTCCCTTGTAGTATCCACTGTAAGTAACGAACTCTCTATGTGTTGCAACATGCCAATACTCATCCCAGTACTTCGCTATTATTGGAACACGCTCAGGATCTCCAGGTAGAAGAACGTACCTACCTACGTCACCTGGTTTCACCATTAAGTGGTACTGAAGACCACTATCTGTTTCAGGAACACTAGCACTCTTGATCCTCTCGGTCAATCAAGACACCCAATGGTTTACACAAAGTGGATCTCTGCTTTTAACTTGTCTAGGTCCAATAAAGCGTATGATTTCCTGTTGGTAATATACCCGCATACTTCACCAGGGTTTAAAACAAGCTTACCATGTACTCTTTCAGCATCTACTAAGTGTGTGTGCCCGTAGAGTAAAGCATCTATGTCTAAAGAATTCGCCAACGCGTAGACAAGTTTCCTCGTGTTCTCGGGTGAACCATAACCATGAAACAGCAAAATCCTCTTACCCGAGATTTCTATAACAGTAGGTTCTGAAAAGAAAACCCAGTTGTATTTCGCAAACAGTGTAGTTAACTGATAAACATCTCCGTCGTTGTTTCCTCTAACAGCAATTACAGGAGTGTCTTTGAGAACTTCTTTCATAAGCCTTACTGTGAAAGGACTTATGATATCGCCCAAATGAATTACTTTTTCAACATTGTGCTCTAAAATTCTTTGGAGAACTTCCCTGAGAGCAACCAGGTTATCGTGACTATCGCTCAGTACACCAACGAGCAAGTATCCCCTTTAACGGGTTTACTCGACTTTTATCTTAAAGCCTTTTCCTTCCTCTTTTCCGATCTTTTTGAGTTTTACCTCGAGAACACCGTTCTTGTAGGTTGCTCTGGAGGTGTCAGGGTCTACTTTGGCTGGTAGTTCTACCTCCTTGTAGTATTTTCTCTCCTCGTTGGACGCTCTGATGATCAGCGTTTTGCCGTCCTCGGTGATCTTTAGGTCGATCTTGTCCTTGTCAACGCCTGGAATCTCCGCTACAACGATCACTTCGTCGTCCTTCTCGAAAACATCTACGAGAGGCTCGCGCTCCTCGATAATCTCTGGTCTACCTCTTACCCTTTTAACGTTCCCGAACTCCCGGATCACGGGTTTACCATCTGGTCCTATTGTGATGCTGAAACCGTAAACGTACGGTTTAATTCCTCTCTTCTCTAGTTCTCTCATTTCCTTCTCAAACTCCTCTGGGGGTGGAAAGCCATAGTAGAATCTTCTCATAAGGTGTCTCATGTCTCTGAGAATATCCTCGAAGAACCTGTCAAGCTCATCGAAGATGTCTTCGAAATCACGCTCCCAGAATCTTCTTCGCCTACGCCACCACTCTTCTCCCATAACAAACACCCAACACTTCTATAATGCTATGAGAGGTAAATTAATTTAAATTTCAACCCAAACAACTGTATCTAGAGCTTGGAGCTTGTTTTATTCTACCGGAGGGTTTACAGGTGCTGTGAATGATTAAGGTTTATCACGAGGTTATCAAGGTTAAAACCACCGAGAAGTTTCAGCTTATAGACATTACCAGGTACGTTGAAGCGGCTGTGGAGAAGTCTCAGGTTAAAAATGGGATCGTCCTGGTATTTGCTCCTCATGCAACAGCGGGGGTTGTCGTTAATGAAAACGAAAGCGGGTTGATCAGCGATATTCTCGAAAAGATCAAGGAGTTCACGGAGCCCGGGAGTCTCAGGTGGAGACATAATCTAATTGACAACAACGCGCATGCTCACATAGGCTCAGCGCTGTTCGGGTCGGAGAGGGTATTACCTGTCATTAACGGTAGGCTGGTAAGGGGTACATGGCAAAACATATTCTTGATGGAAATGGATGGTCCTAGACGCGAGAGAGAAGTAGTGGTTTTCGTGATGGGTGATTAAGTTGAGACTGTACATAGCTTCAGAAGAAGACATATTGAACGGTGTCGTAACGGATATCTACTTCACTAGAACTGTTAAAATACTGAGAGCAAAGGGTATTAGGAAGAAAGTCAGGATGGAATTCCACGTTCACAAGCTACCTAAAGGCTATGAATGGGCTGTTTTCGCAGGCTTGGAAGAAGTGCTATACGTGCTAAAAGATAAACCGGTCACGGTTTACGCAATGCCTGAGGGAACGCTATTCAAGGCTGGAGAACCCCTCATGATAATAGAAGGGTACTACGATGATTTCGCAGTTTACGAAACAGCATTGCTCGGCATTCTAAGACACTACTCTAGTATTGCTTCCAAAGCTGCTCGAATAAAGAAGCTAGCAGGCAACAAGCGGGTTCTCTTCTTTGGTTTACGTGCATTGCATCCTGCAATAGCACCTATGGCTGATCGAGCAGCTTACATTGGCGGCGTGGATGCCGTATCAGGTGTTGTGAGCAGTGTGTACCTATCATTGCAACCGCAGGGTACAATGCCGCACGCTCTCATTATCGTGTACGGCGATCAGGTTGAAGCATGGAAAGCCTTTGATGAGGTGATCGAGCACGATGTACCAAGAATAATGCTTGTTGACACCTTCTACGACGAGAGGATAGAAGCGCTCATGGCAGCACAAACTTTAAAGAATAGACTGTATGGTGTGAGACTCGATACTCCTAGTAGTAGGAGAGGCGATATGAGAGCTATCGTCGAGGAAGTAAGGTGGACGCTGGATATTCACGGATACAAGAATGTTAAAATAGCTGTAAGCGGCGGTATTGACGAGAAAGAGATTGTTAAACTACGAGACATCGTGGACATATTTGGAGTTGGAACCAGTATAGCTATGCCACCTAGTATAGACATAAGTGCTGATATTGTGGAATTGTATGAAGATGGCGAGTGGAAACCGATTACAAAGAGAGGAAAGCTACCAGGAGCTAAACAAGTCTATAGGAAGAGACCCGGTTTAAATGACATAGTTACATTACTCGATAAACCACTTGAAGTACCAGAAGGGTATACACCGTTACTCAGAAAGTACCTTGAAAACGGGAAACTCGTGTGCGAACTCCCTAGGCTGGAGGAAATCAGGAGCTACGTTCTATCTCAACTAGAGGAAGTTCCTGAACCCCTGGTTGAGTAGCAGATGTTTCATGAACAGAGTTAATCACACTCAACCGCTTGATCATTTCTACCTGGAACTAGACGATCAAAGCCTTGCTGTTGTTGTTGGTAACTGGCACTTCCAGTGTTGCATACTAGGCTACGTGAAGTACGTACCCACGAGAGCACAGTCTACCTGGCGTAGGTCATTTATAAACTATGAACGATTGTTGAAGGTCTACAACCCAGAGGAAGTTTACAAGCAAGCCAACTGGACCATCTATGTCCCCTTCTTTGACACCAAAGTCCCTTACATCCCGGTATCCCGTGTACTTAGGGTTTACGACCCTACTAGAAGAGCTCTAGAACTTCACTACAAAGCGAGTGATCAACTGGAAGAGAAGGCGATTTGCATGCTTTCTCTTATCGAGGAAGGAACAGGCGTGTTACCCGGTGTAACGGGATCTCTTCTACCCGGAATACACAATGTCCATGTTAGTGACATAGATATCGTAGTATACGGATCAAGGAACTCAAGGGAGGTAATAGAGTTCGTTGACAATAACAGGGACGTATTTAAACCTTTGAATGAAACGCGGTTGAAAGCTTGGTCAAAGAACATCGCTTACTCAACTGGGCTATCGGAGAACGAGGTGCTCAAGTACTATAGAAACTGGAGAAGAGGTTACTTTGCCGACAGGGAGTACTCAATTATATATAATGATGGCACCTACAAAGATGTTTTTCTAATGCCAAGCTACATAACTCGTGGAATAGTAAGAGCTGTTCTCGAAGTGCATGGAGACCTTAGAGCGCTCAACTACCCATCCATCGGCATGGTAACCAGCTACAGGATTGTTGAGTCCCGATGCAAGGTGGACTACGATATAAGCTACTTAATGAGTTACGAAGCGTTGTATGTGCCAGGACTTCACGAAGGAGGAGTATTTGAGGTATCGGGGCTTCTGCAGTGTAGTGCGGTAGAGGAGACATGTAGGATTCTGGTGGGCTCTCACGAATACAGGGGTTTCATGAAGTGGCTACATTAGGGTCGTCTTTCAGGTTTTTGGCAGTATACGAGTTACTTGGATCTAAAAGCATGGAGAGAACACTGTGTTTTCTATCGAAGCATTTCAAAGCGAATACCGTTATACTACTAGGTAACACTACTTCTCCTTCAGCTATTTACTGGTTAAGCAAGGTATGCGGTGCCACGATACTAGGAGTGCTAGGCGAACTAGATAACCCCGCGGTATCTCAGGCGTTGAAGGCTGTTAACGGTTTACTGGATTGCCGTGGAGCAACAGTACATGGTTTAAAGCTGTTCGGGTACGGTGTTGGCACCTGTAGTAGTACATGCAACGTAGCTGACAGCATCGATGTTCTCGTTACTAGTCAGCCTGGCTTCATTCGAAGCTGCTGTAAACTAGGTAATGATAATGTTGACCACCTGCACGACCTTTTGAGACCTAAACTACTGCTTACAGGTGGATGTAGATATCCTTGCATGCGCGATAGAATATACTCACCAGGATCTCTAAGACTCGGCTACTTTGGTGTTCTCAGCGTAGACCCCAGCAAGGGTGTTTACGAGTTCACAGTGTACCAGTTGGATAAATACTTCAAGAAGACTCCGGCTTTGCAGATATCATAGGTCTTTTTAAGCTTTTAATAGGATAATCTGTGAAGGGCTTAGATGCTTAATGTTGTGTTGAATCCAAGAAGCATAGCTGTTGTAGGTGCGAGTAGAACCCCTGGTAAAATAGGCTACACAATAATGGACAATCTCGTAAAATACGGCTATAAGGGAAAACTGTACCCGGTTAATCCCCACGCTGATGAAATTATGGGGTTTAAAGCCTATCCAAGCATCTCAGCGATACCAGACGATGTGGACGTCGCTATTATAGCTGTTCCGGCAAGCGCTGTACCAGACGTAATAGAGGACTGCGGAAGAAGGGGTGTTAAAGTAGCTGTTGTAATAACATCGGGATTTTCCGAGGTTGGTAACGTAGAGCTCGAGGAGAAGGTAGTTAAGCTGGCTAAGGAGTACGGTGTTAGAATTCTAGGACCCAACATATTCGGCTATGCTTACACGCATAGCAATGTTAATGCGACATTCGGACCTACCGAAGTTGTCAAAGGGAACATAGCGTTCATAACCCAGAGTGGTGCTCTGGGTATAGCACTAATGGGCTGGACGGTGATGAACGAGATCGGTTTATCGGCTCTCTTCAGCGTAGGTAATATGGTTGACATAGACGTTGTTGAGCTCTCTGAGCTCCTGGCTGAAGACGAGAACACACGCGTTATCACAATCTACTTGGAGGGCATAAAACCGGGAACAGGAAAGAACTTCATCAGTAGAATGTCGAAGGTTACATCCAGAAAACCCGTAGTTGCTATCAAAGCGGGTAGATCTCAGCGAGGTATGAAAGCTGTGGCGAGTCATACTGGAAGCCTCGCTGGAAGTGATGCTTTCTACGAAGCTGCGTTTAAACAAGCTGGTATAATCAGAGCTTACACCGTTGAAGAGATGTTCGATATAGCAAGAGCATTCGCGCTGCAGGAACTACCACGAGGTGAAAATACCGTTGTGATCACAAACGGTGGGGGTGCTGGCGTACTTGCAACAGACGCTGCTGAGCTCACTGGAGTTAAACTACTTGAGCCCACGGGTGATCTCATGGACAAGTTCAGGCAGGCGATGCCCTGGTTTGGTAGTCCTAAAAACCCTGTTGACTTGACTGGCCAGGCATCCGTGGACAACTATCTTAAGGCGCTTAAGGTAGCTGCTGAGTCCCCCGAAATAGACAACATAGTAATTCTGTACTGCAGAACAGCTGTTCTTGATCCTGTTGATCTCGCTAAAGCTATTGTAGACTTCTACAAGGAGAACAGTGTGAATAAGACAACCGTTGTATCGTTCATAGGAGGAGAAGACGTCAACGAGGCGATCAGAATTCTTAACAGACACGGGTTACCAGCGTATCCTTCGCCGGAGAGAGCTGTTTATGCATTATCAAAAATGCTGTGGTATAGAAGATACTTGCTTAGAAAAATGAGAAGTGAGGCTTTAACTCAACAGGTTTCTATATCAATCTAGCACCTGGTTTTACATTCGATGCTGTGGTAACTATAACCGGTGGATCTGTATCGGTAGCTAGAATCATACCTTGGCTTTCTAGGCCCATGAGCCTTTTTGGTTTCAAGTTCGCAACTACAACTACTTGCTTACCAATGAAGTACTCTGGAGAATACCACTGGGCTAACCCGGCGATAATCTGTCTCTCACCAAGCTCTCCAAGGTCGATGATAAGTCTTAGCAGTTTACCGCTACCAGGAACTTTCTCAGCATACTTTACTAAGCCGACTCTGAGATCTACTCTTTTAAACTCCTCTATTGAGATATACCCTTCGCTCATAGCACCACCATATCTACTTTCAAGTAACTACGAAGACTAATTAAATCTCGCAAACCCGATTCTTCTCCCTGCAGAGCTCCAGGAAAATATCCAATGGGGTTTTACCAGATAATCCCGCGTAGAGCTCTAGCACTTTCTCGTTTACCTCTCTATCCAAAACTCGAGGCAGGATCTTTACTAACTCTGTGTATAGTTTTTGAAGTCTACTTTTACCCTCCACTAGTACCTTGTTCATTACCTCCACTAGAGATTGAAGCTCCTGTCTAGGTACAAGTAGCTTTGAACCTACTCTAACAAGCTGAGATACATATACACCTGTTACAAGCTCTACGAAAACCCCCTTGGACGGGCTAACGTGCATAATTCCGCTGTGCTTGAACCCTACTCTCCTTGCTACATTGAGTATTTCGACAGCTCTTTTCAATTTTAGTGCTGATACGTGTATTATAGGTCCTGTAACAATCATCCAAAAACCTCTATGGGGTTCTAGTCTATAAATGAACTCCACTTCGCTGGACTCTACAGGTACATGTGATTTAAACACGATGTTTGTTTCATCCCTCTGCCAAGGCGTATCGGAGTCCATTACTACAATCCTACCACTACAACTACTAGTTGTGTACAATTCGGCATCTAGATTTACAAGTATCAGCAAAGGGAGAAGGTCCCTGTCCACATAGCCTATTTCAAGATCCTCGTGCACACGCTTCCAGAAGTACTCTTTACTCTTGCGCCAGAGATCAATAGAGATTCTCATAGAGAATCCCAAAGCTTCCCCTTGATCACCACTTCAACACTACAACGTTAAAATGGACCAATAACCCTGGGAAAACCTTTTCATCATTTAATACCTCCTAAAATCTATACTTTAAGCGGTGAATTTGTTGGGTATCTATGAAGTAGCTTTTAATCCGCCCTCGGTCGTAGTAATGCTTATTCAGTTCGTACTCGGACTAGCGCTGGGTTATGTCTCGGTGAAAGCACTAAAGTACATAATAGCGTTCATAGCTGTACTTGTACTAGGTGTAATGCTGTCCATCTGGAATCTTGGAACATTACGTAAAGAGGTACTAGAATCACTTGGTTTAACAATAGAGGCGATCTTTAAACTCCTACTCATACTAATGATCACAGCAGCTGGGCCTACATTAATTGGCTTCATCGTTGGCATAGTGGTATCAATACTGAAAGGATGAACAAAGATTTTCGAGCACCCTTGTCATTAATATTAAAACGTTAAATTAGAGCTTTGTTCAAATGTATAACTACCTAGTTTTTACGTAAATCACCATGTAGCACGTAGAGGTCATAAACCATGCTAGCTCTTGTATACAGTACAGGGGATCCAGCGGGTGTAGGAATAGTCAACTATGTTGTTAGCGCAATGGGATTAAGGGAACACTGTACTTGCCGTTACTGTGTGGAGTGCTATGTTGGAGAAAGTATCCTAGTAGCTGGTTTCAACATTGACGTTGTACACTTGGATTTCTTGGATGAAGTGTTGCCAAGCTGGGTTGCGTTATACATTGTAGCGTCAAGGCATTCGAGCGAGGTCGGCATCAAGAGTTATACTGTGCACTTCACGGGAAACTACGGCTTCGAGGCGATTATGGGTGGACGTCCAAGAGAACTCGGAATAGCGCATCCCCAGATAGCATGGTACATGCTCAGGGGGATAAATGAAGTTGCAATCAACAGAGGTAGGAAGGAAGAGTATGAAGTAAGCTATGAAGCATCTCACCACGGTCCAACAAACCTGGGAAAACCAATACTGTTCGTAGAGATAGGTAGTACACCGGATGATTGGAAAGACCCCCTTAACCACGAGATCTTGGGCCACGCTCTATACAGGCTTCTAAGAGAGTACCCGAATCTCCCGGATTGTACAAGCGTTATTGGAATAGGTGGTGGGCATTACCCGAGGAAGCATACAGAAATAGCACTCAACACCAGCATGTGCTATGGTCATATTTTACCCAAGTATGCTCTCATGTACCTATCCATGGATACTCTCAACGCAATGTACTCTAGAACAGCAATACGGCCCCTCAAAATAATCGTCGAGAAGAAAAGCACCAGGCAGGATCACAGGAGAATTATTGAAGAATTTGCTAAGGAGCATTCAATGGAGGTTCAGTACATTTAATGGGAGAATCCTTTGCTAAATAGTAATACTCTTGTCTATAACCCAGTGTCTGGAGAGCTTAGTCCAAATCAATCTAACAACGATCTCCTTACCGGGTTGAACAAGATTCAACGGCAAACGTACTTCTCGGCGTATCCTTGCATTGGGTTCAAGTTCTCTTCCATCTTCATGTAGTGTGCGTATAAGTTCTCCTCTTCTTATAAATGAGATAATCAGTTTATCGGGTCTGGAATATCCATGATTACATATTTCTAGTTCTAATTTCACTTCACCCAATCCTACTTCTCTATTCACACTGCATAAATCAAGATGTGGTGCCTTAACCTCAGACCTGTAGATCGTTACACTGGATATTACCAAAGGTGATGAACGCTCTGATCGTTCCAGTGATACTTTAATGCTTCGTGTTGCTTTAAGCATCTTCACCACTACCTCATCCAATACTAGTGCTGAAAGATCGTGAACACCAGCTTCCTCTCCGCTTAGTATAGAAATTCTTGCTGATGACGCGGTATAAGCTATAATTCTAAGTGTCGATGATGGTTCAAAGCTTTCTTCCAAGTTTAACTCAAGTGATTTCATAGGCTCTATACCGATTAAACCTGTGTAGTGCTTATACTTTGTTTCGGCATCAGCATCGCTGTATATAGAGTCTAGTATTAGCCCAAGCACTCTAAAGGGGGCACCTCCTTCGTACTTTATGGTTAGATCTATTCCTTCTCCGTACTGCGTAGCTGTAGCTCTTAGTATATCGGTTACATCATAGATAAACTTGTACAGATGTCTATCCTGGCTTGAAATCGCAACACCAAATGCTGGTTTAAATTCTCTCGTAATACCAACGTTTCCGAGTTTGACCTTCCAACTCGGATAGACTCTACTAGCTTCTACTAGAATCTCAAGTATAGCATAACTGGCCTCTCTTTTATGCGGTAGATTCAGTGGTACTTTGAGCTTAGAGTTATAGCTACATAGTAGTATGTTCAAAGGCTTAAAAATGCTCATTAGATCACCACTTAGCTTTAAGAGCGGACTCTGTGTAAGCGTAGTAGTCATACCTGGATCACTTCCCTGCTTATCTAGTACTCTAATAATCTATGCTTAATTAAAAGAGAATAAATATTGGCAAGGAACACGAGTAGTTGGAGGATTAACGAAGGATTCTCCTAACCAGGTGTTTACACAAGTAGTATGCTAATATTAATGTTAAAACTAGTGTAAAACCTCCTACTGCATAATCAACTAAGCCTTTCTCTATAGGTTTACTAGGAGGAGGAAGCTTTTCTGGGACTTCTACCTGGTATCGCTGCTCTACTACTATACTAGGTAATTGGATCCATTCATTGTTACATAACTGAGGACTACTGGTGTAGTATACGAATCCATCACCCAAAGCGCTTTTTACTATGTAGTAGTTAAGTTCTAAGGATGCGTTCACCACATTATCTCTGAGTAAGCCTAACACTATGAAACACCTAGTGGGTGGATCCGCGGCTATTATTATCGTGTTATTTACGACTGAGACAGCTATGTTTACGCGATCAGCCGAGCTTTCAACGTAGCTTATGATTAGAGTAGCCTTATAGGTGACTTGTCGATTATCTACTGCTGTTATGAATATGTCAAAGGTTCTTCTAGTGATGATATTGTTGAAGAGGTCTGCGTAATTAAGATTCGGAATATCGAGTGTTACGTAGAGTATTGATAGTAATGTTCCCTTCTCGTCTCTCATATCGTTCACCTCGGTGTAGTGGATAGGTATTCGTGAAAGAGGTTCGTAGTACAGGTTTCTACTGTACGAGAAAACACCGTGTATGGTACTATAAACGGTGAACTCGTCCTTTACTTGTACTATATCAATACCCCCGTATCTTGTTACAGCAACAACTACACCGCTTCCATTTATAGGCTCTAACTCGCCTGCTCCACGCTTCAACCTTAAAACTAGAGAGAAGAAACTAGCGTTAACCGTGGAGACTCCTTGCAGAATATTCTTGGTAGCTTCAGCTAAGCAGAACGGATTGGATATCAGTACTTCGGTGGAGTTGAAATCGAACTTTACAGCATTAATGTTAGTAACACCAATCCTAGCATCGAATTCAACGTGAAGTTCTACTGTGTACTTCAAGATGATGTGAGCTTCCCCGGGAGATGTTTCACACCACTCTGCTAAATCTCCAAAGACTTCACTAACGTAGTTTCCCGAGGTGCTTAAAACAAGTAAACCGCTGTACTTCAGGTGTAATGGAAGCACCAGATCATCACTTGTAGTAAGAGCTTCGATGACTAGGGTAGGAGCTAGAAGTGCAAAAGTAACCAAGGTTAGTGTAACAAACTGTCTAAGACCCATTGTTCTCACGACTAATTTTTAGTCCTAAAGTAGTTCTTAAGTTTAAAATCTTGAAAAACATGTATTACTTCCCAAGGTAAAAGCAAATCTTGGTAGTTCGTTGTGGAGGAGTTAAGAATTAAACATACAAGTCAAGTTATATACGCTGTATTACCTGATGGCTCAAAAGCCTACGTAAAGTATAGTGTAGAGAACAATGTTATGAAGCTATTGGAAACCTATGTTCCTCAGCAGTACAGAGGCAGAGGGTTAGCTAAGCAACTGGTAGAGTACGCGATTGAAATGGCAAAGAGCAGTGGGCTTGTCATCGAGCCTGTGTGTAGCTATGCGATCTACTACTTCATGAAAAACCCCGAGAAAAGGCATATTTTGCATGAAGCATTCAGTATGCTGAACGACGAAGAATGGCAAAAACTTTACGAGGAAGCGCGAAAGAGGGAAGCGATGAAGGGGTAACGTTGAACGTCAAGGTTAAGTACTACTTGTGGCTTACATCGAAGACCGGTGTTACAGAGGACGTGTACGTTCTACCAGATAACGCCTCAATAAAGGATCTGCTAAGGGAAATTGCAAAAACAAGGCGGGAACTCGGAGATCTCATCGAAAAAGTTCTAGGTGGGAAAAGCGAACTCGTGATACTGTTAAATTCTAAGCATCCGCACAAGGGTCTGGAAACTCCTCTCCATGACAACGATGTAGTTGAACTACTACCTCCTGTTTCAGGAGGCTGAATTGATTTTAAACCCCTACGACTAATAGTTTTAAAGAGAAGCCGCCGTAGCTCAGCCCGGTAGAGCGCCGGCCTTGTAAGCTTGGGTCTTTAGGCCCGTTAAGATAGCCGGTGGACGCGGGTTCAAATCCCGCCGGCGGCTTTGCTCTGATCGGTGACTTCTTCGTTGCTCAATTTGATGTTTTCGGTGGAACCTTGTTTTTTCTTCAGCTTTCTAACTGCGTACTTGTAGACAGTAACTGGGTTTCTTCCACCTGGGCATTGATCGCTTATAGGGCATAATCCAGATGCTTTGAGATTACTGCATCCATAAGGCATGTACCTTTTCCTACTACCACGCATTCCGAGAATGTGCTCTATCTGGTATCGTGCGATCTTTTCATCGTAATCAGCGGTTTTCCTGAAGTACTCTAGTATTTCGTCTACGGTTAACCCTACCTGACCGAGGAAAGCAGCTAGTGTAAATCTTTCGAGGTGACTTGGGTTGCTTCCAGTATTTATAGTGTCTATTATTCTTCTGATGCAGGGCGGAAATAGAGATTCTACAACTTTTTCCTCGGTTTCAGTAGGGGGTTCTACAGCTGTTGTAGTCTCGGTGTATTCTGGCTTCTTGACTGTTCTGTAGTACTCCTCGAGAACTTTCTCTTTTACAGTGTTCAAGATCGCGTTAACCTTGTCGGATCGAACTTGTGGTGTGTTTTCCGTGAGCTGAAGTACGTAGTAATATATGTACTCTTCCAACACGCGCTGATATGTTTGTTTATCAAGGTACACGTGCCCATTTGAGACAATGGTGTTTGTCAATGAGTATGAAGCATCATGCATTAACCTCTTTGCCACTATCTTAACGTACTCTTCTACTGGAAGAATAAACTTGAGTGGTCTAAACTCGAGCACCTCCTTATCGCCAAGCTTCACGATGCGTGGTATTTTAGGTGGAAAACGTTCATAGGATACTCTTAGTCCTATCTTAACTCCGAGCATTAGTAGAACTTCCTCATCTTCGTTCTCAAAGAAGCTAGCTGCCGACTTAGCAAACGCTAACGATAAACGATTGCTGATCCTCTTATCACCCAGTAACTTTACGAGTTCGAGGAGAGCATGGTAGAGAAGAACGCTCTCCTCGTAGTCTCTGAATACACTAAAGTCTACTCTACTTTTCTTTACAATGGTGCTTAAAACTTCGATGAGCTTTTCAGCTAAGTGCGAACTACTAGCAACAGCTACGAGGGGGTTTTCTACGAATAAGTGTGGAAAATCGCTAGGTACTGCTGCAAAGGGGTACTTTCTGTAGTGATCAAGACTCCACAACATACGCAGAGACCCTTCAGCGTGATTCGGGCTTACTCACCGATCGTCCGATGGCGTATTCATCAACGGTTACTACTTAAGCTCAGGGTCAGCGCTTTGGCCCCACATCACAAATCAGAGTTCCTTCGAGGTCCCCCCACATCATCCGAGTATGCTATGAGCCTGCTTCCCTTATAAACACGCAATCGTAGTACTTGGCTTCGTTTTCTACTCTAGTAGAGCTCGAACTCTATTCTCTCGTATCCTCTTAGGAAAGTACCGGTTTTAACACAGAAGCTCAGAATTCTTCCCCTATTCAGAAGCGAATAGGGGACATCGAGGTCAGCTCTGATTACCCTTGCTCTGGATGGGAAAAACCAGTAGACTCTGTAATCATATTCTGTGGTTTCAGGTTCGTATCTATCTTCGTACACGTTTAACCCCTTACGGAGCACGCCTTGGAATACTATGAAGAAAGCTATGTAGGGGTGTTTGTAGTCTCCGCGGAAGCTGATCTCGACATCTACAACCTTGGGATACGTGGGCTCGTTGTTTAGCCTGACATCCTCCTGGTCTAGGAAGTGCTGCATGTTAGTAGCTAACATGCTCTTTTCATTCTCCAGCTTTTCTGGGTCTTTGACAATACTTTTGTATTCTTCGAGCTCATCGTAGTAATCGAAAATAACCACTTGTTCGACCAGGCCTGTATCTCTGACGAAGAACAGCCCTAAACCATAAACAGGCTTCAAACTTATCACCTCTTGCTTGACTCTTCACTCACTATTCTCCTGTACATACTTAGTCCTTTTGGTGTTAGTAGAACATAGTTGTACTTGCCCAAAGTTTTCACTTCGACCAAGCCTTCGTTTTGTAAACGACGTATTTTACGGCTAACACTGGATTTCGGTAACCCTGTTCTTCTTGCTAGATCCGACTGAGTGAGACCTTGTTCACCAGCTTCGCCAAGGGCTTTTATTATGAGCCTTAAAGCGGGATCCTTGTGTGGTTCTATGTATTCAAGAAATAAGCGTGTTCTTTTGAAACGTAAGACATAAAATAGAGCTACTGCAACTGCTATCGTGGTAGCGGCGGATACTGCAATTATCAAAGCAGGTTGATTGTATTGAGCCTGAGTTGGTACAACCGGCGCGGTTTCTAGTGCAGGCTCTAGTTCTAACCTAAAGACTAGTTCTAGCCATGCAAATCCAGAGATCAACACCCTTGTGACATCGCCTTCGATGCTTGTACTTACATCGGCTTTTCCGTAGATCACAACTCTACTAACATCGTAGACACCTGCTATTATCAGCTCTACGGTTATATCAGAGGCGATATTCCGTAGGGTAGTAGTATCCAGCGATACCGTATACGTCATGGGGAGTTCTTCTTCGAAAAGATCCCTAACATGGAATAAGGCTTCGAACGTCCCTCTGCCGTTGATTAGGACTACTAGATAACCTGTTTCATGGTTGAAATCAGACCCTAGTACTCGTAGTCCTGGTGAAGCAGTGTAGTTCAGGTACTCGAACCAACCTTTCTCGGTTACTATTAATGGAACAGTTAAATTGTACACGTCTTCACCTGTATCAACGTAAAACCTGATGATCATTAAGCCCTCGTTACTCATGGGGTCGTAAAATACCACGTAGGTTATCTTATCCGTGATAACGCTTTGCGCGTTGGAACCTGTAATGTAAAGTGATAGAAGTAGTGTTGCAACTACAGCAATGATGAACCCAGCACAGCGTTTTTTCGCTGAGAAGCACATGTAAATACCCATATAAGCAAACCTTCATTTCATTGTAATAGTAGTAAGGTTTTATTTAAACTACTGAAGGTTGAGAAGTTGTGGATGTACAAGGAGCTATACAGCTGTCCTCTTGTTATTCACCTGTACAGGTTTGAGTACAAGGATTTAAAGGGTTGCACGGTTCTACCGGTGATGAACTATAGAGTGAGCATTCTCGTGGACCACGATGGAGGTATTCGCGTTGTATCGAACATACCCTTCGAATCTTGGAAAAAACGCGTAAAGAAAATATGCATGATGATACTACAGGGCAGAATACACGAGCTGGATCGACTAGAGAAGGTAGAAGCTTTTGCTATGTTTTACGGAGGAATAGGTAGCTACGCATGGTCAGAGAATGAACTGTACACTGTGTTGTTGGATTTTGTGAACCGAGCTAAGGTGTGTTTTTACATTCAACCGCGAGATTTTGCGGAAAACGTTCAGTGGCTGGATCTCAGGGATGTTGTACTGAGCCATTTAGCATTTAGAGAGGGGTTGATTAATCTACTTAAGCAAACATGCAAATCTATGGACATAGAAGGTTTCTTGTGCGGATTTGAGACGAGCCATGGTTATCTCTACGTGACAGGTAGACCCATTAAAGAGATTCACGGACTACTACGCATTGTTCCTGATAATGCTCCGTTAAGGCATGTTGTATCATTCATGGAACTTACTGACCGGTTCCAGTAACACTGCAGACGATGTCTAGCGCTTTTTCGAGTGCTTCTACAGGGTCCAAGCCTTTGTTAAATATCATGTCGTAGATGAGAGCGTAGTGTTCTCTGACTTCAACGAGATAGTACTTGAGATCAGCCCATGGGGGATCAGAGGGAGAGCCTTTGCCTAATCCTGGGCACCTTGTTGATAGCTCTAGTACTGTCTCCTTAGTGGGTGACACCGGTATAAATGGGTAGAGACGACACCTCATAGGTCTTGCCGGGTAAATCGTGCATGTCGGTAAGCCATTAACGGTCTTCAGGAACACACACTTGTCGTTTACACCCTGTAGCACTAGTATAGGAATGTAGTCTGCTATGATGGCGTAAAAACCTCTTCCAATGAGCTCTCTCCAGTTCTTGTTTAGGAACCTGGCTATTCTACATGCATCGAAAATCGTTAAAGCTACATTGGGTCCACTACTACAGCATTTACCACACCGTACACACATAAAATTTACTCTTTGACCCTGGTTGATGTACGGATTATTCAACACCCATCACTTCGACTCCACGCTGATGATTCTTTTGAAAATTACTCACAAGCGATATCACTTAGAGTTTGTCTTGTACAGTGATTTATAGCTTACTATAAAAATGAGTTGCTCAAAGAAATATACAGTTTAATTGCAGAAAGCACTTAACTGGTGGTTTGTTGCGAATCGATATGGTCTACGATGCGAGCGACTACAAGTACATAGGTTCTGATAAGGTGTCCTCCATAGGCTTAGGAACCTACGGTATTAGATCTTACAGTCAAGCTCTGAAAGCAATGATCTACGCGATTACGCAGGGTATAAACCTGATCGATACAGCTGAGATGTACGATGGTGGAAGAGCTGAAGAGCTTGTAGGTAGAGTAATCAAGGAGGTGGGAAGGGACAGCGTCTTCATAACAACAAAAATGCTCCCGGAGAGGCTCAACGACCCAGAGAAGATAATTAGAGCTGCAGAGGGTTCTCTAAGAAGATTAGGTGTTAAATATGTAGATCTTTTCCTAATACACTGGCCTAGTGGGAATCTGAGCATAGAAAAGCAGGTACAGAACTTTGAGTTGGTTGCTGAAAGGGGTTTCACAAGATACATCGGTGTAAGCAACTTCGATGCATCAGAGCTCCAAATAGCAATGCATTCGACTAGGAAGCACGAGATAGTTGCAAACCAGGTTCACTACAGTGTTATAAACAGGCATCGCGTTGAAAAAGAGCTTCTTCCACTCTGCATACAGTACAGAGTTACTATTCAAGCTTATACTCCGCTGGAGAGGGGAGCAGTAGCGTATAATCCCGTTGTTGTCTCAGTAGCAAGTAAGTATGGTAAAACGCCTATTCAGGCTGCGTTGAACTACCTAATAAGCCATAAGAACGTAGTTGCAATACCAAAATCTGAGCGGGTGGAGCATGTGAAAGAGATACTGGGCTCCACGGGTTGGAGACTTGGGCTTGAAGACCTGGAGTACATTAAGATGCACGCTTAGTAGGCATTACCGAGCAGGAAAACGTTTTCTATCCAGACGTTTTTAAGTCCGTTCTCTCTCGCGATCTTCAATGCTTTTTCAGCGTGATTCCAGCTCGTTGTAGGTAGGTCTATCAGCATGTAATCTGGGTGGAATCCAAGGAGTATGTACGGAATCTCAGGATTTATGCTTGCTATGTACCTCGTTATTTGATCCACCTCGTATTCATCAACGTAACCTGGTACTAGAAGCGTTGAAACAACGAGTATAGGGGGTTCTTGCCTGGCCTTTGTGTACTTTGCAACTAACTTGATGTTATCCCTGATAATTCTCACGTGTTTTTCCTCAATACCGCATAGAACACTGTAAACCTCTGGACTCCAAGCTTTAAAGTCTATTTTGACTATGCCACCTGTTACTAGGCTAAGCTCGGCAGCCTTCTCCAGTAGTATAGGGTTCCACAAGCCGTTTGTTTCCCAGCATACTCTAAAAACGCGTAAACCAATACTCTTAGCGCGTTCAATCATCATCCTGGAGGAGATTATAGCATGGGGAGCGAAAGGACCCGGATCTCCGCCAAAGTAGCATACACACGTGGTTCTCTGGTTAACAGCTGATACGAGGTCGCTTATTGAGAGAACAGGCTTTGCTTTGTAAGCCATTTCTCTATACTCCCAATTTTGGCAGTAAAGGCAGTCCAAGTTGCATCCACCATAGAAAACGGCTATGTTGTAGTATCCTCTTTCCCCCCTGGGGTGGAGCGCGTAATGAGGATATCCGAGCCCCGTGGCAGCTGGACATACAGGAAGTGCAACGCAGTTGGTTGGATGTGGATCGTAGTAGTACATGCCTACAGCTCTGTCTGGTGCTAGCGTGGAAACAGAAATTTTTCCTTCACGATTGACTCTGTAACCGCAGAAACCACGTGAATTTATAGGTATTGTGCACTCTCTGCCGCAAACCTTACACTTATAGCCATCTTCAATGATGAACTCTACGGGAAGCTTAAACCTTGATCGAGACTCCATATGCGGATCTCTATGCGGTTTTAGACCTCTTCGCACGCAGGAAACACATAAACCCACAATGTCGCTCACTGTAGTACTACGAATATTACAGCTCCTGCATGTACCCATTACTACACCGACTTACTGTTTCTCATATCACCCTAATTTGAGAATCGAATAGTGTAACTTATTAATAGGGTTTATACCTATTCATTGTTCATGGTGCTGAACTTGGGGAATAATTCGCTGAGAAATCCGAAGACCATTGCTATCTTAAAAGAACTTGCTAGAAATCCACGTGTAAGCATAAGATTCTTATCACTGAAACTAGGCATAAACTACTTAACAGCTAGACATAGAGTACTTTCGTTACTAAGAAAGAACAAGATATCTTTTGGTTTACTGGTTTCAGCTGATATAGTAGGTAGGGAAGTTGCACTTGTACGTATTAAAACAGATAACCCGGATTACCTAAGCGCGGCGCTCTCAAGCTGTGCTAGGGTTCTACTAACCATAAGAACAGGTAATGATGAAGTCCTAGTTATCATGAGAGGTCGTAGTAAGCATGAAATATCCTTCATAGTGGAGTCCTTGAGGAAAAATCTTGGAGAAAGCATAAGAGAATTCTCCATAGACTATGGTGCTTTACATCAAGATGCACTTGTGATTTACAAAAGCAATCACGTTATTGACAACAATGGAGAACTGGATTGCGACCCCGAGCACATGTGCGAGAACTGCATAAGATTAGCATAGTCGAGAGTTCAGGATTTAGATCGTCTCCAGGATTGTTTAGTTTTTTAGTTTTCTGATTATCCGAGTTGTTTAGGGAATCAACGCGAAGGTATGTAGGAGCACCCGGTGTTCAGTACTCGGGCAGCAACATTCGCGAATTCGAGTCTAGTAGTATTTTATTGACCTAATCTTGTTCTCTCGAATTGATCACAGGGATTAATTGCTTCGGCTTTTACAATGTATCTCCGACCTTTTAACGATGGAGGCTTGAGGAAAGCACCTCTATTCCTTGAGTCTACGATCCCTCATCAAAGAGGCTTCAGCGTGCTATTACATGTTTGGAAAGCGTTTTGTGAAATCTTCCATTTTTACGAATCTGGAATCTCGAAGCATTTACTCAATGATGTTTTGCAGCTTTGTTCGATGGAATACAAATGTTGTAGTAAGTCCGAGAGGACCTTAGCGGTGTTCTCATATTCTGGGTTATCCCTGATTTTGTTGACAAATCTTGTAACTTGTATCCTCTTATTTGATAAAACCTTTACTATTACACCGATCTTCTTCCAACCCTCGCTGTTAAGGTATCCCTTTGAAAAGTATTCGTGTGAGCTTTCTAGTAGGTCCTTTATAAGGTTTTCAACATACGATATAGTCTTACATAAGTTACTGTCCACTTGTGTGTTAAGCATTCACATAAACCCTTAATTGTTACATGTAAACTTCTCTGCAAGGTTTCAATTTCAGTATACCTGATTCTACTAGTACTTTCTCGAGGACAGGCAGGACTTCTTTGAGAGATTTGTCAGCATTTACTTCAAGTAGTCTTCTGGTCTGCTTATAGTAGTTTATTACGGGTTTAAGGGTTTCGTAGAACACTCTATACCTCTCCTTTACTACGTTTGGGTCATCATCTTTTCTCCTAATCAATCTAGCATTATCGTAATCGCACAGTTCATCGTTCTTCGGTTTAGGCTCGTAGTATATATTGTAAACTCTGCCGCATACAGGACATACTCGTCTTCCCCCGAGTCTTCTCACAGCAACCTCCTCTGATACCACGAGATGTACAACAACGTCGATTTTAGCAATCTCGTCGAGCGCTTTAGCTTGTTCAAGTGTTCTCGGGAAACCGTCGAGTATGAATCCATTTACCGTATCTGGCTGATTAATTCTTTTCTTCACAACATCCACGACGATATCGTCTGGAACAAGCAGACCCTGTTCAACGTAGTGCTTTATTTTCTTACCGAGCTCGCTTTCCTTAGCTATCTCCTCCCTGAAAATATCACCTGTACTGATGTGTGGTACACAGTATTTATCCCTGAAGTACTGAGCGTATACACCTTTACCAGCTCCTGGGGCTCCTATCAGGACTATTCTCACCTAAGACACCTTCATGAATTTCCATTGAGAGCTCAGTCTCTCGGGTCCTTAATACCAACCCATTTTAATAGTAGGTCGTAGGCTTTAACCTTGGATATAGCTTTGCTTCCTGGAGGTCCTGGCCTCTTCATGTAGAAAGCGTTTACCTCGTATGCTGTTCCATAGTACCCCTTTTCCACAGCAAGTTTACCTAGTCTAACTAAGTCCACTAGTAAACCAGCTAGTGCAGGACTATCGTTTATTCTCATAATGATGTAGAGTTCGTCTTTGAACTCGCCAAAGCTCATGTACTCTATTATCATTGCAACAAACTTCTTGTCTCCTAGAGGTTCCAGGTAACCCGTTGGCCTAATGTAGTTCGGAACACTGTATCCGAGTATGTCCTTGATCATCGAGCTCTTAGTCTTCGTCTTCATAACATTTCTTTCTGGTAGAGTAAGTGAGTAAAAGTCCGTATTTCCACCGATGTTGAACTGTGCTATGTCAATGACTCTTCTGTTCCTCTGGTAAAGGTGCTCGAGAAGATCAGCTGTTAGCGGTGTTGCTCCAGTTGCTCCATCATCACCGAGAATAACTCCACGGCTCTGTTTGTAGAGTTCCACGAATGCTTTGTCATTAGCTAGTGGAGAGGGTATAGCGTTGATGAATGCGGAGCTCTTGTACTTCGCTGAGTATACTGCTCCAGCGTACGCGTATGCTTGTGAAGCTGTTAGATCACCCGATTTAAACCTCTCATGCAAATGCTCTACGTTATTTACAGGCTCGACAGGCTCTGTTGTCATTATGTTGACTATTACATCAACGTTGAGTTGCCTCCACTCATCTACCAACTCGTAAACAGCTTGTTCTAAGCCGACTTGTTCTTCGCGTCCATGAGCTTTAAGAGGCATTCCCTTTAAACTTCCTAGGTGAATACCTCTTCTAACTACTAGATCCTTGAGTTTTCCAGGGATAGGTCCAGGTCCGTTGTAGTCCCTTTTAGCTAGCTCGTAAACGCTTTTACCAACTTTGGAGTCATCTACATCGTAGGTTGCAACAATCTCAATGTCACTGTACTTGTATGGTAGGTTGTTTCTCAAAGGTACACCATAGTCTGGTATTTCGCCGTTCTTAAGCTTCTCAAGACCAACTTCGAAGTGTAGTGCCACGAGACCTTGTCCTACAATGGCTACTCTAATCACGTGGATCACCCGTGGAGTTTGAGTTTTGCAAGCACTTCTTCAATTAACACCAGGCCTTTTCTGTATGCTTCTAACCCCCTATCGGTAGGTGTGTATAGCACTTCTCCGTTCTTGCTCTTCTTTTCCAGTAAACCGTCTCTAACCATTCTGTAGAGAACGGTATATACTGTGATAGCTGGAGGATTCACATCGAAGAGTTCTCTAAGCTTTACCTTAATATCATAGGCCTTTAGTGGTTTATTCTCTCCCTTTAGGATGCATATAATGTACAACCAAAGGTTTTCAACAGTAAGCTTCCTTTTGAGTCTAGCTAGTGCTCTTGGCTCCGACACGCAACCCCTAGATTACATATTTACGATCACAAATATATACTTACCTGGAAAAATCGTCACGTGGGTTTCAAGGTATGAGCCGAGTTCTATCTCTTACGAACATTATCGCTTCTCTGATATTTTCAAGGTTTAGGAGCTTCATGAGTAGCCTTTCCACGCCGAGACCGAATCCACCGTGGGGCGGCATACCGTACTTGAACGCTTCTAAGTAGAATTCGAAGTCAGCTGGGTTCAACCCTTTCTCGCGCAAAGCTTCAACGAGCTTTTCATACCTGTGTTCTCTTTGTCCACCACTCGCTATTTCTAGACCCTTGAAGTCTAGATCGAACTTTCTTGTGTAAATACCATCATCTTCTTTCATGTAGTAGAATGCTGTTGATGTCCACGGAAAACCAACTATGAAGTACAATGGGTGTTTTTTCTCGGCCATGATTTCCCCTAGTTTTCTCTCAGCGTAGTCGCTCAGGTCCTCGTACTCGCTTACCTCGATGCCTTCGCTCAGCAGAATGTCTACGGCCTCCGTGAATTTCAACCTCTTGAAGGGTGTAGTTACCTTGATCGGCTCTACTCCCAGGAGTTCGAGCTCATCACGGTAGTACTTGTTAATGTAGTCTATGATGTACGCTATGAGGTTCTCCAAGGTGTGCATGACATCTTCAACACCAGTAATGAACCCTTGTTCTACGTCTATACCCCATGACTCATTCAAGTGCCTTGTAGTATTGAATTTTTCAGCTCTAAAGTATGGTGTAATCTCGTATACTCTCTCGAAACTAGAGATGAGCATTTGCTTGTACAACTGTGGACTTTGACTTAAATAAGCTGTGCTTTCAAAGTATTGTACTTTAAACAGCGTTGCACCTCCTTCAGCACCAGCCGCAACTATTTTCGGTGTTTGCACTTCGATGAAGCCGTTGGACTCTAGATATTCTCGAGCGGCTTTTAGGATCCCTGATCTGATCCTGAAGATTGCCTTTTCAGCAGGATTTCTTGCAAGTAGCCACCTGTACCTGATTCTCGTATCAAGTAACGTGAGTACTTTACCCACAAGGTCAACGGGTAGTGGTTCAATGGGTTTAGCGTAAACTTCTATTTTCTTAATAACGTATTCCACTCCACGCTTGCTTTTCTGCTCCTCTGAGGGTTCCCCTTCAAAGCATATAGCTGAGCCTATATCGAGTTCGCGGACAAGAGGTATGAGCTCGTCATCACGTCCTTTCTTTAGAACCAAAACCTTGATCTTTGGGCTATTACCACTAACTTCTAGGATAAGGACCTTTCCAACTTCTACTTTCCTAATAATCCATCCACACTCTCTTACCAAGTATGCAACACCTGCGAGGTGTACAAGTACTCACTATACGCCACTCCATTATTTTAACCTGGTGGAGAAGTAGTCCTGGGAAATAGGAAGTGGCGGGGCCCGCTTTGACGCGGGATAGCGGGGGGTGGATTTGAACCACCGACCTCGGGGTTATGAGCCCCGCGGGCTACCAGGCTGCCCTACCCCGCTACTTAGCCCCGCCGTTTTAAACTTATATTACTAATTTGGACTTTTAAAGCTTCCGATATAAGCATCCATGAATGTAGAGAGGTGAATTAACTAAGAAAAATTGGTTTAAATGAGATTTCTCTTCTTGAAGTAATCTATCAGCTTCTCTGCTACTTGTATTCCAGCTCTTTCCTGTGCTTCGTGCGTGCTTGCACCTATATGTGATGTTAGTACAACGTTGTCTAATTCTGTTAATGGGTGGCCTGGTGGCAACGGTTCTTCTTCAAATACGTCGAGTCCAGCACCAGCTATCCAGCCTTCTTTCAGAGCTTTGATGAGAGCCTTGGTATCTACAACGGGTCCTCTAGAAGTGTTTATTAATATAGCAGTCCTCTTCATCAACTTTAGCCTTTCCTCGTTGATTAGGTGTACTGTTTCTGGAAGCAATGGTACATGTATGCTTACAACATCTGATGTTCTAAGCAACTCCTCAAGGGAAACATACTTTGCTCCAAGCTCCTCTTCCAGCTTGTAGTTTCTGACTACGTCGTAGTACACTATTTCCATGTTAAAACCATGCTTGGCTATTTTTGCAACGGTTGAACCTATTCTACCAGCTCCAATGATCCCCAGGATTTTACCGTACAGTTCTACACCTTCAGCGTATTTTTTGGGCCACTTGCCTTTCCTAATCTCTCTGTCACAGTATGCGATTTTTCTTGCAACAGCTATCATTAAACCGATGGTTAGTTCAGCAACGCTCTGCGTGGTTGATTCAGGTACTGTTATCACATCTATACCCTTAGCTTTAGCTGCTTCAACATCTATGTTATCCACTCCTACACCAGCACGTGCTATTACAAGTAAGCTGTCAGCGCTATTAATTACACGCTTAGTTACAAGCGGTTTGCTTCTAACTATAAGCCCGTGAACACCCTTAATAAGGTTGATAAGCTCGTCCTCCGGCGGTTCCTCCTTAAACAGCACTTCGACTCCAGATCTCCTCAGAAGCTCTATTCCCTTCTCATGAATTCTACTAGCAACTAGAACCTTTACCACGGGTTTCACCCGTGTTTTATAACAACAGTGTGCTTTGTATAAACCCTTTAACTCGGTGGCTTATGTCCAAGGCTTATTAACACCTCTCTGAGGTTGCTGAAAAGTAGATCTATGTCTTCGTCGGTTATGTAGCCCATGTGCCCAATTCTGAACGTAATGTCTCTAACTTTACCATATCCTCTCGCGATCTCTATACCACGTTTTTTCATCTCCTCGTAGATTACCGGTCCTCTAATTCCAGGTGGATTGTAAACCACTGTTATAGTTGGACTGTAGTAACCTGGTTCTGCGAAAAGCTGAAGTCCAAGATCTAGTATACCTTTTCTTATCTTTTCAGCTCTCTCCTCGTACATTCTTAACCATGCTTCTTTTCCACCCATGCGTTCAATGATTCTGAGAACCACGTTTAACGCGGCGATCTGCGGTATTGGTGGTGTAGTTGGCGTAGACCACTCTCTTTGCAGGAACTCTCTGATCTCCAGGAGATCAAAGTACAAGCCTCTATCCGGGATCTTCTTGGCCACTTCAAAAACACGCTCGCTTACAGCAGCCATAGCTAATCCTGGTGGTAATCCAAAAGCTTTCTGACTGCTTGCGAACACTAGGTCTAACCCCCATTCATCCACCTTTATCTCTGCAGCCCCCATCGCTGACACGGCATCTACGAATACTAGCTTATCTCTCTCCTTAGCAACCTTGGCTAGTTCCCTAAGCGGGTTCAGAACACCAGTGCTGGTCTCATTGTAGGTTATGGTTACGGCTTCGACATCCGGGTTCTTCTTCAAAGCATCGTCCAGTTCTTCGGGGAGAACAGGTTTACCCAGGGGCTTCTCTAGGACAATGGGCACTCTACCGTTCCTTTCCACGGCTTCCTTATACCTATTACCGAATTCCCCGATGATGGTAACTAGTACCTTACCTTTCGGCGAGACAGCGTTTCTAATACTAGCCTCCATGAATCCGGTTCCACTAGCTGGGATTAGTAGGACGGTTGATTTTCTAGCCTCTAAGAACTTGGCGAGTCTCTCAACGGTATCCCTGTGTAAAGATCTGTACTCAGCAGATCTATGGCTTAGCATCTGTACTTTCATAATCTCTAGAACTTCTGGAAAACAAGCAACAGGACCAGCTGTAAACAGTTTTAGTGGACGTGGCCACAGTATTTTCTCCACTTCTTTCACGACATCAGGGTATTTCACGCTGAACACCATAGTTAAGTATATTCAGCACAGCTAAAATATTAAATCGCAGCTTTACCCCGGAATTACCTGTATAACCCGCAAACGTGTCTTGATTTTCGCTAGGAGAGGTAGAGTGTAGTTGAAGAAATATTGAAAAGACTGAAAGCGTACTAAGTGTTTGCACTCCTTGAGCTGATCGATGAGCATGGTGATCAGAGGAACCAAGGTACTCTGTGCAAGGAGACGTTAAACGCGAATTAGTAATCAATGATTCGTAAGAGATAGTAGGAAGCAAGGGATGAAAATATCTCTTGAATCATCGCCGCGAACTAAGCTTTTTCATCATGTTCCTTGGCTAAATGGAATAACAATAGTGCTCTATAAGATCAGTTCTCGCGGTCCCCGTCGCTCCACCTTACATCATACGTCAGCACGTTCCTGCTAGGTCATCCCAATACAATATATCTTAATAGTTTCCTAAAATATCCTGAATCTAGGGTATTCGCTCTTTAGGAAACACCAGAGAGTAATCATGCAAGAAGCTACGGTGTAAACGATGAGAATTTACGTGAAGCTTAGGAACGGAAAGTGGATACTTGTTAGCAGTAAATTAGAGTACGTTATAACGTCTGGTAAGAGAAAAGTAGTTAAACATGTTCTTGCTGGTGAAACCGTGGAAAATACTCCTAAGCTCAAACAAGCTAAAACGGTACTTGTACCATCAGGTAGTGTTAGTAAACTGGTATCGCGAATTCTGGATAAAAGCAAAAGTGCCAATGGAGTGATTATTGTGGAACCTCGTGACGAGGAACACTACGCGGTGAAAGCAGAACCATCTGTAATAGGCTTAGTAGAGCAGATCGTAAGAGAACTTGCGAAGAGCAAAAAGGGAACTAAGAGTAAAGCAGAACCCTCTTGATACTTATAGCTCCATTGTCTTTCAGTACTTCTATTTCAAGCCTCTCAAGATCTCTCCTGTAATTACACGTTGAGCACTTATAATACATCGTTACTCTAGTTAAACCATTCGAGAGCTTTTCGGACTCGTAGATTAATACTAGTGGGTTTCCGTCTTTAGGGCATTTCAGTTGCTCAGTGGTCATCCAGTGCACCGGACTCCTAGATTACCAACAATGCCTTATTATTCTTAAGTTACTTTTAATCCTACCGGTGAGACCCCTTGAAACATCAACTAGAGAAACTGCAGAAACTGACGGAAAACAAGAACCTGGATTTGATCATCATTCACGCACCGGACAACATAGAGTACTTCACAGGCATACCCTCAATTGGAGATATAGTAGCACTACTGATTCACAGTAGAATGGACAATAAGACCTACCTATACGTGCCTGTGTTAGAATACCATAGGTACAGGGTTAACTTACCGGACTCCGTTGAAGTTTACGCGGTTTCAAAAACAATTAAACCAGAAGACATACCCGTTGTTGAACTAGATTGGAAGGATATAATTGCTAAGCACTCAGAGAATAAGGATAAGATCGGTGCAGACGTTCATCACCCGGGACCACTACAGTTAACCATTGCAAGAGCTCTGGATGAACGTGTGTTAAACGTGTCAGAGGATATATGGAACCTCAGAGCAATAAAGGAGGAGCACGAGATAAAGGCTATTGAAAAAGCAATAGAAATAACGCAGCGAGGTATTCAGGCCATACTAGCAGAGCTACGCGAAGGTGTAACAGAGTTGGAGTTAGCAGGAGTTTTTGAGTACACAGCGAGGAAACACGGCGCTGAAAAAACAGCCTTCGATCCCATAGTAGCATTTAAACCAAATAACGCTTACCCTCACACAGCACCAGGAGCAAGACCTCTCAAAAAAGATGACCTTGTACTCGTGGATGTTGGAGTTAAATATGGGGGAAGATGTAGCGACATAACAAGGATGATCATATGGGGAAAAATCACGAATGAGGAGAAACAAGCTCTGGAAGCTCTCATAGAAGCTGTTAACTCCTCCATAGACTACGCGAAGCCTGGTGTTACGGCACAGGAGGTGTACAACGCTGCAGTAGCGGTTCTTGAGAAGTACGGGTTAAAGGAAAAATTCATACACGGACTAGGTCACGGTATAGGAGTAGTTGTCCACGAACCACCTTTCCTAAGACCATTATCAGGGAAAACCCTTGAACCCGGAATGGTGTTCACCATTGAACCAGGAGTTTACATCCCAGGTTCCTACGGTGTGAGAATAGAAGAAGACGTTCTAATAACGAAAACTGGTGCTAAAGTACTTTCGAGTAAGCTTAGCCGCGTTCTTGAAACACTATAGCTCAAGTCGTTCTACAACTTCAATTAAGCCACTGCTTTTGGTTGTTATAACAACCTTCCTAATGGTTTGCACACTGATCAATTCCAATGTGTCTACGTGAGGATCCGTGTAAACCTCCTTACCAAGTATAAATGCAATTGCAAGCCCAACGGGAATATCCACAGTTCTAATTCTACCTGTGATATGTACGAAGTGACCTATTAAACCAAGAGCAGCATAGGCGGCTTCAAGAGCAGCTGAACCCATTGTTCGCGTTTTTACGCTAGAACTCTTTTCTCTTAACTTATTGATAATAGCACTAACTTGGTGAGCTTTTTCGGCGTAAATTGAGATCACATCGTTCCCTCTATTTAGGTTACTTTTAATGGGTACGTTGTTTAAAAGGACAACACCATTGCATACTTCGATCACATCATTAGAGAAAATGCTGCGAACAACACCGTAGAAGGGCTCGGTGATCCTTGAGTTTTTCTTGTAGACAGTTATGGATACAGACGCGAATGGTATACCCAGGTAGTAGTTCAAGCTACCGTCAAGGGGGTCTACGAGAACCACTATGTCTGGTTCTTCGTGAAGTTTCCAAGTTCCACGCTCTTCACTTACAATCCACGCTTTATAGTCGAGTTTTCTAATTTCGTCAACGATATAGTTCTCAGCTTCAATATCAACTCTTCTCGAAATATCTCCTGTTACATTAGTACCTACAACTTCCGAGTAATAAGGGCTACCAGAGATTCTTCTTAGCATGTCAGCTGTTTTTTCAGCGATATTTCTGAAGTCTATACACATCTTGCTCTTCTCCGCATGCATAGAACGTGGGCACCTTGTGATTTTTACTGCTTAGTTTAAAGCAATAATGGTGTAAAAGCATTGACTATGGAACCACGACTAATTGTAACCTGCAGAGCTGGAAACGAAGAACTGTGCATACACGAAGTTTGTAATGTTCTGTTTTCCAAGGATCCCGATGTGAAAGCAGAGAAATCCAGGTACAGTGGTTTGATCTACGTGTATACATCAATTGATGTAGATAAAGCCTACAGAATTGCTTCTTTCAGGGAGTACGGTTTCGTTGAGAACATTATCCCCGTACACTGTGTACTTGAATACCCCTTGGATCCATCCGTGGTTGAAGCCTGTCTAACTAGCATAGTTAAAACAAAGTCGGTTAAACTGAAGGTTAAGTCCAGAGGCGTGCGGGGAGCGAGCTCAGGGCTTTTCGCCTTGTTTAGTCGCCTGTTGCTTAAGTCTAGGGTAAAACATGATTCCACAGCAAAAACTTGTTTATTCGTTGAACTTCTTGATTCAAAAGTTTATGTTGGATTAGGTGATTGTCACCCCGTTTTTAAGGCTAGCTTAATGTATGGATGAGTGAAAGTTTCGGTGTAACAATGATAGTGAACGACACCTGGAGGATCATAGAGGAGGAGTTGAGTAGACCATCAATATTCAAGAGCAGAGAGAGCCTTATGCCTGAGCATTTACCAGACAAGCTCCCACATAGGGAGAATGAGCTTAGAAGCCTCGTATCCTACTTCAAACACCTTATAACGAGTCCTGGAAGTATATCACAGAGAGTTCTGATAATAGGGGGAGTAGGAACCGGAAAAACAGCGCTATCGAAGCTTTTTGGTAAAACATTTACGAGGTTAGCTAGGGAGAAGGGCTACAGTATATCCTATGTTCACGTGAACTGCCACAGGAATAGAACACTGTTCAACATCGTGTACGATATAGCAAGACAACTCGCTATACCACTACCCCCTAGAGGGTTATCGGCTAAAGAAATGTTCGATGCTGTTTTATCCTACATAGAGGAGTCTGATAGCTACGTAATAGTAGCACTGGATGAGTTTCACTACTTCGCAAACGTGTCTGGAAGCGAAGCCGTGTACTTCATTACGAGATCGTATGATGTACACGAAGGTACTAAAAGACTGAATTTCATATTCATAGCTTCTGATGCATCAAAATTAGCTTTCTTAGACCCTGTTACAGAGGGCTATTTGCTTAGACACGTGATTAAGCTAGACCCGTACACATCCAGTCAGTTGTTTGACATACTAGACTACCGAGCTAGTATTTCGCTACATGATGGAGCTTACGATAAGGATGTACTAAGGTTTATCGCTGACTACGAGGGTGTAGACAAGGGTGGGGGAGGTAATGCTAGACACTCGCTCGAAATACTGCTAATGGCAGGTGACATCGCGGAGAAGGAAGGGAGGCGAAGAATAGAGCTTGAGCACGTTAGGAAAGCTATTATGAGCTTGTCTAGAGATATTGTGAGTATGAGTGATGCATTAAAATTCAGTACACTGCATGAATTGATAGTTCTTCTGAGCATCATTAGACTACTAAGAAGAACAGGTAAGCGAGAGGTTAAAATGGGAGAAGTTGAAGAAGAATACAAAATGGTTTGTGAAATGATTGGAGAATTACCGAGAAAACATACACAGCTGTACGAGTACGTGCAGAATCTAGGCAAAGCAGGCATCGTGCAGGTTTCTCCTAGTGGAAAGGGTTACCGTGGACGTACAACGCTTATCTCGATACACTACGGTCCACTCGATGTACTAGAGAAGTATGTAGCAGATTTAGTGAGGAAAAGGCGAGAACTTGGCTTCTAGTAGAAAGGTGGACAAGGCTTCGATCATCATAAGGACATTGGAGAAGTATGGTGAGTGTAACTTAAACACTATTAGGAAGGAGACAGGATTGAACTACTACTCTCTCGTGAGAATCCTAGAGGAGCTGATCGCCAAGGGAGTAGTTGCGGAGAAGAGAATTGGTAGGTTAAGGCTCTTTAAGCTAGTTGAGAATCAACGTAAAGCTTAAGGGGGCAGGTTCTCCAGTAATCAACGCACTTCTTCGCTGACGATCTGATCAAGTAGCGATTAATGGCATTACACTTAGCAATGCAAACCACCTCGTGTTCTTTCTCGATTCGTACAACCTCGTAGTAGTTGCATTCGCTCACAACGTTGCATGAATCAAGCACGTGAACTGGTAAGTAGACCTCTCTCGGCTTCGAGGAAGACACTTGATGCACCCTACTAGTGCTAGGTCTTTAAGGGATTATTAACCCTTGGAAGTATGAAGTAGAAACGGGCCCGATCTGCGTTTCGTGATGAGCTCAGGCCACGTGGACTCCCCAAAGTGGCCCGGGTAGCTCAGCCTGGTAGAGCGCCGGGCTGTGGACCCCCGAGATGATGGGGGCAGGTACCCGGAGGTCCCGGGTTCAAATCCCGGCCCGGGCCCTTACGCTTAATTCTGCTGGAGACTTTATTGAAACCTCTTTAAACCCCAAATACATTCAACTAATGACTGAAAGCTGGAGCTGTAAATCTGGGTGCTTACTATGCCTACCGCAAAGCAGGCTTATATAATGAGCGTTTTAGCTAAGAAACACGGAGTTATAGGTTCAGTTGCTGGTCGCTACGTTGGTGCGGGGTACTCGGTTACGCTGAATCACAACACGAGGTATGGAACAATCGATATCGTAGCACGTAGAGGAAACGAAGTACTAGCGGTTAAGGTGTTCAGCAAGAGTGGCAAAATTTCGGTTGAAGATGTAAAAGTACACGTTGAGAAAGCTAAGTTGCTGAAAGCTAAACCCATCGTAGTGCTTTACGGTAGGGATGTTCAGCTCTCGGAGGAGGCGAAAAAGTTCTGCGACGAAAACTCGGTTAGGGTCAGAAGAGTTATCCCGTAAAACAGTTCCAACAACTGCTTGAACACCACGCTCTAAGCAAAATAGAACATTGTGTTGAAGCCGCCGCCGGGATTCGAACCCGGGACCTCTGCCTTACCAGGGCAGCGCTCTACCAGGCTGAGCTACGGCGGCATCTAGTTTAACTAAGTTACGAGGGGTTTAAATTACTCATTATACTAGCTCGAGGGCTTGTAACCCATTTCTTCAAGTTGCTTGAATATCTCCTCAACTACTCTGGGGCCGAATGAAGGTAAACTAAGTAGTTTTCTACGCGGAGTTTTAGCAAGGTCCTCTAAGGTTTTAATGCCTTGTTCGATGAGAATTCTTGCTCTAACTCTACCAATGTACCTTAGTGATGCTAGTTCAAGCGCGTCTGGTTTAACTCCCTTATCTAACCTCTGTGAGAGCTTTAGTAATTCTCTATGGTATACAACGTCTCCGAGGATCCCCGAGATCTTAGCTAGAGAGCTGGCGATCCAGCTAGCAGTATCCTTAATGTTGTACAGGTCTCCGGGTCCTATGCTGTACTTCTCGTAAATTTCATCTTCTCTCTTCTCCAATATCCAGTCGCTCAGTGCTAGAGCTATCACAAAGCTCTTTATCCACTCCTTGTAACCATAGTTATGTATTTCCATTGGTGGTACTAGATCGCTTTCGTGATACGCTTCAGCTAGGTCCTCGTACGCGTGAATAATCCTGCTTGGAATGTATGGGCTACTTCTGGCGAAATCCGGCGTTAGAGCGATCAGGTGCAGTACGTAGAGATCACTGTAGTTCTTAGGCTTGTAGCTCAAGAACATGCTAACAGATATGGGGTCTAAGTAGCTATACGAAGTCACTTTACCAAGTCTCGTAACGATTAACCGAGAACCCCTTCTAGTTATCATTCTAAGCTGTTCTAGAACATCAATTGTCGAGCTTATTAAACTGGCTATGTCAAGGTTCGAGCTTCTCGAGGAAAAGGTTTCTTTAAGTAATTCTACGAGCTCATCTAGTGTTTCCGCGTCGGAGGAAGCTAGCAGGGATAGTACATGTATTCTCGTATTCCTTTCGTCTTCGAAGAACTTGCCTCTAACAGGTTCCGGATGCGAGGTTATGTACTTTAATCCCTCGCTTAGTGAGTCAGCATCAATTATTATGGATTCGCCAAGCTCGTCAAACTGTGGTCTTCCAGCTCTACCGCTCATCTGCTTGTACTCAGCTACGCTAACACCAACTTTTCTACCCTCAACAGGATCGTATCTCTTAATAGACACTAGAACTCTTCTTGCTGGTAGATTTACACCGGCTGCTAGAGTAGGTGTTGCATAAACAACTTTCAAAAGTCTCCTCCTGAAGGCTTCCTCCACGACTTTCCGAGCTACGTACGATAAACCTGCGTGGTGAAAACCCACCCCCCTCTCCATGGATTCTCTGAGTACCTCCTTTTCAAGGTGCGTGGGAGCCTCTTCGAGCTCGCTTAGTAGCATTTCAAGTTCTCTGCTTCCCGATGCTCTAAGCTCCTTTGATAGCATCATTGATAATTCTTCTACGCGTTTTCTATTGTGAACGAATACGAGGGTTTGATAGTTGTGCTTAATGTTGTGTAGTGCTAAGTCTATAGCTGGATCCTCCTCGAAGACTTCAACCTTCTCTACTCTGCCATCAACAAACTTTACAGCTTCATCTTTATCAACGAATACCCCCTCGACTAGCTTGACAGGTCTCCAGCTAGACAGTACCAGTGTACTGTTCAACCAAGTTGCCAGCTCCTCGGGGTTTCCCACCGAAGCCGAAAGCCCAATTATTCTAACCTTCGATCTCCTAGCACGCGCTACTATCATCTCGATGACGGGCCCTCGCTCAGGATCGTTGATGTTGTGGAACTCGTCTATTACAATGATGGACAGTTTTGAGAGCCATGAAGGCTTTAATCTGAGTAGGCTGTCGAACCTCTCGTACGTTGAAACAACGATGTCGGCATCTCTCAGGTATTCGGCTGGTTGATCGTAATCACCTGTCGAGATCTCAACCTTGACGCCCGTTATCTCCTCAAGGTTTTTAAACTCGCTGTATTTTTCGTTTGCAAGTGCCTTGAGTGGTGAAAGGTAAACTCCCATTCCTTTGTTTAAAGCGTATTTTAAGAGTGCAAGCTCTGCTATAAGTGTTTTTCCGCTGGCTGTAGGCGCAACGATAACCATGTTTTTATCCTCCAGTAATCCATGGCGGAGGGCTTCTACCTGTACTGGATTAAGTCTTACTATACCTCTCTGCTTGAGGTACTCAATGTATTTGCTCGGGTAGCCGTGCTGAGATAGCACTTCAATATCCATACTGATACACGCGTCTTGGATATTTATCGAGCGTTGGGTATTAAATAACGATACTCATAATGATACTTAGAGCAGACAGGGTTGATCATGTCGGCTAAGATCTTTCATAAGCTAATGAGCGTTGATGACGCAATTAGAGAAGTCTTGGCAAAGCTTAAGCCCTCACCTAGAGGGGTGGAGATAGTTAAACTCGAGGACGCTGTTTACAGAGTCCTCGCTGCAGACATATACGCTCCTCTTGATTACCCACCCTTTGATAGATCCGAGGTTGATGGTTATGCTGTGTTAAGTCACGCTGTGTCAAAAGCAACAGAGCTGAATCCCGTAGAGCTAAAGGTTGCTGGTAAGGTATCTCCGGGCGAATACCCGGAGAATCTGTTCTGCGATGAGAAATCAGCTGTTCAGGTATCAACAGGTTCAGCTGTACCTGCGAACTGCGATGCAGTGATCATGGAGGAGTACACAGAGAGAAGGGAGGATACCGTAAGAATCTACAGGTCTGTTGCACCGGGCGAAGGAGTATCCACAACAGGGAGCGATGTTTCAGCAGGAGACCTTGTGCTACCACATGGAGTACTCATTAAACACAAGGAGATAGCAGTACTGGCTGGGTTGGGCTTCCATGAAATACCCGTTAACGTTAAACCACGCATCGCTGTGTACTCAACGGGAGCAGAGGTAGTTGAGCCTGGAAAGCATCTTGCACTTGGTGAAGTCTACGATGTGAATGGCTACTTGATCACCACATTCCTGCGAGAGCTGGGCGCGAACGCAGAGTACAAGGGGATTCTACCGGATGACTACACTGTTATTAAGAACACAATTGAAAGAGACCTGGATTACTACGATGTCATTGTAACTAGTGGTGGCACAAGTGCTGGTGTAGCAGATACTGTGTACAGAGTGTTCGAATCGCTAGGGGATGTAATAGTTCATGGACTGAAAGCTAAACCCGGTAAACCAACGGTTATAGCTATATCGGGCAAAAAGCTCTTAATGGGCTTACCCGGGTTTCCACTGTCAGCCTACATGATCTTGGTAAGAGTAGTAAAGCCCATAATATCTGCTCTAACAGGCTTAAGATACTACGAGAAACCCTTATTTGTGAGATTCCCCTTTAAACTCAGGAAGAACATTGGAATAACATGGCTTTTACCATCAATAATTCTTAGCTCTAATGGTAGCTACGTAGCGTATCCCGCATCGTTCAGTAGTGGTAGTATATATGCGATAACGTATAGTGATGGTTTTGTCGAGTTAAGCGAAGAGAAGGAGGTTGTTGAAGGAGATGAACTAGTACCCTTTTACTCATTCATGGAGCTTGCTGATGTCGATAAACTGGTGATCATCGGAAGCAACGATCCATTACTAGAGTTCATCCTGAAGAAAACAGGACTTGTGTATGCTAGTAAAGTGCTCAATGTGGGTAGTATGGGTGGATGGAGAGCTATTGAACGGGGAGAAGCGGATATAGCACCCACGCATTTACTTGACCCGGATACAGGTAAGTACAATACGCCGTTCTTGAGTAAGTTCAAGCTTGAGAATAAAGCAGTGGTCGTGAGAGGCTACAGCAGGTTAATAGGGTTCATTGTGGCAAAAGGGAACCCCAAGAACATTAAAAGCTTTGAATGCTTTTTCAGAAGTGATGTTAAGATAGTAAACAGAAACAAGGGGTCGGGCATTAGAACATTAATAGACACGAACCTTGTTAGGATTGCACGTGAAAAGGGGTTAAACCCCGATAGCATACCCAGACTTATCAAGGGTTATACGTACGAGGTGAAAACACACACGGCTGTTGGATATGCTGTTAAAACCGGTAAAGCTGATGTAGGAGTTGCTGTAGGATATGTATCAGAAATGTACGATCTTGATTTCATACCGGTGGGATGGGAGGAGTACGATTTCGTTGTGTTAAAGAGTAGGCTTAGGAAACCCCTTGTCGAGGATTTCGTAAAGTTCTTACGTAGTGGTATTTCCGTCGACGATTTCAAGTACGCCAAGTACTACAGGATACCAGAAAACGCAGGTACAATAATTGCTTAGCCTTGGGCATTTTTACACGACCAGGTACTCAATTTTAATCGGTGAGGTGTGTTGAACGAGCTTGTCGTTGGCATCGTTCAAGCAGAGTTCGGTGTTAATCCTGCAGACAACGCGGATAAGGTTCACCAGTATGTAAGAAAAGGCTACAAGGAAGCCGACATAATAGTGCTACCCGAGTACAGTATGTTCAATCCTCTGCTCCTCAGAGACCCCAGTAGCGTTTACGAGCGATCTGAGAGACTAGTTGAAAGCAAATACCTGATCAGTCTTTCCAAGCTAGCTGAAAGCCTCGGAGCAGGTGTAGTTGCTCATTTCATCGAAAAAACCGAAACACCACCACTCTCCAGGAGTACAACGGTGCTCATTACCGGTAGAGGAGAGGTTGTACCAGTCTACAGTAAAATGCACTTATTCGACGCCTACGGTTACAGGGAATCAAGCTTCTTCGAGCCCGGTAAAGCCCCGGGAAAAATAGTGATGGTTGAAAACACCGAGGTAGCTTTTGTCATATGCTATGATTTGAGGTTTCCGGAACTCTTCAGAACATACGCTCAGCTGGGTGCAAAGGTAATAATTGTTCAAGCAGGATGGGTAAAAGGACCACTGAAAGAAGAGGTTCTCGATATGCTGGCGGCAGCAAGAGCTCACGAGAACACAGTTTACGTTGTTGTAGCTAATCAAACCGGAGAAATGTTCACCGGAAGAAGCGGAGTGTTCAACCCGTGGGGTTACAAGGAGTTAGACCTTGGATTCGAGGAGAAGTATGTTGAGTACACACTGTTCATTGATGAAGTTGTAAAGGCTAGAACGTTCATCCCGGTTCTAGCGCAGTCATCTAGCAGATGGGAAATAAGAGTTAAAACTTAGCTCTAAACCCAGCTTGTAAAGCTCTCGTGAAGCTTAGGCGACTTTACTCAACCAAGTGCTCAAGAACATCTGGAAGCTCAAGTAAACTCTTCACGGTTATGTGCCACTTATACCCTAGTGCTCTGTCAACGAGCAGGGTTTTAGCACCAAGTTTACTTGCAGGTATTAAGTCGTACTCAGGGTAAGCTGACACGTGTACAACGTTCTCGGGATTTATAGCAAGCACCTCGTAAGCCTTTGTGAAGGCTTCCAGCTTCGGTTTATAGGTTTTCAAATCTTCAGCCGTTATAACGTAGTCGAAGAGCTCTCGAATACCCGCTAGCGTAATATCGGCAAGATCCCTGTCCGTGTTTGAAAGTATGCATGTCCCGTAGGATAACCTCCTAATTAGCCTTAAACCGTATATCACATCTGGAAAAGGTGGAGACTTAGCAAAGGTAATTATAAACGACTTAACCAGGTCTTCGCTTAGAACAACGTTGTACTTTTCAGCAGTAGTGATAAGGCATTCTTTAAGTATCTGCTTGTAAGGTTGGTACCTCCTGGATACCAGCTCTATATCGCATTTAAAGAACTCTTCTACAGCTTCATGTGATATGTAGAACTCTATAAACCTCGAAATAGAGTGTCTCCAGTCAACGAGTGTACCGTAGAGATCAAATACAACAACAACCTTCTTTCTTTCTTCATTACACAGTTGGCACTTAGATGACATGGAGTAGCACCCTGCACTATAAGTACTACTGCCTTTTAGTTCTTATTTTAACACACGCCATAAACATGGATCTAAGTAATTCTTCGGCAAACCTGGGTTCGCAGTTTGCACAGTCAGCATCAATGGTAATTAACCACTTATTGAAGACTACTCTGTGAACTTTAGCACCCATTTGTTCAAGGATTCTACGTACTTCTCTGGGAGAAGGCTTCTCGAGGTTTTCACCCTTAAGGCCATAGTATGTCATTCTCCAGCATACAACGCCGTGAGTGTAAAGGTTTGCCATGCACGCCGATGGAAAGAACAGGAGTCCTTTTTTCTTGGCGTACGCGGCTATCATGGTCTTAATGTCACTTGTTTCAACATCGTACTGAATACCAGGCTTCATCTTGTCAATGGGTACTTTCATTCTTCTGGTTATCTCGTTGACATTGATACCGGCTTCCTTGAGGCTCTCGAGGATTCTCTTGGTAACTCTTAGTGAACCGGCAACAACACCTACAGCTTTATATTCTACGGCTAGGTCTATCAACCTGGTGTACTCCTTCTCCGTTAAACCAGGAATTATTGGTCGCAGAAACAGGAATGGCTTTAACCCGGCTTCTCTGAGGTTCCTAATGGTTTCAAATCTCTTCTCGGGATCTGGTGAGTATGGTTCTAGTTGCTCAGTAGCTACGACTGTTACAATGGTTACTAGAGGTGAGATCCTTCCCTTACTAAGGTTGTAGAGCTTTTCAGCATCCGCTTGGTTTATGTATAGCTTCGTTGAGAACTGAACGGGGTTACCAAGGTACTTATACACGTGCTCGATGTATTCGAAGGTCTTGTTCTTTGCTATCGGGTGAAAGGGTTCGCTTATGCTACCAAAGGCAAGGTATGTTCCCCGTAAACCCGGGATGAAGTACTTGCTTGAAAGTAGTGCATAGAGTAGCTGTAGACCGGTTAAAGGATATGGTTCCATCACCGGTTCAAACCCCATATCGTAGATGTAGCAGTACTTGCACCGGTATACACATCCAACAGCAGTATGAACCGTTAATCCGCAGGGTCTTGGAGGTCTCTTTGCATGGTAGTCTCTTAGGGCAGAAGCTTTCTCGGACTCCGATAGTTTAGACCCCACTTCTTCTCTGAGTCTACGCTTAAGCTCAAGCAGCCTCTGAGCATCCATGCACTTAGACCTTACCAGAGTGATTTAAGGACTGCAATAGGGATAAATATAATGTGGATGAGGAAAAGCTGGCGAAGCGAGAAGTGAGCGCAAACCTCCTCACCGACGAGCTGAGAACACCACTATTACTTACACGCTGTCTGACAGCTCTCTTGGATTTCACGTGCATTATATTTAAACGCCACTCACTCATATAAAATGTACGGTGCGGGGGTGCCCGAGCTTGGTCAAAGGGGCCGGGTTGAGGACCCGGTGGCGTAGGCCTGCGTGGGTTCAAATCCCACCCCCCGCACTCCTTGTTGAGCACTGTTAAGTGAAAGAGAACTACTTATTCGAACGCGGGGAACACTGAAACGTATGAGCTTTCTATTGAAAGTATAGTTAACCCTCCTTCCTAATGACCACTTATAAGCATTTCCTAAAAACCTCAAGAAGAAAACTGCCCACGCTAACTGATAAATTCCTTGAGCTGGAACGATCTGGAACAATCCGAGATTATTCACGACATTGTTTCAACTGTGAGGATTTAAATTGAACAGCAGATTTGTCTTGACTAGGATGGATTATGGCAAGAAAGCTCAACAGTAAACTAGTATTGATGTACATTGTTTTCGTCACAATGACACTAGCTGGAGTAGTTAGTACATTCTCCGGAATAGTACTTTTGCTTAGCAGTACCAGTAATGGATTTGGTGGAGAACGAGCGAGAGGAGAACTTGAAGGGGGTCTAAGAGTAAACACAAGGGATGTCACTCTGGGATTGAAAAGAAGTGAGTGGAAATACATACATGTAGTTTCATCACTCCTATGTGTAACCCTAGTTGCAGTACATGTGGTGCTTAATTGGAGATGGATTGTTAATGTATCCAAGGTTGTTTTGGGCAATGGCGTGCCTACTGAAGTAAAACACCATGGTTGGTAAAATCACTGTTTTCTCCTATAGTGATGAACGGTGATCATTCGTTCGTACCCGGTTTATGTAGTTAGCGGGAGTCAAGCTTTTATTTGCAGATAGCCTAACTAATTACATGCTAGTGGTGCATGGTCTTGCTACCAGAGGAGAAGACAGGTATCGTGGGTTGGGGTGTTTACGTACCAAGATGGAGGCTAAAGCTCTCTGAGATAGCAAGGGTGTGGGGGTTTAACCCGAAGGAACCCGAAGAGCTCAATGTTACGGAGAAGAGCGTTGCTGGAATAGATGAAGACGCTGTTACCATGGGCTGGGAAGCAGCTAGAAATGCTCTTAAGAGAGCAGGTGTAAACCCCAAGGACATTGGTGCTGTGTGGTTTGGAACCGAGAGTAAACCGTACGCTGTTAAACCCTCAGCAACTATTATAGCGGAGGCTCTTGGAATAACACCCTACACTATGGCTACTGATTTGGAGTTTGCATGTAGAGCGGCAAGTGAGGCTATACGAATAAGCATAGGCGCGGTTGCATCGGGACTTGTAAAGTATGCGCTCGTGATCGGAAGCGATACAGCGCAAGCAAATCCCGGTGATGTATTGGAGTTTACAGCTTCTTCAGCTGCCACAGCTCTCATCATAGGTAGAAGGGACGAAGCTGCAGCGTACTTCGAGGCGAGTGCAACATTTGTAACGGATACACCCGATTTCTGGCGAAGAGATACAGTTAAGTACCCTCTTCACGGCGAGGCTTTTACGGGTGAACCAGCCTATTTCAGGCATATTGTGGGTGCTGTGAAAGCTCTTCTAGAGAGAACAGGGCTGAAACCGGAGGACTTCGACTACGCTGTGTTTCACCAGCCCAATGGTACATTTCCGCTTAGAGTAGCAAGAATGCTTAACATTCCACGAGAAAAGGTCTTACCGGGCTTGATAACACCGCTGATAGGCAACAGCTACAACTCTTCAGCACTTATAGGACTTGCAAGAGTGCTGGAGATAGCCAAGCCTGGTCAACGCATACTTCTAGCACCATTCGGTAGTGGCGCTGGTGCAGATGCTTTCAGCATCGTTGTTGCAGATTTGGTTGAGGAGAAAAAGAACAAGGCTCCAACCGTGGAAGATTACTTAAACAGAAAGTACTATGTGGATTACGCGGTTTACGCCAAGAACAGGGAGCTTATACGTAGGATTGAGTAGATGGTGATGCTGATGGTGAGGATCACGATTCCTCCCTACTGGAGAACAAGGCTCTGCAGGTACAAGCTCATAGCCACGAAGTGCAGAAAGTGCGGTAGATCAGCCTATCCACCGTCGAATCTATGTAGACACTGTGGTTCAAAAGAAGTTGAACAGGTAGAACTGATAAACGAGAAAGCCAGACTATTAACCTGGACCCTCATTTACAACGCCATGGAAGGGTTCGAAGATAGAAGACCACTACTACTTGGAGTAGTTGAAACCATTGAAACTGGCGTAAGAATAATGGCGCCGTTAACCGATGTTCTCCCAGAGGAGCTGAAGCCTGGAATGCTCATGGAACCCGTGTTGAGGAGAGTTAGAGAAGAATGCGAAGCTGGGCTCATATACTACGGTATAGCATATAGACCCGTACTCAAGGTAGAGAGTTTTTTGTAGACTTCGTACTGCGCTCTTAAAACTTCGTTTACACGGTCTCCTAGGTGGATTCTATCCCATGGGAGTTCTTCATCTATGTTGTAGCCTGTAAACACGTATTTGAAGTTTACGACAAGCTCGCGCACAGCACGTCTCCAACCTGCAAGTCCACCACCGTGCTGAGCCCACTTGACTATGAACTCTCCCAGGGGCTCTTTGGATAAGGATAGTTGTGCTTGAACTATTGCCCAATCAACATCGTACGCTCTGTAGTCAACATGGGATCCGAGCTTACTTCTGTACTCTCTGAGAATGCTCATAAGCTCTTCGCGGCTCATCATACCAATATACTGGAATATTGTTCTAGGCTTCGGAACAAGGGGGTTGAGTGTGATACTTACTCTACGACCTAGCGATTTTGCCAGCTTAAGAAGATTGTTCATGACAGTTACATTCTCGGATATGACATTGCTCGACTCTAATCCCTTAAACCCGTAGACAATGTAAAGCTTTAAGTTAAACCCTTTCCTGAGTAGTTCTTCTATCAAGTCTAGAACGTAACCCAGAACCCCTGGATACTTGAATATAGAACGCTGAATAATGCTTGAAAACGACTCTGGTGCTATAGTGAGAGATCTTTGTCCAAGTTGCTTAATTGTGTCAAGGGCTTTCAAGAGCAACGGGGTCAACCTAATGGACGGAAGCGATGCTTTAAAACCTTCGTGAGCCAGATACTCAAGAAGCTTAAGGTTATTATTGCTTACTGGAAACGCTAAAGAGTAAAGCACAAGTCGCTTACCACTAACAGAGTGGGCTACACCTTCCTCAATTATCTTGACCAGTTTAGTATATGATCTTTCGCGGTAGGGTTGAAAAGCCCTTGTCTCTATGCAAAAGGAACACCAGTAGGGGCATCCTCTTGAAACTTCCAGCTTAAACCCTCTTCCGTATATAGGTTCAACGGAGAGGTTTTCGACCTGGCGTATTGGATAAAACGCTGAGTCAAGATCTGGAACATACTTCTTTTCGACATGCTTATCCTCATACATGGAAACGTACGTGTACCTTAGCTGAGAAACAGCTTCCAGGAAACTTTTCTTGCTATCTCCGTACTGCAACCACAAGTTAACGATCTCAGGTAGTGTAACCTCGGCTTCTCCAACAACGCATACGTCTATGATATCACTAAAGGGTACAGGGTTTTCAATACACACGGGTCCTCCAGCTACAACTACATGTTTTTCTCTACCCTTAGATAGAACACCTATTCCAGAAGCTAGGAGAATTCTGGCGAGATTAACAATATCTGGTTCGTAGTGCAGAGATGTAAGTATTAGCTTGAAATCTCTCAGCGGACTTCCTGTTTCAAGGCTTTTCGGAGGATCTTCGGGTCCATAAAGCCTAGAGCACGAGAACCTCTCAACGTACACCTCCTCTATGGAGTTTAGCATTGAGTACACGATGTCAGGGGCTAAACTCGAGATCATCGCTTTGTACAAACTTGGGTAAACATATGCTACTCTAGCACTAACCCTACTGATGTTCTTACGAAACACGTTTACTTCCATGATCAGCATCTACCTGTATAAACACTTATATACCCTACATACTTATACAGGTCATGGGATTTGCTTTGGTGGACTACTCTAAGTTCTACAGTAATCTAGCGCGAGCTATTAAGGCATCAGAGATAAGAGAACTACTAGCCGTTATTAGCAGGAGAAGAGACATAATAAGTTTTGCTGGAGGAATACCAGATCCTGCTCTTTTTCCCAGAAAAGAACTAGCCGAGATCGCAAAAGAAATTATCGAGGTTTACGGTGATCAGGCTTTACAGTACAGTGAAACAAAAGGTGTACTTGCGGTTAGAGAGGAAATTTGCAAATACATGAAGACCAGAAAACACTTCAACTGCGATCCAGAGGATCTGATTATCACAGCAGGTAGTCAATCAGCGCTAGACATTGTTGCTAGAACCCTGATCAACCCGGGAGATATTGTTATAACTGAGAATCCAACGTATCTAGCAGCAATTGGTGCATTCAAGAATGCTGGCGCCAGACTTGTGGGAATACCGGTGGACGACAACGGCATGAAGACCCATGTCTTAGAGGAAAAGCTTAGAAGTTTTTCAACCGAGGAAAGAAGTAAACTGAAATTCATATACACAGTACCTATTGCTCAAAACCCAGCTGGAGTGTCTATGAGCTACGATAGGAAAAAGCATCTTCTGGAGATAGCATCAAAGTACGATCTTCTCGTAGTAGAGGATGACCCTTACAGTTACCTAATTTTCGAAGAGGGTGTTGACAAAACTAATCTGAAAGCTCTAGATAGTGAGAACAGAGTTCTGTACATGAGTACTATTAGTAAAATCTTAGCTCCAGGTCTCAGAATAGGCTGGGTAGTAGCTGGTCATGAGCTATCCAGGAAAATTGAGTTACTAAAGCAGTACGTTGACTTACACACGTCAACTTTAACTCAGTTCATTGTAGGTGAAGCTATCAGAAGAGGAGTTGTTGATCAGGTTATAAGTAGGGCCTTAATTCACTATAAGGCTAAGAGAGATACGATGTTGAAGGCCATTGGGGAAAACTTCCCAGATTATACATGGTACTCTAAACCGGTTGGAGGATTGTTCATATTTGTTTATGTATACAAACAGGGTTTCAACGCAGGGGTTTTGCTAAGTAAGGCTATTGACGAGTACAAGGTAGCATACGTACCAGGTGGAAGCTTTCACGTTGATGGAACAGGGGAGAACAGTATGAGGTTAAACTTTAGTTACCCATCGCATGAGCAAATAGTTCTAGGTATATCGAGGATCGCAAAGCTAATAAAGGAAGCTTAGCTCTTCAGAGAGATCACTGTACCTAGTCCTCGCGGAGGTATAAGTCCAACGGTTTTTTCAACATCTTGAACGTCGATTACTTTGATAACTTTCTCTAGTTCTCTTAGGACGTTTTTCACGTGTTCAGCATTGTAGTTGTTGCTTTTCCACAGGAATGTGACTTTGATGGAACCTTTCCTACCTGATGGTATAGGTATCCATCTGGTAAGCGACAAGGGTGTGACAATAACATGATGCACTTCTGTTGTTGAAAGTAGTGTGTACTTGGAAAAAGCATTGGTACTCGTCAACACAAGAGTACGCCATCTGCTACTAAGGCTTCCAGTGTGCTTGTAAACTTGGAAATCGAACATTAGTGCTCTACGAAGTCCTTCTTCGCAGTAGAACACTGGTTCAACCCCTATTTTCCTCAGCATTAACCCGGTTGCTACTCCAATGAGACCGCATCCCTCTATCAAAACGGGCTCTTCGCAGAGAGATGCCACTTCGGAGACATGTTTAACTAACGGTTTCAGCGAATCAAAAGGGGTGTACTGAATTAGCTCCTCGTCAAGATAGGAAGAAGTTAGACTTGCGTAGCTGGATAGTAATCCGTGAATATCTACACCTAGGATACCCTTATCCCCCAGCGGTGTTACACTATAGACTTTACCCGTATACTCGGTTGGACCGTCGAACACTTCTATGACTTTAACAATCCCCACCGAACCTAGAATCGTTGGCTTCGCTAACGGTACAACACCGTTCACAATACCGCGCTCTAAGTCCCCTATGTACACGTACATCGGTTTAACGAGAATGTTCTCGTGAACAGGTACCACGGGGTATTCAACTACCTCTACTCGACCACTGTAAACCAGGGCTTTCTGCTTCAACAGTAAAACACCCATTTGTGGTGAGAGTATAGTACTTCAAAATTTAATAATGAGGATTCCTAAACTAAAGTCTCCAGGCTAGAGGTGTTTATTGTTGAGTGGGGAACCGGAGAAAAAAGAGTTTCCAATTCACTGGATAAGCAAGGATGCTAGGTACAAAGTAATAGAGTTCATGCTGTCCACTAGAAGTGTGACAGAGCTTGCTAGGCAACTAGGTGTTTCACCAACAGCCGTTAGAAAATACATTAAAAGGCTGTCACATCCTAGCGATGAAGTGTTTGAAAGAGCTATAAAGTCCCTTGCACCCTACGAGATGGAGCCAATACTGGAAATAATAACCGATGACTTAGCTACCGCTATACGCAAGCTCTATGCAGCTGTGGATGATAACTACAAGGAAACAATAAGAAGAAAGCTGAGAGAAATAATTGGGTTGTAGTTTTGTCTAGTGATAAGCCTTTTTTATCGAGTAGCAAGATCATAGAAGACTACAAACTACTTTTAAAGTACATGGAGAAGTGTAGATTAACTGGAGCTGAGTGCGAGAAACTTCTTCCAACATCTCAGATTCTAGCTAAAATTAAAGCACTCATAGAATCACGTGTAGCAACCTTTGAAGATGTATTAGGCTTTGTTGAGAAGGAGTTCTACAACGAGATAAACTGCGAGATCTGCGTAGACGCGTTCAAGGAAGTGTATGGTATTAGTGTTGACTGTGATAAGGCTAGAAGAGCTCTAATAGTGCAGATCACTGGGTGGTTCATCGAAATACTGGATACACTCGGCTACGTTAAAATAAAGTACTCGTGGAAACCATAAAGCTAAAGTAGCACGTGTTATCCGCGTAATGTTATTCTGCAGTAAGTGTTGTTAGGTTACATTAATATCGATGGTAACCGAAAATACGGAGCATGGGAATGTACGTAGCGATATTATGTACTGAGTACTCTGGATTATATGGGTGTTCGTGAATGAAAATTAGGACTAGCCATGTAGGTAGCTTTCCGCTCTCTTACTCAGAGGAGAACGTAGTTAGAGCATTGAAAGACATGTGGAGTATAAACATAGATGCTCCTCCGTATCCTCAGTTGAGGAGTTTTATTGAAATTTACTTGAATCCCCTGGTATCTCAGGGGGTCTTACACAGAGTAAAAGACATCTTTGTTGCTGAAAAAAGCAAACTCGAGCTATCCAATGTTAGGTTTACCGGAATACCCGAGGCCGAGGTTACCATTAGGGTTGTCAAGAATAAGGGTTTAAAGTTTAAGTGGTTGAGAGCACCTGTTACTGGCGCTTTTACATTGGCTTCAAGAGTTTATCTTCATGAAGACTTTACAAAAGGGATTTCAGCAACAGCTTTAGCGGACAAAGGCTTAGTTAAGGAGTTTTTCGCCGCGTTTGTGAAGGAAGCTGTTAAATACTTATCCAACTTGGGTTACAACATAGTGTTCATAGATGAACCATCGTTAACCCTTGTTGTTGGAAAGAAACGACTGCTGTTTGACTACAAAGAAGATGAAATAATAGAGGTTCTAGACGATGTTGGTAAATCGACCAGTAGCGATGTAGGTATACATGTTTGTGGTTTGCTTCACCGCAGATTACTGGAGCTAATCGTACGAGTTCCCAGTATAAAGTACATCAGCATAGAGCTTCACGATACTCCCGAAAACTTTGAATTAATAGAGAAGAGTCTTCTCGAGCTCTACGATAAGGTATTGAGTCCAGGAATAGTTAGTTCCAAGAAGCCTGTTGTGGAAGACCTGAACGATGCATTGAATGTTCTAAGGGTGGCCTACGAGAGATCAGCGGGGAGAATAGACCTGGTATCGGGTGATTGCGGTTTCAGAGGTCTAAGGAGTTCTCTCGGGGATGAGGAACGCGAGTACAGTATTTCACTAGAGAAGCTAAGTGTTATTGCAAAAGCAGTTAGGCTTTTTGAGGAGACTATCTCAAGGATGAGCTGAATTGCCAGTAGTTGAGCTTTATCCTGGCTACATTAGGGTAGAAGTCGAGAAAGGCTCTACACTGCTTCTAGCTGTGCAAAAAGCTGGCGTGCCCTTCACAAGCTACTGTGGCGGACTAGGCTCGTGTGGTAAATGCCGAGTTGTAGTGAGCAAGGGAGTTCAAAACTTAAATGCTCCAACTAGAGCAGAGTTAAGGTTTTTGAACCAGCAGGATCTCGAGAAGAACATTAGATTAGCGTGTCAAGCTAGGGTCTTTGGGGACTACGTACTGATTCGTATACCAGAGGAGTCAATGGCTGTATCGGGAGGAAGGCTTGTACCCGCAATCGCTTTGAGAGATGACCTGTACCCTCTTAACCCGGTTGTCAGAAAAATACATGTTGTGTTACCCCCACCAACCCTTGAAGACAATAGATCAGACCTTGATAGACTTACAGGTGCTGTTATCGAAAAAGGGATTGCAGTAAAAGAGCTACACGTTCCATTAAAAATACTCCGTGAACTACCAGCTATCCTTAGAAGTAGTAACTGGAATGTGACAGTTGTTTTATACGGAGATGAAGTAATCACTGTAGAACCCGGAGACACATCTAGCTACCTATACGGCGTTGCGGTTGACATAGGTACTTCTAAGATCATCGCTGAACTCGTGGACCTAAATAGTGGTGAAACACTTGCGCGAGACTTCGTTGAAAACCCTCAACTGGTTTACGGTGCAGATGTTGTTTCCCGAGCTGTATACGCTCAGAGGAGTGCTGAGAACCTGGCTGAGCTACAACGAGTAGTCGTTAAAGCCATTAACAGTCTGGTGGATAAGCTTGCGGAGAAAAGTGGTGTGAATAAGAAGTACGTGTACGAAGTGGTAGTTGTAGGGAACTCTGTAATGCTCCACTTGCTCTACGGCATACCCCCAGATCCTATCATACGATCTCCCTACGTACCTGTTGTTTCTCGCATTCAGAGTTATCGAGCCGAGGACTTAGGTCTTTCAATAAACCATCTGGGTTACGTATCTTCTCTTCCCATAGTCGGAGGCTTTGTTGGAGCCGATGCGGTAGCCGATATTCTCGCTACACAGATGCACAGGAAAAGCGAGTTGTCTCTACTCATCGATATAGGCACAAACACTGAGGTTTTGCTTGGAAACTCCGAGCTGATACTTGCAGCATCAGCGCCTTCAGGACCAGCGTTCGAGGGTGCTCACGTATCGCACGGTATGAAGGCTGTTCACGGAGCAATAGAGTCCGTTAGGATTAAGGGTTTAGACGTCGAGTACGAGACCATTGGTGGAGTAAAACCTAGAGGAATATGTGGAACAGGGTTGGTGGATACTGTAGCCGAACTTTACAGAAACGGTATTATAGATCATCAAGGTAAGTTCATGGACGTTAAACACCCGAGGATTGTTAGAGAAAAGAACACTCTCAGATTCATTCTAGCATACGCCAAGGAAACGGCAACAGGAGAAGATATCTACGTTACACCAAAAGACATAGAGGCTGTTCTGCTAGCGAAAGCGGCGATAAGGTCCGCGTGGACTCTTCTCATGAGAAAGCTCAATGTAAAAACCTCGGATATAACCTGGGTCTACGTTGCAGGTTCTTTTGGTACACGTTTAAACATTGACAACGCCATTGAAATAGGCTTGCTTCCCCGTATTGACACAGGTAGAGTAGTATTCGTGGGAGAATGCGCTATCGTAGGAGCGAAAATGGCTTTGAAATCCACCGAAGCTCGGAGAGAAGTAGAGGAGCTAGTGAAAACGAAAGTCAAGTATGTTGAGCTTTCAGCCGATCCAGAGTTTCGCAAGGAGTATCTTCGATCACTAGGACTCGGCGTGTAGAGTAAAAACATGGTGAAACACTTAGCTAATGTAATGGTGAACAAAGGAGTTCCCATGAGTAAAGCAGACTGGTCTATATGGTTAAGAGAGTTCTAGTAGGAACCATATTTCAGCACGGCATTAATGTATGCTTTTACACTAGCTGGGTTTACATCTGCTGGAAGTTCTGCAACTCCAGGTGCTATCATGAACCCCCCTTCGGGTTTAATCTTCTGAAGGATGTTTTTAACGTACTCTTCGACTTTCTCAGGAGACTGGTAGAATAAAGATGGTGGAATACCACCTGCAACAGCTGTATGACCCTTCAGCTTGTCCCATACGTTTTTAACAAAATCCCTTGGTCTTTCAAACCACGCTATACCCCAGCCCTTCGGTAGCTCGAGTATAGTGTCCACGTGAGGAGAGTGATCTCCCTCGAAGAAAACGAATCCCTTGTACCCTTTGCTCACCAGGGTTTCTATGATCTTCCTCAGGTAAGGCCAGTAGAACTCTACGTAGAGTTTAGGTGGCAACATCTCGTTCAAGTGTAGAGGAATGAAGAACAGCGTTAAAGGTTGCATCGGTGGTATGGCTGTAGCAACTCTCAGTATGGCATTCATTAGTGCGTCACAAGATGCTTTGAAATCCTCAGGGTATCTTCTGATGTCCACCATAGCTCCTGTCGGGTGTCTGAGGAAATCTCCGATCAAGTCAGCTGGAACATAAGCGTTGGTTAATGGAATTAACGGATACCACTTAAGCTGTGATAGTATTTCAACCATGAAGCTAATTGTCCTCTGAACAGCTATTCCAGCTCTTATCAACATACCGTTCCAATGCGTAGTACCCGGTGTACCCAGCCCTGGACAAGCTCTCGGCAGGATCACGTTGTGTATGAACTCAACAGGGTTCTCAGCCAGCTTCTTATATTCATTCGGCTCCATGAACGCTCCTCCGACGAACTGTGGATGCATGTGGTCGTCTAACTCTCTTCCAGGCCATTTGCTCCACTTGTCTCTTAGCACATCGTGTAGTGGACCGGAGATGAACCTTATGAGGTTGGAGAAGTCGGGGAAGTCGGAGAAGGCTACAGCCAGTATGAAGCCCTCGAGAAGGTAAGGAACGAAGATCAGTCCAAAGTCAGATGGATATTCAAGAGTGTATTTCAAAACAGCATTCTTCGCTCTGGGAGTTAACTCGTAGGAGAGCTCGTACCACGTTAAACCTGTTTGAGTTATCATGAAATCTCCACTGGGTGCAAGAAGTGGTACCCTATCGGGTGTTCTAAGTTCAATTATATTCATAATTCTCGTTAGTTTTTCCTTGGCTACAACCTCTGGTTCTCTTCTATGCTCCTCCATCCATTTAGTCAAATGCTCGAACCGGGTACAGCTCATATTTTTACCCCTTACGCTTGGATTTTTCTTCTACCCAGTTCAGCATTATCTTAATACCTTCTCCTGCGTCGTTAGCCCAAGCGTCTGCACCTACGTACTCGCAGATGTACTGATCCACTCTTCCTCCTCCAATGATCACCTTTATTCTTCTTCTGAGGCCAGCCTCTCTAATTGCATCAATGGTCTTTTTCATTGACTCTATTCCGCTTGTTAGTAAGCATGACAATCCCACTATATCTGGGTTGTGTTGCTTAATTGCCTCAATAAACCTGTGAGGTGACACATCAACGCCAAGGTCTACTACCTCAAAGCCTGCAGCTTCAGCCAACGCTACTACGATGTTTTTGCCAATATCGTGTATATCTCCTTCAACGGTTCCAATAACGAGTTTACCTAAAACCTCCCTTGGTTTACCCAGTGTTTTCAGCTTTTCTCTAGCCATGCTAGAGATGGTTTTCATTATCTCAGCTGCCATAACCAAATCAGCAACGAAAAACTCTCCCTTTTCGTATTTTTCTCCAACAACTTCGGCAGCTCTCCTCAGATCCTCGAGGAGAAGACGCGGATCCTCTACCTCTAACCGTCTCTTAGCCAATTCAATCGCTTTAACCTCATCGAGCTCGACAATGGCGTTCACAAGCTCTTCCGATAAACTCATACAACCCATCCTCAGACTACAAGCAATAGAATTCCCATGCTTAAAGCTTTTCTTTAAGAATGCAACCACTTAACTTAGCAGATTGTCCTAACCAATGGATAGCCGGTGAACCCAGCAATGTGTAGAGTACTGCATGATTAAACTACCTCGCACACATGTGAACAAGCGCCGTGCGCCTCGATTTGTGCTGAGCCATATTGGTCGATATGTAACTGTGAAAGAATTCATAACACCTGGGGGACGGGTTTGCTTAATGTAGCAAAGCTTGTGGAAAACACTGTTAAGTATCTTAGAGGAGAAGGCATTTATGTACTAGAATGTAGAATAAAGGAGAAAGCTACAAAGTTCGAGATTAACATGAAACTGGATAAAAATCCTGCCGGCCTAAGCTATGTTAAAATACAAATTAGTAAGGATGGAAAAAAGATAAGGGTTTTTACTCGGAGAACTAGTTTTGACTTAAGAATAAAGAGGTTCATAAGAAGAGAACTGGAGAAAATGGCGGGTTACTTTGAAACTACCTCACAAGAAGAGGATACAGGTAGCAGTTGAGCTTTTGAGTGAGTTTATGAAGAACCTGGACAGCATTGATAGAAGTAAAGCTGTTGAAATGCTTAGAAGAATGTACGGTATTAGGAAGCTTCAGCCTATAAAGGGAAAAGCGAATCCACCAGATATATTCGACAAAGAAATGGCAACCTTGTACGTGATCGGGAAATACGGCTTAAAGCTCGATAGTGAATTCCCGGAGCTCTTCGACAAGGTATTCTACATTGAAAAAATACTAGACGATGCTGTAGGAGACGTACTGGAAGGGAGGATCGAGGAGGTTAAAGAGAAACTTAAGAAGAGTTCACATAGCGGAGTCGTGGACAGTAACATAGTAGCAAGAATGCTCAGAATACCCTTAACAAAGTTCATTCTCGGATTTACTAACGAGAACGAACTAAGAGAGGTTCTGCAAAAAACCGCTAAAGCTTTACCGGATGAGGAGCGAACCGTTAATAACTACGCGAAGTTCTTTGTTAGTTTAAAGCTTGCTGAAATGATCTATAAGGGTGAGGTCAAGTCCAAGGAGGAGAAAGAGGCGTTTAAGAAAGCACTAGCTATAAGGGTAGGCTTCCCGAGAGCAACTCCTAGTGATGACTACGTGAGAGTTATTGCGAAAAACGTTTTCGGAATAAGTGATGAGGTTCTTGATAAGCTTTTAACGAAGCCCCATGAACGCCATGGAACGACTGCTACTGTTGAGAAGAGAGCTGAACCAGAACACCGCGATCTTGGAGCTTCTTGATAACCATATCGTGTAGTCTAGCTAGAAGCTTCCTCATATCTTCCATCAAAACGACATCGGTATACCCGTGAACAACTATGCTATGAGCGAATGGTGATGGAGCATCCTGCGAGTAGATCTGAACCACATCAATACTTCCGTTCTGAACAGCTCTAAGTACCTCAACAGCTTCATCTATGTGCATGTAGTCCATCAGTATTTCCCTGTAGGTTTCCTTCAGAACAGGAAAGTTGGGTATTTCTTCAACAGCTTTAAGTAGCTCCTCGGCATTCAGCTGAAGCTTGTAAAGTGATTTCTCAGCGTCCTTGTACCTTCTAAGTAACATAAAGCTTCTAACAGCAACATGCCTGAACCTTCTCTTTATCAGATCCGTTTTCCTGACAACCTTTACCAGGATGTCCCATGCATTGTCAACAGGTATGGACTTGAATAATCTTACATAATCAGCGTTTGGATGTCCGGGGATACTCAGCATAAAGCCGTTGTCTGTGACAGTGATTTTAACATTTACTCCGAGAGATGAGCCAACAACGTAAGCGTATAGCCTCGCAAGGGCTTCGTTTGCTTTTCTCCCAAATATGGAGTGCACAATTATATTTCGCCTACTCGGTTCATCGAATATTTCTATTGCTATAAGCTTATCTGAAGGCACAACGTTATTGGTATATAGCTTCTGCTCCAAAATATAGTTATATATTGCTTCGGCGGCGTGGGATTCTAACCGGTACTCTTTGACCAAGAACTTTATAACCTCTTCTTTACTGTACTTGTCTATGAGCTCTGATACCAAGCGCCTAAACTTACCCACTTCTACTGCAGAATCATATGCTAACGGCAACATCTCGCTAAACCAGACAGGAACAGTAGGTCTTTGTCCATCAGCTCTCTTAACGATAGCTGTGAACCCCCTACTACCTATGAACTCGTATACACGACCACCCAGTATGAACAAGTCTCCTGGTGTTAAGTACTCGACAAAACCCTCTTCTAGGTCACCCACGTATCTACCCTCCGTAGTGAAAACTCTAACTTTGCTCTCATCTGGTATTACACCCAGGTTCAAGTAGTAGATCATTCTAGTAGTCTTCTTTCTTCCGAACACGCTTTTCTCCTCATCAAGCCATATCTTTGCGTATACTCGCTGATGCTCGTAAAAGTCTCCGAGCCTACCAGCTAAGTAGTACACAACGTTAAGAAAGTCCTGGTAGCTTAGATCGTGGAACGTATAGGTTCTTTTAATAAGCCTGTAGGCTTCCTTCAATCCCCAGTCTTTTTCAAGTGCTAAACCAACTATGTGCTGCGCGAGAACGTCTAGTGAGATCTTAGGAATCCTGATTCTATCGATCCTCCTTTCGGAGGCTAACTTGCATAGAACTGCACACTCTATTAGGTCATCCCTGTCAACGGCTATTACTCTGCCCTTACTCACTTCGCGTATATGGTGCCCTGATCTTCCAACTCTCTGTAACAATCTTGTTGCACTCTTAGGGCTACTCAGTAGTACAACTAGGTCTATGTAGCCTATGTCTATACCTAGTTCAAGGGAAGTAGAGCTAACTACGGCTTTCAACTCGCCTCTCTTTAGCTTGTTCTCTATTTCTAGTCTTTGTTCTCTACTCAAACTACTGTGATGAGCTTCTATTTCATCAACATTTACTATTTTCTCCTTCTCCATGATCTTTCTAAGTTTGAATACTACTCTCTCGGTAGCGCTCCTCGTGTTTGTGAATATTAGTGTTGTTCTATGTCTCTTTACAAGCTCCACGATCTTCTTGTATATAGATTCGTTGATGACATCAGCTGGCGTGTGCACTAAGTCTGTAACTGGTGCAATTACACGTATATCAGCTCTTTTATCGAATCTCGCATCTACTATATAGCAATCTCTCGGAGTGTCGTCATCGTTGAATCCTACAAGGAATAAAGCGACTTCCTCGAGTGGAGCAATAGTTGCACTAAGCCCTATTCTTTGAATAGGTCTACCAACGAGGTTTTCCAACCTCTCGATACTAACAGATAGATGACTTCCACGCTTACTTGATGCTAGGTCGTGTATTTCATCAACTACTACAACTCGAACATTTCTAAGAGCTTCTCTAAACCTGGGCGCGTTGAGAGCTAGTGCTAAACTTTCAGGGGTTGTTATCAGAATATGAGGCGGGTTTTTACTCATCTTCTGCTTCTCGTGTGGTGAGGTATCACTGGTGCGAACAGCTATTCTTATTTCGGGGAGTTCTAATCCCATGGACTTCGCTGTTTCAACAATACCCTGAACAGGTTCGTATAGGTTTTTCTTCATGTCGTTGTTGAGAGCTCTTAAGGGACTAACATATACTACGTATACGCCACTTGGCAGTTCTCCATGCTTTTCGTAGTACTCGTACATGTTGTCAATTATTCCTAGAAATACCGCGAGAGTTTTACCAGTTCCAGTAGGGCTTGAAACTAGAACATTGTACCCTTTCTTAACCAGTGGAATAGTTTTTCTCTGAACAGGCGTCATTTCTGTGTACTTTCTTTTAAACCACTCAGACACGTATGGTCTTAAGAATCCAAGAACGCTTTTTTCATCGGGTTCATCGTTGCTGTAGATAAGCACGTAAGCATCACCTAGTATTAAAATTGATTGTTGTTAAGATTTAAACCAAGAATTCCGTGCTAGCGTAGATCGAGCTATCACCTGTAGAACACGTCCTTTCTAAATCTCAGTGTTACATAGAGGAATGGAAGCATAAACATGCACAGAGTAATGCTTGTTAAGTGGTACCCTTTCATAAAGGATGGAATGGCTCCAAACGCAAAGTATACTCCAAGAGCTAATTCTAGTGGAAACCTAGGGGATCTGTACATTTTCTGGTAAAGCCCTTTCGGAGTACGCTTGTACTCTTCCTTTACTCTGAGAAGAGCTTTAATAGTAGATACTGCAACATAGGGTGAAGACGCTGTTCCCAAAGCTGTGAGTCTACCTGATAACGTGAGGAACTCTCTAACACTCTTTCTACGGGACTCGAAATACATCAGTAGCGTGTATATGATCATTGTGAAGAACCAGGCTAAGAATAGTGGAAACACACGTTCAACGTAATCAGCAGGGTTAAGCGCTGTGATGGTGGATAGTACCACAGCACCAGTAAAGGACAGAGCTGAAGGAACATACTGAAGAAGGTATAACAGAGCTTCCAGTTTTACGATCAACGGTGACTTCGAGAAGATGAAGCACTTTAACCTTGATAATGCTGCATCCAGTGCACCATAGGCCCATCTTGATTGCTGAACCCTGAAGCTTTTATACGTTGAGGGGTTTTCCACCTTAATTGCGTACTCATCTAGATACACTACTCTATATCCTTTGTAAAGTAACCTTGCTCCAAGCTCAGCATCGTCTTGTATTCTCGCTGGATCCCAGCCTTTCAAAACTTCTTTTAATTGATAGGCTTTGTAGAGCGTGCCCGTTCCGAGAGGGTATATGTGAAAGCCGAGTCTACTTCGAGCATCAAATAGTATCTTCCTGATAAACTCCAACCCGAACGCAAGTGCCTCGCTTACTCTACTATCGAGATTTAGAGGTTCCCAGCGTCCCACTACTCCTAAACACGTATCGCACTCCTCCAGCAAGCTTACTGCCTTGTAGAAAAAGTCTCGTTCAGGCATAGTGTCAACATCGTAAACATAGATGTAACGGCCGATCGATGCATATAAGCCTACGTTAAGAGCACCTGTTCTCATTCCAACGGGTTCACTTCGCCAAATAAACCACACGTTAATACCTTCTTTTCTCGCGTTCTCAACTATCTTCAGGATCTGCTCTTTGTCTTCTTCACTATCGTCAGATACAAGAATGATCTCGTAGTTTGGCAACCCCAGAGATTTAACGTGGTTTAGAGCTCTAGATATGTACTCAAGCGGTTCTTTTCTCACAGGTAGAATGAAAGAGATTTCGCTTGAAGTTGAAGTAATATCTTTTGCTTGAACTACAGTTCTCTTACGCTTATTCACCCTACTCATCACAATGTAGAATGTGTGAACAAGAAAAGTGCATATTTGAGGTGCAAGAACAAGCACAGCTGCTACTACTCCAATGATGTACAGCGAGTTCAAGTTCGTAGACCCCTTCATCCGAGAGTACGGTTGCTACATAAGCTCTTTACATATATATGTGCCTTCTCTAATTTAGATAATGGGGATTGGATTTTGATTATAACGTGGCATGGACACGCTTGTATATCATTAACGATCAACGGCTACACAGTCGTAGTAGACCCTCACGATGGTACTAGTATCGGAATTAAAAGACCTGAGGTCAAAGCCGACCTTGTACTCGTTACGCACGATCACTTCGACCATAATGCGGTTAAGGTTGTCGCTAAGGAACGTACACGCGTTTTCAAAATGTTCTACGGAGAGTCGCTTGTAGACAATATCAGGATCACTGGCCTAAGAACATACCACGACAAGTTCAAAGGCAGGAGAAGGGGTGAAAACGCTATATATGTTATTGAGGCGGAAGGCTACAGAATAGCTCACTTAGGTGACCTCGGTGAAATACCGAGCGACGACGTGCTGTCGAAGATCAAAGGTGTTCACTTACTTGCCGTACCAGTCGGTGGTACCTTTACGATAGAGCCTGAGGAAGCTTGGCTCATCGTTGAGAAAACGCAACCCCTTAATGTTCTACCAATGCACTACTGGATACCTGGATCAACACTTCCGCTTAAACCAGTTGAAGAATTTCTCAAGCACGTTAAGAACTACGATGTGGTAAAACTGACCAAGAATTCGTTCAACATAGCCGATTACGCGAACAAGGTTATAGTACTTGCGCCTCCCTAGCGGACCTACTGGTGTAAGACACGAAGAGGCTGTTTTAGCGGAGCTTAAATCCTTGAGAGAGCTTTCGAAAAAGTTCCTAAAGAAGTACTATGGGATGTTCAGCTACGAAGCAGAGGCTTTAATAAATAAAACTCTAATTACGTTTAGTATAGCTAGAGAAGTTTCTATGAGAAAACTGTGATGAAACTTTAGGCCCCTGATGGATGAGGAGGGATCAACCGGCTGAGAGAGGGAAATACTTTGGCTTATACCTGGGAACCTCGATGGGAAGTTTTAGAGGTGAACTACGAGGGTATAAGGTTCAAGACATGTAGAGATAAGACAACAGGCTTAATAGCATGCCCTATATGTATTCACGCGGCATCTAAGTGCTTAGGTGAAAGGCCCCCATCTAGCTACGAATACGAAAACACGTTCTTCTATAGTGTTGAGGACTTAATAGAGCATCTTAAAGGTTACCACATTCATGGCTTGAATAAGAAGATTATGAAGCTTCTAAGCAAGAAAACAGAAGGCGAAGAATAGAAGTGAAAAAATTCTGTGTTTATGGTAATCCAACGATAGATGTAATTGAGCTGGAAACGAGTGAAAAGTACGTAGCTTACGGTGGAGGAGCATACTACTCTTCACTACCACTACTGGAAGCTCGCGAAGAAGTAAGCATTTATTCAGTGTACAGTCCACTCTTAGTTAAACATCCTGTTTCCCGGTTTTTAGTTAAAAAGCAGTACTCACCTAGAGCGAACATTTTCATTCTTGAATACAAACATGGTACTAGAAGAATTAAGGTACTGGATGTAGCACCACCTCTGTATCCGTGGAATGTGCAGGAAGAAGAGTGCTACGCGATAGTAAACCCTGTTTTAGGTGAAGTAGGAGTAGGCATACTAAAGGAGCTTAGTTGTAGATCTCCGGCTGTAGCTATGGATGTTCAAGGATTCCTCAGAGAGGTGATCAAGGGCTACATTGAGATAAGGCCTTCGGCCGAAGCTCTGCTGGCGATTTCCATGGTTGAAGTTGTTCACTTGGATATCGAAGAACTATGCGCGCTTATGGGGTATACGGAGATTAAAGAAGCTCTTAGCAAGCTATCTCGATATGTAAAAAGAGTAGCTGTGGTAACAGTAAGACCCAACCATGCGTTTATAGTTACTCAGCATGGCTATAAAAGCGTAAGTTTCGAGAACACCCCTATAGTAAAGGATAAGACGGGATCTGGAGATTATTATCTTTCTTCTTACTTTTACAATTACATACTGCATGGAGATGAAGTAGAAGCAGCGTACAAAGCACACGAGCGCACGTCAGCGTGGTTGGCACGGCGTGGTAAGCAAACTCCAATAGCTAACTGTGGCTTAAATTAACGCAACCTCCGGAAATCCACCATCGAAGTTTACTTTACCCAGTATAAGAGTAGGCTGTTGCTCTCTCCTCTGGGGCAGACCCACATGGCTCATTATAGCTTCCTTGAGCTCTTTTCTCGAGGGAGCTCTACCAATGAACCTTAGTTTACCGTTGATGAATATTTTTGGAAGGTCAGCGATTTCCGATTCAAAAGGATCCGCAAGCCAGACGTGTATTGGAATTATTTCAACCCATGTATTGTACTTGTCGAGTAGTTCTTCAGCTACATCAAATAGAGTTTTGAGAGCTTTATCGCTTTCTACGCTAAAGTCGAGTTGAATTTCAACAACAACCTTTTCCACGTCGCTTAGTTCCATTAAATCCCTTTAGAGCTATCCACCTAGGTTTTACTTAAAAATCAAAAGTCTAAGTAATACTACTTTCCTTCTTGTAAGGGTGTATGTAGTCTTTTGGTGCTCTGCTGAACACTTCAAGGTATTTTCTGAGGACTCTTGGAATGGTGATTGTTCCATCCTCATTCTGGAAGTTCTCCAGTATGGCGGTTATTGTTCTTGTGCTAGCTATAGCAGTACTGTTTAGCGTGTGAACATACTCTTTAATCATCCCCTTTCTCCTTACAAGCCTTATCTTTAGCCTGTAGCTTTGCCAATCCGTTGTATTACTGCAGCTCACCATCTCTCTGTAGAGACCCTGGGCGGGCATCCACACCTCAAGATCGTACTTCTTAGCAGCAGGTGCACCTAGGTCTCCGCTTGCTATGTTAACTACTCTGTAAGGTAGTTCAAGTCCTTGGAAAAGCTCCTCAGCATTCCTAATAAGCTCCTCCATCAGGTCCCAGCTTTCCTCGGGTTTAGCAAATACGTATTGTTCAACCTTGTGAAACTGATGAACTCTGAATATCCCCTTCAAGTCCCTAGAACCAGCACCAGCTTCTTTTCTAAAACATGGAGATACTCCAACGTACTTTATTGGGAGCTCTTCTTCTGGTATATCCTCGAACGCGTGTAGCGCGGCCAACGAGTGCTCAGCTGTAGCTATCAGGTAGAGGTCTTCCCCTTCGATCTTGTATATCGCATCTTTGAAGGTGTTTAAGTCTATTACACCCATCATCACTTTATGTCTAAGCATGTAAGGTGGAAGAACAAGCCTGTAGCCTTTACTCGTAAGGTGATCTATAGCATACATCAGCAGAGCCATGTCGAGGAACACTATGTCGTCGAATAAGTAATAGAACCTGCTACCAGCTACTTCGCCTGCTTTGATGGTGTTTCCAAGGCCTAACACGTTCTCAAGCATATCAGCATGGCCTACAGGCTTGCGCTCTATAAGCTCATACTCTACTTTGAAACCGTACTTCTCGGTTTGTTGCTTAAACTGCTCTAGGTAGCCAATCCAGACTTTAGGTTTACCCCAGAATCTTATAGGAACATTGAATGAGTCGTCGGGTCCTATTGGTACACTTTCGTGAACTATATTAGGAAGAGCGAGAAGAGCTTCTTCTCTTTCATCTTCAATTTTCCTCAGCTCGGATTCTAGCTTTGCTAGTTCCTCAAGTGTTCTTTTCGCTTCCTCGATAGCTTGTTGTCTCATTTCACCGGTTAACTTGGCTATTTGTCTACTGATCTCGTTGTGTCTATGTCTCAGCTCCTGAACAATAGTTAACAGCTTTCTCCACTTTACGTCAAGCTCGTAGGCTTTGTCTACGATGCTCGAATCCATGAACCTTTTTTTCACGTGCTCTTTCAGTGTATCCGGGCTTGTTCTGAGCAGGCTCAGTATACTCCAGCTCATTAAAGTCCACCAGAACTTAGCCTTTTTCCTCCTGCTCTCTACGAAGGGTGCTCTGGTACATCTCAACTATATCGTATCCGAATCTTTCTTTAAAGAGTTGCCTTCCTTTCTCGGTCATTCTTAGTGGTGTCCAGGGCGGATCGTAGATTATATCAATGTCAGCGTCTATTCTTAGCTTTTCCTTAAGCTGATCAATTATCATTAGAGGAATTATAGATGCTAGGGGGCAAAACGGTGTTGTAAGAGTCATAGTTATCTTAACATGCTTATCGTCGATCACGTCAATATTGTACACAAGTCCTAAATTGTACACGTCTACGCCCAGCTCGGGATCTACGATGGTTTCAAGGATTTCTACGATTCTTTGTTTAATTGTATCTTTGTTTACCGGGATCTCAGTCAAATAAATCACCACTACTAAGAGGGAAATAGTGGTTTAGGAATTTTAATAGCTTGTAAACAGCTCTCTGTACTCTACGAGAAGTTCGGCGGGCGATTTGCTTGAAAGCTTCTTGGCGATCTTGTGAAGTACTTTAACCTCCTCGGGTGAAGCATAATCTATTGGGCGACCCTGCTTACCACTTCTTTCCCATTTATCCATAACCTTACTCATTATCTCTTGAACCTCGTCAAGAGAGTAAAACACAACTTTGTAGATGGCTTCATTACTTTCATCTATTAACCTTACAACTTCATTACGAAGTTTTTCAATGTCCTCCTTGTGTTTTCTTACCTTAAATATCATGGTTGCACTCCGCGAATACTATGTAGTTCGTCCTTAAAATTGTTCAGCTCACATTACTCGGCCAGTTCTTCTAGGAATGCGGCAAAGTCGTATGTGTGCACAGCTTTAACGGTATCAAGAGCCCATCCAAGCTTGTCTATCAGTATTAAAACTGCTGCTTGTGGTGGTATAACACCATACTCTGTTACTATGGCATCAATGTACTCTGGAGGTGTTACGTCGAATACTGGGTTTAATACCTTGACACGTGGATGCGATTTTAGCCAGTCGGATGGTACAACTTCTTCTTCGCTTCTGAACTCTATTTTGACGAGTTCTCCGAAGAGCGTTAGTGGTGAAAACTTGTACGATTCAGCTGCTACGTAAAACCTAACTCTAGCCTCCTTGGCTGCAAGAGCAACCTGGCTTGTTCCAATCTTGTTCACCACGGCACCATTACTGGCAACAGCGTCGGCGCCCACGATCACGTAGTCTACTTCATGCATGAGGTATCTAACAGCGCTATCTGGAATCTGCTCAGCGGGTATACCGTACTTCAGGAGATGCGCCATTGTAATTCTGCCTTGCATAAATGGCCTGGTCTCTGTACTGTAGACTTTTTCGATTCTGCCTTGTCTATAGGCTTCTGCTATTAGCTCTACAGCAGCTGTACTATGGCAGTGGGTGAGCACGATGGAACCGGGTTTTATCCTCTTGGCACCTATTTCGCTTATCTTTTTGACGGCTTCTCTGGAGTTTTTCACGAACTCTTCAGAGGCTGTTACAACAGCTTCTCTTGCTTCATCAAAGTTCGTTTTACCCTTCAGAGACCTGAGAACGTACACGACAGCGTTCGGTAAACTTACGGCTGTGGGTCTCGTCGTGATCAGCATATCTCCGATCTTCACCATATACTTCTTGAAGTCCTCAACCGAGCGCAGACCACTGTAGCTTAGAGCAGCTATCTTGAGAGCGTTTGCAGCAGCTCTGGCTATTTCACCAGCGCCCCTTATTCTCATAGTTCTTATGCCATCTGCTATCTCGAGAACCTGCTCAGGGATGATAGCTCCGTTCACGTCTTGCTCACCAGTGAGAGAATATCCTCGATGGGTGTAACCTGCGGTGGGTACGAGCCGTAGATTAGTCTAAGGAGAATCGGAACAGCCTGCGGTGCATAGAGGCCATACTCTGTTATTATAGCATCAACGTACTCTGGTGGTGTTACATCATATATTGGGACACGAGCTTTGTAGCCGCTTGGCAATTTCGCGATATCCTCCGAACTTACTAAAGCTGAGAAGTCCTTCTCGGGAACCCGTAGAAGCTCGCCGTGTACAGTTTCATAACTTAGCTTGAACGAAGGTGCAATCACAAAAATCCTTTTTCTGGCTTCCTTTGCTACAAGGGATATCAAGCTTGTTCCAACCTTTGATACTACAGCACCGTTTGATGCTATGGCCTCAGCCCCAACGAAGACCTTGTCAATGTCTTTCATGAAGAACCTTGCGGCGGAATCCACTATTAGGTGAACACTATAACCAAGATTTTCCGCGTACTCTGCCATGAGTAGTCCCTCGTTTCCGGGTCTGGACTCCGTTACGTAGAGAACAACCTCTTTCCCCTGGTCATGCAGAGTCTTTAGTAGTCTTCTAACAGCTAGGCTATTGCTGTTGGTTAACACCTTCTCTCCGCTTAAAACTCTCCTAGAGGCCATTTCAGCGGCTCTCCACAGCGAATGATCGTACCTGCTTCTCAAATCAGCTACGAAACCGCTAATGCCGTTGAACCCGTGTTCAATGTAGCGCAGAAGTACAGCTCTAAGTATGTTTATAGCACTCATACATGCTGGTCTCTCAGTTAGTACTTCCCTGGTAAGCTCTATGAGTTTACTTCGAAAGAGCTCTTCGTCTCCCTTGAGTGCGTATTCATGTAGCTCATTAAGGATGGAGAACGCTAGCTCCGAACCTGTAAGTCTAAAACGAGTGGTCATGCACCCCCCATTTAACCACTGCTTTATTATTACTTCTCTAACTGAACTCAGGGGTTTATATATACCTTCTCAGCAATTTCTGTTTCTGACAATAGTGAGAGGTGAACACATGTACTTCGAGAGAAACCGCATACTTGTAATTGCACTTGTGGTTTTAGTGCTAGTCGCCACCTTAAGAACAGAAGCTCTACAGGGGGAGGATGAACCAAGCAGTATCTTCTTCGTTTATGCTCCATATGCTAATTTAACAGCGATCGCCGATAGACTTAAAAACTACAACGTATCAAGCGAAGTGCTGACAGCACTACCAGATATACCCGAACCAGATTACTTTATACTATGGGTGTTAACCGGTCACAGACCTCCCGAGAAAGCAACGATGCTTGATCCTCAGGACGAGCTCATTGAAAGAACCATTAACGTATGGTACAATGCCGCACTGGTCGATATTCCACTAGCAGATCCCACGAGGCATAACTACTCCCTAAATCCTTTATTCAGAATCACGCTACATTTACCACCACAAGTACTAACAGTACCTATAAATGGCTCAGATTACTGGGAGCTATTGAATACTACAATTACCACAACACTGAGCGACGTGAAACTCGAAGTAAAACTGGATAACTACGGAGTTACCTTAGTTTCTCTAAACATAACTACAATACGCGAACTGGGACCAAGACCCATTAAAATCAATGTATCAGACGAAGAATCCTACGATTACTACATATCGTTCTATCTGCTAGAGGTCAACGGAGATTATCTAAAGTTGTTCTTTCCAGGTGCTCTTAGCACCTCAGGATATATGTCACAAGCTGTAAAGCCCATCGAAGGATTGAACATACACTGGTATGTTCCACTGGTTAAGTATAGGGACATTTTAACCAACCTTACAGCGGATGCAAAAACCTGGTGGATAACAAGGTCTATGGACTACTCGAGTAGAATCGTGATGAGAGCTGTATCAGATATCAACGTACCAGTATACCACATATACTTGCCTCATTTAGCTCTTGCAAGAACGCTTGAACTCGATGATGAAACTATGAATAACGTTGTTAGTAGGTTTGAAGACCTGGTGGTTGACGTGGTTTATCAATTTATCCTCTTAGAGAAAAAGCATTCGGTTGTAGTTGTTATTGGATACGCTGAGAAGGAAAACGTACTAGTAGCAGGTGCAATAGAGGGTTTTGAAGAGATTGGAGTAGAGTTAACCATGACGATGTTAGCTGGCATGATACTCTCGTACTCAGCGGCATCTCCGTTCCCCAACGCAAGGCTTTTGAGTGTAGCTGATAGAGCTAGGAACCTGGAAACAGAGCTTAGCGATGTTAAAACCAGGTTGTTTTCCATAGAATTCGAGCTCAACGATACAAGAAAGCAACTAAGAACTTGTGAAGGTGATCTTAACTTAGCTCAATCAAGGTTGGCGAATTTAAACGAGCTGGAGAGTAAAGCGAGAGAGATCTACAATACCGCATTATTCTACCTATCAACCGGGCTGATTGCAACAATCGTAGTCAGCTGTTCGCTCGGTTACCTAGCGTACAAGGTAGCATCTAAGAAAAAGTAAATGGTAGGCTCTGCATCTGCAACTCTCTACTCGTCTTACATCTGAATTGTTCGTTATTTTGGAGGTGATTCAACTACGAGGATGGGAGCAACCAAGAGAAACAGACTATTTATAGTAAGAAATCTAGCATTGGTGCTTTCTGTACTGTCAATAATTGCACTTGTACTATATGTTGTTCCTGTTCCGGAAGTAGGAGAACCTGTAACTAGTATAGCACTACCTGATAGTAGATTCGTGGAAGTAGATGGTGTATTAGTTCACTACGTAGACCATGGCGGAGGAGATGTTCTGTTCGTTCTTCTCCACGGTTTCGGAGCAAGCTTTTTCACTTGGCGCGAGTTAATACCTGAACTATCAAGGATAGGCAGAGTTGTTGCTTTCGACAGACCCGGATTCGGCTTGACAGAGCGAGTGGACCCTAGCAAATTAGGTTTTAATCCCTATCACGTTGACGGAGCTGTTCGGTTAACGTGCAACTTCGTTAAACAAGTTCGTAGAAACGAGTCCAGATTAGTAGTTATAGGTCACTCGGCTGGAGGAGGACTAGCTCTTTTGCTCCCATTAATGTGCGATTTGAACATATCAGCTCTAGTTCTTATCGCTCCAGCGTGGAAACAGCTAAGGAAACAGTGGCATGAACACGTTCTTTACGGTACACCACTCGCTGACAAGTATGGACCATTACTAGCAAGAGCTATGGTTAACCGTCTAGAAGAGATTCTCTACAGAGCATGGTACAACAAGTCATTGATAACCCCCAGCATCCTGGAAGGATACAAGTACCCGCTCAGAGCAAGAAACTGGGATAAAGGACTATACTGGCTGATGAAATACAGAGAATATCCCGATATAAGAGACGATTTGAGCGAGATCAAAGCCCCCGTCTTGATCATACATGGAGTCAACAATGAAATAATTCCACTAAGCAGTAGTATTGAACTATACGAGTTACTTTCTACTCACACGTTCACGGATTTGGTTATAATCAACGAATGCGGGCATCTTCCACACGAGGAAAAACCAAACTTAGTACTAGATGTAGTAAAGAGGTTCTTGAAAAATACTATTAATAATGGTTAAGGGTTTGCTACCGTTTTGAGTGCTGGGTTTTGTGGGTTTTCATGGATGCTTAGAGCTCTTGACGTGATCATGTTTAGCAATGTTTATAGATCAATGAGTAGTAATTGCTCCCGGTGACCCTGGGTTTCCGAGACCCACAGCAGACCGTGGGGAGGGAGCTCAGGGAAACCGTGATGATCAGCCCTAGGAAAACCTAGAGCGGGAAACGGTTCCTCAAAGAGAGGCAACATAATCAGCCGCGTGTAGGGTGTTCATAGCGTGGTTCTCAAGCTTATCAAAGCAACTGATAGTGCTGAGAGCAGAAAGTTGCATGCAAAACTATTGGATCTGCACAATCCAATTTTGAATCCTCGATTGGAGAAGGGGTAGAACATGTAAACACCTTTTACAGTGAGAGCATCCAGTAGTATATGGCTTAGCCACCCTAAGACGAATGCTGAAACGTACAGCTCTATTCCACTGAACTTCGAAAATACTATAATGAGTAGTACAGCGATTATGAACGGTACGAATAAATTGTGAAGAGCTTTTCGATGCTTAAACCTTAGGTCTAGATCTGGAACTGTAGATCCTATTCCTGACAGCACCGAGAGGAGGGCGATCGCGAGGGGGTCCCGCACCGGGTATAGCCAAAGGATTAGTGCTACCGAAAAGAGGACATGAGTACTACCTAGCACTATTGCTCACCACTTTCTTTTCCAATTCGATTACTCGGTCCTCGTAACCAACGATCACGACGTCTACCAGCAGATCCGATGGAAACAACCCTGTTTCAACAACACCGTGCATGAACTTAAGTTCTTGGTGAGCCTTCAAGGGATTGGTGATTGGTTGCAGAGGTTTTAGGTCTACTATGTAGTTTCCGTTGTCAGTTACCAGGGGACCCAGTTTTCCACCAGAAGTTCTAACTGTAGGCTCGTAAACACCCAGCTTATTAATGTTTTTGAGAAAGTACCCAAGAGCAAAGGGAACGACTTCAACGGGTATCGGCTTCCTGTAGAGATATTCCAGTCCAGTGTACTTCGAGTAGTCTACAATGTAAATTCTCCAGTTCGACATGTAAGCTAGAGTTTTCTCTCTCAGCAATGCTCCACCGTGTCCTTTAACCATGTCCAGTCTAGTACTTACTTCGTCGGCTCCATCCACGTAGAGGTCCAGTGCGTCAACGCTGGTTATATCCACTGTAAGTAGATTGTGTTCGAGTTTAGCGTAAAGCGCTGTATCAATAGATGAAGCTACTAATATGTGATTTCTCAAAAACTCTGAGCATACATCCAAGAAGACCTTTACTGTGGAGCCGCTTCCAATACCTATAAAGCTCTTCTTCTCAAGCTCGCCTCTAAGTTTATCACAGAGCTTCTTTGCAGCATTGTATTTTGAGATCTCCTGAGAATTCACCCTACCAACCCGTTAAAACCTACTGATATATGTTGCACTTTAGCTCAAAAGTAGTTTTACTCGAGACATTCTACAAGCTGATCATTATCACCTCCACACATGTTACCAATGCTCAGGAATAATAGGCTCCGGGTTTAGAGTATATTGAAGGAAATGATGATATGCACCTCAGCGGACGATTAGCCCGTGAAGAAGCTGGCCTGGACTGATGTGTGATCGTAGAAAACCGCTACAAGGTGTAAGCTACGTAGGTTTGCTCTACTAAAAACGATTTTCTACCTTAGGTTTGCTTTGAAGCTCTCTATTGCATATCCCACTAGAGATGCTATTTCTATTACATTGAAGAGCTTCCCAGCCGTATCAGCTGTAAACCTTAAGGTGTAAGCATCTATTCTCTCCATTATATCCCAGTTCTCAAGCACGTCTGCAACCAAAGATTCTCTGAAGACGAGTTCAACACGGTACGGCTTGTTGAACTTGACTGTTCGAAGTTCCCCCTTCTTAAGCTTTTCGCAGGCTTCTCTAACACCAGCTCTAAGCATCTCTTCGACTTTGGCAAGTCCAGGGCTAATAGCAGAAAACCTTGAAACACCCTTTTTAAGAGGAACGAACACTGCCCATGGTGCATGGTCTTCTACTTCTCGTCTAAGATGATCGTCGCCTGCTAGCAACGCCACGGGAACACCGAGCTCTCCAGCGTATAGAGAGTTTATCAAGAACTCGCTGGATCTAACACCGTTCACTCTTATTTCAAAGAATACCCTTCCACTATAGGTATGTTCTAGGATACCGTGCCTAGTTCCAGCAGCTGCATGGTAACCTAGAAAGAATATAGCAGCGAACTGATCATCAAGCATTGACACCATTGAGAACGGTCTTGGGTAACCTTGAATAATAGTTGCTCTACTATCCAGCTCAAGGTATTCAATGTTTGTCATCAGCCCGTGACTATCGGCTACGTAAACCTCGCTAAAACCGTTCTTGAAGAGCTCATCCACCACGATATTCGTTAGCTTGGTCATAACCTTGGATGCTCTAGCAAACTGACTACTCCAAGGACTCAGCATTGTACCGGAAACAACACCGGGCAAACCCTCAACATCTACTGAAACATAGGCTTTCATTGAATGCACCAAAAGTTAATACATCAGGGTACGCAAATAAAAAGCCCAAGACACCACGGCATTTGTACGACGCGAAATCTGGCTTTGTTCGGTAAACAGCATCCTTATTCCATGTTATTGCATAATATGCAGTTCAATAGAGTAAGGGTGAAAGATAAAAGCAACGCGTGCTCTACTTCATTCGGCGTGGTGATTTAATGAAAGTCGTCTACATGTTTGAACCGCACAAAGCGGGTCTTGAAATACTAAAGAATCATGGAATCAATTTCGTATTCTACCCTGGCAGAGAAGCCTCTAGACCATGGCTCGAGAAAGAAATAGGTGATGCATCTGTTTTAGTCGTAGCTCCGTGGAATAAGGTGGATAAATCCTTGATAGAGCTCGGTAAAATGCTTAAGCTCATATTTGTTCACGGGTCTGGACTTGACAAGGTAGATGTATCGGAAGCCACTCGAAGAGGGATTCTTGTAGCAAACGCTCCTGACTTCATAGCCGAAAGCGTAGCTGATCATATATTAGCCTTGATCTTAGCGCATTACAGGAACATTGTTAGAGGAGATAAGTACATTAGGCAGAGAAAATGGACCGGCGGCACACCTTCCGACCTGGTGGGGCATGTCCTACGTGGAAAACGCGTAGGGATAATTGGGTTAGGTAGAATTGGAGCTGCTGTAGCAAGAAGACTGAAGCCCTTTGGTGCTGAAGTGTACTACTGGGATAGGAAAGTTAAACCTGAGATGGAGCACGCGCTAGAGATATCTAGACTAAACATTGATCAGTTAATCGAAACGTCTGATATCATAGTAGTGTCTGTGGCGTTAACTCCTGAAACCCAAGGGTTGATCAACAAGGAGAGGATATATAGAATTAAGAAGGGCGCTTTACTGGTTAACGCAGCTAGAGGTCAAATAATTGATGAAGAAGCATTGATCGAAAGGTTAAGGCAAGGTGAAATTTACGCTGCACTTGATGTTTTCAAGGAAGAACCTCTTTCACCCAACAGTCCTCTCATAGAACTAGAAAATGTTATTCTAACTCCACATATAGGCGGTCTCTCCTGGGAAGCCTTAGAGGAGACCTCGAAGTTCGTTGCAGAAGCTATTGTCAAGTACATAAAGGAGGGTCAACTTCCAGCAACAGTTGTCAACAAAGAACTTGCTTCTTTCAGTTGGTAGTTAAACAATAGGATTCTATTAACACGTTAATCAACAACGTGCAACTTGTACCATGTAGATACCCCTTGAGTTTTTCGGAGCCTCGATTAGAGCTATCTTTTAGTAGTGTTCGATGCAAGCATACTATGAACTTTTAAGTCATCCTGTAGACGTCTTCTGCGGATGTGTGTTTTCAAGGAACTCTTTCATTAACTTAAATCCTTCAACTAGTTCTTCTTCCTCCATTGTTACAAATGTTATTCTCAGATGTCCTGCACCGGCTTTACCAAATATTGAACCTGGTAGTACTACAACACCTTTTGACTCTGCGAGTTTAATGGTGAATTCGAGGTCGTTTAATCCCAGCACTTCCAGGTATGGTCTTATATCTGGGAACAAGTACATACTAGCAGTAGGCTTGTGAACTCTTGCTTCAGTAAAGAGTTTCCTGAACGCTTCGTAAGCAACATCCCTTCTTCTTCTGTATATGGGTATTACTTCGCGGAGATACTTCTCCTTGAAGCCCTGTGCAAGGTAGTAGTAAGCTAACCATTGCATTGGAACAGGTGATACTATACCAAACAACGCTTTGAGCTTAACGATCTCTGTTACTACATCTCTTGGACCGTAAATATAGCCTAGTCTACCACCTGGGATTGCTATATCCTTGCTGAAGGAGCCGCAAACAAGCATGTAGTCAAGTGAAGGTGCGTACTTCTCCATCCACACGTGCTCACCTTCGTAAACAAGATGCTTGTAGGCAACGTCGTAGACTATCCAAGCTTTCTTCTCGTAGGCCACATCTACGATGGTTTTAGCCACTTCGTCGCTTATGACTCTCGATGTTGGGTTGTCAGGGCTAGCTAGTATTATGGCTTTTGCTCTAGACCCAAGCTTCTCCTTTATGCACTCGGGATCTGGGTTAAAACCTCGCTCAAAGGTTTGCTCGCAGGTTTCAACTCTGAGTTTGGCGAGCTTAGCTTGATCCCAGTACACGCTATACGAAGGGTCTAGAAGCAGAATGGTGTCTCCTTCGTCGAGAAGAGCGTACATGGATAAGAGAAGTGCTTCAGCGCCCCCAGTTGTAATAACGATCTGATCCGGCGAGACATCTACCCCTCCGTATTTTTTGATGTCCATGCTTATGGCTTCTCTGAGTTCTGGTAATCCCTGTGTAGGCATGTACCTGAAGTGGTCGAAAGGATTTCTTCTAACCATCTCCATGAAGTATTCTAGAGCATCCCTATCTGGAGGAAGACCGGGTTGACCAGCAGTGTAATCGTACACTCTTACGCCTCTTCTTCTGAGTTCGTGTGCTTTAGCAATGAGAATTCTGTGAGGGTTCTGAGGGATCTCCCTAACTCTTCTCGAAGCACGGTTCATACATACACCTTCGTAACATACATACATGTATCTTCTGGGGTGCAAATGTACTTATACATGTTTACAGTATAAATAAATCCAAGAGAAGTACGCATTGAAGCAGTTATTGTACTTTGCTTCATTGGTTTTAGAGAAAGCAATGCTATGCCAACTTGACGACAACATCGTATTTTACTTGTCCATCAAAACCAGCTTTCTCCTTACCAAACCTCTCAATGGGTTTCATTAAATGTTTAAAAGCCGAATAGGGTGGTTGATACCAACCAGGCTTTAGATCACGTGGTAGTGTCACAGAGACCTTTGACGCAGAAGCATCCTTGTACTTGCACTTACGACAACGGTAACCTTTATTCTTACCCATGCTCTCCATGCGAGAACCACAGAGAGGACACCTAGGGTTTTCGAAAACAACGACTTCGGTCAATTCAATAACCCTGAGTTTTTCGAGGTTTAGTGTTATTCCATGGGTCGGACCTGGTGGTCTTATGCATCCATAGACTTCGACGAGATCTCCAGGATAAAGTTTCTCGGCTATGTTCCTGAAACCCTTCGTTGGTTCATAAACAGCAACAGTTATGCAGCAATTCTCGTCGCAGAGTTCGAAGAAGACATGTCCTCCAGTACTTCTTCGGGGTTTACTCTTTACTCTTCCTACGACCTTGACGCAGGTATAGGGTCTTACACGGCATATGGTGTTAACAGGGTGTATATGGCTGTCCGTGTGCTGATTTGTTCTAAAAATAGCGATGTACTCGATGGGCTCATATACTTTAACCAGTTTAAACGCCTCTGCGAGAACACCGGGATCTTCTCCTCTCAAGCCGAGTAGAACCGGGTCTGAACCACGCGGAGTTACTAGGATTCGTCCAGTTTGGGGGTCGTAGTTGAGTATCATCAGGTTACCGTAGAGCTTATCGAGTTCAATAATGCTGTGGGGATCAACAAGCCTCGGTGCCCCCCAGTACTCTCTCTTCCTGTAGGCGATGAGTTCGTAGGTGTGGTCGATGTTAAGCATTGTGTAGCCTATAGAAGCCAGTGCTCCCACTAGTCCACGCTTTAAACCCTTGGGAGCATAGTACTTGATATTAGTTTTCTCTGCAACCCGAAACGCGAGATCCAGCGGTACAATGTCGAACAGAGCTTTCTCAGCTAATCTAGACAATTCCTCGTTAACATCTCCTTCCAGTAAAGCTATAACCGGCTGGTGCTTTGGATCTTTTAGCTCAGACGTATAATCGTACACCATTTGCTTTGCGATCTCCCATATCTCCGAAACATCATCCTCTGACTCTACCGCGACTCTTATCGCAACGGCACCATTACCTCGCGTTTTATAGGGAACAGAAGGGTTTAATCTAACGAGATTCAAGTAGTCCAGGAATTCAACGTTAACCTCCCGCTTCAGTCTATAGGCTAATATCGTTGAAAAATGAGTTGTACAGCCCCCTTGTATAGAGTCAACGTCGTCTACTCCTATGTGTACTCTGATCAAAAGCTAGACCCCAAATAACAGAGTGCACCTGTAACTATCAATGGAAGAACTATTGTTGCATCACCGTAAACAACAACACTTTTTCCAGAGGCTTTCACTTTACCCCAGCTAATGGCTTCTCGTGGATGCGCGCCACTAAGGCTTCCATCGTACTCTACAGCCGTTGTTACATAAACAGCATAGTCTAACCCCTCTTTGAGCTGAGCCCACCAGATCGTGTGATGTTTACTGATACCTCCACCGATTATGAGAGCCCCCAGTTTCTTTGACGATACTACAAGCTCGATGATCTTTTTTTCATCGGTGATTAAGTCGAGTTCTACTCCAAGTGTGCTATGATTGAACACTACTTGTGAACCGAAGGCTCCATCGTAGATACCGGGAACGAACACGGGTGTAGAAGTTTCATACGCTGAGCGAAGAATACTGTTCTCGTCATTAAGCCTTTTTCCTACCTCGTGCAAGATCTCACTAACACTCCACTTTTTCTTAATCTTTGCTAGCTCTTCCAGTAGACCACGCGTGAATTTCTCAATAGCTACCCCGTAGTTTTCAACAGGAATGAGCACGTTTCCGAGTCTATGAATCCCAAGGCTGTATAGCATAGCATCGTCATACATCCATTCACCCTTAAAGTACTTGTGCTTAGTGCTTCTAGCAATGTCGTGGTCTATGGTACCACATGTTGTAACTATTGCGTGAAACCACCTGCTTTTAACAATCTGAGCGAGAACACCTCGAAGCCCCGTGGACACAATATTCCCTGTAAATGACAGAATTCTTGTTGTATCAGGATCCTTGAGCATCTCAGCTAGAACAACAGAGGCTTTATACACATGTCCAGCCATGAATCCATGAGCTTTGCCGAAAGATTCTATCAGCTCGCAAACACTCATATCTGCGCGGACTCTGTAGTCCACAACTTCTTCCATGAGAACTCTATGTTTAACTTCCTCGATGAACTCCATTCTCCGAGCTACACCCCTATGCCCATGATTTTAACATAGAGAACTATTATTTAGTAAGCTTATTCAACAAATGCTAATTGGATAGGGACTTAAATTGACTCTTGAGACAAAAGTACTGTATACAATGCTAAAACACAGAAAGCTTTTAATCGAAGAAATATCCATGTTAACTAATGCTTCAATCGAAGTTGTCGAGAATATCATAGATAGGTACAGAGCGTATTTCAAAACTCTCAGAGAAGAGATTGTACTAGTTAAACCTGTTGAACTAGCACTTGTACTTATAAGCAGAGGTATCGAACCAGCAAAAGTCTGTGAAACTCTGAACTGGAGGGACTTCGAGGAGATTTCTCTACGCATCCTCTTGGAATCAGGATATGAAGCTGTGCACAGGTTGATGCTTACAAGCCCCGTAAGATTAGAAATTGACGTATTTGGTGTTGAGCCGGTTAGCGGCATAGGAGTAGCTATAGATTGTAAGCATTGGTCTGCGAACTCCGAGGCTAAGCTCGTGGAGGCTGCAAGTAAGCACATTGAGCGCATGAACAAGCTACTGAGATACTATACATGGTTAAAAGCAAGGTACAGAGAGCTAGCTAAGGCTAAGTACGTTCTACCAGCTTTAGTGACGCTGTTCAAACCTCCACTAAGAGTATATGGCAACGTTCTAGTGCTAGGCATTGAGGAAATGCCACAGATCCTCAGAGATATACGTGTTGTAATAGACGCCTTTAGCTTAGAGCTGATCAAACTACCCACGTAGAAGCATCCGGAGTTTTAAAATACAGCCAAGGATTCTATATTAGGGGTGTTAGCAGTGACACGCGTTGTACTCCCTGAGGCAAAGCTTTTCAAGGAAATAGTGGAAGCTATAGGGAACATAGCCGAGGAAGTAGCATTAAACCTTACACCTGAAGGTTTAAAGCTCAGCGCGTTCGATGTGGATCAGTCTTCATTGTTCATGGTGAATTTTCCACCAGAGATGTTCATTGAGTACGATGTCGGGGAACCAGTTAAAATAGGAGTTTCGGTAAGCAACCTGAAGAAAATACTTAAGCATATTAAGAAAGGTGAAAACCTGGTTATAGAGCCGGAAGGTGACTATGTAAAATTCACCATTGGCGCTGGAGCAGTAGCTACAAGCATGTACAGGTTTAGAAACCTGGATGTACCAGTTCAAGAGATCTCGGAGCTAGAGTTAAACTTCACGGTAACAGCTAAACTAATGGCGCAGGCATTGAAGAGAGTCATAGAGGATATAGAAGCAACCGGTGGAAACACTGAGTTCAGCGCTGATGAGAACGCTCTTGTAATAAGAGCCGTGGGTGCAGGAAGACTTGAAGCAAAGTTCACCAAGGGCTCTCTCGCGCTAATATCCTTTGAGCTGCAGGAACAGGCTAAAGCTACATACGACACAGCAAAGCTAGTCAACATTCTAGCCGTAGCTAAGGTCTCAGACACCGTTACAATACAGTTTGCAAACAAAATGCCACTTAAAGCGGAGTTTGTCGTAGGACCTGGCAAAATAGTGTACTTGCTCGCACCATTCGAAGTATCCTAGGATAAAGCACCTAACCTGGATAGGGGTGAACAAGACCATAGGTTCTTTGATAGTTGAAAAAGTATTGAATACACTGAGTGAAGTCTACAGAAAGCACAAAAGCTGTAAATACGCTGTTCTAAACGATGTATCGGTAGTACTCTACGGGCTAGTAAAACCGATCGAAGAGGTTAGAATTGTTTCAAAGAGAGATTGCGCTGAGGAACTACTATACACGCTGCTAAAAGCATTCAATGTCGAGGAAAACTATGCTGAAGCTGTCAAAAACCTCAGAGATCATGGTGTAGTTGCTGTATCAACAATATTCTACCCATTGGTCGTGGTTGAAACCGCTAGATCAAGCATAGATGAGCTACTAGTAGAAAACACCATTGATGTAGAACTGGATAACTACTTTTTGAGAATACCTAAACTACAGCACCTAATAGCGAAGCTTATTCACATTGGAGTTTACCCATATACCGAGTACGCTTACGCTCTATTAGTTCAGTGGTTAAAGCGAATCGACACGGACGAGCTCATTTCCCTCTTCGTGAAGTCTGAAATAGACCTTGAGAAAGTAGTGAGTAAGCTCAGAACCATACTGGAACTCTTCACGGGATTTCCAGATCTTACGGAGGAGTTTAAACTTGGAATGAGCTTGATAGATAAGCTTCAAAGAAAACAAACCCAATAACTGTTTCAATCGAAGTCTTGAAGACCTTGAGGCACGGAGATCCAAGACAGAGTTTACAGCCGACACTAGGCATTCTTAAAGTGATGCTTACTGAATACAGCACTATAACTTTGTTCTTCTTTAAGGCGCATACGTCACCGGACTTTTTCCATCCTAGGATATTCTGCTGGAAGATTTTACTTAATAGAACCGTTGCAAAATTTTTATAACACTTTATTGTTTGTGTTTCCATTATGGTAAATCATCGTTTAGATGGTAAGGTGTGCAGTAGGCTATGAGTGAAAGCATATTCGCAAAATTGCAGCCAATGTCACCCGGACAAGAGGAGATGATCAAGGTACTCGCTGATAGAAAGTACGAGATAGTTGGATTGTTTGGACCTACTGGTAGCGGGAAAAGCTTGTTCAGCATAGCCTATGGAATAGACTCCGTTCTTTCTGGAAGGTACAGAAGGTTCGTTATCACAAGACCTCTAATTGACGTTGTATCTGGAAAAGAGCTAACAGCAGCAGATATGGGTGAAATGTACTACAGAGTAGTACAGTCTTACGTTGAGGATGTGATATCAGGGCTTTTAGATTGGAGCAAAGTTCAGGAGATCATCTCCAAGGGTCAAGTAGTGTTTGCAGATACGCATTACCTCAAAGGTAGAACATTCGATGATTCCATTATACTACTAGATGATGCACAAAATATTCCCGTTGAAACAGCTATTGAGGTTATAACGAGAGTAGGTAAGAACAGTAGATTGATAATAGCAGGTGACCCGGTATTCCAGAGGAGCATTGGAAGCAGAGACGCGGCATCACTACTAAGAGAACTGCTGATGGGAGAAGAAAAAGCGAGAATAGTAGACCTTGGGTTAAAGGACATTATTAGACCAGGAGCTAGAATGGGTATTAAGCTGTTACTAGAGTCTAAAATGAGAGGCAGAACAATGAACGAAGTGGAGAAGCAGGTCATGTCATCTGCCAATGTTCACGCACCAGACGCTGACCTGATAACAGTTGTAGATCTCATAGGATTAAAGAAGAAGTTCAACATAACAAGTGAGCATACTCCAGACGCTTTAATAGTTGTAAAGGAGGGCTTCCAGGGAAGATTGATTGGCAAGGGAGGAGAGAGAATAAACGCCATCGAAAAGGATACAGAACTTAAGCTTAGAGCTGTAGAATTGACACTAGATTTCAAGCCGTTCATAAGAGCTGTTCACCCGGTTAGCTGGATCTACAAGCACATTGTAGACGTAGACTTCGCCGGGCCATACCTAGCAGTAAAAGTAGAGAGTAATGCCTACGGTGCATTTGTTGGTCAAAAGGGTGTTCACGTAAGGTTCCTTGACGCGTTCTTCACAAGCTTAATGGACATTGGAGTTAAATGCTACGAAGTTGAAGCGGTAGAAGAAAAATCCAGGAAGAAGGCAAAAGAACGTAAACGAGAAGAAAGAAGTAGAACATGATTTTAACTCACATGAACATCTACAACGACTTGGTGCATTCGCGGACCCACATTTCTGATCTTTCTTACGTTTAAAATCCTGTAGTTTCTTACACCTACTTCGTGGAGTTTTGCATCAACAATACTTAAGGCTTTATGTTTCCAGTGTTCACCTCTCTCTGTTTTAACGTGTAGGTACACGTGAATGTAACCTCTTCTACCTTGAAGAGCCTCTAGGGCGTACGCTAGGTACTCAAGTGCAAGCTCTGGATATGGCATAAGTACGCGGTTGGCAACGTTCCTTAGCTTGGTCATGATGACATCTTTTGCATCCCCTAGCAGAGCTTCAACGACGTGTTCGACTTTGTTCAGCTTGATGTTTTCAACCATGTAGTAGTAAGCGTCAGGGTTGATGTCTATGCTGTAGACTTTCAAGGGGTTTGAGTACTTCGCTATTATTATGCTGAAAAGCCCAGCTCCTGCGAACATGTTGACAACAACTTCGCCGGGTTCAACGAGCTTTGCGATCCTTATGTGCTCGTAGTTTAAGCTCGGTGATATGTATACCTTGTTAATGTCAACCTTGAAGAGGCACCCGTGTTCCTTGTACACGGTTTCGCTTCTCTGCTCGCCGGCAAGCCATATGTATTTTCTAAGTCTGTAAGCTCCTTCTATGCCAGGTATAGCTGCCCACACGCTTTTCACGTAAGGGAACCTCTTGATGATCTCCTCGGCAAGAGGTTTGAGTAGTAGCGGCTCCAAGCCGAGAGGGGTTCTAATGAGAGCTATATCACCTATGAACTCCAGTCTTTTCCATAACCTGGAAGCGATCTCTTCACCAAGAACTTCTTTAGCTATTTTCCTCAGTAGCTCTCCACGAGTCACTTTGCATCTTCCGCAGGGTATCTACAGTATTTCCTTATTGCACACCCAGAGCATAGCGGTGATCTCGAGCGGCAGATTTTTCTACCGTGAGTTATGAGAAGAAGATGTAGCGGAAGATAATACCTGGGTGATGTGTTTTTCATCCAGAAGCTTCTTACAAGCTCGTAGTTCTTCTTGTTCACGAAGCCCAGTCTAAGCGTTATCCTCATAATGTGCGTATCAACGGGGAACGTGGGTACACCGTATCGCATCAGCAGTACTACATCAGCTGTTTTGGCTCCAACTCCGGGAAGGTCGATTAGAAGTTTTCGAGCTTCATCATATCTTCCGCTTTTAACGTAGTTTGTTAACGCATTCTCTAAGTTTCCTTCCACAAAGATCTTTGCAAGCTCGATCAGCTTGAGAGATCTCTGCTTATGCATTCCAGCTACTCTTATACTCGATGAAAGTTCGTCTACACCCATTTCAATGACAGCTTGAGGAGTAATAACTTGAAGTTTCTTCTTAAGGTTTGCGTAGGCTCTCCAAGCGTTCTTGTCACTAGTATTCTGGCTGAGCACTACGGCAACGATGAACTCGAAAAGCGGAACACTGCTAAGTTTAGGAGCAACAAAGTCGTCGATATTAATCTTGTGGATTCTTGAGAGATTCTCGTATATTTCATCCCCGATCATACTGTTCGCCTTTGAATACCTTGCATGCTTTTTACACGATGAACACACGTTCGATCAGGACTCTTAACTCTCTATCTTCTATCTACGGGTATATTCTCTCTCTGTACCTTGGAAACGGAATAGCCTCTCTAATATGGTCTAGTCCTGCTATCCACATTACAGCTCTTTCGATACCCAGACCGAAACCACTGTGTGGAATACTACCGTACTTTCTCAGGTCAAGGTACCACTTGTAGTCCTCGGGGTTTAACCCTTGTTCGAGGATCCTTTGGTGAAGTATCTCGTAGTTGTCTTCTCTTTCACCACCACCGATTATTTCTCCGTAACCTTCAGGAGCTAGTAGGTCAAAGCCTAGGACTACATCTGGTCTTGACCTGTCGATCTTCATGTAGAAGCTCTTAATGTGCTTTGGGAAATGCGTTACGAAGAATGGTGTCTCGAACTCCATTGATAAAACTCTCTCCTCGTCAGCACCCAGGTCATCGCCCCACTTTACGTTAACTCCTTTCTTCTGGAGCATTTCAATCGCTTCATCGTATTTGACCCTTGGGTAGGGTGTGTTTAAAGCCTTCTTCAGGAGGTTTACATTCCTTCCCAGTTCTTCGAGATCCCTTCTGCGCTCTTCGAGAACTTTTTCAACAATGTACGCTACTAGCTCCTCGGCGACTTTCATCATGTCCTCAAAGCTGTACCAGGCTGCTTCGGGTTCAAGGTGCCAGTACTCTGCTAGGTGCCTCCTTGTTCTTGATTTCTCAGCTCGAAAACTAGGAGTTAAACTCCACACCTTCTCTAACACGTAGACTAGTGCTTCCAGGTACAACTGAGCGCTCTGGCTTAGGTACGCTCTCGAGCCGAAGTAGTCTACGGGAAACAGCGTTGCTCCACCTTCGCACGCTGATGCTGTGAGTATCGGTGGTGTTACTTCCCACCAGCCATTGTTCGTGAAGTATTCTCTACCGGCTTTTAGAACGGTGTGTTTTATTTTGAAAATCCTAGCGTATTTTGGGCTTCTAATCCACAAGTGTCTTACATCAAGAAGGTACTCTACTCCTTCACCGCCTTTGATCGGAAAGTCTCTGCTGTACCCGGTTATTACGAAGTAGTCGGAGTCGAGTTCGTAGCCACCTGGAGCTCTCTCCTCTCTTTTCACAGTTCCACAGGTTACAACGCTCGCCTCCAGTCCTATATCCTTCAGTGCATCTACGAGTGGTTCGCCAAGCTTAGCAGCATCAACAACTACCTGGATAACACCGGTGGAATCTCGAACTCTTACAAATGCTTTTTTACCAACTACGCTCCTCCTGTATATCCATCCGCGTATACAAACCCGCTGATCCACATAAGCATCGTTCATGACTTCTTCAACATGTTTGAACTCCAAAGTAGCTCAGCCCTCTCTAGTGTAGTTTAAGCAGTCTAAGGAGTAATATAGAGAGCTACAAGAGGTTTCTCTAGGGTAGTCTTCTCGCCATGACATAAGCGTCTTCTCCATCGAGGTAGTAGCCTTTTTCTATCTTCATTACCCTGTACCCTAGTTTTTCGTACAGCTTTATTGCAGGCACATTGGATACTCTAACCTCGAGGTATGTTTCACCACACTTGTACTTATCGTACAGGTTCTTCATAGCATGCGCCATTAAAGCGTACCCCAGTCCTTTCTGTCGGTGTTTTTCGAGTACTGCTATGCTTACTATGTGACCGCTCTTAACAAGGAATTTTTTGAAGAAACCCGGTTTCATTTCAACTCTGCACATTACGTACCCAACTACCTCTTCCTCTGGTGACTCAGCAACGTAGAAGGCTTCACCCCAGTTCTCCAGTAGTTCCACGAAGAAGCTCCTGGGGTAGTGTTCTGGTAGTGAGAGCATGTTGATCTCTATGACCTTGTCTATGTCGTTGCTTGTTGCACATCTAACTCTGTAGCCGGGAGCTTTGGTAGATAAGCGTCTTCGAGCTTCCTCGAAAATACTCTCGACGCTAGGTTCATACCCCATATTAAGCCCTGGTTTATAGTAAACCGTGTAAAGGTGTTAATTAGTGTTTAAGGAGACGTGGAGATTACCGGAGGACATTGGGTTATCGGTTTACACCCCGCTCTACGGGAAGAACATAGTTCTTGGCGTCACTGGTTCAACAGCGGCTTACAGATCCGTAGACCTCGCTAGAGCCCTGATTAGAGCTGGTGCGTCTATCAAAGTGGTAATGACAAAGTTTGCGGCAAGGTTGGTAAGCCCAGACCTATTCCACTGGGCTACCGGTTCAAAACCCTACGTGGAGATGACAGGTGAAACCGAGCACATAGACCTGGCTAAGTGGGCTGATGCCGTGGTTATAGCACCAGCCACTCTCAACACCATCTGTAAGCTTGCAAACGGGGTTCTAGATGAGCTTCTGGTTTTAACAGCTACAGCTGCGATCGGAAGCGGTAAGAAAGTCATAGTTGTACCAGCGATGAACATAAGGCTTCTCAGATCACCCGTTTACGGAAGATGCGTAGAGATGCTGAGAGAATACGGTGTTCTCGTTGTTCCACCCTACGTAGAAGAGGACAAAGCCAAGTATCCTCCACTTCAGGACCTAGTGCACTACATTGACGCTGTGGTCAACAGAGGCAGAGACCTCGAGGGTGCTCGAGTACTTGTTACAGCAGGACCTACGAGGGAGTACATAGATCCAGTTAGAGTTTTAACGAACCCGAGCAGTGGGTTAATGGGGGTTCTCGTAGCACGTGAAGCTGTAGCTAGAGGCGCAATGGTCACCCTGGTTCATGGGCCTCTATCCACGGATGCCCCCTACATGGTTGAAAAGGTTCACGTGGATACGACAGAAGATATGGCTAGAGCGGTTAATGAGTACACGTCTAAGTACAACTACGATGCAGTAGTTCTTGCTGCAGCACCAGCTGATTACAAGCCTAAGGTGAAATCGGAGAGCAAGATACCTACGAAGCAGTTCAGAGAACTTGTTCTCGAGCTCGAGTCCACGCCAAAGGTTGTAAAGGCTATTGTTAACAAACCAAGGGTTCTTGTAGGTTTTGCTGCTGAGACAGCGCGTGGAGATGAGCTACGCAGGAAAGCCCTCGAGAAGATCTCCGAGTACGGCTTCGACATTATTGTAGCAAACAACATCTTATCCGAGAAGGCTGGATTCGGAAAGATCTTCCTTGAAGCAGTAATACTGAACGATAAGGATGAACTAATAGCTGAAGGGCTACTCACAAAACACGAGATAGCCAGATATGTAGTTGACTACATTTCAAGAATCCTTAAGAAAGAAAGCTAAACCAGGGTTGCTCTTCTAGCCTTCTCCGGAGGATGCGTTTAAGGGAAACTAACTATGAGCTTGGACTCTGATAGCTCCTGCAGTCTTCTAAGAATGTATCTTAGCGCTTCCTGTAGTACAGAGTTGTTGTCGTAGCTACTCACTATAGCTTCTAGCTCACCGCGGTTTTTGCTCTTGAACTCCTTGACCTTCTGGACAAGCAATGGCATCGCTCTCACAACGTTATCCACTATCGTTACGGACGCGCTTCTAGCAGTTCTAGATAGGGGGTTTAAGTCTATGGCTACAACTGTTTTACCCATTTTTCGAAGAGCCTCTGTTCTATCCCCGTCCTCCAGTGGTACGAGTACAACATCTGCTATCAGAATTCCACGCGGACTCACACGCCTTCTCTCGCTGAAGAGCTCTGGTATCGTAGCGGATGCATCGTCTCCTACCCCGAGAACCTCGGTAGCACCATGTTCGCGGAGCCATTTAGCAATAGCTTCTTCTCTTTCCCTTGTTCTGTAGAACAGGTTAACTTCGATCTTCGCGTTTGCCTCTTTAGCTAGTTCCACGATTTCTCTGGGGACGAGAGCAGCGGTATTACCGTTGACCGAGATAACGGGGTACTTGGCGAGTAAGAGGTAAGCGGCAGCAGCTTCAATGGCCTTCTGTGCGAACGATTGCGTTGTTTCACCTAAGAGGTAATCAAAGCATTCACCACGACCGTGAGCGATCAATCCTTCTTCGACTACAAGTCCTCTGCGGAAACCCTCAACCAATTTCTCTCTAATCAGTAGACTTGTTCTCCTCGGATGATTAATTGGTATGAACAAGGTTTACACCAATAGGTGATATTGTTGTCTTAAAGGCTCTAATACCTTTGCTCCTAATGGAGCTCAGGACATCATCAGCGTACTCTCTCTCAACCCATACTACAAGCGCGGATTTCTTCATGTAGTAATCGATAACGCCTTTAAGACCGCTCAGCAGAGACTTGGCCGGTGTGTAATCAAACAGCATACTCGTGAACTTCCTAGCACTCTCGAAGAAGACGTGAACATCCTCTGTTTCTACAACCCTGTTCAACAGGTTTTCACCCACTCGGTAGACCTCGCTGGTGATCCTCGAGAGCATTCGCGAAGTGTCTTCAACTCCATTAAGCTCAGCAACCACGAGGTCAACTCTTTGTCTAGGAATAACCCTGTACGCTAAACCAACACCTGGTGCTCCCGGTTTAACTCTAATTGCTAATCCACCCGTATACTCGGCGATCACATCGCCAAGACCAGTTCTGTACTTGACTTCAACAATGTGAGCTACTTGCAGAGCTCTGAGACTAGGTTTACCTGCTAGTGCATGGGACACGAGAGAGTGCGCGATAAGCAAAGCAGCTGATGCACCAAACCCTTTTCCCAGCTCAACCGGGAGTTCAACTTCAACACCGGTACTTGTTCCCGCATGGTTGCATACTTCTAGAGCTTGTTCACGAAAAACCTCAAACCTGTTCACCAGTAGTCTGCACGACCCAGCAAGCTCTCTTCCCACAGCGTAAACTGCTAGGTTTAATCCAGCACCGAGACTACCCGTCTCCAGAGGATCATCCGAGTACTTAGCAATCCAAACCCCGGAGACATGTAAAGGCACTATGATCTTCATCAGCTAACCCCACTCTCTGAACAAAGTACTCAGTGCATCCCGAAGATCCATGCATATCTCACAGTAGTATAGTATTAAAACATAGTCTGCGTTCAAACTATAAATAGTGTTCATGACCAGTCGAAAACATATATAGGGATTCGTGGAGAAAAATGGGTAAAGGACGCATAGTGTGGGATTGGGTAGTAAAATCCTCTATGTGTTATCGGCATTAATCATAGCGTTGATCGCCACACCATTCATTACACTTCATATCCTTCAAGTCAACGATGTAAGCACTTCTGCACCTGGAGTCGATCTATGTTCTCTCTCGGAGAAGGTTTCACTCTACTATGTGGAGTACCTACCACCCGAGTTCATGAGACTTCTGAAGAATGTAGGACTTGATAAAGCTGTGAAGCAATTGGACCACGATGAAGCCGTGCTCGAGAGAGCCCTAGTGTTTGTTCACTCAGAGAGGGTTGCAAAGAACTTACCTTTGTACACGGAGCTTCTGACAACCATTCTGAGTACTTGCAGGAAATGTGCTGTAGCATACTTGAACACGGGTCCCAAGGTAAGAGGATTAGAGGCTGTAGACTCGCACTCTGCTGTTCTCAAAGCGTTAGGTTACATTGGAGTTGAACCAATTATCCCTCTAAGCCCTGATCAGACGGTAAACGATGATAAGCTTGGAATAGGGCTCATTCACCCGGTACTTGAGAGTGCAGATATGATAGTGTTCACAGCTGATCCCCCTGGATTAATAATTGTGGAGACCCTCAGCGTTAAGGACTTTCACATAGTACTTGGTGCTGTACTGGAGTGGAGTGAGTTGCTACCTCAGAGCGAGATTCCACCTGAAGCACGCATACCGCATCAAAGTATAATCTCAGAACCTACTAACATGGTGTTACTGGGGTACATAGGGTGGATCACGAATCCAACGTACGGAAGAGGTTGCAGTGAAGAAACGGGAAGGCAGTACGTTTACGTTAGGTACTATTGTGGTGATACCACAACAGTTACTGGAGATGTGTATCACGTATGGTACGTGTACACAATGCATGCTGGTGTTGGGTTTAAAACAAAGTGTAACTGGCAAACCTTTGATCACTACCCTAGGCTCTTTGAAACCACTATACACTGGCGCAGTGATACATGGCCTGGTCAGATCCTAGATGACTGGCAACCTAAGGGCACTGGCTCAACTCGCTCGGTGCAGTATACGACATCTGGAATCAACAATGCAAAAGTGTCTGTATCCTACAGCATAGGTTTTACTGAGCCGGAAGCTCCATACTTCACTATAGCGGATTACACGGATCCCGGTGAGGGTAGAGTTAGAGTGAGGCACTGGATTGAAAGAGGTAACTTTAGTGAAAGCAGTTTAAGTAACCTGGTGTTTACTGTAGAGCCGAGTTCCTTCGGCTTCCTTGACTCAGAGAAACCTGGAGGAGACATGCCAATGATAGTACTTCAGTCGTTCTACATGGAGTTAAACACAGGAGACAGCGTAAACATCACGTTTCAGGTACGTCTCCGCAACACGAGCTAAAGCTTGTTCTCATCTTAAATTGTTTTAACTTCCGTCTGGATAATTATTGCATTTCCTGAACTTCCTTGTCCTGAATCTTCTTGATAATTCTAGGCAAGAGCATCCATCCATGTTCTATTGTTCCGAGCGCTCCTTTAATGCACTCCTTTTCGGTGAACTTTTCAACGCTATCTGGCTGTATTCCCGGCATGTAGAATGCTACTGGCACGGGATCGTCTGTGTGCGATCTCTTGCTTGGTGGTGTAGCGTGATCCGAGGTTACCAGGATAGCGAATCGATCTTTCAGAGCATCGATCAGGGGTTGAACAAAGAACTCGTCTATCTCCTCGATCCTCCTCTTCTTAAGCTCAAAGTCACCATCATGTCCAGGCTCGTCTGGTCCCTTAAGGTGAACGTAAACGATGTCGTTTTCCTTAAGTGCCTCCAGGGTTTTCTCGAGTCTAATTGCGTAGTCTGACCTTGGGTTTCCGGTTGGAGGCTCTAGAAGTATGGTACTTGCTCCAAAAGCTCTTCCTATACCAACTTCAACGGGCATTTCTGCTAGCACAGCGAACTTGCACTTGTACTTGGAACCCAAGGGCTCGGCTCTCGGCAGGCTTCCACCAGCATCTCTCAGGAGTATGGCGTTGGCTGGAGGTAGACCTCTGCTGATCCTTTCCTTGTTAACCGGGTGTTCCTGCAGTACTCTGGTGGATAACTCGAAAAACCTGTTGGCTAGTTCAGTTGTGATCCTAGCTTCCCTTGTGTAGTCCAGGGGTTCCACGGGTTTAACGTACGGTTCAAACCCACTTACAGCAATGCTTGTTAACCCTTTTCTCGCGTACGCGGGGTCATTGTTGCTAACGTGTGGTGATAGCTTCTCTCTTCTACTACCAATCAATACGACGGCTCGATGTCCCACGGTTGCTACCACCTTTGCGTATCCATCGTGTAAGCCTAGATCCACGTACTCCAACGCTTTTGCAAGCTTTCTAGCCTCTTCCGTGGAAAGGCTTCTGCCAACACGTCTATCCAGTATCCTCATAGTAGCAGGATCTACCGTAGCAAAATTAGCTCTGAAAACTACCTCGTATCCCTCTGTGAAAACGAGTCCAACTCCTAGAGCCTCAAGAGGGCCTCTACCAGTGTAAACTTCATGTGGATTGTAGCCGAGTATCGAGATCACCGCTTCATCGCTCTCGGGCGCTATGCCTTTTTCAACAGTGTACATAACCCCGCAGACACCATTCTTCGCTATCCAGTCTAAACCGGGTTTCCGGCTAGCTTCCAGTGTTGTAACGGGATCACTAAGGCTGTCGGCAGCACCATCTATAACCAGGTAGATCAGCTTGTACTTCAAAACCATGGCAAACACCTCTTACTCATTGTTACTGGAGCTGTCTTAATTACATCTAAAACCAATGATTAAATAAATGTCCAGAGGTAGAAAAAGGTGCTTTGAGATTGGAGTATGCTGTTGAAGTAAGAGACCTTACGAAGGTCTACAGCGGTGGTGTTATAGCTGTAAATGGGTTGAACTTAACAATCGAGCACGGCTTAATATACGCTTTGATAGGTCCTAACGGGAGTGGTAAAACAACTACTCTCAGAATAGTTGCTACACTGCTGAAGCCTACAAGGGGGACCGTGAAGGTTTACGGTGTAGACGTAGTTCGAGAACCGTTAAAAGCGAGATCCCTGATAGCGTATCTTCCAGAAGAAGCAGGTGCTTACAGAGATCTCACAGGCTTGGACTTCATAAAGTTTATGCTGTCACTTAGGTTTACTGGTAGAAAACTAGAAGAAGCTATTGGTGAAGCCGTCGAGATCTCAAGCCTCGGTAAGGACCTTAAAAGACCAGTTAGAACATACAGCAAAGGTATGAAGAGAATTCTTGCTCTAAGCGTTGTTCTAGCTCTTAGACCCAAGCTACTAGTTCTAGATGAACCAACAGCTGGTTTAGACGTTGAAAGAGCTCTGCAAGTTAGAAACCTCGTAAAGCACTACAACAGAAGATACGGTATAACAGTACTAATGAGTAGCCACAACATGCTCGAAGTAGAGTACTTAGCCGATAAAGTTGGCATGATATACGCTGGCAAGTTGCTGGCTGAGGGAACTCCTGAAGAGCTTAAAAGAAAAACCAACTCAGCTAATCTCGAAGAAGTGTTCGTAAAGCTCAAGCAGTCCTAGGGTGGAAAGCAATGGTTCTTGCTCAGCTTGTAAAAAGAGAGATCAAGGTGTTCCTAAGGAACCCGGCATTCCTTATCTCAATAGTAGTACTCGTGGTCTTCTACGGCATCCTCGGTGGTATTGCCAGGAGAGGTGTTGAAGAAGCTGCTCAAGTTGCATTAGCAATGAACATCGGTGTAGTCTTAGAAGAGGATACACCGTTAACCAGGGAAGTCGTGAGAATTTTGAACGAATTAACGAAAGGTCGAGTGCTTGTTTGCAAAGACTTGGGTGAAGCCGTAGAAAGAGCAGGTCTGGGTATACTCATAGCTAAAGGATTCACGGATAACGCGACGAACCCGTATGCACCCTTGTTCCTGGAGGGTTTGATTAAGATTGATGCTACATCGCAGATCAGTGTACAAGCCAGATTAAACCTCATAGCTCAAGTCAGGAGTCTAGTTAGGTACGCAATTGGTGAAGCGTTCAAGAACGTCTACGGCGAGGAACTCTATAGAGATAAAATGGTATATATACGTGGAAGAGCACTGTTCTACGGGCGTGAAGTCGACTCAGAACATCTGCTAAGCTTTATAAGCTTTATTTCCTTTCTGCCACTTCTCATAAGCATAGTTGTTGGTCCCAACGTTGCATACGCTTCTCAGCTGGTTGCTCTCGAGAAGGTTGAGAAAGCTTTTGAGCTACTACTATCACAGCCTATTAAGAGAAGCAGAATAGTTCTAGCGAAGATCATAGGTGCGTCGATCGCTTCAATGATAATAGCATTAGCGTACCTTGCGGGTTTAATTTTACTGGTAATGGGTTTCGCGTATACGTCGCCCACGAATCAGCCTGCAACCGCTGGTGGAGAAGGCTTCTTGATAACCATTGGAGGATTACTGGGGGAACTCGGGGGTAACACTATGAAACTAATTGTAGTATCAACAGGAGTAACTCTTCTTCTAGGTCTTTACTCCTCTGGAGCTCTAGGTATCATTCTGGGCTCCATATCAACCGATGAAAGAACAGCGGGTATTCTGACAACACCAGTAACGCTCGTATACTTTGGTATAGCATTCGCGTTAATCTTCATGGGCATGGAGCCGAACCTCGCGTTTGCTGTAGTATCCGGGATGATCGTAATACCGATCCCCGCTCTCTACGTGCTATCAAGTATCACGGGTCAACCTATTTACGGGTTGATCTCGGTTGCTGTTGCAATATTCTTCAGCGTTGTATTGACAATGGTAGCAACGTACATATTCAACCGCGATATTGTAATACTGGGTTTAAAGATCAACTTGAGAAAAACGAGATCCCAGTAGCTTTTACACAGGTTCAATAGAAGCCTGTTATGAGCTAATACCCCTGGTCCTGGGAGTAAAAGTAGTGCTCGCGGGATGGAAAAGCACCGGTTTTAACTTCCTCGACATACCTTCTAATGGCATTTACTACTATGGTTCTTAGATCAGCGTAGGCTTTAGCAAAGGGTGGAGGAGTCTCCGTTAAGCCCAGAACATCTGTTATAACTAAGACCTGACCATCGCAGAACGGTCCACTGCCAATGCATATAACAGGCACAGATGTTTCCTTGGTTATGGTTTCAGCTACGTCGGCAGCGGTGTATTCTACTACAATCGAGAAAACACCAGCTTTTTCAAGCTCTTTGGCATCTTCGAGTATTTTCTCACGTTCCTTAACCGTTAACCCTCTTTTCCTGTAGCCTCCAATGAGAAGCGCTCTCTGAGGGTTGAGCCCTATATGACCCATTACAGGTATACCAGCTCTAACTAGAGCCTTTACAGTATCAACCATCTCGTTACCACCCTCCAGCTTTACAGCATCTGCTCCCGCGCGTATGAGTAATCCCGCGTTTCTAACTGCTTCCTCAACGTTTACCTCATAGCTTAGGAATGGCATATCGCCAACGATCAGAGCTTTCGGTTTAGCACGTGCAACGCTCGCGGTGTGCATGAGCATCATTTCCATGGTAACTGGATGCGTTGACTCATAGCCGTGGACAACCATTCCTACGCTGTCACCAACTAGTATAATGTCAACTCCTGCAGCATCAACAAGCTTAGCTGTTAAGTAGTCGTATGCGGTGATCATGGCTATCCTTTCTCTGCCTTTCATCTTCAGGATGTCTCTAACGCTGATCTTCTTTCGCAACATTCATCGACCCGGCTTCTACACCACAGTAGGATAACGATCATAGTGTTATTTATTCAGGTTCCAGCTTACTTCATGTTCGCGGACTTCTCCAAAAGCTTAATCAGTAGAGTAATAGATCGGTTCACCTTGGCTTCCTCCCCAAGAGTTTTCCAGATGAAGCCGTTTATGTAGTCTATCTCCGTTGTTCTACCCATTAGAACATCCTGAGCCATGCTAGAAATGTTCTCGGATACAGCTTTTACGCTTCTCTCTACATAGCTTAGCAGTCTTTTCATATCCAACGTGTAACCGTGCTTTTTTGCTGCTTTGCACACTTCTTCAAGGATCATCTCGGCTAACTCCATTCCCTCCTTCTCTAGTACAATCCTGTTCTTGAATCTCGCTAGAGCAGTTATGGGGTTCACTACGGCGTTTAAGGCTAGTTTTAGCCATCTGTAGTAGTCTATGTCGTCGACTACTCTGAACTCTAATCCACCCAGTCTAAGTATTCTGGATAGTTCTAGTAGCTCTATACAGGGCTCTTTTCTACATCCGGTCAACACGGTATCTCCACCGTGGTAGACTACCTCAGCTCTGTTCACGCGTTCCGCGCCGAAGTAAACAACACCTCCAGCAACCTTTAGAATACCTGAAAGTGATTCCTCGGCTAGTTCTAGTGAGCCGAACCCGTTCTGAGTCATGATCACGACACTGTGAGGAAGTGTTATTTTCTTCATCAACTCCAAGGTTTTGTCGACATCGTATGCTTTTACGGTGTTGAACACAAAAACGCACTTGTCTAAGGGATTTATGTAATACCTTGGTGCTACTGGTACTACTAGGCTTGCTTTTCGCTGTTTATCATGTAGTAAAACTCCACCTTGCTCGGATACAGCTTTAACACTATCTTCTGAGCCATAGTACACTGGTATTCGCTCTAAACCGCTTCTGTAGAGGAAGTAAGCGATGCTAGACCCTACAGCGCCTCCACCAATAATGCAGACTTCAGAGTACATTTTCGTCTCCAAAACGTGTGAATCCATATGTGGGTTTTAAGAGCAATTGTTATACTACTTCAGCTAGAGTAGCATTGCATATCAAAGACAGTATTCGAAGTTCAGTTGTTCTACAGCGGTATAATACTTTCGTTCGACAACTACAACGTGCGTTGTTCTACACATTGAGGTCCTTGTCGTAACCAACATATTCTCTTGAAACTCTGCTTTGGGCTAACGCGCTCAAGTACTCTGTGTGTGCTGTTGAAGTAGCATGGGGTTTCTCTATTCTACTAGAGACAAGGTCAGCTAAGTGTAGTAACTCTTTAAGAGTAGCTATCTCTCCTTTGAACACTTCTTCGTATTTTTCCATTTCACTAATCAATTGTGTGATCTTATCTAGCTCGGTGAATACGAAGTTCTTGAAGAGCTCTTTATCTGCACTTGTAAGCTTATCCTTAGCTAGGAGTCGTTTAAGCCAATCAAGCCTTGTCTTAGGCTCCAGGCTTTTGTACTTAATATGTAGTGCTTTGATTGCTGGATCCTCAAATGGCGTATTGTAATACTCGGATAGAACTCTTCTTACAGTTTCTATATCTACGAATCTCCACCATGTTTGATTAGAGGAGCTGTAGGACTTTTCTATAATACCGTACTCCTTCTCGAGTATTCTCAAGAGATTAACAGGATTGTAGTTGAATCCTATTGATGTAAGTTTTAGAACTAGGTGTTTAAAGCTAAAATCCCCCAGCCTATGGTCAATATGAGGGTCTTGCGATAGATCAAACGCTGTCTTCAGCACAATTAACCCTTTTTCACTGTATTTTTTAAGAAAGGCGATTAGCCTAGTATCGGTTTGTGTGTACACTCGTGAGTACACCCAAGTAGAGTTTATAGCGTATTACAGTATATAACTGTAGCCAGTTGAATAACCATGAAGGTATTACTTGATCTCTCGAGAGTGATTTAAAGAGACTGTTAAGCCTAGTGTTCACCAATTCACTAAAGTTTAACCTTGTATATCCTGGTGGTTAAACCACCATGCATTACAGTTCGCTGATGCTCTATCTCGAGGCCCACTTTTTCGGTAGATTGTTCAAATCGCTTTACAGAAGCTGTTATTAAAACAATTCTTGCACCCGGGAAAACCTCGGCTAGAACTTTAGCAAAGCTTTCGTAGAATTCACCGATCTTCTCTATTCTGTGGGATCTAATACCGTAGGGTGGATTCGTTACCACATGCGATGCGTTTATACCTTTGTAGCTTTCTTTTCTGGTTGCGTCTCCTAGTAAAAACTTGATCGTGTCGTCGACGAGAGCCGACCTAGCATTTTCAAGAGCACATCTAAGATGCTTTGAACTAATATCCATGCAGTAGATCTCGTAGATGACTCTTCTGGAAGTTTTGAATCAGCTTCTCAGCAATGTTCGCTTCTAAAGCAAGATCGTATAGCTTTAAATTCTTGAAAAGGTAATCCCTTCTGAAAACCACAATGGGTATTCTTCTAGCCAAGTGAGCAGCCTCCACCGGAATTATGCCACCACCACATAAAGGACCCAGAAGCGGTTGATCCTTGTACTCGCCTATTCTAAGCATTCCAGCAGCTATCGTTGTTTTGAGAGCTGCAGGATGACTGTAAACTCTGTACCTTCGTTTGTGCAAACCTTCATCCGTTGTGTTAATACCCACAATTAGCTCATCATACCTTAGAAAAACCCATATTTCAACGTCAGGTTCATCTAAGTTCACCCTGAGTTTCAACCCTTTTGATTCAATGTAGGAGTCTATAATAGCTTGTCCTGCAACTCTTGATACATCAAGGCTTGTAAAATCGTGTTTACCTACGCGTTTGCTTTTTATTGCGAAGGTTTTGTCCGGTGGTTTTAGGTCTTCGTAATCAACGGACTTCATGAGCCTGTACACGTCCTCGAGCTTTGATACACCTTTTTCGCGAAGAACCTGTATGAATAATCTATTAGTCAACCTCGAGGAGAAGTTAACAGTGTAAATGGCTTCCACACTATCGTTGAAGAAGACCTTGCCTACATCAACCTGGGGTTCAACACCAATGAGCTCCTTTAGCTCTGCAGCGCAGACATCCTCTAATCCTGGAGCCGTTGTAGCGAACATCTTCATTGTAGACAGCACCGGTCATTGTACTCGTGCTCGGCGGGGTTGTCGTCAGAGCCTAGCACACGTCTTCACGAGTTCTGACCCGTTCAATTCATCATCTGCCCGTGGTATAAACATAAATTACTAAGGAGTATTAAATAGAAGGCCACTGAGATCAGATGGCTGGGTAGAGAGTGTGAATGCTTACGAAGACGTTGTAGAGCATATTAGATCAGGAAGAATCGACAAAGTTCTCGAGCACATAAACAGGCTTTCGCAACACGAGATAGTAGAGTTCTTACTTAGGCTTGAGAGCGAAGATAGAAGAAGAATACTAGTTCACATGGATCTTGAAAAAATACTAGACGAGCTTGCTAAGCTTCCAGCAGAGGTCGTATCGGACATAGTTGCGATCAAGGGTTTAGATGACATAGTCAGAGCTGTCGAAAAACTTCCTGTGGACGAAGCCGCGGACTTCCTTTCAAAGTTCCCCTCGAAAACCAGGGTGGAAGTTCTCAGGTCTCTACCAAGCGAACATGCTACTGTAATAGCGCGTCTCATGAAGTTTCCGCCTGAAAGTGTTGGTGGGGTCATGACAACAATGGTCCCCGTCTTTCCAGAGAACGCGACTGTTGGTGAAACTCTGGACACGTACATACATAAAGCTAAGCTCGGTCTGTACGAGAGTAGCCATTTCATCTACGTGGTCGACAATGATGGGAAGCTCCTAGGTTACACGGACCTCAGAACACTACTAACGAAGCCAAGAGATACCAAAATAGCTAAGTGTATAACTCTTGTGAAGGTTCACGTAACACCTTTCGATGATCGTGAAACAGCAGCCAAACTCGCTGTTGAATACGACCTCCTGGAAGTCCCCGTAGTGGACTTCGACGGAAGATTCTTAGGAATAGTAACACTCGACGACCTGTTGGACGTCGTTATTAGCGAGTACTCCGAGGACCTACTGAAGTACGCTGGATTTGCCGAGGTAGTAAAGGGAAGCTATGTTACTGAATCACCTTTCAGATTAGCACTCAAGAGAGCACCTGTTTTAATGTACTTGTACCTCATTAACACTGTAACAGGAAGCATTGTAGCAGCCTTCACGGAGGTTATCGAGAGGATAGTGCTACTAGCAGCGTTTATGCCCATGCTGGCAGATAACTCGGGTAACGTGGGTTCACAGGCCTCTGCGCTTATTTTAAGAGGACTTGTAACAGGTGAGATCAAGGTTAACCGAAGAGATATGCTCATGGTTTTAAGAAAAGAGTTCGTATCAACAACGTTCATGCTTCTGCTCTTACTGCCACTAGCATTCGCTATAGGATTCACCATACCGTTCATTGCCACGCAGAATCTCTACTACTCTCTAAGGATCGCTCTAGTTGTAACATCAGCTCTCGCTGTTTCATCCTACATAGCAGACGTTGTAGGTTCCTTCCTACCCATATTACTAGCAAAGCTAGGCATAGACCCTGCAGCGGCTTCAGCTCCTGTAATTACAAGTATTGGGGACATATGCACAGTTACAGTTTACTTCTTCGTAGCATCAGCGCTTTTCGCAATTTAGTTCTACGTAGCAGGAATAAAATGGTTCATCAAGGTAGCATGGGACTTCATCGTGGAATAGCATTAAGTAAAACTCCATGCTTATATACCCCGTTTATCACAATAATAACAGCGAGCCTCCAGACACCCCTGATCGTCAGGGGAGTGTGAAGGAGGCTAACTGCGGGGTTCACACACTATTTAAGTCTCACTGTACTAGGGGGTATGCATTGGTTTTAATAGTGCACACTAGTGATGTTCACCTTGGAGTTGATAAGTACGCGAACTCTCCTTTAGCGGCTGCGTACGTGGATGTTTTCAACGAAATAGCTGAGAAGACCGTTGAAGCTGGTTCTCGCTACTTAGTTGTAGCCGGAGACATGTTTCACTCGACGGATCCATCAACAGAGGTTATTCTTTCAGCTATCCGAGTGCTAAAGAAGCTCAAGGAGAGTGGAGTGAGAGTTGTTGTTGTACCCGGCAATCACGATAACTCTTCTATCAGAAGAGGTATACTGGATGTTCTAGCTGAAGCAGGCTTAATACATCTCCTAGAATACAGGGAGGAGTACGATTACCTCCTTCTTAAACCACTTGTCTTCGAGGATGATAAACTGGTGTTCTACGGTATTCCCGGTTTCCGGGGGCAAAAGGAACTGAACTACATTGGCAAAGGTATGGTAAAGTACCTTGAGCGTAGCAAGTACGAGAACTACAGTACCGTGGTTGTAGCACATACAAGTGCAAAAATGTACAACTACGATCCAACCAGTTATAGCACGAGGTATGGTAAGATCGCTACCGACGAAGGGGAACTGCTTCGCAGAATTCCACAGGGTGTGGAGTACATAGCACTTGGTCATATACACATTCCTGTTCCACTCGAGAAGACGTTTAGGAGCAGTTCAGCATACCCTGGAGCTCCAATTGGAATGGATGCAAACGACTTAAGGGAATCAGCATGGCTCGCTGAGATGGGTGTTAAAAGAAGAATTCTGCTAGTTGATATACAGCAGTATCCTTCAAGCATTAGAGCTATTGAGCTAGAAAACACCCCCTTCGTTGCCTACCGAGAGATCGAAGCTCATGGTCCTAGCGATGTAATGAACCAGCTAATGAAGATTGTTTCGGAACTACCAAGTGAACCCAAGCACAAGGTGGTTTTACTGTATTTAAAGAACGTCGAAGAGCTAGATGCTAGGATACTTGGAGTAGCAAAGGAGATGTCAATAAAGCGAGGTGTTCACGTAGAAGTGAACATCAGTAAACCCGAAGAGTCATCAGGACTATTCTCAGCTCTGTCTCAGCTGGGTGAGTTAAAGGAAATGGATACTGAAAGGACCTTGCTAGACATAGATACCCTCGAAGAAAGAATACTAGAAGACTTAGCTAGAAGATACAAACTACCACTCAGTCTTGATAAGCTGAAATGGCTGTTGAACAAGCTCGCTGAACCTGTTCCAAGCAGCTCCAAGTACAGGGATATACTTTTACAGATTGAGAAGGAACTTTTGGAGTCGTGAGATGCTTGGAGGAGAGTAGACTCTACGATGTAATCAGAAAACTCGCAGAGGAGATGTACCAGGATTATAACGTATCCAAGGGAAGCAGTATAGTTAAACTACGAGAAGAACTGTACAGCAAGTACTACGTAGTTGAACCCTTGCGAGAAGTAAAGCAGGAGCATCCTGTAGTGTTTGTTGATGCGGGTTTCCAGGTTTTTGAAACAGATGTGGCGATCCTTATTCCTGTCAACTTAGGAGCACGAATAAGAGACGAAGACGGCAACCTCCGTAGAGTTTCAGAGATATCGGATTTTCCCCCAATTGAAACCTACTTCATATATGGAAGAATAATTGAGGAGGAAAGCAAACCTGGGTTCAAGTTTCGCATATTCCCAGTGGATGAATCACCTCTTCTTCTTCCTCAACCTTTAGCTGAAGAGATTTCAAACAGTGTAACCGGTATAGTTAACACCAGGTTAAACATTCAGCCGGAAGACAGATCGCGCGCTTCGCTTAAGACAAGAGAAGATCATGCAAGAAGATTCAAAAGGCTTGCGAAGTATATTGAAGGATTACTTGAGATAGCCTACGCGATAAGAGCAGGAGACATGATAGCCAGAAGATCTATTAAGGTTGTCGATGGAACGCTCGTTAGGTGGTTTGGATTAAAACAACTGAGAATGTTTAAATTCGAAGGACTAGATATCCTAAGCGCTATTCTAAAAGTAGACAAGGAGAAGATCGCTAGGAAAATCGGAGAGATATATGGGCTCGTGAAAACAACGAAGTTTACCTCTATAGCGAGAGCCAGAACTATCTTCAGGAAGTATGGTTTCAGCGACGCAGGGTTGTACGCGAACGTAACAGAGGAATCAGTAAAAGCCGTATCAGAGGAGCTCAACAAAATGCTACTTGAAGGTGTTATTGATAAAACCACGGCAGAAGATGTGTTGACATCGTTGATCAGGACAGCTCACCCCTACACGGGAATTCAAGTTGCGAGATTCCCGGTTACAGCAGACAATGTGAACATAATGTACCTTGAGGTGCACCACGATAAACCAGTGTTAAACATAGCTAACAACGAAGTTCATTTCGACTCGACATCAGCGAGAGAGCTTCATAGTAAGGTCGAAGAAGCGGTGAACAACATATTAGCGTATAGATCGACGATTGAAGGGTCTCCTCCGCATGGATTCATGGAGGTTGATAGAGACGTTAGATTAGGAGGTAATATGGCTCGTAAAATAGAGTACATGATAGTGAATTCCATAAGAGAGGTTACAAGAGAGCTTGGTCACCCGTTGGAGCTCGTATTTAGTAGTTCGTGGAGAATGAGAATAGGATACAGGTGATAATCAATGCCGGGGTTTCAAGTAGGTCTTGTAACCGGTTGGGAAAGTGATGCTGTTAGAGCGCTTTTAACGAACAAGAAGTACGCTCCATCTCTCGGCGATATTCTTTACACTATTGAAGTGAGAGAGGATGGCTACACGAGAACAGTTCTCATGGAGATAGTTGGGTTCGAAGGAGGACTCCCACCCTATGCATCCACACCAATATATCAAACTCAATCACAGTACTACCTTGCACAGCAAGAGGTTATCGCAAAAGCCAGGTTGTTCATTGAAATAGTGAAAACTAGTAGTGGGAAATACCTAAGTAAAGCTTCACGTCCACCTTCACTTCTATCTCCAGTATACCTACTGAAAGTAGGTGATGGAGAATCCGAGGAAATAATGAGGGATATAACAAGGCATGTAAGCGCTGAGGGAATACCTGTTGCGTTGCTAAGATCGGGTATTGCTCATAGTGAAATACAGGCGAGAGAAAGACACTTTGAGAATGCTTACTTCAGATTAAACCTGCGTAGGCTTGTTCCAAAGCATATTCTGATCACGGGTCAAACCGGGTCTGGTAAAACAAGTAGTTTAATGGGTTTACTATTGAAATACGCGCTGGAAACTGATGAACCAATAGGATGGCTCATTATTGACAGACACGGCGAGTACACACCTAAAGAGGGATATGTTGAGGACAAGTTCATAGGATTACTTGTTAGAGCTGTAGCGAGTAATCATAGGATAAACGATAGAGTTACAATTAAGACATTCAGACTCGCCTACAGTACTAGTGGAACTGATAAGCTGTCTACATATCGACCGTTGTTTGACATTGTTGAAGCCCCGATGTGCGCTAGTAGTATTACATTGGCGGACTTTGCGTCTCTTGAAGGTGTTGAGCCTGAGCGTGCTGCAGAGCTGGAGGAGTTTATTCTAACGATCATGCCTGTACTAAGCAAAATGACGGAGAGAACCGATACTGCAGATGGTGTAATATTACATACGAGTTTCACACAGGGAGATACACCGGACTTGGCTACAGCAAACGTGTTGGCACTAGTACCTCTCCTAGTTGACAACGTGATCAGGTACGAAGGAATTGGTTTATCCAGAGATAGAAAAAGAGGTCTTCACAGAGTTCTAGTAGATAGAGGAGTAGATGCTCGAGTTTCCCGTATTCTAAGGAAGCTTGTACTCATAAAACTGGGGTGGAGAACAAGGCCTCAACGCTTAGGAGACCATGTTATACATGTTCTCGACGATTCTCGTAGCGTGGTCAAAGTGTCCAGCACTATAAAGAACCCGGAGGAGCTTTCATGTTTTCTGAAAAAGTTCATGGACGCTTTCAAAAAAGTTTACTCTGGAGTAGAAGTAAACTATTCGGATTATCCTTGGAATAAATTGTGCAAAAGCGAGAAGGTGATTGAGGTCAAGAAGGAGGACGGTATGGATTTGGATGTAGTGGTTAAGCACGTGAGTGATGGTAATGTAGACATATTGGACGTATCCGGAGTTGACAATGCTCAGGCAGATCTGATCGCTTTAACAGTTGCTAGAAGACTATTCGAGTTTAGATTTGAGAAAGGCGTTGAGGAGTCATCGAGGCTTCCCGTTGTTGGAATAGTCTCGGAGGAGGCGCCTCTCTATCTAAGCCGAGAGAAGGTTCTTACACCCTTCAACCCGTTTGCTAGAATAGCACGTGAGGGTAGAAAATTCGGTTTAGGCTTAATTGCAATTACTCAAATGGCTACGATGATAGAGAAGCAGATACTAGCAAACTTCAATACCATGATCATTCTAAGAACTCGTAGTAGAAGCGATCTGGAGTTCTTTGCCGACATAGGTGTACCAGTTGAAACTCTACCTTACCTCGGAGACCGAGAAGCGTTTCTATATACACCAGACCTGCCGATCAAGGAGCCAATACCCGTTTACCTGCCTGGATGGTTCGAGAACAAAAAGTTCGTCGAGGATCAGGAAGAGTCTACGTTGAACAGGTCGGCGAAGATCGGGAGAGAACTTGTCAAGCTCCTTGGTGAGGAAGAATGAGAATTCTAGGCGTGTACATGAAAAACGTTAGAAGCTATCCAGAAGCAACTGTGGTTTTTCCTCACGATGGTGTAACAGTAATATACGGTCCCACAGGCAGCGGAAAAACATCTATACTTATGTCGTTAAGCTTCGCCCTCTTCGGATTTCTAGGAGGATCGAAGAAGATATTTGACGCTTACGAGCAACCGAGCGGTTTAGACCTTCTCAGAGCTGGAACTCAGGATGGACTTGTCAGAGTACTGGTGAACCTGAGGGGTAAACTCTACTTGGTAGAAAGAAGATTCAGAAGAAAAGGCGACGTAGTCGAGTTCGACGGAGGGCTTGTAGAGGAGTACTTTATCAACAAGGAAACAGGCAATGTAGAGCTCAAAGCGAGGTATTCAGCGCGCAGTAGTATTGAACTCAATAGAAAGGTATTTGAACTTATAGGAATCAGGGAGAAGGTTAATAGGGCAAGTACCGTTAAAGCAACATTTTTCACAAGCGCTCTCTATGTACCGCAGTTCAATATACACGAGATACTCGAACACGACCCCGAAGATAGAAGGGATGTCATTGAGAAAGCTATAGGACTTGAAAAATACAAAATAAGGAAGATCAACATAGAGAACATTCGTAAGCAGCTAAGAGACGAGATCAGTAGACTAGAGGGTGCAATACAGCAGATCACGCTTCAGCTGAGTAGGATTAACAGGGATCAACTGCGAAGGAGGCGGGGAGAGATCGAGACTAAGATAAAAGAGGTTGAGTCTGCACTCGAGGAGCTGAGGAAGCGCAAGGAGGTCCTGGAGAATACGGAGAAAAAGTTGAGCAAAGACCTTGAAAGCCTAATAGAGAAGAAGTCAAACCTGGAATCTCAGATCAGCAAGTACATGCACGTGCAAGAGCAGATGGTAAACTTAGTTAAGAAAGTAAAGATGCAGATAGCATCAGCTTTAGCGAGTGAACTAGATTTGAAAACCGTGGAGAGTTTGAACTCGAGTGAGGACAAGGAGTTCGTTGAAAGAGCTCTTCTCACGGTTCTGGAGAAATTAAGGGAAAAAATGAATGCTGTCCTAGTGGAAGAGAGCAGTTTAAGGTCCGAGCTAGCGCAGATCGAGTTAACAATAGAGCATTTAGAAGCCGAGGAAAGAAAAACACTAGAGGAACGTGGAGTTTTAAGTGGCAAACTTAATGAATTGAAGCAGAGACTGAGTGACCTCGAGAAAGAGCTCTCTGAGAAGAGAGAACTTCTCGAGAAGGGAGTATGTCCAACGTGTCATCAGCCTGTTCCACATCAGCACGGATACAAGCTCATATCGGATATCGAAACTGAGATATCGATTAGGAAAAGTGAGATTAGCAGATTAGAAGCCGAGCTGGAGAAACTCGATAGCAAGCGAGCTGAGCTTAGACGAAGCATTGAAAACACAAAGAAAGAGTACAACAGCAGGAAGCTTCAGCTAGAACAGATTACGCGCTTAAAAAACGAGCTTATGGTTTACGGGGAGAAGTTGAACTCGTACATGGATGAGCTCAGTAGACTTGAACAGGAGGCTAAAGCAATAGACATCGTCAGAGTAAAGGGGGAACTCAAAGAAGTAATCGGGAAAATAGAGGAGATCAGGGGATCCATTCAGAGTGTTCAAAACGAAAAAAGAAGTCTCGAAATGCAACTTGAAGATTTAGCAAAACTACGGGGAAGCCTAGAAGGAGAGCTGAAACTCATCGAAAACCAGCTCAGAGAAGCCGAAAAGCTGGAGGGGGAGCTCTCGAAGAGTATGATCAGGAGGGATAACTACAAGAGGCTTCAGGATATGTTGTCCAAGTCTGAGGAGATCAACGAGCTAATCGAGAAAGAAGTAATAAGGTTTCTGGCCAGAGGGTTCAAGGATGCGTTCTCCAAGTACGTGAGAATACTACTGCACGATCAACCTTTAGAGGCAGTAGTAACGGACGACTTCGGACTAACGTTCAAGGTCCTTGTGGGTAACAGGTCTTATGATATAAGGTCTCTGAGCGGGGGTCAAAGCATTGCATTGAGCCTAGCCTACCGTCTTGCCCTCAACGCCACGGTTAGAGCATACTCACCTCACTTGAAGGGAAGCGTTTTGATTCTAGATGAACCTACAACAGGTTTTAGCAGAGAACTTGTGGTTAGACTCAGAGAACTGCTGGAAGACCTTGGTTCTACGAAGCTTGGTCAAATCATTGTTGTTACTCACGATAAAACCCTCATGGAGATAGGAGACTGCAAGATAAAGCTTGAACTGGATACTTCAAAACTCGAAACAAAGATCAGCTACGAGGAGTGCACGTACGGAAAAGAAGGTATCTCATTCGATGAGTACAGGGAGTTTATTGAGGGTATACTTAGGGGCAAATTCAGAGGTCCTATAAGGCTCGAGGCTGCTCAGCACTAGTTGTTTTTAGCCTAAATACGTAGGGAAGTAGCTCACTCAAGGATGTTACAACACGCTTTCCGCTCTTCGCGCTGTAGAGTACGACTTTAGCCTCTGGATTGAACTCCGCGATGACTTGTCTACAAGCTCCACATGGAGGTATAGGTTCATCCGTGTCAGCTACTATTACAACGAGTACTGGTTTTTTATCTCCACCAGTTACCATGGCTGATATAGCTGATCTCTCGGCGCATATAGTTAAACCGTAGCTGGAGTTCTCGACGTTTACACCGTAGTACACCCTACCGCTCTCTGCTAGTATGGCTGAAGCAACGTGTATTCCACTATAGGGTGCATAGCTGTTGGAAAGCAGTTGTTCAGCTTCTCGTATAAGCTTCTCAACAATTCCTGGATCTAGGGTTTGCTTACTCAACAGGTTTAACCTCTAGTACGTAGTTTTCCTCGTCTATTTCCCATTCCTCTACATAGCCTCCCAGGCTTCCGGCTCGATCCCTGCTACTGGTTAATATGAGGTCAACGCTACGGGTTTCAGACATTATGTAGTTCTTTCTCAGTTCTATTAAGTTAAGCTTGTCTGGTGGTGCAACAATGAGAGTTTTGATCTTGGCTGTAAGCGGAAGGTCCAGTTTCTTCCTCATGACCTGTACTCTCCTAACGATGTCTCTGGCTAAACCATCCGCAAGCTCATTCAAAGTCAGCCTTGTATCCAGGGCTATTACACCGAACTTAAAGTCCTCGACCAAGTAACCCTCTACATAGTAGGGTGTTATTTCCACGTCGTTCGCTGTTAAGACCACTTCTGTGCCGTTTACAACCGTTCTGTGAGAACCTGCTTCAATTATATCCCTGGCGATGAGATCACTATACTTCTCGAGGTAATCTACTAGATTCTTCATTATACTCTTGTACTTTGGTCCAAGTACCTTGTATACAGGTTTTACCTTGTACCTTGTTATCTCCTTTACTCTCTTGGACTCGTGAATGCTAACAGACTTAGCGTTACACATGTACTTAACAACGTTTAGGTATGCCTCAAGGGATTTTCTAGCCTTCTCGCTATCTGTGTAGACTATTAGCTCCTTAACGGGTTGTCTAAGCTTAAAGCCAGCGCGCATGCGAGCACTTGCACAGGCTTTGTAAACTTCGCGAACAATCTCCATAGCTTCCTCCAAGTCTACATTAATGAACTGCTCGTCGGGTTCAGGATAGCTAATTAAGTGAATGCTCGGTTCTCCGTAGTAGTCTCTAAACATAGCTTGGTACAAGTACTCGGATATGTAGGGTGTTATGGGTGCAAGCAATCTGATTATTCTATCAAGTACGTAGTATAGAACAGAGTAGCATGCTAATTTCTCTGGTACGTTTTCCTCGATCCATACACGCGGTCTAATTAGCCTTATATACCAATGACTCAGATCTTCAACGATGAACGTTCTTATGAGTCTAACAGCTTGCCCGATATCGTACTTTTCCATGTTTTCTGTAACTTTAGCTACTAAGTTATTAACTCTACTGAGGATCCACTTGTCTTCGGGGCTCAGGTAATTCGTGTACGCTGTGAGCGGGTTTTTAACAGGATCGAATTTATCCACTTCCATGTACATCTTCGCGAAGAGAGCTACGTTCCAGAGTATTGATAGATCACGCATTGCTTCTTCGATCTCCTTCCACGAGAACTTAGCATCCTCCCAGACAGTATTGCTCAGCAGCCACAGTCTCAGAGGGTCTCTACCAGCTTTCGCAATAGCTTCGTCCGTGCCAACGTAGTTTCCAAGGCTCTTGTGCATTTCTCTGCCTTGCTCATCCAGCATGAAGCCGTGCACTAGAACTGTTCTGTAGGGTGCTCTCTGGAAACCTATAACACCTGCTCTCAAAAGCGAGAAGAACCAGCCTCTTGTCTGGTCATGTCCTTCAGCGATGAAGTCCAAAATGACTTCTTCCTCGCTCATTTCCTCGGGATGTCCTCTAGACGCGTAGAAGGATACACCACTATCGAACCATACGTCAACAACATCAGGAACTCGTCTCATCTCCAAACCGCAGTACGGGCATTTGAACTTCACTTGATCTATCCAGGGTTTATGCAACTCTGGAGGCCTTATACCGGATAGTTCTTCGAGTTCTCTAATGCTACCGATAACTACTCTGTGATTGTTGGGGCATTTCCATACGGGGAGCGGCGTACCCCAGTACCTTTGTCTGGAGAGAACCCAGTCTTGCAGATTTTCAACCATGTTGATTAGTCTTGTTAAAGCCCAGGATGGAATCCACTCAACCTTCTCAGCTTCTCTTCTTATGGTATCCTTGAGCTTCGTAACTCTGATAACCCACTGCTTAGTTGCTCTGAGTACTATTGGTGTTTTACATCTCCAACAAACAGGATATCTGTGAACAATAGAACTACTGTATACTAGCGCTCTGCGCTCTTTGAGGACAGAGATAATGTAGTTGTTTGCTTCTCTTACATACATTCCTGAGAGCACTCCTGCTTCGCTCGTAAACCTGCCCTCCTCGTCGACGAGGCAGATCACGGCATCGCTGAAATTGTTCTTGACAGCAACATCGTAATCCTCGAACCCATGAGCTGGTGCACCATGTACTAGTCCAGTTCCCTCGTGCATTACAACGTACTCTGAAGACGCAACTACTCTGTGATATTTACTCAGGATTCTCTGAGCGGGAACTATGTCCTCGAGAGGACTTCTGTAGGTGTAAACAGTAAGCTCTGCACCACGCTTTCTCTCCACGAGTCTGTAGGAATTAATACCAACGTCTCTCATTACTGCTTCAAGTCTCTTCTCCGCGAGTATCCAGTACTCACCGTTAACCTCGACTTTAACGTAGACCTCGTCGGGATGAGCCATAATGAAGGCATTTGCTGGTAGAGTCCACGGTGTTGTTGTCCATACAACTAGAAAGGTGTTCTCCTCCTCGTTAACAGGGAACTTAACGTATATGCTCGGGTCCTCAAGTTCATGGTACTCAACTTCGTACTCAGCAAGTGTTGTGGAGCATCTTGGACACCAGTACACGATTCTGTAGTCCTCTTCGAGTAGCCCGAGTTGATCAGCTTTCTTTATAAGCCACCATTCAGCCTCTATGTACTCATCCCTCATAGTTAGATACGGGTTCTCCCAGTCCATGAATACTCCGAGCTCCTTGAACCACTTAGATAGCATAGAAACGTTCGTTAAAGCGAACCTCTTGCACTCCGAGATAAACTTCTCTACGCCGATGCGGGACTCTATTTCTTTCTTCGATCTTACGTTAAGCAGTTGCTCAACTTTCACCTCAATTGGGAGACCGTGGCAGTCGTAACCAGGAGTATCTACAACGTTGAAGCCTCTCATTCTCTTGTACCTGAGAACAGCATCCTTTAACGACTTATTCCAAGCTGTTCCAATGTGCGGTACTTCGCTTGAGGGGTATGGAGGCCCATCGTTAAACCTGAATACTCTGCTACACCTGCTACTCCTCTCTTTAACTAACTTGTAGATTTTCTTCTCGCTCCAATAGCTCGAAACAGCATTTTCAACTGCGTGCGGGTTATATGCTCCCTTTACTTCCCACTTCATTTACATCACGTATATACCGTTCTACTCGTGGATACAGTGCTACTACCTCGATTCATATATCGCTAGGGTTAATAAAGATGCAAATTCTTTACGTGCTTAGAATTCTAGCAAGTACTGTGACTAGTACGGTTAAGGCTAGGACTGCGAAGATTAAAGCTATCCTGCGCCACCCGAGCTTGACCAGTAGCTTCACGTACGATAGCATAACATTACTCGAAAGCTTCGATGAGCCACGCGCTCTACCCCTGAACAGGTAGGGTTCTTCGCATACTCTCGCGTTCTTGTGTGTTCCAAGGATTTCCACCAGTGCTTTGAACCCACGTGGTTCAATGGGTTTCCATGCCTCGGCAACTTCTCTTCTAAGCGCAAAGAACCCGCTTACTGGGTCTTTGACCCTCGAGCAGTTGGGAACCAGAATACGTGCTAGGAGAACAGCACCACTAGATACCAGTTTTCTCACTGTACTCCAGTTTTCAACGCCTCCACCTGGACAATACCTTGATGCAACCACAATATCACATGTCCTGCTTCTCTCGATAAGCCTGGGGATGACCTCTGGGGGGTGCTGTAGGTCAGCGTCCATAACCACGATGACTCTACCGTGCGAGGCTCTCATACCATCGTAGATCGCTGAGGTAACTCCCAGCTTGCCGGGTCGCTTCAAGACTCTCACAGGGTATTTCTCCGAAAGCTTCTCAGCAACCTCCGCTGTACCATCTGGGCTGTTGTCATCCACTACTACAACCTCGTAGCTGAACAAACCCCTGAGCTTCTCATCGATGAGCTCAATAAGCCTGGGAACATTCTCCCTCTCGTTGTAGGTGGGAACTACGATACTCACCTCCACCAACGAGAACACCCGCTGAATCTCCTGATTTCTCAGCTAGGTACTCGTTGTTTATTCCAACTATAATGAGCTAAAGGTTGCCATTTTCTTTACTCTTTTCTTGACTCTAACTCCTTGATGGTGATTGAAAGGTAAGCTAGGGCTTGGTTGCGACCCATTAATGCTAGTAGTGGAGCAATTCGTGGACCACTGCTTCTTCCGCATATCAGCATGTAGAGGTACTCGTAGAACGTCCTGATCGCATCGGGGGTTAACTTCGATGTCACTTTGACCAGGGCTTCTTTGATGGATTCCTCGGTCCAAGCTTCCAGCGAACTCAGGTTCTCGTAGGTATGCTTGAAGAGCTCTACGTACTCGCTCGGTATCTTCCCTGCTATCCACCTGGCTTCGTCCAGGGTGTTCAACGCTACTATCAACTCGCGTGGACCATACCTGTGAACCCAGTTGAGTGCTCTGGGAAGAGTTTCCAGCACTCTCCTCAAACCGTACTCAGTTGGAGCATCTGGCAGGTGCCCAGTGTTCTTCAGCCTTGCTACGGCTTCGGTGGTCCACAGCTCGCGTGGAACAAGCTGACTCAGTATTGCGAGGTGAAGGTAGGGAACCTGCTCCGGTGGTTCACGCGGTGGACCTCCACGCGGATAGCTGAGCTCGTAGCTTCTAGCCAGGAGAACCTTCTCCTCTTCGCTGGTGGTTTTCTCCAGCCCATAGTACACTCTCTCAGCTCTGTAGTACAAGCTGTAGTAGTGGGGTATCTCGTGCAGTCCTACAGCGAGCTTCTTGAATGGTGGAGTTCTCAGAACCAGGAACCTGAACACGTGAGGATGCGCTACTTCGAGCCATTCTCTCGGAGTGAAACCAAGAAAATCACTACTACCCATGTCCACGACTCGACCATTCGGTTGCTTTAGTTCAACCCACTCGTAGGGTAGTCCCTCGGGTGGTTTAAACCTGTAGACGTTGACAGCTAGATCCACACAACTGTCTCTGCTACCACCGGGCATTGCATGGTCTTTGCCGAAGGGCTCAAAGTCGACTCCTAGAGTCCACCATACACCGGTCCACTCAATTCTCCACATCAGTTTACCGTTCTCCAGCGAAGACACTCCTCTGTGTCCACAGCTGGTGCAAACGTACTCCACGTGGTCTTCGTCAACTACTCTTACAGCTTCCGTGGTATCTATTCTTCCGCACTTCTCGCACACAGCTTCGAACGGTATCCAGCCCTCCGAGTAGGGTTTTCTACCTCTGTACTTGTTCAGAACTCTGCGTACCTCCTCTTTCTTCTCAAGGGTCAACTTGATGAACTCTCCGAGCCTCCACTTGTACAGCTCCGTGGTGGAAACAACCTCTACTTCACCATCCGTGAACTCCTTGATGAAAGGCCCAAAATCCTCCCAGTAGTGTTCAACCCAGTTTGAGTGGCAACCATAGGGATCGGGTACTTTTATCAACGGCCACCCAGTATACCTCTTCCCCTGCTCGGGGTCTCTGAAGGTACGTACTTGTGCTTCCTTACCCTTCCAAGCGTCCTGCGTGTAGAGAGTTAAGTACTGCTTTATCCTCAGTCCTCTAGCTGTTAGTATTCGTCTGAGTGTTTCACCGATTATGATCTCTCCGCGTAGTCTTCCAACGTGCTGTAGCCCGGAGACCGATAACCCTCCGTTGAAGACGTAAACTTCCTTAGCTCCTCTACCTGTGAGCTTTTCGTAGAGTTGATCAGCAAGCTCGTCGATCCAGTGCTTAACCATGGTTAAACAACCAGGCTTTATCGCTAAGAAATATACACCCGTTAATACTTTTAAGTTTCCTGGTACCTTATCAACGAGAAGACGCGAAAACAGGTGGAACATTGAATTCAAAGAAACAGGAGTTCATGGAGTGGCTTAGAGGTATTGAGAGAAAATGGCAGAAAATATGGAAAGAAATGCGTGTGTTTGAAGCGAACTCAGAGCCTGGTAAACCAAAATTCTTCATAACAGTTCCATACCCTTATGCTAATGGTCCACTGCACATTGGTCATGGAAGAACCTACACAATTGGTGATATTGTTGCAAGGTACAAGAGGCTCAGAGGCTTCAACGTACTATTCCCCATGGCGTTCCACATAACTGGTACACCGATAGTGGCTTTCTCGGATATGATTAGCAGAGGAGAGGAGAAAACAATATCGCTGTACACAGAGTACGTAAAAATGTACGTTGAGGATGAGAACAGAGTTAGGGAGATCGTAGAATCCTTCAAGAACCCTCTCAACCTCGCAGAGTTCTTTGCTGAGAAGATTCAGAGGGACTTTGAAGAGCTTGGCTATAGCATAGATTGGAGAAGAAAGTTTCACACGGGTGAGCCGATATACAACCAGTTCGTAACATGGCAATTTTACAAACTTCTGGAAAAAGGGCTAATTACGAGAGGAGATCACACAGTAACCTACTGCCTACTTCACCAGCAACCAGAAGGCGAAGATGACATACAGGATGCAGACGTAAACCCAGTGGAAATCCTAGAGTTCACAGCTGTAAAGTTCAAGCTTGTTGATACGGGAGAAAACCTACTAGCTGCAACACTACGACCCGAAACACTATTTGGTGCAACGAACATCTGGGTGAACCCTGATGCAGACTACGTTGTCTTCAAATGGAACGATGAAAACTACATTGTTAGCAAAGAGGCGCTTGTGAAGCTTGAGTACGTTTACGGAAGTGAACATGAGATAACTGTTCTCAGAGAGTTCAAGGGCAGAGAACTGGTTGGCAAAAGAGCCGTATCTCCTCTCGGCGAAGAACTGTTGGTGCTTCCAGCATGGTTCGTTGACCCGGACAACGCGACAGGCATAGTATACTCTGAACCCAGCGATGCACCGTACGACTACGTTGCACTGCAGGAGTTAAAGAGAAACCCTGAGCTTCTTAGAAGCTTTGGTTTGGACCCAGAAGTCGTCAAGACAATAGAACCAAAGAAGATAATACGGGTTCCAGGTTTAGATGATCATCACGCGAAGATATCTGTTGAGAATGCAGGAATAGTATCTCAGCACGATCCCAGGTTGGAGGAGATCACAGCTGAGGTTTACCGCGAACAGTTCTACAACGGAGTCATGATTGTTGATCACCCGGAGTTCAAGGGTCTCACTGTAAGAGAGGCTAGAGATAAAGTAAAGAGGATGCTCTACGAGAATAACATGGCGTTACCCTTCTTCGAGCTGAATAGGAAAGCTAGGTGCAGAGCTGGTGGAAGAATAGTTGTAGCGAAGATAAAGAACCAGTGGTTCATAAACTACAATGTTGACTGGCTGAAGAAGATAGCCTGGGAATGGCTAATCAACGATCACGTAAAGATTACTCCGGCTAAGTACAAGAAGCTGTTTCTAGATACACTCAACTGGCTAGATAAGAGACCCTGTGCTAGAAAGCGTGGTATTGGAACTAGGTTACCATGGGATCAAGAGTGGATAATCGAAAGCCTAAGTGATTCCACAGTATACATGGCGTTCTACACGATAGTGCACATCATACGTGAAAACAACCTAAAGCCAGAGCAGCTTACACCAGAAGTCTTCGACTACGTGTTTCTGGGTCTTGGCGACCCTGTGGATGTATCAACTAAAAGCGGTATTTCACTGGATATTCTCGAAAAAATGAGAAAAGAGTTTACATACTGGTATCCAGTCGACCAAAGGCACACAGCAATACCGCATATATCGAATCATCTATCGTTCTACATACTACACCATGCTGCAATATTTCCACCGGAGTACATGCCCAGACTAATATCGCTCAACGAAACAGTGATCAGAGAAGGAGCTAAGATGTCTAAGAGCAAGGGCAACGTAATACCACTAAGGCACATCACTACTATGTACTCAGCAGATCTCTTTAGGCTTTACATATCGTGGGCTGCAAGCTTGGATAGTGTACTCGACTGGAGGGAAGCGGAGGTGGGCCGAGTTCTCGACAGCATTTTAAAGTTTGTGAACACAGCTAAGGTTGCAGTAGAGTCATTGTGCACAGAGCGTGAAGACGTGTTCACCGAGTGGTTTATCAACAAGTTCTACGAGACTGTGGCTAAAGCTACTAGCGCTCTTGAGAACATGGAGATCAGAGAGTACGTGCAGAGCGCCTTCTTCGACATGCTGGCACTCGTAGATAAGTACAGAAGTATCGTAGGCGATGATTACGTATGTGGAGTCAAAAAGGTGCTTTCCGATTGGCTAATCCTGTTGAACCCTGTTATACCCCACTTAACGGAGGAGATTAACAGTTGGATGAATCCAAGAAACCTTTTGTCTCTGTCCACTTGGCCCGAGATCAAGCCCTTGAACAAGGAGCTTGTTGTGCTCGTTGACAACATAGACAATGTACTAGAGGATGCTAGAGAACTGATAGAGCTACTGAAGAAGAAACCTAGCACAATTCACCTGATAGTCGCTCCCGAGTGGAAGAGAGAAATAGCTAGGCTTGTGCTGCAGGGTAAATCCATAAGAGACGTGGTCGAGTACGTGAGAGCAAAGTTCAACCTAAGGGGTAGAGAGCATGAGGTGGTTGAAGCTTACAATGCGTATAAAAAGTCTGATAAGGAATGGCTGGACAAGGTTACGTTAACAACTAGTAAGGGAGAGTTCAATGTGTATACTTCAGCACTGGGTTACTTCGAGAGTAAACTGGGAGCAAAAGTAGTCGTGGTTTGGGAAGACGAAGCCAGGATAAAGGGTATCCCCAAGGCTGAGAGGGCAATGCCCTTAAAACCAGCAATCTACATTGAGTAACAAGGAGTGATGCTGAGCGATCAAGGTGTACCATGAGGACCATTGGTGGAAATAGTTGAACATCTTTGATCTACTAATAGTTGTTGTAACTTACTACGTGCAGCTTCTCGCAATAATGAACCCATTCTCTGTCATACCCACCTTCCTCGGGATGACTCAGGGGCTTGATTACAGCGAAGTGTCAAGAGTTGTGAAAAGAGCTATGCTCGCGGGTTTAACCATAGTTGTTCTGTTTACTCTAGCAGGTAACTACGTTCTCGAGGTTTTCAACGTGTCTATACCCGGTCTTAGAGTTGGAGGTGGAATAATACTCCTCGTAATAGCGATCGATATGCTTGGTGAAGAACCTCGTACAAAGAGAATGCCGAAGGAAGACATCGCTGTTGTACCAATAGCAACACCTTTGATCATAGGTCCAGGCACGATAACTACCATACTACTGCTAACTGCATCGAAACCCGGAGACTTGCTCAACACAGGGCTCGTACTACTCTCAGGTGTACTCGCTTGCATTACTTCATTCATGATACTAAAGCTCAGCAGGGACATTGCCAGGTACCTCAGGGTATCAGTCATAAGAGCTCTCGGTAGGTTCATGGCTTTGATCATTGCTGGTGTAGCAACAGAGCTAATTGCAACCGGTATTAAGATGTACTACGAGGCTTTCACAGGTTAACCTAGGATCAACCGGGATCGTACTCCAGCTGTATTAGATGGATAAGAGAGCTTTCAAACCGGACCTATAGCTGTATATGATTGTTTACAATGTGCAGATATACGTAGAGACATTTTACAGCTAGATTAAGGTTTATAATACCACGCGTTGCTAAATAATAACCGGGTGTTTGAAGTGAACCTGAAAAGAATAGTATTAGGCGTAATCCTGGCAGTCTTAGTAGTATTCCCATCCGTGAGTTCATTAGAACTCTTCGCGCAGAACACCTACAATGTGTCAACAGGGTTTGGAAGAGTATACGTAAGCCCTGTTCTACTGGAAGATAGCTACTGGCTTTATGGAGCCTACGTTGAAGACGAAGAGTTCCTTGTTTTAACAGGTCCTAGCGAGGAGTTCACCCTCGTTAACAACAACGAGATTGGAAGAGTAATCCTAGTTATGGATAAGTATACACCGGTGCAAGTACTTAAAGGAAGAACCTCTGGTTTACTGGGAGTACTTCCAACACACGTTTACAACGTCGTCTACGCGGTTGTAACAAGGGATCAGCTCTACAACCTGCTTTACACACCCGGTGTTCTAGCAGTACTACCTGATATAAGAGTTGATGCTTTGATCAACAGGAACACCAGGATAATGCAGGAGCTATTGGAGTATGAGCTTCAGTTCTACGAGGAGATACTTCAGGCGAGTTCGGGTGGATTCGACTACCACTACACCGTGAACATAACGGGAGCTAGGGATGTCTGGTCTGTGTTCAACATAAGAGGTGAAAACGTAACAATAGCAATAATAGACACAGGCGTTGACTACGGTTCACCAGGACTAGGACTAGACGCAATTGCCAGGGACGAGTTTGGTTTACCAATGGTATTCGACGCGAGTAGCCTTGGCTTAGTGTTAACACCCGTGGAGGCTGTTGTAGACGATGAAGGCTACATAACGGTGAACGTATCGCAGTTGTACGTGTTTCAGCCACCATATTATGTTTGGAAATGGCCTAATCAGCTACTCGTAATGCTAACCGGTTGCAGGTCCTTCACAGCCTGGGTACCGTTCCCAGCGGATAACAGATGGCATGTCGGCAACATTGTACCACCGGGTAGCAGAGTTAAGTTCGGATTAGCGTTCCAGGACATTTCATTCGTTGTTGGAGAACCATCAAGACTCCGGATAACAGTGCCCGTGCTTGTGGTGGATAGCGATGGTGACGGGTTCTACGACACGGTGTACGTTGATACGACAACAGCGTTGAACTTAACGAGAATGGCTCTTGGACCAGCACCATGCAGTGTCGTAATACCTGGTAATCTCGGGCGAACAAGAGACTTCTCGTTTGCTGACGAGGTTCCCATTAGGTACGGAAATGAAGTAGTAGCCAGAGACCTTGATGGTGATGGGCTAAACGATGTGTCCTTTGGAACACTAGCTGGCTACGTCTACGACGCTGCCTTCGCCATTATCCTGGAGAAGCTGGGAATCTGGAGAGACTATGTTGTACCTCTACCACCTCTCTACGGATACCAAACAACAGCAATACTCGATATACCTGAAGCATGGAGGTATGAACCCGTAGCACTAGTATGGCCTGGTCTGGATCCATACGGAGACTACGTTGTTCTACAGTACGATTACCACAGCCATGGAACCTTCTGTGCTAGTACAGCTGCTGGAAGAGACTTCCTAGCTCAGACCGGTTACGGCGTTAAGAGTATTAGTGGACAAGCACCTGTGGCTAAGATAGCTTCTTCACCTGCACTATACTACGGTACAGTAGCTGTATCCGTGTACTTCTTCAGCGGATTCGACCTGGATACCCCCTACGGAGTAGGCTCTGTGTACATATGGCCAACACTACTGACCAACCCGTGGATAGCATTCGAGGGTTGGACGTGGAGCTGGGTTTACACAGGATACCACCAGGCTGATATAACAAGCAACTCTTACGGTGCGAGCGGATGGGCTCTCTGGGGATGGAACACAGGGTTGGATCCATCCAGCATAATATTCGACTACACAATACTAGTATCAGGTACACTGCACTTCGTAGCTGTCGGCAACGGTGGACCAGGCTCTGGAACCATAGCAACACCCGGTTCCTCAACACTCGCTGTAGGTGTTGGCGCGGCCACGGAGTTCACCTATAGACCAGCATATGCGTACCACTGGCCTGGCTCCAGCAGAAGGATCATAAGCTGGAGCAACAGAGGACCAACAGAGCTAGGTGTTGTTAAACCCGATATTGCAGCTGTAGGAGCCTTTGCGTGGGCTACTGGTAGAACATGGGATGCACTCAACAATCTATACGTGCCGAGACAGCTTAGAGGCAATGGATCGTTCGCACTGTTCAGCGGTACAAGTCAGGCTACACCAATGGTTGCAGGTGCATCAGCACTAGTAGTCTCAGCTTACAAGGCAACACGTGGAGGTAGAATACCAGCACCACTGCTTAAGACCATTATCATGAACTACGCATACGACATGGGCTTCGACGAGATATCGCAGGGAACCGGTTTCGTAAACGCCTACGCAGCAGTTGAAGCACTTGTTAACAACTATCCACTAGTCTACTCAACTAGCATACTAGGAGACTTATTATCAGAAATGGGTGCAAGCCTAGAGTCCATAACTTACGGTGGAGTAGTCTCAGAACCCTACTGGTTTGAACCAAAGATATTCATACCAGCGATTAGACCTGGTACACTTGCTCGTAGACCACTCACAGTAGTTGGCTCCGGGTCGTACAGAGCCTACGCTGTTAGATTGGAAAAAGTAGCTGAAATACCACTATGTAACATTGTAACACTAAACATCAACCCACCGATAATCGTTGAATGCACTGGTGACCAGATCAACCTGAACATTACTGCAGCAACAGTGTACGGACACCTTGCGCTCAACAGAACCGTACTCGAGGAGTTCGACTTCTTCGAGATCGAAGTAGTATTTCCATTCGAGTACTTTGAAACCGGTGGTAGAACAGCCCCAATCAATGTTATCATACCCACGACTGTTCTTGAACTAGCATACTGGATTGACACAGGTGCTGACGGTGTCTTCTCGTGGCTGGAGACAGGTAGAATATACTACGATATTAGAAGAGCAAACGCTGTTCGAATACAGATGAGCAGGCTCAGAGAGCAGCTGGAAGAAATCGAAAAGCTATCTAAGGTATACATGGGCGTTGACCCTGATCCACTACCAAAGCACGTTGTAGTAAGACTCGGTGTTTTAGGTGCAGCATTCAGAGGAATACTACCTGTGAGAGCTAGGCTTGTAGGATACAAGCTCGTGGAGTGGAGTGGTGTATCAGTCTCTCCATCAAGGTTCACGGTAACGAGCGGAGGCTCTAGAACAGTGAACGTGGTCGTTAGAGCACCCACTACACCAGGCTTCTACAGCGGTTACGTTGTTGTAGAGGAGACCACGAGAGGCTTCAAGTACCTTGTTCCAGTCTCGTTCTTTGTTCCAATAGAACTCAGAAGCACAACACCATTCACGCTTACACCATTCACCGAGACCACGGTTAGAAGAAATACTTATCTACGTGGAGCTTTCGACTACACTTGGAGATACGAGTCTGGAGACTGGAGAGTATTCAAAGTTGTAATACCACCAGCAATGAGGAGAATATGGGCACTTGGACTACGCGTAACATGGCCTGTTCACGAGAAACCAGAGTTCGCAAGCAACATTGATGTACACTTCTACGGATTGTACACCTACTACATGGTTGATGCTGAAACCAATAGAGTCTACACGTACACTGTAACAGGAGTACAGCTCGGAGCAGAGTTAACCAGAGACCCACAAGGTGGGGGTGGATACAACCCAGTTACGTTCTGGGACTCCTACCTGCCAGGAGACTCCGTAATAGTAGCACCTGTCTCTGGTCCAGGTGTTTACCGCGTTGTTGTTAGAAACATACAGTTCCGCGGTGTATCCTACGAAGAACCATTCACTCTAACAATAACTCCAGTAACACTATCAACAAGCCTTGTCTACAGACCACGCACGAGAACAGCAGTGTTCACCGTGACAATAACAGCAGCAGACTCAATGTATCTACCATCATCAGTTTCAGTGTTACCGGACGGTGTCTACAGACCGTTGGACTCCGATGAAATGTACTACATTGAAGACCTATCCGCTCTTGGATTAAGCATATCCGTGGGAACACCAACAGAAACACCAACAACCTACAGAGTAACAGTAACAGTAGTACTCGGCGAGAACGTACCACTCGGATACTACATTGTACCACTAGATGCATCAATGAAGATGAAGGTAACAACAATTGGATGGATAAACGTCACAAGAACAGTATACTTCGAGTGGACAAGCATACCAATATACCTCAAATTCACAGTAACACAAGATCGAGTAACACCAGGATAACACCTTTTTTATTTACACGATCCCCTTTGTTTTCTACTCAGCTTTTAACTCTACTCCTGGAGAAGCCTAGCAAGTCATTGAAATACTGACCCACAGGTAGACCATAAGATTTTTAACCAACCCCCTTGATCATATTCTATCGGGTGAATTTCACGGTGTCGATCAAGAGGAAAGCTCTACCCATAGCAATAGCTCTGATACTGTTAGTACCTTTACTAAACTACATGCCAATACTACAAACATCTCAACTTAGCCTTGAGGTTAGTCCAAGCACGGGTAGAGGACGATACGGAGAAACAGTAACTGTATCAGCATGTGGATTAAGACCAGGTGCAACAGTCACTGGAATAGATTTCGTTAACGCTTATACAGAGCAAGTTTACTCCTTCACGGTGAACATACCTATAGATGAAACAGGATGTTTTACAGCGGATATTGTACTGGGTAACATGTCCTATGGCTTGTACAGTGTAATAATCCACGAAGAACCACCCCAACCACCGGAACCCCTTGTAGCCTCCGGAATTATACAGCTTAACGAAACCAAGAGCGTAAATGTAAGCGCGCTTGAACTAGGAATAAACGCAAGTATTACAGCTACGCTTAGTGTAGAAGCCTACTGGGGTTACAAGAACTATACACTTGTAATATCAACGGGTAATGCTACTAGTATTCTGTTCACAGCAGAAGACGGTGAAGTATACCTCTTAACAGTTTACCTTAACGGAGAATACGTGAAGTTTAGACTATACGATAGAATGGGAGTAACGCTAATAGACTACGCGGATGTAGTACCTCAAATCGTTGATGGTAACTACACGGCTACATGGGAATTCAACAGAGCAGAACCCGAGGTACCTGGCTTATACAACAACAAAGCGGTTTACACATACGACTCTATAAACGACAGAGCTGTACTAGAACTGTACTACGGTGGAAGAAAACTAGAGGTTATATCAGCCTACCTAAGAATAGTGTACGAAAACCCGGATACCGGATACACCACAGAGTTTTACTACGAGTACCCAACCAACTTAACGTTCACTGACTACGGAATAGAACCAGTAGTAACAGATCCCTGGAGGGATGCAGATGCAGAGTGGTATGCTGAGTTCACATGGGATGGTAGAACCGGTGAAGCAGTACTAACGGTACACGTAGAGTACCTGCCGAGAACTATAGGGTTCCCCGAGAAGTACAAGGTTGAACCAGTAGTATACATAGATGGTGAGCCCATAGAAAATGGTGAAACCATATACCTCTGGACCGACTACGAGTACGTAGTAGAGTTCTACGGATTTACACCGGGAGAGAGCGTATTTGTGGAAATAGAAGGTACTACATACTATACTGGTACAATTGATGTAGATGGAAACACATCCTTCGTATTCACAGTACCACTGAACATGCTTGAACCCGGTAAATGGTACACAGTTGAAATAACAGGGTACTATACCGATGGGCTTGCAACATACTCATACACTGTGTACATAGTAGTATCGCATCCAGCTATATACATCGACGGAGTGTTTGTTCCAAGCAGTGGAGAACTGGACCTTGGATACGTGTGCCCTGAATACTGCATTAACATAGAGGCACGAGGGTTCCCACCGGATTCAGTAGTTTACCTATACTTAAACGAGGAACTGTATGAAGAATACTACGTGGACGAATACGGAAATCTAAATCTAGTTTATTACGTGAGCGAGCTACCGTATCAGTACAACACCTCGAACAAGCTGTTCATAAGAGTGATCTACAACAGCTTAGAGTACTCTGCTAACGCTACTTTCACCATTCCCGCTATCTACGTTGAAAACACCCTAGTAGAGTTTGATGGAGTGTACAATGCTGGCGTAATACCAGGTGCAAAGAAGATTACTGCAGAAGTATACAACTTCCCACCGAACACTATGATCGCCGTGTACTTGAACAATACCCTCGTGGACACTTACTATACTGATGAGAACGGGTATGCATTGATAGTTCTTGACTACCACAAGAGCATGCTACCTGGTTCAACCGGAGAGTACAGGATTATAGCCACCTACAATGGCTGTGTCTACGAAGTTAAAGTGATCTTTGAAATACAGAGAATAGAAGCGTACTTCAGCATCATTAATCCAATAACACTGGAGTATGTACAGGAGCCAAGGGGTTCAGCTGGATACTACAATGAGACCTTGATAGTTACACGTAACGGTGAACCATTCGATTACCTTGGTGATATCCTGGAGATCGTTGTCTTAGAGGGGTTAGAACCTGGAGAAAAAGTTATCGTTAGGCTTGTTGGACCAATCTCAATAGTAATATACGATGGTACAGCAGGTCCTGGAGGAGAACTATACCTCAGTCAAACAATTCCATCCATACCACATGGAAACTACATAGTGGAGATAAACCTAACAGAACGCGGCTACAGTATTCAAATCCCCTGGTATGCTGATGAAACTAAAACAAGCTTCACAGTGCGCCCGAAGATCGTTGTTACAAGGTTAGATAGTTTAGAAGTTCCCGTAGTAGTTGGTAGTACAGCTGTAAGAGTTTTTGGTTCTGGTTTTGGCCCTGAATGGAGCGGATTCGTGGTGTTGTTGAACAACACGGATTCCATAGCATCGGTTAACTACCACTCGTACTTGTTCTGGACTGTGAACGAGTATGGTATACTAGTAGGACCCGGAGGTGCTCAACCGGGTATAACAGTTCCACTACTAGAACCTGGGGTTTACAGCATCACCCTGTACAGCAAGAACTATGGAGTCATTGAAGCAGGCTACGTTTACGTAGTCAACGAGTTAGCCAACATAGCAACGAAAACAGATGTAGAAGAAATCATGAGCAAACTAGAAGAGATCAGCGCGGGGATCAACGAAGTACTCTCGAACCTTGATTACATTAAACCACTACTCGAAGAAGTAGCAATCAATGTAATACAACTGCTAGAACAGCAATCTCAAGCAATTAGTCTGCTGCAAGAAATTATCTCCACAATGGCAACAAGAGACGATATACAAGAGCTTATGTCGCTGTTACTTGATGTTCATGACTCGCTGTACAGTAGAATAGATCAGCTTGAGGAATCGGTTGCCTATGCTCTTGCTAACCTAGAGAACAACTTACTAATGAGAATAGATGAGCTTGAGTCTTCGTTAGTAGAGTTGATCAACGCGAAGACTGCGTATCTCGAAGAGCTAATTGCAGATGTGAATACTACACTTTACGCTAGGATTGATGAATTAGAAACAACTCTA
>JAWBAI010000002.1:0-173617 GCA_038816475.1 Desulfurococcaceae archaeon
TCGATCCCAACTGCGGCGGGGTTTGAGGGATTGCCTCCCCCTTTCGGGGTCGGCACCCGCTGTCCCCGCCATTGTAGCCCGCGTGTAGCCCGGGGGATTCGGGGCATGCTGACCTGCCGTGGCCCCCACCTTCCTCCGCCTTAAACGGCGGCAGTCCCCCCAGTGTGCTCCCGCCCCTGAGGGCGGAATAGCAACTGGGGGTGGGGGTCTCGCTCGTTGCCGGACTTAACCGGACATCTCACGACACGAGCTGGCGACGGCCATGCACCTCCTCTCAGCGCGTCGGGCAAGGCCTTCAGCCTGGCCGTCATCCTGCTGTCTCCCCCGGTAAGATTCCCGGCGTTGACTCCAATTAAACCGCAGGCTCCACCCCTTGTGGTGCTCCCCCGCCAATTCCTTTGAGTTTCAGCCTTGCGGCCGTACTCCCCAGGCGGCGGGCTTAACGGCTTCCCTGCGCCACTGGGTGGGCTCTAAGCCCACCCAACAGCTAGCCCGCATCGTTTACAGCCGGGACTACCCGGGTATCTAATCCGGTTCGCTCCCCCGGCTTTCGCCCCTCACCGTCGGGCGCGTTCCAGCCGAGCGCCTTCGCCACGGGTGGTCCTCCCGGGATTAACGGATTTCGCCCCTACCCCGGGAGTACCCTCGGCCTCTCCCGCCCCCTAGCCCGGCAGTATCTCCTCCAACCCTCGGGTTAAGCCCGAGGATTTAGGAGGAGACTTACCGGGCCGGCTACGGGCGCTTTAGGCCCAGTAAACACCCCGACCACTCGCGGGGCCGGTATTACCGCGGCGGCTGACACCGGACTTGCCCCCCGCTTACTCCCCCGCCTCCTTACAGCGGGGAACAGCCCCCTTATCGGGGGCACTCGGGGTGACCCCGTCACGGTTTCCCGCATTCCGCTGGAGGTGGCGGGGGTTTAAAGAAACCTTGAGAGAAGCTTAAACCTTTAGGGATCTCGAAGACTAATGCTGTTGATTAAATCCTTAACCTGAGATTCACCCATTAAAAAAAGACGCGTAAATGGGTCTACTATTCTCTATCCAAGAGTACATCTATTCTAAGGTTTAAACCCAAGTAAGATGAGACACTCATTGAAGAAAGATGTGATCTTACCATTACGCATTTTCACAACTATGGATATTGTCCGTGGATGCTTTTTATAGTACCCTCTATCTATTAGCCATCTGATAAAAACTGATAAAAACTCTGCATACCTTTCATTCTCAAGAATCCACGATACAAAAGGCAGGTCTTCACTACCATTCCTGGCTCCTATCGGGAACCTTAGTACAAATCTCTTAAAAGTTCCCACGGCAAGCAACGTGAATTCTGTTCTGTCATTCCTCGGTCTCGTCTCTATTCCATAAAGTAGCTTAATCAACGGTGCATCATAAGACCCCCACCAACCTCCATTTGCGGAGGTTTCGCGCCTGGTGCGCCCCGTAGGGCCTGGGCCCTTGTCTCAGTGCCCATCTGGGGGCTCCCGCTCTCACGGCCCCTACCCGTCTTCGGCTTGGCGGGCCGTTACCCCGCCAACTACCTGATGGGCCGTAGCCCCATCCTCGGGCGGCGCGGTGACGATAACCCTCACCGCACCCTTTCGGAGAAGGACCCTTCCAGGCGCCTTCTCCTATGGGGGATTAGCACCAGTTTCCCGGTGTTATCCCCCTCCCGAGGGCAGGTTAGCCACGTGTTACTCAGCCGTCCGCCACGCCCCGCAGCGGCGGAGCGTACGACTCCCATGGCTTAGCCCCACCCCGATAGCGGTCGGGGCCGGCAGGATCAACCGGAGTTGGGAGTACGGGGCGGCTCGGGCTTCTAGGGCTTGCACGCCCGGGTCCACCCCCGTCGGACCCGAAGTACAGGGGGTAGAAACCCCCCTGACTTCTCGGGTCCCCACATTGAAGTGTAACGACCCAGAAGATTACTGTATCTTGGGGGGTTTAAAAATCTTACGGGTTTCATGGACGTGTACCCGCGGCAGGAGACCGGCTTTTCACTCACCGGGCTATGCCCGGTGTCGAAGCGATGCCGCCGCCGGGACGCCGCGGGCTATTAGAAACTATTCATTTACCCAGCTATATAGCTTCAAGATTATTCGGATTCAGCAAGCAAGTTCAGTACTTCGGTTAAATCGCTGATGATCGCAACCGGGGTGCACGAAGACACTGAAAACCCACCTAGGCTCTTCCTATCGATGTACACGAAGTCTACGCAAGCACTTCTAGAAGCATAGCAATCAACCTCTCTATCTCCAACGTACACGGCTTCCGCGGGTTTAACACCAAGAGACTTAATAGCCTGTAGAATCACATCGGGTGCAGGTTTACCCCTTACACCTGGAGCAACCCCGGATATAGCATCAAAGTACCCGAGAACTCCGTAGTAATCAAGGAACTCTACGATTCTCTCCAGCGTACTCGAGGAAGCAACAGCCAGGAGAAAACCCTTCTTCTTCAATGCATCCAAGGCTGGTTTAACATCGGGAAAAAGCTTAACCATGGTTTTCCAGTGCATCCTAACGATTTCTCTTCTAACCGAGATAAACTCCTTCAGTTTATACTCCGGAACCCCTGGTAGAACAGAGTTCAGAACTATGTCCAATGGTTCACCAATGTGCTTTCTAACCTCTAAGGGATCCACGTTAATTCCGGTGATCCTACCAGCCTCTAGAAAAGTCCAAACTATGAAATCTTCGCTGTCAACCAGTGTTCCATCCAGGTCGAATATAACAGCTCTCTTCCCATGAAGAAGCAACGCTTAAACACCAAGGTATTTATAGATGAACTCTGCCACACCTTTACCACTAGGCTTCGTGAGAACCAGGTTAACAGAGCTCTTGAGCTCATCATCAGCATTCGACACAGCTGCAGACAATCCAAGTACACTGAGGAATGAAACATCCATTACGCTATCACCTACACCAGCTGCTTCCTCAGGCTTAATTCCGAGCTTCTCGAGAACAAACAGTACAGCTCTTCTCTTGTCAACATCAGCTTCCCTAACATGTAAAGCATAACCACTATAGTCAACAGTGAACCCTGGATAACGCTGCTCCACGTACTCCCGTAGCTCCCGTACAATGTTTCTCCAGTTATCATGGTACTCTTCTCGGAGCTTTAGAGCAAACTCGTAGAGTCTGAAGTAGTTCTGCCAAGTATCCTCAACAAGGTCACCGTAGCGATCTAGAAGTGCTCTGTAGGGTTCCTTCGCAGGTTTACTCGCTAATGCTACAACCTTGCCCTTCATGTACACGATGCTACCGGATTCCCCAATAGCTACACCATTTAAACCCAGATACCTGGAAAGACCCACGACTATCGGTAAAGCATTGCTAGAGACCAAGCAAACAGTAATTCCCCTTCCAACAGCGCTTCTAACAGCTTCAACAGCTTCCAAATCCAAAGCATAGCTTTTTCTATCAACAGTTAAAGTTCCATCAATATCCAAGAACAACGCCTTGAACCTCCTCACACTTAAACACCGCTTTTGTTAACTGTTATCATAGAGATTAAGATACTAAGGTTAAAAATAGCTTGGATACAACGACCATGCATTCTGTTTCCTACAGAAGTGGAGAAATTAAACATACACATAATGTTCATTTTGAAATATAAGGCTATGCTAGTTTACTATGTATTGGTGCTCACGCCGTGGGCAACTACATGAATTTTGCTTTCATGTGCAGAGAAAAAACGAAAGCGATTAACGCTAAAGTAGCCATCATAGGAGCAGGGCCTGCTGGACTCGCTGCTGCTGGTTTCCTGGCATGCGAAGGATACGAAGTCGACGTCTACGATAAACAGCCGCTTCCGGGTGGGTTGATGATGTTTGCAATACCACCATGGCGTATACCACCAGAAAGAGTCATAGGTGGAATAGAGAGGCTTAGAGAGGTCTTCGGAGTTAAGTTTATCACTAAAACCAAGGTCTACTACGGAGAGAGCGCTCACGAAGAAGGAGATACATTAGCTGAGAAGCATGTAAACTTCGAAGACGTACTATCAAGCTACGACCTCGTACTAGTAGCTACAGGGACCTGGAATTCAAAGGTACCGAAGATCCCGGGTGTAAGTTCAAAGGGTGTAACAACAGCACTTGAATACCTTTACGAGTGGAGAATATACGAACTCGGATACCTGGACAGAAAACCCCTCAGCGGAAAACGAGTTGTAGTAGTAGGTGCTGGATACAGCGCTATCGATGCAGCCGAGAAAGCTCTCAAAGAAGGATCGGAAGTCTTCATTGTGTACCGCAGAACAATCAAAGAAGCACCTGCAGGAGTCTACGAGGTGGAGAAGATTAAACGAGAAGGAGCAATCTTCATGGAGCTAGTTTCCCCGTTGGAGATCATAGCTGAGAACAACCATGCGCGCGGTGTGAAATTGCAGAGAATGAAGCTAGGTCCACCGGATGAAACGGGGAGACCAAGGCCTGAACCCATACCAGGTTCAGAGTTCACGTTGGAAGCTGACCTCGTGGTGTTTGCCACAGGAGAAACCCCAACACCCCCCGTAAACCCAGTTAACGCGGAGAAAATAGGGTTAAGAGTTAACAAGGATGGAACACTACAGGTCAACCAGATAATGCAGACAAGCATACCAAAGGTTTTCGCAGCAGGAGATGTTGTACACGGTCCAAGTAGAATAGGGCCTGCTCTGAAAAGCGGGTTGAAGGCATCAAAGTACATGCACAACTGGTTTTCAGCTAAAGCGGGTAAAACCCCCAGCTTAACACTGGTGAGATAATGGACCCGGCACCCAGGTACTTGAGAATAATAGATCTCGGAACATGCATAGGCTGCGGAGCATGTGAAGCTGCATGCGAATTCCTACATGGAAGACCATATATCGTAGTTCTCAGAACATCCATTGGACTAGACATCCCTGTCTCGTGTCTTCACTGCGCTAAAGCACCCTGCATCGAAGCATGCCCTACGGGAGCTATGACGAGGGATCAGCAGGGCGCTGTTTACGTAATACAGAGCAGGTGCATAGGTTGCATGGCTTGCCTGTACGCATGTCCATTCGGAATACCGGAACTGGAGGCTTCTAGTAAAACAGCAGTTAAATGCCATCTATGTAGCGATCTAAGAAGATATGGGCTAGAAGCAGCTTGTAGTGCTATATGTCCAACTGGTGCTATAGTCTACGGAGAAGACCTCCTAGTGTTTCAGCAGGTAAAGATGAGAACAGCGGAAACCATGGCCAAAGCTAGATTCGAGTACGAGTTCTACGGATCGCGTGGCTAAGCATGGTTATTCAACTAGTTTTCATAGCATTAACCTCTCTCATGCTTATTACCATAAGCCACTACTCTGACAGAAAAGAACTGGTATTTACACTGAAAACTTCCGGGTACATACTTCTTGGTCTACTTGTATGCCTATTGCACCTTCAGGGATTAATAGATGAAACATCAACGATACTTGGTCTAGCTTTTACTTTTCTCTCTTATCTAATATCGCTATACTCCGCGGAATACACTTCTATACTCGGATATGAGAAGCCTTTCGAGGTATCTATGGAGTTCTTTCTGATAACCATTGTTTTAACATACGTAGCTCCCACTTTTCTCCTCTTTGTAGTAGCCTGGACACTATCGGAGTTACTTGGATTCATAGTCATAAGAAAGGGAGAAGAACACTCCTTAGAGGGTCCTTTAACATCATCCAGAGGCTTCATACTTACATCAACATTGACCTACGAGATATCGATCTTTACTCTCATAGCTTTAGCCTTCATGATTACCGTTGGTAATCTAGGTTTATCCATGCTGAACACACCATTCAACAGTATGCAGGTTTTCCTCGAAGTACCTATTTACATCATGCCGTTAATCCTGATTGGTTTTATAGCGAAGACAGCGAATATTCCACTTCATTTTTGGCTTCCGAGCGCACACTCTAGTGCTCCATCACCTGGATCTGCTGCGCTTAGTGGTTTAATGGTGTCCCTAGGGTACTATGGTCTTTACAGAATCCTTGGAATTGCTAAGATTGATCACCAAAGAGAGATTATTGCTTACGCATTTCTTGTTCTCGCTTTATTCACGTTATTCTACGGTGGACTGCAGTCCATTAACCAACGTGATGTAAAGAAAATGCTGGCTTACTCGACAATTGCAACCAATGGCTACGTTTCACTTCTATTCGCAATGCACGTGTTCTACCCCAGTACAGTAACATGGTGGGCTTTCATACTGGGTATACTAATGCACGCAGCATACAAAACAACGCTTTTCTGCGAAGCAGGCCTCATAGAGATAGCCTACGGAACCAGGTACATTCATGGAGTACGAGGAATAATCAAAGATATGCCGTTATCCACCTTTGGAGGAGTACTTGCCACTCTATCTCTTCTCGGGCTACCTGGAACCGTTGGATTCCTCTCGAAACTACTAGCATTCCTGGTAGCTTTGACGCTCATTACCATGAATACTTTCTTCTCCATGTTAACTGTAATCTCGATAATGTCCTACGTTATTCTATCTGCACTTATAGCACTTAGATACGCGAGAGTGTACTTTGGAGCTAGCTCATTTAAAACCCTCACAAGTACTAGAACAATCCCGAGAGGCATTCAAACCCCGGTTATGCTTATGGGCTTAACGAACTCGGCGTTTGCTCTCCTCGCTTTGCAACAGTTCAGCTTAGAAACAGGATTACTGCTGATAGCAGCATTGGCTTTTTCCATAATGGCTCTTTACATTGTTTACAGTTACTTTAAAGCTTACAGTGTGAGAGTGACATCATGAGCGCTCTCATCGCGAAGATAATCTACGCAGCTGCTTTACTCATCTTAATCCTCGCAGGATCCATTGTAGTGGATGCAAAGCGACGCTTAAGCAAAGTTCTCAGAATTATAGGCTTTGCTGTTGCTCCACTAGTATTCTACGGAACAGGGTATATCAAACTAGTTAATTTTCAAGTACTACTAACAACTGTTGCTGGATTAACCGCTGTAGCGATTAGCATGCATGCTGAAGGATACTACAGGTACATGTACGGAGCCTTTAGATATTACCAGGCTGTCATAGATACTTGTCTAGCTCTACTAATATTACTGTTTACAAGTACATACTTAGCAGAGCTACTCGTTTACTGGTTCTTACTAGACCTGCTAATAGTTCTAGCAGCACTTACGTTGGAATACGGGCCGGAGAACCTGCATGTATCTGCTACGTATCTCGTAATGTGCATAGCACCAAGTGATGCAGCTGTTCTAACAATGTTTTCATTAATAGCTCTAAGAAAAGGAGTAGAACAAGCCTTAATGACCCCTATAGCTGTGAGCGAGCCACTGCTAGGTCTGGATCCAGCTGTATCTCTAGTGATTACCTTCGGATTCGTTACAAAGCTGGGTCAGTTTCCATTACACTCGTGGTTACCAAAAGTGTATGGAGAAGCCCCGATTCACATCTCAGCGATGCTTAGTAGTATTGTCTCTAAACTCGGGATATACGGGTTACTCATAGCAACCCGAGTTTTCGCTTTAAACCCGGTTGCTTTCTACGTTGCACTATTCCAAGGCATTATAACAGTTGCTTATGGTTCACTAGCAGCCGTAATACAAAGTAATGTCAAGAAACTACTTGCGTATAGCTCAATGGCATACGGTGGTGTTATCGTAGCGTTGTTTGCATACTACAGTATTTGGCCAAACGAGTTGCTCTACTATGTGTTACTGCTGGTCGTAGTTTTCCACGTCATTGTTAAAGCATTAGCTTTTGTAAATGTAGCCTACGTATACCAGATTGCTAACACCTACGATGTATACCAGCTCGGCTATTTGTACTACGTCTCAAGAGAAATGAGCTTCTACGCTTTCACAGCATTACTTAACCTACTTGGAGCACCTCCATCCATAGGCTTTCTCGTTAAGACTGCTCTCATAGCGTCTGCTCTCCTGGTGATCGGAACAGGGTTACAGGCACTAATCATTCTCGCCGCATTCTCTATGTTCGCCGTTTTCTCTGTTGCCTACAGTGCTAAGTTCATAAACGTTTACATATCGAAGATTCCACGTGTAGCTCCTAGACCACTACCGATTCCAGCCGAAATACTGTACTCAGAAGCTTTTCTATCCATTATTACTGTGCTAACTCCAGCGCCTTTCATAGTTTATCTCCTACTAATAGGTCCTCCTTACACAGCTGTATCGATATCCATGATGATCATGTATACTATTCTACTGCCAACGTACTTGTACATCTTAAAGAAAGAGGTGTTTACCAGGAGGCCCTTTAGAGAAGACATTAAATACTGGTTATCAGGTGTTGAGATGTGAGTGCCAGATCTACGACTGTTAGGTGGTTTGAGAGACTAATAGAAGATGCAAAGAGACGTCTATCACCATCACCTAGTAAACGCTTATCAGCTAATACGATACTTGAATGGTCTGTTAAGCTTGGAGACGTTGTTTTCCCCCGTTTGGTGCACGTAGGCGAGGTTGTTGCCAGAGGTATTAACAGGCTACAAATAACGATGCTTGAATCCATGCTACTTGCCTCTCTATGGTTCGGCGTTATCTGCATTATGGTACTGCTTGTATTAATCTTCACGGGATGATAGCTTGGAATTCGCAGTTGTAGCTACTGCTCTAGCGCTTGTATCAGGATTGCTCATACCCGTTTTACTGGATGGTGTTGAGAGAAAGCTAAAGGCTACACTTCAGAGCAGAATAGGTCCACCAATTGTTCAAACCTTCTACGATATCTTGAAGCTACTTGTCAAGGAGTATAAGCCTTTGCACACAGAGTCTTACATTATTTACATACTACTATCGTTCCTGCTGGTATCCATAACGTCGCTCGCTCTCTCACTACTCTATTCTTTAACCAGTTATACTTTGTACATCATCTATGCTTCCACGTTGTTTGCCTTATCTACAGCGCTCTTTGTATCAATACCTTTGCTTGTGCCAAATCCATTTAGCCAAATAGGTGCTTGGAGAGAGATTATGATCGCTCTCCTCAATGAAGTCGCCTTCCTCTTATCAATAGCCCTTAGCATAGTAACGCTTGAAACGGGATTACACTGGCCTCCGGACTTATCGGTTCTTGGAGCAATCCTAGTCCTACTCATGCTTTTCATATCAGGCTACATAGCTACTGGTAGACCTCCGTTCGACATTGCAGAGGCTGAACCTGAGCTAGCCTCAGGAGTCTTCGTGGAATTCTCTGGTCCAATGCTAGCGTTAAACGCGTACTCGCTTCTGCTGAAAAGACTAGTTGTTAAAGTCATTATAGCCTCTCTTCTCGTCAACTTGTTGAAAACAAGCAATCCTTTGATATCGCTTGCATTGGTTTATCTACTTGTCTTGGTCCTGTGGATAGTGTTCACCGTTGTGTCCGTTCTTCTGGGTAGAACAAGAGTGGACGTTGGTTTTTCCACACTAGCAAAGATTTATATACCGCTAATAGCATCTATTATAACAGTGTTATTGGTGAATGCTTATGTCTAACCACGCCGCTCTTGAAAAAGTTCAATCCTACATAGATATAGCTCAAAAGTACAACGCTAAGTTAACAGTAGCAGGAGATACCTTGTTCATAGTTTCAGATAAAAAAGATCTACCGGAAATAGCAGACTTTATATTCAACAAGAACAAGTGTACTTTCAGAGTCTGCGTTGGAACCGATGAAAGGCCTATCAACGGGTACTTCTCGTTAACACACATATTTACGGATGACAAAGCTGGGCTCTACATAGCGTTAAAGACTTACCTCGAGAGTGAAAACCCAGTAGCTCCGAGTATTACACCGGTTGTTCCAGCCGCAGATTGGTGTGAAATGGAAGCAAGAGATTTATTGGGAATAGAGTTCACAGGGAGAGAGAATTACAGGCTTGTTTTACCACCGGATTGGCCAGAGAACTATTACCCTCTGAGAAAGGATTTTCCATACAGTTACAGACCCCCTGTTAAAGCGATAAGCGAAAGAGCATCCGAACATCCAGAGGCTGGTGTAGTTCCCGTTGGACCTTATCACCCAGCTCTACATGAACCCGAGTACTTCGAGCTCCTAGTGGAAGGAGAACGCGTCGTAGATGTTAAGTACCGAGGTTTCCATGTTCACAGGGGCATAGAAAAACTAGCTGAGAGCAGGTTGACCTATCAGCAGGTGAACTTCTTAGCTGAGAGAATATGCGGTATATGCGGCTTTGAACACTCCACGTGCTATGCTCTAGCAGTTGAAAAAGCCGCTGAACTAGACGTCCCAGAGCGTGCTCAGTACATTAGGAGCATTGTCCTCGAGGTTGAAAGATTACACAGCCATCTGCTATGGCTTGGAGTGGCTTTTCACCTTGTTGGATACGATGCTGGTTTCATGCATGTATGGCGCATAAGAGAAAAAGTCATGTACCTAGCTGAGCTATTAACGGGTAGTAGAAAAACCTACGGTATAAACCTCATAGGAGGTGTTCGAAGAGACATTAACGAAGATAAAAAGCAAAAGGTCCTTGAAACACTGAGAGAACTCAGAAAAGAGTTTACGAACTTCATCGAAGTTGCACTCGCTGTTCCCCAGGTTAAACGCCGCTTAACCGGAACCGGTGTATTAAGCAAAGAAGATGCTGTAAAGCTCTCGGTTGAAGGACCCGTAGCTAGGGCTTCCGGTATAGACAGAGACGCTAGAAGAGATCTACCGTACGCAGGCTACAAGAACGTTTCGTTCAAAGTACCCGTGTACACCGAGGGCGATAATTTAGCAAGAGCTCTCGTAAGAGTGGATGAGATCTTTGAATCCATACACATGATCGAGCAGCTGCTGGATAGCATCCCCTCTGGACCCATAATGCTGGAGAACTTCGAAATACCCGAAGGCAGAATCGGCATTCAAGTCGTTGAAGCTCCCCGTGGAGGTGATATACACTTCGTCTTAACAGGGAAGGGAAAACCCTACAGATGGAGGGTTAGAGCACCTACGTATAGCAATATACCCGCGCTGAGAGTTATGCTGAGAGGTCAACCCCTAGCCGATGCCCCGCTTACGATTGCAAGCATAGATCCCTGCTTCTCTTGCACCGATAGAGCAGTGGTCATACGGTCCTTTACTACTGGGGAAGTTCTATCTGTGACTACACTTGAACGTATTGTAAGTAAGGTGAGAAAGAGTGAGTAAGGGAGATATTCTAAAACCACTAAAACTCATAATTGTCGCTGGCAAAACTGGACGTGTGACTATTAAATATCCTTTCGAAGAGCCACTTGTATCCCCAGAGTTCAGAGGACTGATCAAGATAAACGCGGAGAAGTGCATAGGATGTGGTGCATGTGTTAATGCTTGTCCACCTAATGCTCTAGAGATGATCGAGTCTGAGGACAAAAAAATCCTGAAGTACTACGCTGGGCGTTGCATATTCTGCTGGAGATGCGTAGATGTTTGCCCAGTAAAGGCGATCGAAGGTACAAAGGAGTTTGAACTAGCAACAAACGATCCGATAGACCTGCACTCATATACTATCCATACCAGAGTAAAATGCTCCACGTGCGGTCAACCGGCAGAAACAGTCAGGATGAGAAACTACGTACTGAGCAGAGCCATTGTAGCTGAGAACTACGCTGAAGAATGCTCTTCATGTAGGAAGAATAGCTTTATCAAAGCACTTTCCATACGTAAGGCTGGTTTCTATGAAGAGTAAAGCTCTTGATAGGATAAAGAGAAGCATTTGGGTATTTCACCTGAACACTGGTAGTTGTAACGCATGTGACATCGAGATCCTGGATACATTAACACCGTATCACGACGCTGAAAGATTCGGAGTTAAGCTAGTAGCGTCTCCTAGGCATGCTGACGTAGTACTGCTTACAGGTCCTATAACGCTAGAGTCTTTACCGAAGGTAATAAATGCTATAGAAGCAGTGCCGAGGCCTAGGATTATAGTTGCTCTGGGTTCTTGCGGTTGTGGTGGCGGAATATGGCATGACACTTACTCGACAATAGGAGGTGTTAACTCGTTAATAGGGATACTCAAGGAACGTGGTATAGAAGTGGACGGAGTGTACTACGTTCCAGGTTGCCCGATAAGACCAGAAGCACTGCTCTACGCAATAGCCTTGATTAAGGGCCTCGTTGAGAAGAAAGCTAGTAAGCAGGTGGCTACAGCTGAGTAAAGCACGTTTACTGAAGATATACCTGTGCGAGTACACGCCGTTCGAAGCTATTTTCCCAAGACACTTCATCACGGGAGTTTCCAGATGCTCAGAGATAGCCACAGTGAATTACAGTATCGTTGAACGTGCTCTTGGGCATGAACAAATAGAGAAACTAGAACACCATGGTGAGCTACTATTGGTAGATTCCAGCATCGTAGAGAAACTACTATGGGTCATCGGCTTAAAAGTAAACTTAACTGCTTACAACTACGTTCTCATAAAGAGTAGTGTTGAGGAAGGCGCCGCCGCCGGGATTTGAACCCGGGTCACGGGCTCGACAGGCCCGCATACTCGACCGGGCTATACTACGGCGGCGTCTGTTGTTTATTGAAGAGAAATCACACTTTTAAAGCTTATCCTCGAGGCTACACAACGTAGCTAGGCTTTTTATTCAGGTCTAGAACGCCTTTCTCGAGCTTCGCTTTGATGCGGTATTCTACGTATTTATCAACCGGGCTAAACCTCGGTGGATGAGGTACTACTAATTCCCCTCCGCAGTAAGGGCACTTGTCCTTCGCCAAGGTATAACGCCCGCACCTAGAGCACTTTCTCATTAACCAGTTCACGTTTTCTCACGCTCCGCTCTATACAACACCTCGAGCTTACTAGCCATCTCTTGACCTACTTTTACGGCTTCATCAGCGTGTTTCTCTGCCATTTTGTAGTCCTCCGAGTAGACCTCTAGTACGTATCTTGGAGATCCTGCAACATACAGTCTATACCTTACGCCAGCACTATCGAGATACGAAGCAATGGCCTCGAGGCATTTCTTAATTCTCTCAACACCATCGCTGCTCAAGCTTTGGAGAAACACTTTGTACTTAACAACTACTTCCTTAACCCTTACATGTCTTCTTACCTCCTCTAAGAGGGGTTCGTGCCAATCTTCGGGAATACCTGCTTCTTCAAAAACCTTGGAACCCTTCGTTAGCGCCTCCTCAAGAGCGTACATGACATCACCGTATTCATCCTCAAGAGGCCATATTACTTCTCTATAAGCATCCTCTACTCTCCTACCGATCTTCTCAGCCACTAGTTCCACTATTTTACAGGCTTTTGAATACCTCTTCCACCAAAGCATTTTTCTCTGCTTCTCTGTATCTGATACTCTCTTGAGAGAAACATCCACCTCCTTTTTCCCCTTATCTACCCTGATCACCTTCACTACTATTTTCTGTCCCTCCCTGATCACTTCTCTTATGTCTCTAATCCACTTGGATGAAACCTCGCTCCACGGAAGAAACGCTTTTAGGTCTGCATACTCGTCCAGCGTTACATACGCTCCAAACTCATGGATATCCTTAACTGTTGCTATTGTTAATTCACCCTGATCCGGCAGTTCTTTCCTGGGTAACACCATGGCTTACACCACCTCTATACCTGAATACTGAAACCATGTAATAAACAGTGTATACACCGTGATATGTGGTGCTAATCCTGGTGATCTCAATGCTCTTCGCGAACACCAAGTCGAAGTACCGGATTGTACTGTTAAGTTCGAAGCCAACCATGTAGTTGTATACCCGATAACCCTGATCACGTAGAGCTTTTACAGCTAACTGCGGAAGCAGAATGCTGGCGCCACGCATGTTCCACGACACAGCTGTTGCTCTTTCCCTTTCGAGCCCCATTAAGACAAAGTAGTCTCCGAGAGTTTTGTTAGCATCAACCAGCAAACTGGGCAAAACGGCCAAATCCTCATAGCCTTCAAGTATAACCAAGGGGTACGTTCTGCCCATATAAGTCATCGTTATCTCTCTGGGAACCCCTATGTATACATATTCATGTGCTTCACGCGCTGTGTACGGGTACACTAGAATTAAGTACACTTCACTCACTCCTGTGATAACTGTTATGTTTTCCAGTATGCGAAGTACTGTATCTTCATCACTTGTGAGAAGCCTGGCGAGTAGGTTCCGAGAACTCTCACCTGAGTCTGGCGATGCGAGTAGTTGTACTTTAAAGCCGTTTCTAGAGAACAGATCAGCCGCCCAATACGCATTGTCTGGAGTTGCTATTACGATTAGCTTCCTATCTGATAAATCAGCTCTTACACTATTCACGATTTCATGTTCAAGCGTTGTAAGAACCTCACTAAGCTTCGTCGGCTGTTCACCAGCTACTAGTATCACCTCTCTCATGGGCGTATTATAGGTGAGCATGATCGGATTGATCGCAAATGCTCCTACGTAGGAAGCTAGTATAGCTGAGAACAGTATACCCGCGGATATGAATCTCGGCTTCTGCAATTTACTGCTTAAATCAACGCTCCGCGTGAACTCGTGAAAACCTACGAGAAGTCTAGAAGCTGACGCAGATGATACAGCAACAAATGGAATACACAAACTCATGGAAAAAACAGAAGTAGGAGCTAGTAGCATAGTCAGCAGAGCTACGTGGTACTCAGCTACGCTAGCCTTCCTCTTAGCAATAAAGAGTGCACCAGGTAGTCCTATAAAACCTGCAAATCCCCATTGTACGATCGTATTAAAGTACCCAGCAGGTTTAACCCCAACTACACTTAGCTCAAGGAGAAAAACAGCCACCGATGTCAATGCCACCATTACTACTACCAAAGCCCTGTACGATGCAAGAGAGGTTTTCTGGTGGCTTACGAGTAGTGATAGTACCGCAACCATAGTAGTTGCTACCGTAAAAGGATTGTACTGAACTAAACCGGTGGCACTAGCAGCCAGAACACCCGAGTTTACAGCGATGAGCAATACTAGTATTCTCTTCGCATTCATCGCCATGGATTCCCCGCGAGCGTACATTAGTAACAGTAGCGCAGACACAGAGAGTGCTAGTATAAAGTGTGCTGGGTGAAGTGATAGTAGAGTGTACAATGCTAGACCTAGGATCGTCGTAGGGGATCTAAGTCCCCTATTAAAACCATCATACAGCAGTAGAAGAACTAAAGGAATCAACATGGAGGTGTAAAATAAGCCGTTGTGGTCTCTTATACCACGCAGAATTATCGGTGTTGACGTATACAATAACGCTGCAAGCCCTCCAGCTATGCTTGAACCTAGCATCTTATACGTAAACACGTAAACAGTCACTATGGACAGGGCCAGGAGCGCGATTGAAGCAACTTCGCCTGTACTCACTCGTGAGATGATCCATGCGTAAACCGTGTAGTGTTTGCACTCACCGTAGATGTCTATTGCTCTGCAGAAGTCGCTGAAGCTCTCTGTAGCTCTAGCTATGTTAACTGCATATATGGTTGGGTTCGAACTAGTTAAGATGGCTAAAAGAAGGGGGAGAGACAGCGATGCAGCCAACATCATGTAACCAACGTAGTGCTCATTCAGCTTCATAATTACCATTCCGCAGATGCCCTGTTTTAACTACTTGAAGTGATCCACTGAGTGGTATTTTAAGCTTGCATGTAGTAAATACAATCAGTAGATGGTTACTCGTGGAGTTGCGAATGAGCTCTGGAAAAACACGTAGAATTCACCAAAGGCTGTTAGACTACTACTTTGAGTACGATGTGCTTGCAAGCTCTGTAACAAGACTTCTCCTTGTACTAGGTACTCTCCTGTATTTCGCTTCCGGTATTGCACTCTTCGCTTCTGCTGGTTCGCTAACTGTGGAAATCGCTGGTATAATCGCGTTGTATACAATCGCTGTCTTGTTATTGGTAGCCGTAAGCCTCATTGTACCCGTGGACTCAGATAAACATCGAGGTACTATTCGACGTGCAAAAGCTGTGGCTACGAAAACCGCTAGAACAAGGTTTATCAGCGCTGTGATTCTCCTAGCAGTATCACTTCTATGCTATGTATTCTTGTGCTTCGTCCTGTAGAATCTACTTCACTACTTTCTCTTTGTAAAACCTGTAAAACGGTTCCTCCACAGGTTTACCACAATCTTGAATGCAAGCAAACACTAGCTCAAAGGGTTCTATAAGTGCAATTTCGCCTCTACGATACTGCTTACCAGCAAGTACACAGTTTTCACTAAATAGAAAGGCTATCCGATGCCCATACTTCACAGTAACAGGTGATATCAGTGATTCCTCAGCTTCAAGAACCCCATGCAGCAGCTTCAATATGGGAGAATCAACGGACCCCGGAGAAATGTCCCCGCTCAAAGCGGATTTTATAAACCTGGTTTTCGAGAGGTTCTTCACGTCATTAGCTAGCTTTTTTAGAACTTCGTACGCAGCTTTCTTGCTAACGTCGCTCAGTTCATGGGATCTGCATAGGAGCTTGAATACCGCTGTATACACGTTGGAAAGTTTCTGAGGAGACATTTGAACCAGGTTTCTTGACTGAAGTTCTTCTCTGAGTATTTTTAACACGTGCTCGCTCAAACTTTCACCTCTAGATCCGAAGCATCAACCGGTACTACAAACCCCTTTACTATCAAGTGGATCGCGATATATGAATCTAGTCTAATGATACTACCCTTGGATAAATCCACAGTACTATCAAGAACTGGAATTTTAGCTGTTACGAGTGACCTGACCCTGATCGAGCCCTTGAATGGTGTAAAAGAAGCGTAGGTAAAGCCCTCTATCCCCTTACCCAGGTCTACTTCGGCTGTTCTCAAGCCTGACTTCATGTTGAGGCTTCCGTTGAATCTGGAAAGCCTTGAAATGTCCATTGTTACCGATTTGTCAACTTTTATGCAAACTTCTTCGAGAAGCTTTTGAACGTTCTCCACGTCTACGATAAACACGTCTCTTAGACCTCTAAACTCTTTTTTCAGTTTAACGAGACCTCGTGCAGTAGCTAGATCTAGTACTCTTTTCCTAATTCCAAGCTCTTTCTTACCGAAAACAACATTATTCCTGTACGCCGGGAACATTTTTTCCAATGCGATGTCACTACATGAGACGTACTCTGCAATAGCTCTTCGAGTATCTCTATCGTAAAGCAGAGCTTTCGTATCAAAGACTTTTACGTGAAACCCTCTATTGCCCGAAAAATAGATCTTTATTCTCTCGAGTCCGAAATCGTCTTTCAGTACGTTGACCAATTTCAAGACGTCGTTCCAAGCATTCACGATACAGTTCCACGGAATGTAACTGTAGACTAGTGGTTTATCACCGTTCTCGCATTTATCGATCTCAACCTCGTGAATGGATCCTGTTCTCGGGCATATCCAGTACTTGATCTCACAGCCCTTGTACTTATCGGCATCTATGTCGAACATTAGTTCAGAACCTTCCCATATTTTATCCTCCATTCGAGATGCACTCGGATTCGCGTAGATTGCTGAAGAGTAGTAGAGATGGAGTGGTGTTTTTACTCTGAGAATGTAGTTGTAGAGGTCATCCATGTAGGGAAACGAAAGGTGTCTTATATACGATTCATCCTCAAGGGATTCTAACGCGATTTCACGCTTGTGCAGATCCGTTGGTTCCTCGAGTGGTTTCTTACTGTAGTACTCTCTGATCAACTGTTTTAAAAACTGCTTCGTGCTAGTCAGTTCTCGGGGCAACATAGAACTCTAGCTTTCCCCCTAGTGGTAGTTCGTAGGTAAGTCTAATTGGTGTTTCCAGGCCAAAGCCTATACTCAGCGTTTCAGCAACCTGAGATGCAGCAACTATGTCTACAAAGTAATCCAAAGTGTACTTTGACCTAGCCTCGCTCGATGAAGTATACTCTATGAGGGCTCCACTTGCTGAGCTTAACTCAATCTGTGCTTCGGCTATTTCGCTTTCTGCTCTCAATATGAGCTTGCCCTCGTCTGGTGGTGCGTAGAACTCAATAGTGTCACTTATAGGTTCAAGTTCTTTGATGACATCCTTGAATAGCTTTGGTAGAATCTTTCCAGTGAACGTCTCTTCGAAGCTTATTTCTGGAGGTTCTTCATAGGAGAGCTCTATGCTGGACAGTACGAACCTTCTAGAACCACGGCCCTCCAGCGAGATACCTATTCTACCGCCCGGTATAACCTCGAGTACAAGCTCATCTCCTTTCCTTGCACGCCTGAGCATTTTTGCGAGCTCTTCCATGTTAAGACCTATTACCACGTCTCCCGAGATATCGTATTCGTAGAACGCACTGCTTGGAATGTAGAAGTCCACGAGAACTACCGCTGAAGGATCCATAGCTCTAAGTTTAATTCCATCACTTGTAGCTTTGAAGTTTGCTTCCTCAATGATCTTAGATATAGCTACAATTGAGTACTTCCATAATACAGCGTCTCTGAACCTAAGTTTCAACGCGTACACCCCTAAAATACACTACTCGGCTTAATGTTTAAAAACGAATCGAGTTTACTCGTATTCCCTCCAGACGTAGCCACATTTAGCGCACTTATAAAATCTCGTAGGTGGTTCATCGGCTGCTCTTGTCTGAACTACCCAGTAGTAAGCTTCATTGTGGCCACATTTCTTGCACGTTACGTCTCGTGTTATTGGCAACCTGGATATCTCCTGGGGTTCTTCTACAACTACAGTTTTCTCTTTCACGCTATGTTCAATCCTGGATGAGACCTTCAAGGTCGTGGACTTTTCAGGTGATTGTACCTTGTAACCACATCTTACGCACTTCATGTAGGTGAATGAGCCTTCTCTTACGGGTCTCATTAATCCTCCGCATTTAGGGCATATGAGGTTAACCAATTATCTCCACCCAGTACACCACACTTACTACTGGTTTCTACGGTGGATCCAGTATTAGGGGGGTTAATTAGCCCGCGTCTACAGAGAATACAGAGAATTTGGGTTATTAGCCTGCAGTATTCCCGCATTAGCAATAGGTAATCGCCTCCTTCGAGAACCTTTAAGCCACGTACGCTTTGAGTGTACTTGCTTTCAGTGCAGGGTACTGCGTAAGTTAGTTCATGATACGTCCTCAGAGCACTTTCTATATACCTGGTGAAGTCAAGTACTAAAGCCCTACTCGTGATGTGCAACTCTTCGAGGAAGTTCTTTCTGTATGTTGCAAAAACAGCATAATCTTTACACATTCCATACGCTATTACACGGGCTTCCTCTTTCCTTTTATACATTGAGGCGTTAACCCAGTACGTTTTCAACAGCTAGTTTAAACTCTTCAAGTTGTTTTCTCAGACTATCAATAACGTCCTTTAAGACCTTGCCTATATTCTCACCGTTTTTCACAACAAGAGTAAACTCAAGAACAGGTTTGAGTGGGTGTGGTACTCTGTAAGTAGCATACTCAACTCCAGGGTGCCTAAGTGCTTCTTTCATCATCATGTTACCTAGCGTGTGATCCTCGCCCTCGATTTCTAGTACGATCTCCTTGTCACCTCTAGACAAGATTCTCACGATCATTTGAAACACCTAAGCACTACAATTTTCATTGAGTACGTTTTATCGTTTTTAATACTTTGTCTAAAGCTTCTGACCAGTGCTCCTTCAGTACGTACTTTCCATTTTCTTCTTCTAAAATCCCCATATTAACAGATATCTTCACTACGTCATCTATAGACAATCCCGTTAAAGCACTACAAGCTACAATGTAGTTTCTTGTAGAAGTGTTCTTGGCAATTCTGCTTGCCTGCATGTTGTAATCAGCAATCTTTCCAGCTATATCTAAAACTTCCTCGAACAAAGCATCCGAAACCACCACATTTTCCTCGCTGATAAACTCAGCGTGATAACCCTTTCTCCTTAAAACCTCTACTAGAATAACTGGTGAAAATGTCTTACGAATTGTTCTCGTTATAAGCTCAACACTATATTTTCTGCTACGCTTAGACTTGCTCATGGCTTCTCTTAGTACACCGAGTGTTCTCTTTAGCTCAAACCACAGGGATTTTATATCGGTTTCATAACCATAAGCTTCAATTATAAGTCCTTTCTCTGTAATGTCGAATCTTAAATAACTCAGAGAGGGTATTTTGTCCTTTAACAACTCGTATAGTTTAAAGCACTCTTCCTCTCTGCATGGTAAGTATATTGTTCTCTTAACTAAGGGCACATTGTCACCGAGAAACCAGCATGTATCCAACAGCAACTTTTCTCCTCTCGTGGTTACTGCAGTTATTGCATCTTAGAATTCCGCTGGGCATTAAGTACAGTTCACGTCCACAGTTACCACAGTAAGCCAGTAAAACACCTAGTGAAGGTTCTCTTGTAGAGAGTATGTATGGCGGATGAGCGTTCAACACCTTTGCTTTTACAAGGTCGCTTGGTTTTATGTACTCGTAGATATCTACGACGAATTCACTTGTCAACTGCGAAACATGTAGAAGTCCTATTGCACCAAGTATTTTGCTTCCATTAGCACTGTATATTCTCACCACAGCTACATCCTCTGATACGGATGTAACCACGCCCTCGGCTATGGACCCGGGCTTCAGTGAGAACTCCCGTTTGCTCAGGGGTTTAACGCCAGCAGTCTTTCTGTACTTGTCAAGCAGAGCTGTGCCTGCGAACAGTGCTCTAATATAGCCTTTCTCATCCACGTATACACCACTCGTTGGAATGGCTTCTTCTATTACAGCGATGTTTTCACCTGGTACTACGAAGCTCATTTAATCCCCTCTCTCTTAGAACTAAGAATATCGATTTAACCCTGTAGACTTTTCTTCTGTGCCTCTGATACATCATTGGAATACTCAAGTTTAATACTTCAAACCACTCTATACTTCTATTCCAAGACTTTACCAGCTTCTGTAGTATTTCTATGAACCTTCTCGAGTACTTGTGAATACTGTAAACGCTCTTACTGTTCTGAACAGCGTTCAACAGAAATTTTACGTCAAGTCCTCTATTTCCTCTTACAACACCAAAAGGCGGATTCATGATGATGGTGTCAATGCTGTTTAAGCTGATCTCTGTTGCATCAGCTACAACGCTTATCAATCTCGCTCTTAAATCTCTGAAGTGCCTCTCTACGATGCTTGTTCCATACCTTAAGATATCTTCATCTACGTCCACACATACAGCTCTACGAGCTCCGAGCAACAGGGATCCAATAGCTAATCTGGCATCACCACAGCCGAAATCAGAGATGGTTTTACTCTCGATATCCCCCTTCAGGTGCCCTATCCAAGTCATGTGGGCGACGATCTCCGCTGGAGTGGGGTACTGCTCCAGCTCTCGCTTGCCGACTGGTCTAGCCTCCTTGTCGAACGCGGCTACTAGGAGTTCCAACTCGGATTTACTAGTAACGCGTGTGCGAACTACCATGGAAAAATGTACCTTGCTGATTCATTGATAAGCATTATGAACTCTCCTGGTGTTAAAACAGGTTTATAAAACTCTGAGAGATCATCTATTGCTAAGCGAGGACAACTTGTAACAACGTAGAAATCAAGGTTTAGTGCATCATCGATTGCAACAAGCCGCTCCAACGTTAGATACTCCGAAGTTATCTTGTACACTTTGTAGCCTTTAGACTCTGCTAGCTTTTCAAGGTGTTCAACCAAGTTGTACCTATACTGACCCGGTCTCGCACCAATAACAAGTCCTAGTAAACCTCTCGTGGACATCTTTGCCCTGAGCAACATGTACATTCTTTTCTTGAGCACTTTCTCGGCTTCGGGTTTTACGTACCATGTTTTCCTGAGGTAGGGGTCTAGTGCTACGACAGGTTTTGACGATACAAGAGCTAATCCTAGCGGATGAAACACACCCCCAGCTATAACCACGTGGGAATCAGCCCAGTGATCCAGTATAACCACGTGGTTGTAGAAGCATCCTAGAACAGGTTCTTCTATCTGCTTAACGGTGTATCCTTTGCTTAAAAGATAGTTTGCAACGTGTTCTCGGAAATACGTTTCTATCAGAGTTGATGAGACTGATACACGGTTAGCACCCAAATGCTCGAGTCTCATGTGCAGATCTTCAAGTAGCTGAACTTCTGGTTTTTCAATATAGTAAACTGGTAGGTAGATCGTGTCCACGCCAGGAGTGCCCGCTAACTTGTACTCTGAATGACCTATGTGTAGAATTAGGTCAGCCTCAACAGCCTTAGCTTCTTCGAGCGGGAGATCGCATGCTCCATACCCAGGGTTCAAAGAGTAGTACACTTCAAAGTCGACTTTACCTAGAACTTCTGCCACGCAGGAGTACAAGTGCTTCAATCCATCTGGTGCGTGGAGAAGAATCCTTCTTCCTTTAGCTCTGCGTAGGACTATCTGAAGATTCTTTAAATCAACCTCGTAATTATTGCAGCATAGTTTTTCGGGTAACAGAGAAAAACCCCGTGACTAAGCTGGAGGCAACCCGGGTTTTAAAGGCTTCACTACGATTCTACAAGGTAATGGTAGCTTTGATGCTGCAAGTTTTAGTGCTTCCTTGGCTATGTTCAAATGCTCTTTCTTCACTCTGGCTAAGAATATCTCATAGCCTGGGTACACTCTTGCAGCTGTTCCAATGGGTTTACCGAAAGCTAGTCTCATACCTTCCTGTAATCTGTCTGCACCAGCAAATGCTAGCATTTTGTTTTCTCTTAGAACATGATGCGGGTAAACCTTCAACTTAAGGTAAAAGTTGTTTTCACCTGCTTTGGTTGTTAACCTCTTTAATGCCATAACACGTGCTGCCTCCAGAGCATTGTGCCTTATTTGACCAGCTTCTTCAACTACGAGAATAACCTCGTAGTCGTAATCTCCTTTTATATTACCCATCTCGAACTTGGATATTTTCGGCGGTGGAATACCTGGAATATACTCCTTCCTGGTGTACGGTGGACCACTGAACTTCGTATAGCACCTTGCTGGTCTAAGAGGCATAACCACCTACACCTTTACTAACATAGCCTAACATAGCTTTAGGTATCTAGTGCTTAAAAAGACTTAAATAGCTTCAAAGTAAAGATCAAAGGCGAATTGCAGAACGCTGGCCAAGAGTTAAAACCCTCTGTAGTGATACTAAGATATCGGCGCGGGGGTGCCCGAGCCTGGCCAAAGGGGGCGGACTCAAGATCTGGGCCCAGGAGAGATCCGCTGGCGTAGGCCTGCGTGGGTTCAAATCCCACCCCCCGCACTCAACACAGTCGTTGAGCAACCGTTGATGAGCTCTACTCGTAGATACTCATTCATGTGTTGCTATTTTCGATTCGTTCTTAACTTTAACCGCGATTCTAAAGATGTTTACTACACACCGGTAATGCTCGAACACCTTTTAAAACCTGTGATTGTGCTCTCAGAATAATCCAGAAACTCACTCAGAGTAGTGCTTTAATTTACATTCATTGTCAATGTGCTGGTGCGATCTTTTCTCTACATCACTTCATACATGTGAAGGTAAAGTTCTATCTGCAACACGAATATGGCACCAGCTGGTATGGTTCGCAGTTCGTGAACTCTTAATCGCAACTACAGCATAATTTCTCCTGTGGATTTCTACTTTGTGATAACCATACCCTTTATGGGGATTACTTCGCCGCATCTTCTACATCTGTACTTTCCTTCGGTGCGATCAAGGCTATGGTGCAGTACTCTGTAGTTACTTCTGTAGATAACGATTTTACCACATTTAGGGCATCGTGTTGACTCGAGTTCTGGGTCCCAAACGTTGCCTATGTACACGTATTTTAAACCTTGTTTAACCGCGTAGTCTCGTATAGCTTTTAGCTTTTCAAGTGGTGTGGGAGGTTCTTTCCACCTGTGTGCTGGGTAGTATCTGTTCACGTGCAATGGAACGTCGGGACCTAGATGCTTCAAGTGGTTGTCTATAATCCACTCGTAGCATTCCTCGAAGTCGTTGGTATTGGTTACAACCAGGTAAACCATTTCCACGTGAGCGTTCATGTCGAGAGCCTTCGCAGCGTTTCTGAATACCACGCCATGGTCAATTCCTACAAGTGCACGTTTCATCTGAGGACACCCCTTTATGTCGGCTGAAAACCCGTCAACACCAGCTTCTATTACCGATTCAAGTGATCTCTTCGTGAAGTACATGTTTGTAACCATCATGGAGTACAATCCGTGTTTAACAGCGATCTCTGTAACGTCGATTACATACTCTAGGTGTGTTATAGGTTCGTTGAAGCTGGCTGATAAGCCTTCATCTCCGCTGACTATAGCCATTCTTACAAGCTCCTCGGGAGCAACGTACTCCTCAAACCCTGTTGGTTTACGGTAACTGAGATGATCGTTCTGGCACCATGGACAGTAGAAGTTGCATCCGTAGTTGCTGTAAGTCAAAGCTGTAGACCCGGGCCAGTAATGGTACAACGGCTTAACCTCTATTGGTCTACTTTCAATAGCACTCAATCTACCGTAACCAATGTGGTACACTACTCCATCTATATTCCTGTAATTACCACATACACCAGCATACCCCTTTTTCAAAACACATTTCCTCTCACACACAAAGCACACCGCATCATCGTTTAAAGCTTCGCAGAACCGCGCTTTCACCACGTTATCAAGCTTGCCCACGGCATTCATCCTTTTACACACCATTCATAACCGTGGTCTATAGTTAGAACAGTAGCGCCGGGGGCGGGATTCGAACCCGCGCGCCCCTGTGGAGGGGGCAGTGGGTCTCCCATGTGGAGCGCTGGAGCTCGAGCCCACCCCCTTAGACCGCTCGGGCACCCCGGCTTCAATGAATAAGTATAACACTATGCATCCTTATATTCGCACGACCCTGAACTACTACGTACACCTACTACGTTACGTGATGATCCAGACTCATAGGGTTTAAACCGGGGTATTATGTAATTAAGAGCGTGGTCGTTGATGAACCTTCAGCGGACTGACCTAGATTGAAGAAACGTGACGACAAAGGCCGCTTCTGAGACCTCCAGTAATGTACACAAAGACAGTGTTCGCGACTTCGAGTGGAACCGAATCAGATAGGTTATTAACTTGTCCGATGGATCCTTATGTTACATGTAACTCAAGGTGTACAGTAAGTTGAAGTTTCCAAAAGAATTTCTCTTCGGTTTTAGTGAATCCGGTTTCCAGTTTGAAATGGGGTATCCTGGAGACGAAGATCCCAACTCTGACTGGTGGTACTGGGTTCACTCAGTAGACAACATTGCCAGCGGTATTGTGAGTGGTCATTTCCCAGAGAACGGCCCTGGGTATTTCAAGCTCTATAAGCAAGACCATGATTTGGCTGAAAAGCTCGGTGCTGATGTTCTCAGATTAGGAGTGGAATGGAGTAGACTTTTCCCGAAGCCTACTAGAGAGGTCCCAGTTACTGTGGAAAGGGATGATGCAGGAGTAATATCGAGTATTGAAATATTGAAATAAAAGAGTCTGCACTGAAAGAGCTTCTTGCACGAGTGAACAAAAATGCCGTGGAGAAGTACAGGTCTATTTTTAAGGACTGGGTTGATAGAGGAAGAAAGCTAATTGTAAACCTGAACCACTTCACATTACCCATCTGGATTCACAACCCTCTTGAAGCTAGAGTACGAGGAGTTTTCAATGCCCCATCTGGATGGTTGAGTGAGGAAACCGTTGTCGAGTTCACTAAGTACGCGTATGTGGCGGCTTACCTTTTCGACGAGTACGTTGACTACTGGAGTACGATGAACGAGCCCAACGTGGTTGCCGTTGCCGGCTACCTGATGGTTAAGTCGGGCTTTCCACCGGGTATACCCAGTATAGAGTTCGCGCTTCTTGCTCTTAGAAATCAGGCAATAGCACATGCTAGAGCCTACGATGCAATTAAGCAAGTATCGAAGAAGCCTGTTGGTGTAATCATGAACTTTATATGGTTTGAACCACTAAAACCGGGGAGCGAGGACGAGGAAGCAGCTGTCAATGAAGCCTCCTACATGTATAACCTATCATTCGTGGATTCTGTAACGTCAGGCTCTAGCTCGGTGGTTTCCTCTAGTTCGCTGAGGAATAAGGTGGACTGGATAGGTGTAAACTACTACACCAGAATGGTGGTAACACGGAGAAGAAATGCTTTGATCGGGTGGGAGCCGGTTTTTGGTTATGGATCCCTGTGTACACCAAGTGGTGTAAGTAACGCTGGAAGACCCTGTAGCGAGTTCGGCTGGGAGCTCTACCCTGAAGGTTTAGAAATACTCCTAGTACTACTCTACGAGAGGTACAAGTTACCGATGCTGGTTACCGAGAACGGTGTTGCTGATGCTCACGATGCTCTGAGACCAAGATACATTGTTCAGCACCTTGAGTCCGTGGTCAAAGCTATCCAGAAGGGTGCTGACGTTAGAGGTTACCTACACTGGGCGCTGATCGACAACTACGAGTGGGCAATGGGCTACAAGATGAAGTTTGGCCTTATCAAGGTAGATTTTGAATCCAAGAAGCGTTTCATCAGGCCAAGCGCTCTTGTTTACCGGGAAATAGCAACTAATAAAGAACTACCGGAGGAGCTACTTTTCTAAGCACACTCGTAGAACCTGGTGCAAAAGCTCTCAGCATGTACTGGGGTTTAGTAACTATAAGTCTACTCTGGGTTCCCTGCGCACTGCTATGGTTGCCAGCATTCAGAACCTACGATAAGGATAGAGCGAAACTGAGAAGATTGCTTGCTACCAGAGTATCGATGGAGTCAATCCAGAGTACACAGTTTTAATTCTTCGAACACTCTAACGAGGTAGCCCTCGAAGCCAGGGGATTCTTCATCTATCCGCGGGTAGTCTCCCGACGGAGCTTCATCGGGTCTGTATAGTGATATAGCAGAGACTCTTATATTGCTTTTACTCTCACTTAACCGTGAAGTAGACTCTCTTCTTGTTCTTACCCTTGTTCTCGGCTTTCAAGAAGACTATTTCTCCGATTTCACCTGTTCTCCTGACATGTGGTCCTCCATCAGCTTGAATATCAACACCAGGTATTTCGACAATTCTCAGTTCGCTGATCTCTGGAGGGGCTCTTTCAGCTAACTTCACTACTCCTGGTATATTCAAGGCTTCGCTTCTCGGTAACCAGTATATTTTGACCTCGATGTTCATTCTAACTACTTCGTTGGCTTTCTCAATTGCTCTTATAAACAACTCCTTGTCGAATCTCTCCAGCGTGTAGTCGTCGTACGCGTAATCGGGTGTTATGTTGCCTCCGGATACTAGAGCACCGTACTCCCTGTACATTACAGCCGACAGAATATGTGCAGCTGTGTGTAATCTCATTAACCTGTACCTCCTGTCCCAGTCTAGAACCATTTTAACCCTAGTTCCTGGAGGAACATTAACGGGCTTTTCCACTCTGTGAGCTACCTCGTTCGTGCTTTTATCAATGAACACTTCGACAACTTCTACTCTCTCACCGTTAATCAGTATGAATCCTTTATCGTGGTCAACTCCCCCACTTCTAGGATGAAAAATAGTGCTATCAAAGAAGAGCAGGTCTTCCAATGTTCGTAGCAGAGTAGACTCGTGTTCTCGTATGTAGGAATCGTACTGGTATATAAGCCTAGTTGCAACCACAACAACTACACCAAGTGCAGTAGCCGGGCGGGGATTCGAACCCCGGTCACGGGGGCCAGAGCCCCGCATCCTTGGCCGCTAGACGACCCGGCTATACCAAGTATATTACTTTAGAAGTAGGCCTTAAAAACAGTGCTTTTATTGTGATGATAGGTTTTTAAATCCCCGTTTAACTTAGAATTCAAGGGGCCCGTAGCTCAGCCAGGTAGAGCGGCGGGCTTTTAACCCGTAGGTCCCGGGTTCAAATCCCGGCGGGCCCGCGATTCCAAATTCGTTGAGAACAATCATCCGTGAACTACTCTGTTCTCCACGCCACAAGTTGCTCTACTACGTTATCTGGTACCTTGCCCTCGATAACATCCTTTACTGCTTCTTCTATTATTTCAATACCTTTATCGAGATCCTCTCGCGGTATGGTGAGCGGAGGAGCTACTCTTAGAACATTACCGTGCTTACCGTAGGTCATCATTATGAGACCTTTCTCCCATGCTCTCCATATTATCTTCAAAGCTGTTACTCTATCGGGTGTTTTCGTCTTCTTGTCTTTAACTATGTCAACACCTATCATTAGTCCTAGTCCTCTAACATCACCTATCACCTCGTACTTCTCCTGAAGCTCTTTCAGCCTCTTGATCGCGTATTCTCCGAGTGTTCTAGCACGGTCAACTATGTTGTTGTTAACAATGTACTCGATGTTCTTTATCGCTGCAATACAGGACAGCGCATGTGCAGCGGAAGTAGCGAAGAACGTTTGTGGTGGAGCTGAATCCAGTATCTCAGAGCGACCTATAACAGCTGAAATAGGCATTCCAGCTCCAAGAGCCTTACCTAATACCAGAAGATCCGGTTCTACACTGAAGTGCTCTATGGCGAATAATCTACCTGTGCGGCCCATTCCGCTTTGCACTTCGTCATCTACTAGCACGATCTGGTACTCTTCGGTGAGTTTCCTTATACCGTTCACGTAATTCTTAGGCGGAACAAGAACTCCTCCATCCCCTTGCACAGGTTCTAAGATAAGAGCTGCAACATTCGCTTTTGCGTTTATCTTTCTTAAGTGGTCCTCCGCCTCGGAGAGGTAGTATTCGCCGCAGAGCTCTGGGTCTTCAACGTTGAACTTGCACCTGTATGTATCTGGATAGTCAATGAAGTAGACGTTTCTGAAGGGTATTCGAGACCTGATAGCGCTACTGAAGGATCCACTAACAGCTATGCCTAGCGCTGTTGTACCATGGTATGAGTATGTGTAGCTTACGATACCTGGTCGACCTGTATATATCAACGCAGCTTTCAATGCTGTATCACAGGCATCTCCTCCACTTAGACCAAAGACCACTTTTTTGTTGAAGCTACCGGGAGTGATCTTAACTAGCATTTCAGCAAGCTCTATAGCTGGCTCATGATATAGATACAGGCAGTAATGTATGAACTTGTCAAGATGCTCTTTAATAGCGTTTACAACGTATTCGTTCGAGTGACCTATATTAAAAGTAGCAGCGCTGGACAGAAAATCAATGTACTCTCTTCCACTAATATCCCATACTCTTGCATTTTTAGCTTTGCGAACTACTATGGGAAAGTATTTGAATGCCTGACTATCTGATATGTATGCCTTGTACCTGCTAATCAGTTCTCCAATGTCCCGAGGAGACTTCATGGAAAACCCGGAGGAAAAATATGTGAAAGAGGGTTTAAAATAAAAATAATAGTTTGGGATCCACACGTATCTAGGAGTATTTCCATATACCTGTTTTCTCTGAACTTCCTCGAGTTTTCGCCCAAGCTATCAGATATATTAAAATAATGATCAACGCGAATACGAGATACGTTGGTAGTTCACTAACCACTTGCCTTGCATATGCAACTTCACGGTATTCTGCCAAAGCTACTGCTATAACAAAGATCATGAACAGCAGTATCATAACTATGAAGAGTATTCCTGACACTGTTTTGTCTCTTGGTGTAATAACAATCTCTTGACTACTCATACTTCCACCCTTCTATCATTTTCTACTGAGCCTTGTAGCGAAGTCTTCTATAAGCTTCGTGGCCACTGGTGCGAAGTAGGCTACTGCTATTAGGTTTGGTATCATCATTAAACCGTTCATCGTATCCGCAAAGTCCCAGAACACCTCGAAAAGCTTCGGTGATATAGCAGCAGGGATTATTGGTACTATCCATAGAATTCTCCAGAACAAGGTAACGGGTTTCTCTGGTAGCTTCAGGATCTTGCAGAAGAAGTACTTAAAGTTTACTTCTCCATATGTAGCCCACGTTAGAAGAGTTGTATACGCAAAGAGCCCTAGTGCTACCCCTAGAACTATGGGCACCCACACTCCGTAGAACTCGTGGTATGCTTGAAATGCAAGAGCAGCACCACTAAGTTCTGGGTACTTTATGTGTGCTCCAACGAGAACTATGGATATTCCTGTTAAGCTACAGACGACGATCGTATCCATAAAGACCTCGAAAATGCCGTAGAAGCCTGCGCGACCCGGATGATCTATCTTCATGTACGCGTACACATTTGGCGCGCTACCTAAGCCAGCCTCGTTCGAGAACAAACCTCTTGCAAGACCGTATCTGATCGCCTGCGTTACACCCCACATGACCGTATAACCAGCTGCACCCCCCGCAACAGCGTAGGGAGTAAAGGCGTGTGTTACTATTTCAGCTACTGCTCTAGCGAAGTCTAATGGACGAGAGACCCATAGGATCAGTGCAACCGCAATATACCATGCTATCATGAATGGTACTAGGTAGTTTGAAACCATAGCTAATCTCTTAAGACCACCAATTACTACTAATGCGGTGAAGAACGTTATGAGTATACCAACGATAAGCCTTGTTGTGAAGATATCCCAGTTGTACTGCTTAGCCATCCACTCTCCAGCGAGTGCTACGTTGTTTGCTTGTACCATGTTACCAATACCGAACGCAGATATCCATGCAAAGAGGGAGAACGCTACTGCTAGTGCTGGTCCAATAGTTGGTATTAACCTAATGTAGTAGGGCGTGCCTCCCTCCACAACTTCTCCTTTTTCTTCTCTTCGAGACCAAACACCAAGAGTTGCCTCAAAAGCCTTAGTAGCCATACCTATTAGCGCACAAACCCACATCCAAAATACTGCTCCAGGACCACCATTGCGAATAGCTGTTGCAACACCAGCTATATTACCAACTCCTACAGTAGCACCCATTACAGTACACCATATTGCGAATGGTTTATAACCTCCTCTTTCAACAGCTCCCTTATAAACCATGGTTTTGACAGCTGTTCCGAACTTTCTGAACTGAACTCCTCTACTGAATAATGTGAACAGCAGTCCAGCGCCTACTAGGGTGATAATGGCTGGCATTCCCCATACGATTCCGTTCAGGAAATACATGAAGTCTAGTAGTGCTTTTCCTATATCCATAGAACCCCCCTCCCTTTTAAATAAGGGGATGTAATATATATAAATATTTTTACATATTTTAAAGCAAATTTGAAGAAGCTGACTCTAGTATTTCTAAAAGATTTGTTTGCTTATGGTTGTAGAAATCCGCTATACGTTGATTTGTACAACTCGCTTGATTCCAACCTCTTAATGTCTCTATAGTGCTTCTCGGATACCTCTTTGCTCAATAGCTTGTACTTTTGTTTGTATTCCTCCAGGGGTACACCATGCTCTCTCTGTATTTTGTCTCTGTATACATCGTCGAATATGTTGAAAGCACAGAAGGGTATTAGCCTGCCATCTGGTACAACGTAGTGTATGTTGCATCTCTGAACTCTTTGTATATCGTAGTTGTAGAGATCCATGAAGTGCATTTGACCTATGAAGAGAAGCTTGTAGTGCAATTCTCCTAGAGCTTCGTAGCTTCTTCTCAGCACTACGTTGACTATTATCTTGTATATGTCGAACTCCTTCGGTGCTTTCGAGGAGTCAATGAACTTTCTTATTGTGTATAAAAGCTTTAATCCTGTAACAACTCTGCTTGATCCTGCTACAAGTTCTTCCCATTTTTCACGAAGGTACTCTAGTAATCCCTCAACATCTATGAAGCTTGTTATGGGTACTAGCTTAATTCTGTTCTCGCTTTTCTCGACGTACACATATGTCCCTACGCCGCAGATCGGATGGTTTGCCATCTCAAACTTGAACTCGCCACTGAAGCCCTCAATGAACCTTGAGAAAACCACACTAGCGTTCACGGGAAACCATGCTTCTCTAGGTATTTCACCATCGGTTTGCTCTTCTATGAGCTTTACTAGTTCCGGTATTGTTATTCTGTACTTCTCTCTCTCCCGCTTCTTCATGAAACCCGTTAAGCTCACGGGTTGAAAGTTGACTGATCTAACTATATCGATGTTTCTGGCTGCAAACCTTACAATGGCTCCTAGCTCGTGCGTGTTGAAGTCCTTTATAACAGTGGGTACTAGGACAACGCTTGTGATACCAGCTTTTCGGAACACCTCGAATATGAACGGTATTTCCCAGTGGTTCTTCGGATTGGTCTTAGGTGTTACTCCATCGAAGCTAAGGTACACGGTGTTCAACCCAGCTTGTCGAAGACTTCTAGCGTATTCCACTGCTTTGGCTGGACTCTCCTGGTATAATCTTGCGAACTTTAAGCCATTGGTGTTAAGCTGTATGTGCCTAACACCTTCTTCTCTAAGTATTCTCACGATGTCAACAAGGTCTTCTCTCAGAAGAGGCTCTCCACCTGTTAGCTGAATAGCTACCGTAACACTCTGCTTCTTAATGCTTCTAACCATTTCTCTGATCTGCTCCAGCGTAGGCTCGTAAACGTAGCCAGCGGCTTCAGAGTAGAAGAAGCAGTACCAGCAACTGAGATCGCACCTGTTGGTGACCACGAGGTTAACTAGTGCTGTGTGCTGCTTATGCATAGCACATAATCCGCAGTTAAATGGACATGCTGTTTTCACGGGTGTGTAGACGTAGCGTGTTCCACGTCCTTCTTCTTTGAACTCCATTACACGCTTGTAGAAGCTTGAATCACCGTAGTAAAGCTCTTCTATTACCCCGTGCTCTGGACACACTCTTCTAATGTAAACTCTTCCTTCTCTTTCAACTATCAGAGCTGGTAAAGCCCTGTAACAGTATGGACACACACTTAGTGTAAGCGAAAGCACCTCTTCCCCCTTTCTGAGGGATGGAGCAACGTATGCTATCTCTCCATGGTGTTTACTGCTCAAAGCACATCACCGCTATAAACGTGTTATAGGAGTCTTGGGTTATATAAGCTTGGTGACTTTTTTGGGTAGAGCCGTAGTTATAGCTGGAACACCGGGAACAGGTAAGAAAACCGTAGGTTCAGTCTTGTCGAGTAAGTGTGGACTACCAGTCGTAAACTTAAGTACTGCGTCTCTCGAAGTAGGTCTTGTAGCGTACTACGACGAGGAAAGAGAAACCTACGTTATCGACGAGGAGAAGGTTTCTAAGTACGTCTTCGAGCTGGTACAGAGGAGTAGTAAAACAGTGGTGATACTAACACACTACCCCGAGATATTACCAAGAGAACTTGTAGCTGCTGTTTTTATTCTGAGAACTCACCCGTTGGAACTGGAGAGAAGATTGAAAAGCAGAGGCTGGAGTAGTAGAAAGGTTAACGAGAATGTAATGGCCGAGATCCTGGGTATTGTAGCATACAACGCTCTACAGGCTTTCGGAACGGAGATCGTGTACGAGCTCGATACCACCAATAGTACACCTGACCAAATAGCTGATGTCATATGTAAGGTTATAGAGGGAAAGCACGTGATGAAGCCTGGAGTAGAAATAGACTGGCTCTCCCAGTTGCCGCTGGAGGAGTTATTGAGGTTCGAAGACTATGAAGGGAGCGATAAGTAGTGAGGGAGGAATAGTACTAGCATCATGGAGCCAGATAAACCACCTCGTGTCAAAATCGGACGTGGTACTCCATGTTCTTGACGTGAGAGACCCCTTGAATACTCTTAGCAGGAAGCTAGTACGCATGGTTGAAAAACGTGGAAAAAAGCTGATTATAGTGTTGAACAAGTGCGACCTCGTTCCTCGTAGTGTCGCGGAAGAGTGGAAGGAGTACTTCGAAAAACAGTTTAACCATCCAACCGTCTACATAGCAGCATCTAAGCGCATGGGAACACTAAAGCTGAGAACAGCTATCAAGAAGGAGGCTCCACGGCTTCCTGTAATCGTCTCGGTAGTAGGGTTTCCCAAGGTCGGTAAATCCTCAGTGATAAATGCTTTGAAAGGAAAACACTCAGCTAGTACAAGCCCGTACCCTGGTAGCCCCGGCTACACTAGGCACTTTCAGCTTTACCGAGTAGACTCAAACATACTCATGATCGATACTCCGGGCATACTACCCATAGAGGGTGATACACTTGAAAGACTCATACGTGGATATCCACCAGAGAAGCTAGAGGACCCTGTTCTCCCCGCTGTAATGCTCATTGAAAGAATTCTAAAGTACCAGCCAATGGCGATTAAACTAGCCTACGGCATAGACACCCAGAACCCCATGGAAATACTAGAGAAAATAGCTGTACACAGGGGTTGGTTTTACAAAACAACAAAAGAGCCATTAATCGAAGAAGCCGCTAGAGCTGTTATACGAGATTACCAAGCCGGGAAAATACCATTCTATATTAGACCTTCACAGGTAAGTAGTTAACGGTGTAGGTGTTGGCTATAAGAGTAAAGATACTTGAAACGAACACTATTGTTGAAGTAGAACGTGAAAAGCTAACTGTGAAAGAGCTTCTAGAGTATCTTAAGCTATCCTCTTCGGAGAATCTGGTGTTAAAGGGAACTACTATATTAACCGAGGAAGATGAGCTGGTGAACGGTGAAGAGGTAGTAGTGTTCACGGTCAAATCGGGTGGATGAACTCTTGTGCATTAGTGAACAACTGTTCCCCGAGTGTACCTAACGGTTGAACAGCCTTGATCTGCGTTAAGATAATACCCAAATCTGTAACAAGGTGCTTAGAGATGGGCAAAGAACCCGTTACTCTCAACGAGCTCTTGAACATGCTCAGGGATTACCTGGAGAGCGAAGATATCGTGGTTGTCGTTAACGGTAGAATTGCGGAGAACCATAATGCCGTTGTTACGGAAAAAGACGAAATTGTTCTAGTAGAAGCGTTCCTCGGCGGTTGATTTCATTCTACTTCGGTGGAGGCCAGACCCTATCGAAATATATGTTCTTCGCTTTGATTGACAAGGGAATACCGAGTGCTACGTCGGCATCAATCATCTTCAGTTCCAAGGCTGCAACTCCAATAGTGTACATTATACGATTATCCACGTTCATCATGGAGGCTACTTTAACAGCCGAACCCACAGCTATGCCCAGGTTGATCAGAGATATGGAAACATTGGGATCTACCTTCATGGACTCCGACTTCTTCAATCCGTAGTCCACGATTTTACACCCAATGATCACGACTGCATCACTGTTCCTGACGTTACTAGCATCCCTTCTGAAGAACTCTCCATGAACTGCCGCGAGTTCCTCCATCTTAGCTGCAAGCTTTTCTATTTCCTCTCTATCCACCAGTATAATCGAGGTTATGTTATCTATACCACGACCTTTAGGCGCTGTTTTCGCTGCTACGACCATCAGCTCTGAGACCTGAACTGCAGCCCTTCTTATAGCCTCTTTTTCATCAATCACAGTTTTCAACCCCTGCACGTTTATACCTCCTCTTGCTTGAGTATAAATCTAGCGTCCACGACGAGAGATTTATCTGGATAAGCTACAACCGGGTTAAAGTCAGCTGACTCTATTGCCGGGTTTTCCTCCATTAGTTTACCAAGCTTAATCACGATTTCAGCTACGGAGTTTATGTTAGCAGGCGGTAACCCTCTATACCCCCTAAGTAGCTCAACACCCTTGATTTCTTTGATCATATCCAAGGCTTCTTCTTGCGTGAAGGGCCATACTCTGAATGTCACATCTCTCAACACCTCTGTTAGAACTCCTCCGAGACCGAACATTATGACTATTCCGAAGACGTTGTCCCGTGCTCCTCCAACGATAACTTCAACGCCCTTAGGTACCATTTTCTGCACAAGTACTCCAGCTATTCGAGCATCTGGGTACATGGTTTTAACATTAGTGATTATTTTCCTGTAGCTATCCATAACCTCCTCTCTGTTTTTAATTCCAAGAATAACTCCTCCAATATCCGTCTTATGGCTAATATCCGGTGAAACTATCTTCATTACAACTGGGTATCCTATGGCTTCTGCTAGCTCAACCGCTTCTTCGGGAGTTTTAGCAAGACCATAGGGTGGATGAGGTATACCGTACTTTCCTAGAAGCTGAAAAGCCTCATGTTCAAGAAGCTTAAGCATGCTTCCCTTGCGGGTTACCGATGATGACTCCACTAGTCCCTTTAGTATGTTTAACGGTTTTAACTCCTTATAAAGAGAGTGGTGAGTGTATGTCGGGTTTATACAGGGAGATCATTGGTGTTATACACTTACCGAGACTACCATGCCTTTACGCTAAATCCTCCCATGATCTGAGTATTATTGTTGAACAAGCTGTGAATGAAGCTAGAATCCTGGAGAAACTGGGCTATAGTGGTGTCATTGTTGAAAACTACGGGGATAAACCGTACCTGAAGCGTGTTAGAGATCCACTCATCATAGCTTCTATGAGCATCATTGTTAAGGAAGTTGTGAGGTCTACTGGTTTAAAGGTGGGTGTGAACCTCCTGAGGAATTCTGGTCGGGAGGCATACAGCATAGCTTACGCGGCTGGTGCTAGGTTCATAAGAGTAAATGCTCTAGTAGAAACGATAGTCTCAGATTCCGGTATCATAGAGCCCGAAGCTCCACGATTAAAACCACTTCTACTGAACTACCCAGGTGTAGAAGTATACGCTGATATCTTCGTGAAGCACGCGTTCAGCTTAAGAGCACTTGCACTCACAACCGAGGCTCCAAGCTACTTGTTAAAGGGATCTAGAGAGGACTTTCTGAGGGAGATTATTGAAGATTACGTAAATAGAGGAGGAGCTAGTGCTCTCATAGTTACCGGACCAAGAACGGGTGAACCACCACAACTTGAACTCATTAAATTAGTCAAAAACAACTCTCCTGTACCAGTATTCGCAGGTAGTGGCGCAAATCCCAGCAACATCTGCGCAATGCTCAAGTACTGCGACGGCGTAATTGTAGGTTCGTTCCTAAAGAAAAACGGTTTAGCTGGTAACCCGCTAGACCCTGAAAGAGCCGAGGTTTTCATCAGAAGCGCTAAAGAGTGTATAGAAAAGTGACATTTGAGTGAGCTCCTGGTTTTTCAGCAACGCATGGTTTAATTACTAACTGGTGCAAGTTTTTGACCGTACCTACCTGGCCTAAAGCTGTAAACTACGAGAATACCCTCAAGGTGCGGTCACCAGAAACTATAGACATTGTTAAACGACTTGGTGCTATTCCGCCTGATAAAGTCTTTCTTAACAATCACCCTATTGCTAACCCCATTGCAGTTTTCAACCCCACTTTCGTGCTCAGAGACGACATTGCAGAGGTTTACGCTAGAATAATTGTAGGCTACTACCTGTACGTATCAGCCATAGTTAGAATGGAGATCCCGTTGAACGATATACTCTCCGGAACTATTAGCATAAACCACTACTCAGCGGAGTTAACAGTATATCCGTCAACTAGGTACGATATTTGGGGTTGCGAAGATCCACGTGTTACCACGATGAACAATAGGACCTACATGACCTACGCTGGTAGAAGTGTGAACTACTTCGTTAGACCTCCGAGCCCCGAGAGCGTTCTACCTATTACAGCTGTACTAGAGAACAGAAGAGCGTGGTCTAAGGCGTATGTTCACGTGCTAAAGAATTCGGATAGGAGGTTCGTTGTACACGATAAAGATGCCTTCCTACTGGAGCTGGGTAGTAGAATACTGCTGTTTCACCGACCCTTGCTCGTTGATAGAAGTTATCACCTTGTTATTAGTGAGGTCAAAGGCCTTGATCAAAAGTGTGAGAGTAAACCATGTGAAGTCTCGTCCGAGAACACCGTTGAGGTCATGCCATCAGCTCGGTTCGAAGAGAAAATAGGTTGGGCGACTCCAGTCTTGGTGAAACCCACAAGCGCTGTTCTCCTGGTTCACGGGGTTGACAGAGAGGTGCATGCTTACAGAGTCTTCGCTGTAGAGATTGAGCGTAAGTACGAGAACTTCGTAGTTAAGGCTGTTACACCCTTCTACATCATGGAACCTAGGACTCCCTACGAAGTATACGGTGATAGACCTTTCACCGTCTTCCCATGTGGTGCGCAAATCGTGGATGACATGGTTATAATAGCCTACGGTGCAGCCGATTACCTGGTCGGGTTTGGAGCCTTAGACTTAGCTGAGCTCATGAGCGCCCTGGAAAAGGGTAGAGTAGCATAGAGAACCTAGGAGAGGAGTTCACGATATAGCTCATAGTGTTTTCTAGCAACAACCTCCCACCTGGTCTCTAGAGCGTACGACCAGAGTTTCTCAACAGCTCTGGATACCTCTTCTTTGCTTAGCAGTACCTCCTCTATTTTCCTGGTGATCTCCTCTGCTGTGAACACGCGTAGTGTTAGCTCTGGCGCTAAGAAGTTGCATTCCACGAGCTTGTGAGACCTAGTACACAACACTGGTTTCCTACTACCTATAGCTAGGTGAAAAACTCCGCTAACGCTAACTGGGTAGTTGCGCACATCAACTATGGGTAAAACGACTACGTCGGAAAGAGCTAGTAGCTTTAACAGCGAAAATCGATCTAGGAATCCCTCAAGGTAGTAGACATTACCGTTCTCTCTTATCACCCTTCTCAGAGTTTCCTCAAGTATCACGTCTCTGGTATCCTTTCTCCTGGGCATTCCAGCTATGACTAGCTTAACGTTGTACCTATCTGCAAGAGCATCAACGGCTTTTATAACAGGTGAGTAGTCTTTATCTCTGCTTCGAACAAAACCGGCTATGCAAACCACTTTTTTATTCACAATGTCGCGGGGCAATGGTAAGCTCTGAATCAACAGTTCTCGCGGTTGTCCAACGAAGGGGTTTAAGAGCGTGCCGTGAGGTATAAGATGAACCTTTTCAACGGGTATACCTTGTCTGAGTAACTCCTGCTCTTGGAGAACACTGTGAACTATAACTGCATCGCAGTTTTCAACTAGGTGTTTCTGAATAGTTACAAGAGCTTCACCTCCGAGAGCGTGAATAACCGTGTGCAGAGTAAGTACAATCTTAACTCCCTGTGCTCGAAGACTCTTCATAAAGTTCGCGAGTGAAACAACATCCGGGAAGATGCCAACTTCGTGCTGTATATGAACCAGCTCCGGCTTCTCCAGGTTCTCCAAGCACTTCGGCAAGTAGAGTACATCACCTCTCATAAAGCAGTTTCTATATGCCACGCCAGAGTAGGAGTCCTGTAGCTCGAATCCCAGGGGGTAATCAACAGCATCTCCACCTACCACGGATATCGTTAATGCAGGTATCTTCGAGAGTTCCGATATAAGCATACTAGTGTACTCAGCTACACCACAAGGTACCGGGGGCATTCTAGAAACAAAAACCACGTGCAATTGAAACCCCTACAGTGATTTAGATAGCACCGGAATTATCGTTAAACACGAGCAATATAAAAACGCAGAGAACCATCTCGTTACAAATACGAATCTTTGTGCACAACATCTGAAGCTAGTGTTCTCCATGAATCCCTGAGGAATTAGATAGCTGAAACACCGAGATTTTGTTATGAACAGGTCATTTAAGATAATACGCTCTGCTCAGCGGAAAACTCACTCTTGCCGGAGAAACATCTTCATAAAGGATAAAACAGCTTAATGGTGAAACAGTGATCCAGCTTATGTAAAAAACAGAACAAGCTGTTCTAATAAGACCTTACATTTGTTAAAACGTTAAGTGAAACTAAAACAAAGTTTGCCTACACATCTGGAATTGTTATTAACGATTAAGGTAATACTAAACAAAGGTGATCCATAGTACTCTACATTGCTTGAGATAGGTGTTTTACAGAGCATATTCATGGGTACTTAGTAGGTAAGTAATACGAAAGTGTTCTTTAAATGGTTTCCATGGTTTGATTATAGGTTTAATTCTATATGCAAAAATGCGTTTGTATAATGGAGGAGTAATTCTTCGCCCCACTCGTTGAAGTTTCAACGGGTTTTATTTGAACATTGGTTTCACAGTGGGGTTCCTAGTTAACTTTACCCAGACATAGTTAATTCGCGATTAACTCACCATACTGCTCAGATTAAACTGTTTAAATGCTAGCATGGTGTTTCATGGATAAAAAAGTGTTTATGAACCAAAGACGTGATTAATCCTCCGCGGTATTACGTCTGTGTTCCTGGTGTTGAGCGTACTTGTCGTATTCCCCGCTTTCACTTTAAAGACCGGTGAGTACCTTTATCAGGATGCTTACTACCGCTGATATGGCGATTGTAAATACCGGGTTTAGCTTGAGCGTAAATAATACCATTGATGCGAGCACAAATATGGATAGTGATACCCAGTCTACAACTCCTTTTCTGATAAAGTTGCTGTTAGCTAACCCTACTAGTGCGTAGAGAATCAATGCTATTACAGCTGCAACTACACCTCTAAGTAGAGCTTTGGTTATCCAGTGGTCTATGTAGAGCCTTAGAACATGTATAGCTCCTAGGACTAGTAGAACTCCTGGTGCTATGAGAGCTGCAACTGCGATGATGGAGCCCACTATACCCTTCATTCTGAAGCCTATCCACGCAGCAGCGTTAACGGTTATTGGTCCAGGTAGACTTGCAACTACACCAATAATGCTTGAGTACTCCTCAGGGGTTAACCAAGCTCTCTCCTCAACAAAAACCTTGTAGTATAGTCCTACTCCGCCGAATGCACCACCAAACAGTAAGAACCCTAGTTTCAAGAACACCAGAAACAAGTCCAGGTATGACACCATACATTCTATCCCTCACTCGTTGATCTATTCACTGAGAGAGTGAGAGTACAAAGAGTACTAATATACTTTACCAGCGAAGCCTACTGTACATGCTCGAACGTCTGAGAGCTCCGAATTCTAATTAGAGCGTTTTTGATTATCTCTATCAAGTAGCCTTCTTCACCGGGTAGTCCACTACCAACATAGTAGCCTTCCACGTAGAGTTCGGGCTCTTCACACTCAGCATCTGCAACCACTACTTCAACAGGTTCACCCGTTTCCTGCTCGATAATACCCTTGATCTCGAGAACCCAGCTGAAGAGAGTGAACCTCTCGTAGTTGTTTCTTCCCCTAACAACGATCTTCACTACCATGATAACTCCGCTACTCATCTGCATTTTAGGTAGTCACAGATGTTTATCTAAGCGAAACACCTTATTTCTTACAGCTAGTTAATAATTTGCACTGTGCTGGTGTACAAGCTTGAAGAAGGTTCTAGCCGTGGGTATTGGTAGAGTTGGGTTCAGAACAATGCTCTTTCTAAGAGAGCTTATCGGGGATCTCCACGTGTACGCTGTTGATGCTGATCCTGCAAGATTAGAACAAGCTAAAATGCTGGAAGGTGTAGAAGTGTACAGGTACGAGCCAGGACTACTTGGTAAACTCGGGAAGGAAGTAGACCTAGCAGTTACAGCGCTACCATCTGCCGTAGCGTTTAGGGGAATCCTCGAGCTTGCTACTCGCTGTGTGAACATTGTAGATGTATCCTTCTTTGCTGAAGACCCCTACACCTTGGAAAAGATCGTTGAAGACTGCGGAAGCGTACTCGTAGTTGATGCTGGTTTTGCACCAGGGTACAGCAACCTGGTGGTTGGCTACACCTACCATCAGCTGAAGCTAAACGAGAGCATTGAGATCGCCGTTGGAGGGATACCGGAAAAACCAGTACCACCGCTAGGCTATGTTGTAACGTGGAATCCCCGGGACCTCTTAGAGGAGTACACGAGATCTGCTAGGTACGTTGTGAACTATGAGGTGAAAACAGCGAAACCAGTTGAATCAGTTGAGAAAGTTTACATCAAAGAGCTTGGAGTGTTCGAGGGCTTCGTAAGCGATGGACTGAGAACAATGATCAGGAACATAAGAGCTAAGAACATGAGAGAGCTCACGATCAGGTGGCCTGGTCACATGAGCTCGATCAAGCTCCTCCACGACCTAGGCTTCCTAGACTCAACCGAGGTAGAAGTCAACGGTGTAAGGATCAAACCTATAGATTTCACTGCTAAGGTTCTAGAGAAATCTCTCGTAGCCAGCGTAAACGACATCGCTGTTCTCCAGGTAGTAGCTAGAGGTGAAAAGGGGTACTACAGAGAGCTTGCTTTACTCAGGGGGACCCCAAATGAGCCAGCTACACCAGTGTTCACAGCACTCGTACACTCATATACAGCTAAGATTGCTTTGGAGAACGGGCTAAAACCCGGTATTATACCTCTTGAGCAAATGCACATGTTCAAGAACGAGTACGAGGAGTACTTGACCAGGAAGGGTGTTTTCATAGTTAAGGAGCAAACCTAGGCTACTCCACTGTAACGGTTTTAGCCAAATTCCTTGGCTTATCCGGGTCTAGACCCTTTTCAACTGCCACGTAGTACGCTAGCAATTGTAAGGGTGGTGTGTGCGTTATTGGGGATACTACTCGGTGAGCTCGTGGAACCTCCATTACGTAATCGAACACTCCTGCTATTCTGCAACCCTTGTAAACAACGCCTATGGTTAATGCACCTCTAGCCTTCATCTCCATGACATTGTTCAGCATCATGCTCTCTAACACCGGCTCCGGTGGTACAACGAAGACTACTGGGAAACCGGGTTCAACCAGAGCTATTGGTCCATGCTTAGACTCACCAGCTGGGTAAGCCTCCGCGTGAATGTAAGCGATCTCCTTGATCTTCAGTGCACCTTCACGTGCGATGGGAAGCCCTACTCCTCTACTCAGGTAGTATATGCTTTTGGTGTTGGCAAGTATCTTTGCCAGCTCTCTGGCTTTACCCTTGTTCACCTCGAGAGACTCCTCGACGAGCTCAGGAGAGTTCTCTATTGCCATTAACACCTCGTTGATCTCTTGTTCGGGAACAGACCTTCTCTTCATTATCTCGGCGATCAGCATGCTAAGCGCGAGAACCTGTGCCGTGAACGTCTTGGTTGCAGCAACGCCGATCTCCGGTGAAGTTCTCGTGTATATTGCAATATCGCTTTCTCTCGGAATAGCGGAGTCTACCACATTTGAAACGGCTATTACTCGAGCACCCTTCTCCTTGAACTTTCTCACGGTCTTGAGAACATCCATTGTTTCACCACTTTGACTTACAGCTATTAAGACATCTCCCTTACCAGCTGTTCTCGAGTAGAGCTCGCCCTCGCTGGCTATGAAGGGTACAACAAGCTCACCAAGCAAGTCGTACAACGCAAGTGCAAAGAACTCAGAGGCGTGGTAACTTGTTCCAGCTCCAGTTATGTACACTCTTTCAGCCGATTCCAGTATCTCCACAACCTCTTCTACCGCCCAGTCACTCCTTAATCCAGCAAGAGTATTGCGAAGAGACCTTGGCTGCTCAAATATCTCTTTGAGCATGAAGTGCTCATACCCCTCCTTCTCGGCAACCTCCATGCTCCACTCGACTATTCTTACAAGCTTCTCATACTCCACTATTCCTCCCGTAGTGAGGTCCTCGACGTACACCTCTCGTGGTGTAATGTAACCAACCCAGTTGTCTCTCAGAACGAGCACTTTTCTAGTGTGGTCTAGAAGAGCGGGTATATCACTAGCAACGATGTTGTAGTCGTTCGCAAACCCAACAACGAGAGGACTGTCCTTCTTGGCAAAGAACAGCTTGTTGCTTTCAAGCGGAGTTATCATTAGTATAGCGTAGGCTCCCTTTAGCGCTTTAACTGCTTCCTTGAAGGCTGTGTACACATCTCGGTAAATACTGTAGAATTCCTCTACGAGGTGAGGTATGACTTCAGTATCGGTTTGACTCCTAAACACGTGCCCCTTTTGAAGAAGCTGTTGCTTTAACTCATGGTAGTTCTCAATTATGCCATTGTGCACAACGGTGAATAGTCCATTGCAGTCGCTGTGCGGATGAGCATTCTCGTCCGTGGGCGGCCCATGAGTAGCCCACCGCGTATGACCAATACCAAGACTTCCAGCAAGCTGAGTAAACTTGAGCCTTGATTCCAGTTCCATCAGCTTGCCTTTACCCTTGAGCACTACTACTCCATCCCTGGCTAGAACAGCTATACCAGCTGAGTCGTAACCCCTGTACTCCAACCGCAGAAGTCCTCTGTAGAGTAGCTCACCCAGCCTGCTGTTGGATCCAGAGAAGCATAAGCCTATTATTCCGCACATTTCGTTAATCCTCTGCTGTAGTATTATATTAGATTCTGGACTATATTAGTGTGGGTGTTCCGATGAAGAACAACGCCAGCATAGTCTTGAAGATAACTGGAAGAGCCTTCGATGATGAACCAGACATGCTCGCTAGATACATTTCAGTGTTCAAGAAACTACTCGAGAAGTACAAAATGGTTGTTGTAACAGGCGGTGGAAGAATCGCCCGCAGGTACATTGACCTGCTAAGACAGGCCGGACTTGAGTCCAACTATTGGCTGGACACGATCGGCATATGGGTATCTAGACTGAACGCTTTTCTACTAGTGGCGGCACTGAGCCCGTACACTTATCCAAGACCAGCAACCAGCATCGAGGAAGCTGTCACAGCGCTTGGTTCCTTCAAGGCTGTGATTATGGGAGGATTGATACCGGGTCAATCAACAGCGTCTGTTCTGCTCCAGGTAGCTGAAGCCTTGGGTGTTAGGAGAGTTTACTACTACTCAGCTGTAGGTAAGGTCTACACGAAGGATCCCTCCAGGTACCCGGACGCTGAACCTCTTTCAACAATTACAGCTAGTGAGCTCAAGAAAATGCTAGAGCAAAGCCTACTACCAGGAGAGTACGCTCTCATCGATACTAAAGCTCTGGACCTTGCAATAAGGAGCAATATCACGATACAAGTGTTGTTCTACAGAGAACCCGAACAGCTCCTTAGAGCGCTGGAGGGAGAAAACCCGGGAACAGTGATAATACCAAGGTAACTCGTCAACCTCGAAACTGGTAGGTAATCCAAGTTCAAGCTAACCCGAGTAGGGAGCGTCAGGACACGCTTTTGTTAGTAGTGACTGCATCAACTCGATGTACTTAACTCCGTGGTCTGGGATTACAGCAACCACATCGCCTTCAACTTCACCGCTTTCGATAAGCTCGTTCAAAGCATAAATCACAGCTCCTCCGCTAAAGCCGATTAGTATTCCATCCTTTCTAGCCACGTGAATAATACCTTGAAAAGCCTCCTCCAATGATACATCAACCACTTTGTCGATCTTCGCTATGCGTAGCCATTTCATCCCGGTTTCAACTCTCCTGATACCAGGTATGGAGGATTCCCCGCTTGGTTGAACAGCGAATACCTTTACGTTCTCATAGCGGTTCTTGAAGTACACCGATATAGCAGAAACATGTCCAGATGTTCCAAGCCCACCGATAATGGCGCTTGGTTTAACTCCAACGCTTCTAAGCTGGTAGTCTATCTCCTTTGCAGTGTACTTGAGGTGTACTATAAAGTTGAGGTCGTTTTCAAACTGGTTCAAAACCACTGCTCCATCGCGTGCTGCTTCAAGAAGCACAGAGTTTACCATGGCTGTTGTTATAGGAACGTTCTTTCTCACAACCTCAGCACCCATTGTTGCGAACACGTAGTCCATGCACTTCTGCGTCGTGTAAGGTAAGTAGACTCTGATCTTTAAACCATAGTAGTTCGCTAAGCCAACGAGTCCTAGCCCCGTGTTAGCTGAGGTGGGCTCATATATGGTCTTACCACTACTCAGGTAACCCGCTTTAATGGCGTTCACAAGCATGTACCAGGCAGTTCTATCCTTTATGCTCAGGCTAAACGGATGATACCACTCAAGTTTAGCCCATACACGTACTTTGCTATTACTTAAGGACTTCAGCTTAACGAGAGGTGTTGGTAAGTCCCTGGCAACGAGACTCACAACGCTATCGTACACCCTCACGGGATTGCCTCTTACATTGTGAAACACGTCTAGTTCATCCAGAGAAACCTCTAGTTTCATTTCATCCATATGATCTGCTATTGGTACATACCTTGTTCCCAGAGACCAGAGCACACTAAACAATTTAGAGTCTTCTTCCGTAGGAGAAGAGCTTTTGCCGAGCATTAAAGGCCTTGTTTTCCACTTCCTAATGGTGATCTCGAGTAGTTCGATGTACTCCTCTAGTGGTAGTAATCTTGTTTCGGTTTCTAGTTCCTCCACATCTACGAACTTCATGCACAAACCCAATCAATGCCCAATTCGAGCTCCGAAAAACTCAAAGTATTACAAGCGGGTTAAAGATTCCGTAAACTCACAGCAATACAGGTGAGCTTCAGCGTAATTCGAGCTTCCTTAAAACTCTTCTGATAAGATAGTACAAGACTTTGGCTTCGTACACCGAAGGCCTTGAACGATAGATCAACCTGCGTGCAACAACAAAGCATCTCTCCTTTTTATCGCTCGAGGTAATCGACCGCTCGATCACCTCCCTTAATGAATGCACAATCTTGTCCAGGTCCTCACGGGTTGCCCTTGGAGGTATGTTTACCGGTTCAACTTTTCTCGTTCTCCTCCAGATCTCCCAGAGGAATATTGCAACAGCTTGACTAACGTTCAACACAGGATACTCAGGTTCAGCAGGTATAGTCACTAGGAAATCCGCCTTAGCAAGCTCATCTCTCGTTAAACCAGTGCTTTCTCTTCCGAATATTAACGCGATCTTGTTTACCCTTGGAACAACTTTCCCTATGAACTCTTCTATGGATACAGCCTGACGAAGAAAGTCCCCCTCGCTATAGCCAATAGCACTTGTAGCTACAGACACATCAACCCCCTCCAGGGCTTTATCGAGACTATCCACTATGACGCTACCTAACAACAGTTCTTTTCCGCGAGCCGAGTATCTCAACGCTTCTTCTATGCTTGCAACGGGGTTGACAAGGTAAAGCTCTTTTACTCCAAAGTTTACACATGTACGTGCTATCACTCCAAGATTAACAGCTCCCTCTACTCCAACGAGTACTACTCTAACGTTAATCAAAGCTTCACACACCTAGATGCAATTAGTGTTTCGTAGAAGAAGTGCTTGTGCATAGTATCGACTACGCGAAATCCGTGTAGTTCTAGGTAGCGTTCAACAACCTCGGGTTTAGACAAACTAGACCACACAATGAACAGTTCTTTTCCGGGTTTCAGAACACTCGATACGTATTCCAAGAAGTACAGTATAATCTCATACCCCTCGATACCACCCTCTGTTGCAATGTCTACGATCGTAGAGCTATACGCGGGTAGGTAAGGTGGATTCGCTAGTACAATATCAGCTACACCATTCCTCAACGATATCGCATCGCTTAGAACTACGAGGGATCTGTGAAATACGTTATTCAAAAACACATTAACTTTAATCGATGCAACCGCGTCCTCTGAAACATCGATAAAAATAACTCTATCGCAATAGCCGTTGAGCAAAGTATACAATCCCAGAACACCGCTTCCAGCTCCGAGATCTACACAGAGCTCGCCGCGCGGGTTAACTGCATCTATGAGATCTATCAATAGCCACGTATCATCACTTGGTCTGTAAACGTCTCCCAGGTACTCAAGCTTAGGCATGATCAAGTTACAACACCTTTCTCCCGCAACGTGCAAGCAAGCTCGTAGAAGTCGCGCGGATGGAGAGAAAACACTCTTTTACCCATTAGTCTTCTACCAACTTCACCCAGTTCACGTATGTCTACGTGAAAAAGCTCGCTAAGCACTTTGTCGATTATACGCTTACGCTGCGTAAAAAGCTTCTTTGTAACCTCTTCCATCATCTTCACGTTTTCATCGTAGTTCATCCTTCTATTCAACAGTACTACCTGGTGATATACACTAGGTTTGGGGTAGAAGGAGCTGGGTGGATAGACTCCTCCTGCTTCAACATTGAATAGAAGTTTAACGAGCACGGTTATTTTCCCGTAGTTTCTTCCGCCTGGTTCCGAGGTTATTCTTTCGCACACCTCCTTTTGTAGAGTAAGTACTGCTCTCTCAACAGTGTTCTCTCTAGCCAGCTTAATGATAATGTCGGATGTTATATGGTATGGTAGGTTAGATACAACTTGCTTTACGATGAAAGGGGTTTTCCTAGCATCACCCTGTACTACCGTGAACCTGGGTGAGTTTACAACTTCGCTTGCGATTTTACACAGCTTCTCGTCTATTTCTATACAAACAAGGCTCTTCACTCGAGTGAGTAGAGGCAAGGAGAGTGTTCCAATACCGCATCCTATTTCGAGAGTCTCGCAGGGTTTAACGTTCGATAGTATCTCTGTAATAAGCCTTGGATCAACGACGAAGTTTTGACTAAGCTTTTTACGGGGTTTAAAACCGTATTTCCCGAGAACTTCCTTAGTCCATGATCTAAGCTTTAGTTCACTCCATGATGCCTGATTAAAATAGTTCTCCATGCAGTTTCTCCAGGTATCCCAGGTAAACACCTGTCTGGTCTCGTGGTCTTATAAACAAGTAGTACTTTTCTCCACCAGCAAGCTCTCTAATGATTCTTTCAACAAGAACCTTAACTGGGTCTATTTTGACTCTTTCTTTTATTTCATCAAAGCTACGAAACCTCTGCTTGCTTCTAGCCTCCAGAACAGCGCTCATCGTTTTTCTGCCGACCTCTGGAAGCAACTCGAGTGCATGTAGTCTTATGTTTATAGGTTCAGCCATGTTAAAGAACTCTACAAATACCTTTTCGTTCTCCAGGATTATTCTCTTAATAGCCTCTGGTAGGTTAGACCTGGCAACAGCTGTCAGCTCATTGTAGGTTATCAGCACTATTCTCTTGAGCTTACTAGGATAACTTAGGTCTACTTTCTCAAGAATATCTATTTTCACCCCGATCAGCGGAGTTGCCTCTAGCAAGGTAAAGTACCTTGTTCCAATGCACTGAACGAAAGGCTGATTCCTGTGCTCGTAGTGCACATCGGAGGGATTACCTAGCTCTAGGTAATCAAGTACATACACGTACTGCTCATAGCGATGTCCAGGTCTTGAAAAGTGCCTATGTTCTCGAGGTGAATATCTGTACAAGCTAAAAGCCCTCCACCGAGTACTAAAACATAACTCTACTGTGTAAAAAATCTACTCCTTTTCGCTTAAGCAGTATTCATTGAGAGTGTTCAGCACGTCCTCGAGAATGCTTGTTTCGTAAACTTTATCCTCGAATTCCATTAGTGCACGGAGTTCATCGAGGCTCCGAGGGCAGGTGTTCATAATTAAAACCACTGTTTCCTCCTTGAAGCCTTTGAGAAGAAGCTTTTCTCTGAGTTCCTCGGCTTTCTCGATGGGTATCTTAGAGAACTTAGATAAGTACTCGAGTACACGGGACGCCAGTAAGGGAACTGTACCAGTTGTTTCCTTGGTTCTCTCAACGTACTTTTTCAGGTGCGCTAAAGCTTCGGGATTGGAAAGCATTCTTACACTATCCGGTTTTACCTTAACAGGTGTTGACACAAGTACCCACCTTATAAACTTGCAGTACCTGCTTTACTCAGCGTGAGCTTCAACTTCAGTCTGAGCCGTAGCTCTTACATTCGCTTGGTACTCAGCTGGTCTAAGATGTTCTGGTCTTACATACAACGTTTTTTCCTTATCGCCCAGCATAACCTTCACAATGTAGCACTTACCTCTAGTTCCAACAACAACCCCTGTTTTACCGTGAAACCTTCTGTGAGGCATCCCCTTGTGTACCGAGGGGTTTATAACTATGTGAACTTTATCACCAGGTTTGTATTTAATCATGAGCAAACTCAGCGGTGGCACAATTCCACGTTCTCTAACACTCTTCTTCAGTAGCTTCCTCGTTCTATGCCTTAACCCTTTGGGTGCTTTAACCAACAATGTTCACCTAAACTCTTGAGCATTCAGCTAAATTACCCTATACTATCGCATCTTATAAAGTATTTCACATCGTTCCATACATAAACAGCGCATAGCTTATGGTCTCACTCTTCTACACTAACAACATCCAATTCCAACGGAAGCAGCTGCTTTCCTAGAACGCCCGCGAAGCAGGGAATGGTTCTACCCTGATCGCAGTGTACAAGTTCCTTAACGTAGAGTCCCCCATCGCAGTATACCAGTGTTTCAAAAATCCTCGGCGAAATCTGGTAGGTTTTAACAATGTAAACCTTTCGTATTCTTTCTTTTTCTTTCTTTCTTCTGAGAACGCGAAGTGGTGTTTTCTGCCTAATAGTAATGTTCCTAAAGTATTCCTCTAGTAGTCGAAGCTCCTCTGGTGTAACCGGAGAGTTCAACGAGTACACAACCAACCTGTAGATCTTCTTCTTTCTAGATAGCTCTTTGACTAACCTAACGTCTTTTCTCGAAGAATAATTAAAGAGGGCGAGTTTTACAGGGCATTCTTTCAACCTTTCATACAAGAGTTTGTTCAAATCGGAGATTTCGACATCACGAACCATGGGTTTTTTAACCTCTAGTACAAGAGGCCTACCTGTTCCTATCATCCTTGCATCCACATCTTCTCTGCCAGCAGCGTGTACAACGATATTCTCAGCTTTGAACACGTCAATTAGAGCGCGTTCCACGGCCTCCTGAACGCTAAGAGAGTATTTCTTTAACCCCTGCTTAGTGTACCAGGGAACATGCGAGATCCTTCTTCCATGCTTCCAGTAAAGACCCTTAATGTAGATTGGAGCAGGTTGAACCTCCACGTGATACACAAAGTTCTTGTCCACGTGTACAATGGCAACAGCATCTGCTCTCGTAAAGTCCGGTTCGAGCCCACACACCTCTCTCACCTGCTTACCAACCTCCCTCTTAAGCTCTCGCTTAATAGATTCCGCCGTTGAAAGCCCGTACTTTGTTGTTAATTCAAGCTCTCTCGCAAAGATATCACTACTTAGTACAACACCTATGAGAAAGGATCTGGCTGAGTACTTCGTAAGCTCTTTACACACATCTATGGCTATCCTACCTAGTAGATCACGTGTAAAATTGCCTCCACATATGTAACAGGGTCTCGCCACCAGGCTAGTGTCTCCGAACACCTTTTTGTACATCGAGAGAACACCTTCACCCGCGTTCAACGCTATCGCACGAATGCGATCATCAGTGCTCCTTTCACCACGCATGTACTCGTCGTAAAGCTTTATTGCTAGAATAGTCTTCACCGCTAAACCACGCTCCCAGTTCGTTAACCCCTTACCATACTGCGAGAACAACCTACCTAAGCAACTATTGCAAAGAGGGTACTCGTAAAGTACTTGCTCGGCTTTTTTAAGCATGTTCTCCAGTAAATGCATGAAGTTTCTGCCTGAATCTCCAATTTCACTCACAGGTAACCACCACGCTACTCTGACAGTTCTGATAATCTAGTATACACGTCTCTTCCAACTATGAGGGTCTACACAGGGGTATTTGGTAGGACTATTCCTCTTCCAGAATCTCAGGTGGTAATTTAAGTCCCAGCTTCTTTACTACATCCTTTCTTCTGAGAGTTTTGAGCATTTTCTTCATAAGTTCATACTGCCTAATCAATTCACGTACGTCTTCTACGTCAACACCTGCTCCTCTTGCTATGCGCTTCATCCTAGACCTATCAATGAGCTCTGGGTTGTCGAGCTCCTCGTAGGTCATGGAGTTTATGATTGCTATCCATTTTTCAAGTTTCTCATCAAGCTCCTTGGGGTTTACCTCGAAGGGTATCTTGAGCTCGAATCCCGGAAGCATTTGCAGAATTTTACGCATAGAGCCCATTTTCTTCAAACTAATCAGTTGCCTATACACTAGTCTCATGTTAAGTTTTCCTCGAAGAAGCTGTTCCACATCTTTCTCTGTGAACTCTATTTGAGCTCTCTTTACAGCTTCAACCAAGCTCTCAATATCTCCAAGTCCAAGTATTCTAGAGATCAGCTTGGCTGGTTTGAACACCTCGAGATCCTCTACTTTCTCGCCTACACCAATGAACTTTATTTGAGCACCTGTAGCAGCTACCGCTGATAAAGCTCCACCGCCTTTGGCTGTTCCATCAAGCTTTGTAATAATTATTGAGCCTATGGGGGTTGTTTCGTGGAATTTCTTAGCTATGCTATAAGCCTGTTGCCCCATTGCTGCATCTATGACTAGTATTACCTCGTTTGGCTTCACTTTCTCGTATATGTTCTTCATCTCTTCTAGCAAAGTCTCCTCTCTGTGGTGTCTACCAGCCGTATCTATTATAACTATGTCGAAGCCTCTACTCACAAAATAGTCTACACCTCTCGTAGCGATCCCAACAGCATCTTGCTCCCCGGGTTCACCATAAACGGGAACACCTATTTGTTCACCCAGCTGTTTCAGCTGATCAAAAGCAGCAGGTCTATAAGGGTCAGCTGCAACAAGACCAACCTTGTAGCCCTCCAACTTGTAGTAGTAAGCTAGCTTAGCGCACGTGGTTGTTTTACCACTACCCTGAAGACCAACAAGGAGAATTACCCACGGTTTTTTCGGGATTCTTACACTCGGTTTTTTATCTCCACCAAGGAGTTTCAGCAGCTCGTCGTAAACTATTGATATGAACCAGTGTTTTCTCGGAATACCCGGAGGAGGAGTTTCACTAAGCGCTTTCTGCTTAATTCTGTTCGAAACCTCGGAGACCAGTTTCACGTTCACATCGGATCTTATAAGCTCTTTTTGTAACTCCTTAATGAACTCGTTAACAGCATCCTCGTACTTATCCAGCTTAAGGAATCTTGAAACTGCCTGCTTTAATCCTTCAAACACCAACTCGCGCTTCACCATGTAGCATGCGATATGTTAGGTTAAGCCGAGAAGTGCGGGGGGTGGGATTTGAACCCACGCAGGCCTACGCCAGCGGATCTTAAGTCCGCCCCCTTTGACCAGGCTCGGGCACCCCCGCCTATTTAAATCTTATTGCTACACAAGGATTTTTAAACTAACCTCTATCAGCTCGTCGCGAATAAATCATTCCTTCATTCTGGAGCGGCTTCATCACCAGGGTACTATGAAGGTGAAAGGGGGTTATAATACGCACGTGTAGTCTACTATGGTTTGATCACATCGAGGTACTTTTTAGCTTTCTTAATTGTTCCCGTTGTACGATAGGGGACAAGAATGCAGTCAACTCCTTCGACATTCTTTACGAGACCTAGCGCGGCGACTAGATGATCTGTGTAGATGTGGAGCACTCTAACTACGCCTCTCTGTCTTTCCTCGTCGAAGAGTACTAGTCGAGGCGAAGCTTTGTGCGTATAAGCTTTACCATAAAGCTCAATAAAAGCATTCCTTATGGTCTTACTCAGTTTCTCGTAGGTTATCTTTTCTTCGCATACAGCTGCAAAAACCACGTATCTCTTACGTAGCTTCTTCGCGGAGATCTCGGGCATTGTTCTAGCCAAAACAAACTTGTAAAGTCTGTAGGCTTTTCTCAGCAGTACAACTACTATTGCAAGCAAAGCTAGCGATAAACAAATCAGTACTGCTGAAAGTAGCTCGATCATGCCTTGACTACCAAAAACGCTAATAGATAACCCTAGGTAAAAATGCAACTTGTTTTGCTTTTACCTTGAAACAACACCGCGCTAGAAGATAACACTCTAAACTCCGTTTTTTACAGTAGTATTCGGCGTTGCTACATCTTTCCTGGTGACAACTTGACGCGGGAAATCTGTTACTGACAGCAGTGCCAAGCTCTCTGGTACATCAAATAGCACTTGCAGAAGCTTAACTATAACGTATGGTGGAAAGAGCTTTTTCCAAGAGTCTGCTCCCGAGCCCGCAATGAGCCCTGTCTTGTTCCTTAAGAGCAAGTTGATGCGTCTAAACACTGCTCCACGGGTATCGATGCTCAAATCGAGAATATGGTTAAGATCTATTTCCACGGGTTTACCATAGTAGCTCATAGTGCTGAACTGCTTTTTGTCAAATAACTCTATTGTATTCAAGGTTAACATTATGGTGTCTACTCTAGTATCGTGTGATGCCCATCTAGCAACTTCTAAGCTCCTAGGTACTACTGAAACAACGTGTTTTCTGTGATCTATTAAAGAAAGCGTTCTCTTGAGACTACCAACATCCTCAGCATTTATCACCTTTTTCCTGTAGACTTCCAGTGGGGGTTGCTCATCGTACAGCAGTTGCTCGCACACTAATGCTCTATAGCCGAGCTTACTAGCTATCGTCAAAGTTCTCTCATCGCATTTCTTGACGTAGAAATCAATGTAGAATCTGGGCAAAGTAACTCCTCTCACAATATAATATTGAATCTCCTAAGGTACTCTATCACGTCCGATCTTCTCTTAGCATTCCTGAACGATAGTACCAATTTGACTATGTCATCTGAATCAACTACTTTAAACCTCCCGTAGTAGAGATCCTGCTTTGAGAGTCTTATAATAAACCTGCTAGTCCTTGGATCGAACCTTAAATCGAAGGTTGTTTTGAGAATGCTCTTTTCGAGATCACTTAGAGACATCGCTATATGGCTTAAAACAGCTTCAATTTGTTGCCTAGAGTTTATTTTTACGTGGACTACTCCTATGGGGTTGCCGTAGTAACCCTCATACCACGTGTAGTTTACCTTTATGTAACCCCTTAGATCAGGGTGAATGATATTTCTAACGGACGTTTCGACCTTACTACAGTCCTCCGTCGCATGGCAATAAGTTATGATCTCTACTTGTGAAACATCTACTTTTCTTCCTTCAGTCTTTCCGCTATTTGCCATGGTTCACGAGCTCCTCTACTGGCTTCATGACGTTTTTTCAACAACCTCTCTTTCTGCTTTCTCTTCCACTTATAGTACACTGTTCCACGTAGACCTCTGCTCTTTCTTAAACCACGCATTTTCTTACCAGCGCTTGTGAGTCCTCTAAACACTCTTCCTCTGTTCTGAGGCTCGCAGATCCAGCTTATATCAGGGTCTCTGCATACTGCTGGGTGACTTCTGTCGACTAGTATAACTTCAAACCACTTGTACCTACCATCTTCTCCAACATAGTAGCTGTTCAGCACTTCTAGGTTTCTGTACTTCCTCGCAGCTCTCTCCTCGGCAATCAACCTTAGACTCTTCGCTGGTGCGTATCCATGCACACCCATTCTCTTCGGTCTTCTACCACTGTCAGGTCTAGGCTTTCTCTGACCCCCCTTTCTTACGCGTACTCTTACAACTATAAATCCTACTTTAGCCTTGTACCCCAGCGCACGAGCTCTATCAAGCCTTGAAGGCTTGTCTATTCTAACTACTGAGGGCTCTCTTCTCCATTTGATCAGCTTTAATCTCAGTAGTTCCCTATAACCCGGTTCTCCTTTAAACATTCTATGCCAAGTTTCCGATACGTAGTGGTACATGCTCTTTGCCATGGCTAAAAGCACCGTTCACCAATCCACGTACTAATCTACATAAATGTCTAAGTAGGGGTTTATATAAGAAGGTGCCAAAATGCCTCCGCCTGAGAAGCTTATAGGCATCGTAGGAAAAACCAACGTTGGTAAATCAACACTATTCGCAGCACTAACATTAATCCCGGTCAAGATCGCCGATCACCCGTTTACAACCATTGAACCAAACGTGGGGATTGGACATGTAGATAAGAGATGCGTTCACTTAGAACTAAAGCTGGAGTCCTGCACCCCCAAGTCCGGTTTCTGCATTAAGGGAACAAGATTTATACCGGTAAAGCTCATGGACGTTGCAGGTTTAATTCCAGGTGCTAGTAGGGGTAGAGGTCTGGGTAACAAGTTTATGGATGACCTTAGACAGGCTGATGTGCTAATACATGTTGTTGACGCTTCTGGTTCAACAGACCTCGAAGGTAACAGAGCAAAACCAGGTACCTATGATCCCCTTGAAGAAGCTGAACTAATAAGGTCAGAGATAGATGAATGGTTCAAGCAAACAATACTGAGAATATGGAATAGCAAGATCTCGAGATACCTCTACGCATCGCAGAATCCCATAGAGGACATATACCAGAACCTCGCGGGGCTCAGCATAAAGAGAAAGCACATAGCGGAAGCTATAAAAATGGCGGACTTGGAAAACAAGCATCCGAAGTTCTGGACAACAAGCGATGTTGAGGAGTTTTCGCTTAAACTAAGAGAACTTTCGAAACCCATAATTATAGCAGCTAACAAAGCTGATGCACCTGAAGCTAGAGACAACATTAAGAGGCTTGCAGAATTCTTTGGAAACGAGAACGTAGTTCCAGTTAGTGCGCTAGCTGAGTTCATACTGAAGAAGGCGCATCAAAGCGGGGTAATAAACTATGTTCCTGGTCAATCCAGTTATGAACTCAGAGTATCTTCAGACAAGCTCACGCGTGAACAGCTGAGAATACTTGAACTGATAGAAAACAACGTGTTAAAAGTCTATGGATCAACAGGAGTTCAGTTGCTTCTCAGGAAAGCTGTTTTCGAAAAACTAAAGCTTATAACGGTTTACCCCGTGGAGAACGAAAACAAGTACACAGATCATCACGGTAACGTACTGCCCGATGCTTACCTTGTGGAGAAGGGGACTACAGCAAGAGAGCTTGCGTACATGATACACACGGAGCTGGGAGAAAGCTTTCTTTACGCTGTCGATGCTAAGAGAAAGAGGCGCGTAGGAGAACTCTACGTTCTCGAAGACGACGACGTTATCAAGGTAGTTGCTGCTAAGGCTCGGTAGACTTCTCTTCGATCTGCCCATGAACAGTCATTCTGCTGTTCCTGCGCTTCATAGCTTTTACCATCTGCCAGTACTTTCTGGCTTGCTTATAGTAGTAGTCATCCTCCTTCCTTCCTCCAAAAGCTTCTATGCCACCGCTTTCCAGTTTCCTCTTCAGTTCCTCTGCTTCTTCAGTTGTAAGTTCTCCTCTTCTCAGCAGGTACTCTATAACTTTGAACGCTTCATCCACGGTTTTACAACGTCTAATGTAATCAACAACTGTTGGTACGTATCCACGCCAGGGGTCAGGTAAACCCGTTTTAACTCTCAACGTGATTTTCTCTGTTTCTCCTTCAAGAATCTCCTTTGCTAACCATGGAAACTTCTTTTTAAACTCCTCGATATCGTACTCTCCCAAAAACTACTCACCAAGCATTGATCGGCTTTGAGGGTATTTAGCATTTGAGGGAACATCTCTATAAACCACAGACCCCGGAAGAACCCAGCTGCAAGAACCAATTTTTACACCAGGCATAATCGAGACATTTACTCCGGTCTGAGCATAGCCACCTATAATGGATCCGAGTTTGATTCTCCCGGTGTCCTCCAGCTTGTCTTTTACACGCATTTTCACATTTCTTCTATCAAATCTGAGGTTGGCTAGAACCGTTCCAGCTCCAAGGTTGACATGCTCGCAGACTACACTATCACCAATGTATGTTAAATGGGATGCATGAACGTTCTCGAAGATCACACTTTCCTTTACCTCTACGGAAAACCCTATCTTAGAACCTGAGCATATGACGCTCCACGGACGAATAAGTGCTGAGGGTCCCACCTCGACGTTTCCGTCTATGTAGACCGGCCCTAAGATCGTTGTGTAAGGATACACAGTACTGTTTTCCCCTATGAACACCGGCTCTCGGATGGTTACTGGCTCAATTATGTAGCCTCGTACTTCGTGTTTTATGCTTTTGAGTGCTAACTTGTTCGCTTCTATTACGTGCCAAGGTTTACCTATATCCACCCAGTTGCCTTGATAAAGGTAAACTTTCACGGGTTTCTGAGAGGCTATTCTAGTTACAATATCTGTTAGCTCGTACTCTCCGCGCGGACTAAGAGGAATATTGCTATTCTCGATAATGTCCCTCGTATTAAGCTTGTAAACACCAACGTTCACGAGAGTCGTTTCCGGCTGCTCAGGCTTCTCAACTATTTTAACCAGGTTCGAGTTCTTGATGTATAAGACACCGTAGTCCCTGGGATCATTCACATGAGACCCCACAACGTAGTAGCCCTCTAATTCAGCCATCCTACCGTAGATGCTCCAGTCTTCGAAGTAAAGGTCTGCGTAAGTTATTACAACATCTTCCTCAGGACCTAAAGCTTCTGATGCTTTTACAACTGCATCCCCCGTTCCGAGAGCCTTTCCTTGATCTACGAACTTGAGTTTGCCTCTGAAATGAGGCTTCGACTCGAAATAGTTCACAATGAAATCCTTCATGTAGCTCACAACAACCACTATTTCTTCGAATCCGGCTCTCATCAAAGCCTCCACGTGCCATTCCAGTACAGGTCTGCAGAGAACAGGTATCATTGATTTAGGTCTGGTTTCAGTTATGGGTCGAAGACGAACACCTTCTCCAGCTGCTAGAATTATCGCTTTCAACGAATCACCAAAGTAGACTATGAAAACCTTTAAATTAAAGCGTTCTAAGGAGAGCCAAAAGCAAGGGCTTTGGGACTACTTCACGAGAGTTTTGCGTAGCTGTATAGGTGAGATGACCACGGCTGGTTTAGGACCTTCAGGTGTAGGGATCATTAAGAGCTTTGTTTTATAGACCTCAACTCTTCTCACAGGATATATTTTCTTCGCAAGAGCGTGTATCTCGTTCGATATTTTACCATTGAGGATCTCAGTGTACAACTCGTCGAGAGTTACTTCGGAGGCCTTCTTCACAATGTACTCTTTCATTAATTTTCTAATAGCTATTTTCTGGCTTGATTTGCACCTGTAACTGGTTAAAGTTATGATCGTTATTCTGAGAACGTAGCCATCCTTTGTTTGAATATCGAATATACCCTGTATTTTACTGCTTTTTCTTCTCACGAGGCTTTTCATATAGTCTCTTGCTAGTTCATGTCCCTTTATCCTGGTAATAGCTTTATCTCCTTCAACGCTTATTATCTGAAAGTAGAGTTTCACGTGAACCTGCGTTATGTCTCCGGTTATATCGTAGAGAGTTGTTTCCAGAACTCTACCAATCAGCTTATCTGGATCGTCCGATGGAATAGTACCTAAGCTCATGTTTCCAAACAACGGTGGTGCGATAACCTCATACCACTTCTTGAGTTTCCACTTATCTTTTACAACAGGTTTGGACAAACCGCTTACCCCTTCATTTCATCAGTAAGCTTGAAACTTGTTCCAGTAGTCTGCTTTAAGTATATCTGGGTTTTTATATAACACTGCTAGCTCTCTGCATAGAGAGTTTTGAGCTGTTTCATCAACATGTTTGTTATAGAGAGAATCTCGTCAACGGTTGACCGTGTCCTCAGTATCGAGACTAGCAGAGAATCTCCTTTAACAGAAATTTTTATGTTGTACTCGTACTCGGCGTTAAGGATCCTTATGGAGTCTTCAACTATCATGCCCAGTGGAGCGTTCTTGTTGTCAGGGGCAAGAGCTCTCTTGATGGCTTCAAGCAACCTGAGATCGCTTGTGGAAATTACCACTTTAGCTTCTACTGGAGCGTACATGTCTGATCGGGCTCGCAACTCACGTACGCGTTTTCCGGTTTAGTGCCTATTCTCAGAAGTTCTCTTAACACTGTGATTGACCTGTCTTTCACAAGTACTTTAACCGGTTTATCCCTAGGAAGCATGTTCACGTACATGAGAACATCTACTGCTAAATCTGGTCTTTCAAGCGCTTCTTCTACTTCGGCTGGTTCTCCTCTTCTAAGAGTGTCGAGTTGGCTTGTAATGATCTCTGCTACGTAATCTGCGACTTCATCGTATACACTAAGTATTTGCGGAATCGCTGTCTTGTTGAACGATAGTAGAACCAGATCGTAAATACAATTCTTACACAAGCTTTCGTAGACAACCATACTACCAATGACTTCACTTAGTTCAAACTCTTTTTGATCCGAAAGCTCGGGTATGAGAATGTAGAAGTCTCCAAGAAGGTGTATAATCAATGAAGGGTCTCCCAGAGAATCAGCAATGCTTTTAATCAGGTTCTTGCTTAGTTCATCTCCTCTTATCTCCTTATACTTGACACTATAGGGGTTTTGCCCTCTAAACGTGCTTTCAACTATCTTTAGTGCTTTATCCGGGACTCCTGTAATTCCCGGAAGTATAGGCATTAGTGTTCGCGTTAAGGCTGAAACAAGGTTTTTCCTCTTAGCCCCCCATAACCTTAGTGCAGGTGCTTCAACGACAAGCTTGCTTTGAGCTAGCTCACTTAGTATTCCGTTTTCAACACCTTTGAACTTGCCTCCTTTGAAGTCATAGTAGTTCCTGTAGAAGCCACCTACTAACGCTAGTAGCTTAGCAGATTTGTCAACTCCAAACATGGCGTCAAGTAGTGATACAATCTTTGCTGTGGATGAACCGGTGTCAGCGGAAGAATCTATAGCTATCTGCTTCTGCTTGTTAACTGGTGGCAGATTTATTAAGATTGCAGGGTCATTCGGGTAGTCAACGAGAACTTTTGCATCAATACATACTTTAACATCCCATTGATGATCTATCAGATGCTTCAACAGTATACCTGATGCAAGAAGTGAATCTAACGATGTATCAGGAACTATAGTAAGGCTTTTGTACGAAGTGATAAAATTCACTATGTCCCGCTCGCTCAAAACAGCACCCGTTTAATTATTTCAAATACCTCAAATATAGGAACAGGGGTATAGATATAGCACCTACACTCGTATATATGAGCTACAACTAGTTACGCTATCGATTCTGATTCAAACTTGTACAAACCAGCTGATACCGTTAACTTAGCTATTTCTGGATCATACTTCCAGCCGGGAGGTAGCTTGCCAATTCTCTTGTAGTACTTAGCAAGCCTGTGTATCTTAGATTCAACCTCAATAAGACCCCTCTTGCTGTGATAATCCTTAGGATGCTCCTCGAGATGTCTTCTCAGGTTAACAGCTTTCTTCATTAAATTGTAAATGTCCTCAGGTACTACGAGCTTAATACCGTGTTTCTCAAGTATTTCCTCGATTTTCTTACCAATTACCTGCTTAATTAATGGTATACCGAACTGATCCCTCAGAATTTCACCTATCATCGATGGTGGGTAACCCTTCTTTGCTAATTCAACCACTAGTAACTCTATATCACTGGGACTCATATCCAGCTTTAACCACTTCGGAGGCCCCGCTCTAGCCGGCCTCGTCGGATGCGATTGCCCTTTATCACGTCTCTTGTTCATCCAGAAAACACCTAACGTAGGCTACCTGATACTCAACGGTTATTTGACCTTTTAAAACTAAGCTTAACGAGGTTTTAAAGACTTCCTGCGAGGCTTAGGTACTTTTCAAGAACCCTTCGCGTTGAAATAGCTCTATGACTCTTCGAGTTTTTCTCCTCTATAGTCATTTCCGCAAAGGTTCTCGACTCACCTACGGGTATGAATATTGGATCAAAACCGAAGCCCTTATCACCTCTTGGTTCTAGCACGATTTCACCGTGAACCTCTCCGGTAGCAACTATAACTCCTTTGCTGAACGCTACAGCAGACGCTGATTTAAAGCACGCTCGTCTATCTTTAACTCCCTCCATTAGCTTAAGAATACCCTTTATACCAATGGTTCTATACACGTAGCTACTGTAGGGTCCTGGAAACCCGTTCAAGGCTTCTATGAAGAGTCCTGCGTCCTCAACGAGTACAGGTTTGCTGAGAACAGCATAAGCTATCATAGCTGATTTCAGAACAACCTCTTCTATACTGTCACTTTGAATTTCCAGTTTTAAGTCCGTGCAGAGCTCCAGTTCTATTCCAAGAGACTCCGCTATCGGTTTAACCTCGTTGTATTTATGAATATTGCTTGTAACAAAGCATAACTTAGCCAACGTATCTCTCCTTCATAATACTCTTTCTCAGTTCCCTATCCACGTATCTGCCTCTAGCTCTGATTTCCCTCATTCTTCGAATAATGCTCTCTCCGTGAACACCGTAGCTTTGCACGTAGGCTTCAACCATGTTCTTTTCGAAAACGCTTGCAGCATCCGGTCTCATTGCGTGAACACTTCTAAGCATCAGGTGAAGGTCTATGGCGAATTCTTCGATGTCAGTACTGTACCCAGCAAGACCAAAGTCTATTACCACAAGTCCACGTTTACTCGCTATAACGTTTGCAAGAGTATAATCACCGTGATAAATGCATAGCTTGTGCATTCTTCCAGCAAAACTTCCGATCTCCCTAGCAACCGATACTATTGCGTTGTGATCAAGAGTATCGATGATGTTTGAGAGTCTTTCACCTTCCACGTACTCCATTCCCAGCACGCCTGCTTCTTCATCAACAAATAGTAGAGCTGGGACATTGAGGCCTGCCAGGTGTAGTTCTGACAGGATCTTTGCTTCAATTCTGGTTCGATTCACTATGAAAAACCTATTGAACTCCTGCGTTCTATATGGCTTATCAACTCTCTTCTTGATCACGACTTTAAGTCCATGCAAGTGTGCCAGGTAAATTTCTGCTTCAGCACCTTTTGAAACTAGTATTGCTGCTTCAGCCATGGATACTCCTCCTCGTCCAGTCTATACCTCTGCTTAACAACAATCTGCTCAGGCTGTTTACGCTCACCGTGGAGAAAATGTAGTAGCCCGGTATACGCGATCATGAGTCCGTTATCTCCCGCTACCTCCGGGGGTGTTCCATAGTACTTCACATTGTAGAACTTGGCAATACTTTTGAATTTTTCACGGAGTAGCTCGTTTGAAGCTACTCCACCAACAAGTAGTATACTGTTCTTGCCGGTAAGCATCAACGCTCTTTCAGACACCTCAACGAGCATGTTAAAGGCTATTTCACGTAGGCTTCTACATATGTTTCCAACAATCCTACTCTCGCCTCTCGATTTTCTGTACTCTCTGAGTGCCGCTGTTAATAGCCCAGAGTAGCTGAGATCACATCCTTTAACCGTGTAGGGCAGTGGTATATACTCGTTGCCCCATTCCGCGCATATATCTACTGCGTGTTTACCCTGAACCACATATGGAGGTGCAATACCTATTTCCCTTGCAAAAGTATCCAGTAGGTTACCAAGTGGAATGTCTAGTGTTTCTCCAAGCACCCGGTATCTTCCTTCTTTTTGAACAACTATCATGGTGTTCCCGCCTGATACGTAAACCACAAGAGGATCCTGGAGACCGCTGACCAGTTTTCCTATTTCTATGTGAGCTACTGCGTGGTTAACTGGTACAATAGGCTTATTGTAGTATGCACCCAGGAATCTGGCTAGGCTTGCTCCAACTCTAAGACATGGCCCTAGACCAGGGCCTACAGCTACTGCAATCGCATCAATATCCTCTATTTTTAAACCAGAGGTTTTCAACGCTTCTCTTAAGACAACATGAGCATTGCTTACGTGATGCATAAAGGATTCTCTTGGATGTATACCTCCTTTTTCTGGCTTGTATTGACTAACTACATTAGCTAGTATTGTTACGTAGTTATGCTCATACTCAACTATGCCTACACCAAAGGTGTGACTCGTCGACTCTATTCCAATAACTCTTACTCGAGTCTCTGCATCCGGTAGAGGAACAGGTATTTTGAACCTTGATCCATGAAACAGTGACATTACATGTAACCGAACACTAACCTTTCACGTACTCTACATAGCTACATTTCCCACAGTGAAACCTAGGTGTAGGCTCCTTGTGAAACGCCATGAAGGAACCGCATTTTGGACACTTCTTGTTTCTCCTTTTAATAGTCCAGTTCTTGTAGTCAACTTCGTAAAGCTTGTGAATGTACGGCATATGTCTCAACCCTGAGAGCTTTGTGTGAGCTTACTTACAGATTCTTCGTCTCTCTTAAAAATGTACTCTGGCTCGAACTTTCTAGCTCTTTCGACACTATCGTATATGTGAGCTTCAACGTAGGTTCCTGGAAATCCGCATACGGAGCACGATTTTCGTACGTAAATCAAGCTCAGATCCTTACCGTAGTAGTCTGATAGAAACTTCTTTATCATACCTCTGCTTGGTGTACCTTCATGAAAATGCAGTACTCTTAGCTTTACTTCGAGTCTACCAATGAGTGGGTTATACTTTTCTTCGACTATCTCCGCGTCGTACTTATCCATGAATCTCACGTGTTTACCCACAGTAAACACCTGAATTACTGAGCTTTCATCACTGTTGGTTTAAGTATCTTCAATGCTTTTAAAACCTTATGCACAGAGGTCTTAACAATTACTACACCAACATCGGGTTGCCCGTACATTACCGTGTCCCACTGCGATAATAGGAAAGCTATTGTTAACATATCCTCTTCACCCACAACGCAGAGGTCTGTTGTTCCGATCATGGCCATAGCTATTGCCGATAAGCTTAGGGAACCTCTTGGATTTACAACAGTAGTACACTTAAACTCTTTGAATGGTTCTCTAAGCGTTCTCTTGGTTTTATAATCAACGACTTTCACACGAGATAAATGCCTCTTGGAAACAACATCGCCTACTGTAACGTCAACTCTAAGCCCTGATATGCATCCCCGCTCGGGGTGTACAATCAATGTTCCCTGAGGATACGACAAGTCGTTTCTAAATTCATGCGGTAAAACAAGCACGGGTATTCGCATGCTGTTCACTCGATCTTGATCGCGTATCTGCCTTTACGCGAGATTTCAAGTACCTTTGCTATTTCAGAGTCCTCTGGTTCAATAACCAGGATAACCCCGCTCCACTCGTCGGTGAAGTCTTTGGAACCGCATGATGGGCATGTTTCCACGTTCTTTTCAACGAGGTACTTACAGTTCCTACATGCTTTAAAGGGTTTTGATCTACTGCGTGTACTCAAGCGTTATCTCCTCTCTTTACTAAGCCATTCAAGTTTGCCTAAACCCGGTTGTCTCATTGTCATGCTAATTCTTATACCCTTACCTGGCTGAATTCCAGTTGTGTAAACTCTAGCTCTCACAATGTCTCCTCGTTCAACATACCTTCTGCTTTCTTCTAAAAGCAGTGAACCTCTCGCTGTATCAAAGGTTACTCTTTCATCAGCTACCTGATTTATGTGTACGAAGCCGTCTATGGGTCCTAGATTTACGTAAAGACCGCTCCTAGTTACTGAAACTACTTCACCTTCAACCACTTCCTTGATGAACGGCATAAACACTAGTGCATCGAAAAGCACTCTATGGTACGAAGCGCCGTCTCCTGGTATTAGTACACCAAGTTCATTCACGTCTACCTCCAGTATAGCTATTATTATGCCATACAGAGGTGGACCTTCTTCCTTATGAACGTTGATCAACATGCCCTCATACTTGGCTTTAAGCTCTTCTAGTGCTGCTTCTCTGATTGGTTTGCTAAACTTGTGTGGTGGTATTCTTACGTTGTCTCTAATACGCAAGATTGCGTACATGCTTTTATTCACCAATTGCTCCTATTTGACTGACCTGAATAGCCTACAATACTCTTACAGAGTACTCTAGAACAAAACTACTTAAAAATACCCTTCAACTACAACTCTCCTTGACTCCTCCCGGAAGTAAGCTTCCGGTATTCCAATGGCACGAAGCCTTGCTCTAAGTTCTCGATCATTCGTTGCTACAATTGCCTTGTTTTCAACAGCGTACCTTATGATCAGCTCATCGACGCTGGAGGTTTCCACATTCCCGTAGTCTACGATTTCGCAGAACATGCGAACAAGCTCTAGGGCTAGCAGCGCTTGTTTTCTGAGGGATTGCGCGGAGGTGCGTGATAGCTTGATTAACTCGTTGAGAACTGGTGATAACACCACGAACCTAGGTCTAGTTTCTAGCTGTTCTTCTATTTGCTCAAAAACTCTAACACCACTCGCGGCAAGCATAAGCATGTTTGTGTCTAGGACAACTATTGGCTTTCTAGTAGATTCAGTAGACGTTTTCAACAACACCCCAACCTGCGAGCCTCCAACGAGCCATTACTCTTCTTCCAATAGCTACTCGCATACCTTTCCATGCTACAACAGGCTCACTGAGATCTACGTCAACATAGTCCTTCTTAACGGATTTAACAGTTGAAAGCCTGGTAGCTGGTCCAACCACCACTATGATCTTCTCTCCGGGTTGAAGCGGTGGAAGCTTTACCTGCTGACCAGCTTTTAACCCTACCACTCTTTCTAAAACATGGTAGGATATACTAAGGCTTGTTGCCACAGGTAGTTTTTCATTGGGTTTCGTAACAACACTTCCTGCTAATCTATCCGCCTTCGCAAGTGATGGATCTAGCTTTGTTCTGATGGCAACTAGTCCTCCTGGTTTTGCCTCTTCGGATGATACATCACCGTACCTTATTTCCTCGATAGTTGTTACCAGTGGAACGTACTCCTGGGTTTTTTGTTTACCCGGTTTTTCGATCTTAACACCAGGTAGTATGATTATTTCATCGTTTAACTCAAGCTTACCTTGCAGAAGCGTTCCTCCTAGAACACCGCCTTGAACATCACCATATTGAGTACCGGGTCTATTTATGTCAAAGCTACGGATAACGTACATGATCGGTGGTTTCGAGAGATCTCGTTCAGGTGTTGAAATAATTTCCTGAATCGCCTGAAGCAGGACATCTATGTTGACTTTGTGAAGAGCACTTACAGGTATGATGGGGGCGTTCTCAGCTATTGTTCCCTTAACGAAGTTGAGTATTTCATTATAGTTCTTAAGAGCTCTCTCCTTGGAAACAGCATCTATCTTGTTCTGAACTATAACGAGGTTTTTCACACCCAGGATTTCGAGGGCCATTAAGTGCTCAATTGTCTGAGGTTGAGGGCACTGCTCTGTAGCTGATATCACCAGAATTGCTCCGTCAATTACCATGGCGCCGCTAAGCATTGTTGTCATGTAAGCTTCGTGCCCGGGTGCATCCACGTAGCTAACTCTTCTGAGGATTCTCGAGCTACTACCGTCGGGACATACGGTTTCAGCTGTGAACGCGTCAGGGGGTTCCATGTTGTCACAGTATGCTATGTTCCCGTCAGCGTATCCCAAGAATATTGTCATTCCACGTTCGATCTCCCTGCTATGCTTCGCTGTCCATATACCGGTTAATGCCTGAACCAGGGTGGTCTTTCCGTGGTCAACGTGCCCTACTACTCCGATATTTACTTCCGGTAAAGCTTTTTCTTGAGACAAGAAATCACCTAGCTTTGTATGTAAGCAGTGGTTTCACTTCTATTCATACATGATTTTGGTATTTATTTGAACCGTATCTGGAGCTATTGTATTTCCTCGTACCATTTTGCGTCGTCTTTCACCTTTCTCTCGTGGATGGAATCCTGGAGGCTCTGAGAGTAAAGCTCTTTTCTTCACAGGACCCGGTATATCTGATCTCATCGGGAATCCGCTAACGTCGCTACCTCCGGTAATCACTAATTTTACTCCTTTAAGACCAATGATGCTTCCATCTATCTCGTCTCCTATTTTTAACCCCAGTAGGGCTTGTGTTCTCTCATCGTTAATGCGAATCTGCCAAGCTGGTGACCTGAACGCTTCCCCCTCGAGTTCCTGTGTTCCTGTTGAATCAATGAGCTTTACTAGACTAACCTTTACGACGTTGTCCGGAACAGAGTCGTCGACCTCGACTCTGCCGGTGATCTTCACCTTGTCTCCAGTGTCAGGTCGTCTCATCCGCAAGGTTACAACCTTGTACTTCGCTCCCAGTTCTTCAAGCATCTTAGAGTTCATTTTGATTATCGGTAGTTCGAGCTGCTCTTTCATTTTATCTGTAAAGGGTGTATCGGGGTCTCCTACAATCCTCACCTTAAGCACTTTTCCCTTTTTGTATGCTTCTGGATCCGATACTACTATCTTGAAATCAGGCATACATTCACCACGCCACCAGCAATCCCGGTGGCATTTTAACTCATTAATTACAGGATTTAAATATTCTAAGCAAGGGTGATCCGCTGTGATTGCAAAAACCAGTAAGACTTGGATTAGGCAACCAATAGTTGCAGTACTAGGTCACGTAGACCACGGAAAAACAACACTACTGGACAAAATAAGAGGTACTGCTGTAGCTAAGAGAGAACCGGGAGAAATAACTCAGCATATTGGCGCAAGCATAGTACCCGCTAGTGTTCTCGAGAAGATCTCAGAACCCCTTAAGAAGATCTTTCCAAGGCTAAAGATCGAAATTCCAGGGTTGCTCTTCATCGACACACCTGGACACGAGCTCTTCGTTAGTCTCAGGAGACGTGGAGGTAGCGTTGCAGATATAGCCATACTGGTTGTAGACGTAATAGAGGGTGTAATGCCTCAGACAAAGGAAGCAATAATGCTCCTCAAGGAGAGAAGGGTGCCGTTCATCGTAGCTGCTAATAAAATAGATAGAATTGAAGGATGGACCCCGGTACCGGATACCCCATTCCTTGAGTCTATCAAGAAGCAAAGTCCTAGAACAGTAAATAAGCTTGAGGAGCAATTGTACAAAATAGTCGGGGACCTGTACACTCTCGGTTACCAAGCTGAGAGGTTTGATAGAGTCAAAGACTTCAGAACAACTGTAGCCATAGTACCTGTCTCAGCTAAAACTGGAGAAGGTTTAGCTGAACTATTATCTCTCGTTGCTGGTTTATCGCAACAATTCATGAAAAAGAAGCTTATCACGGGTGAAGAACCTGCTAAAGGTATAGTCTTGGAGGTTAAGGAGGAGGAAGGGCTTGGTGCAACGATCGACGTAATAGTGTACGATGGGGTTTTGAGAAGAAACGACATGATAATCTTGGCGTCCAAGAGCGGATACTTGGTAACTCGCGTTAGAGCTCTACTTCTACCAAGGCCACTACAAGATATGAGAATGCATGAAGGAAAGTTCATACAAGTCGATGAGGTGGCTGCTGCCGCAGGCGTAAAAATTGCAGCGCCTAATCTGGAGGAAGTCATGGCGGGATCACCGCTGTACGTTGTCCCGGACGAATCAAGCGTAGAAACCTATGTCAAAATGATACTCGAAGAGGTTGAAACTATCAGGATAAGGTCGGAGTCCGATGGAGTTATCGTGAAAGCAGACACTCTTGGCTCACTTGAAGCTCTTATAGAAGCTTTGAGAAGAGAAGGTATACCAATTAAGCTAGCTGACGTTGGTCCCGTGTCTAGAAACGACGTAATGGAGGCCGTGGTCATCAAGAAGTCTAAACCCGAGTACGGAGTAATCCTAGCATTCAACGTTAAGGTTCTGAAGGATGCAGAGGAGATGGCGGTGAAGGAGAACATAACGGTATTCGCAAATAACGTGGTCTACAGGTTGCTCGAAGACTTCCTAAAATGGCTTAAAGAATACAAGGAAATAGAGAAACGCCGCGAACTCGAGTCTTTGGTTAGACCAGCGAAGATAAGAATTATCCCAGGCTACGTGTTTAGGAGAAGCGACCCAGCTATTGTGGGAATAGAGGTTCTCGCAGGAACAGTTAAACCCGGATACGTCTTAATGCGTGAAGACGGAGTTAGCATCGGAAACATCATGCAGATCAGGGATAGAGACAACGTTTTAAAGGAGGCTATTGTTGGTCAAAGAGTAGCTATCAGTATTAAAGGTAAAGTCATGGTTGGTAGACAAATAGATGAGGGCGATGTCCTCTACACGGATATACCCAGAGATCACGTCACAATGTGGTTAACCAAGTACGCGAGTGAGCTGAGAGAAGATGAGCAATCGGTTTTAAAGGAAATAATTAGTATTAAGAGGAAAAGCGACCCACTGTATGGTTTTGTGTTCATGGCCCAGGAGTAGAGCATGCGCAATGACGCCGTTCTCAACTCTACCTGGTTTGCTGACCGTACTTACGTGTCCACTTGAGCTTCCTCGGGTCTCTTCCCATTTGATAACTCTTAAAGCACTTTCTACTGCAGAACCATAGTATTGTTCCATCGTTAAGCACGTACATTAGCCCTGTTCCCGGCTCTAATGCAACACCGCAAAATGTGCACGTCGCCTGTCTAGGCATAGAACTCACCTAACACGCATAATTATTTAAAGGCTTTTAAAACATAATTTGCAAGTGATTCATATAAACGTCTACAAGAATCGTGGTGACGTCTTTGGAAAACACAACTGAAACTGCACGTAAGCTCGTGTTTGAGCCGCCTAAAATCAACATTGTAGAAGAGATAGGTTTTCCAGCCGAAGTAGTTCAAATACTGGGACGTACGGGGGTAACAGGCGAGATTACTCAGGTTAGAGTAAGAATTCTCGAAGGAAGAGATAGAGGTCGAGTGATAACTAGAAACGTTAAAGGACCTGTTAGAGTAGGCGATATACTAATACTGAGAGAAACTGAGAGAGAAGCTAGAAAGCTAACAACGAGACGGTAAAAACAATTTGCTTTATCAACTGTTTCTTTTAAAGGGTTTAGAGAGATTATTGTCTACACTCCGCTCTTAGCTCTTATCTCCTGAACACTCTTCACTATTTCGTCTACTAAGCTCTTAGCTCCTCCAGGATCTATAATGGCAACGGACGCGGCTGCAACCTCTATTCCGGCTGCTTCACCAAGCTTCTTTTTGCTAGGTACGTACGTGTAGGGGATTTTTTTCTCATCGCATAGAATAGGTAAGTGAGCAACTATTTCTGGTGGATCTACATCCTCTGCTATGATGACTAGTTTTGCTAAGCCTCTTTCCACAGCTTTTGTTGTTTCATTGGTACCCTTCTTTATCTTACCACCTGTTTCTCTAGCTTTCTTCACCGCTTCGTACACTTTTTCAGCAAGTTCCGATGGGATATTGAATCTTACGTAAAAAGGCTTTGACATGGTCATCCTCCTCCCATATAGTCGTCATTTACATATGGAATACTAACTCGGCTTTATATACCTACCTTCTTATTCATGCGCAAAAACTAGTACTATTTCCTCGGGTTTTACCGCATCCACTCTTGCAAAGCCTATTCTGTACAGCTGAACGATTGAATCTACTCTTTCACTGGTAATCCTGCTCTCAGCGTAAAGTACCTTTTCGCGTAGATCTAATTCACTAGGCACCAACAGCCTCACTCTTACGTTTTCACCGTGAGGAACCCACTGAATTATGGGGGCGTCAAGTTTCTTTGCTTCCTCTTGAGTTACACTATGAAGCTCGGCTACATATACAGGAGTATTATTATGCTCCGATAATCCCGATACGACAAAGTTCGCTAGACCCATCAACCTAAACACTTTGTTCCTAACATCAAGAAGGTCTCTCTGCGAAATGTAGACTAGAGCTCCGTTTTCGACTACGTACTTATGGTGATCTTTTCTAGAGGGGTGAATGGGGATGTGTGCTTCTAGCGGAGATTCTATGTTCTTCAAGAGAAGTAGAACAGGGTTTTCAACCGCCATGTACCTGTTCGCCACCGGGTCTACTTTTGCTCTGTTTATCGCGTAGAGGTTGACAAGGCTTATTCTAGCATCTATCGGTTTAACGCCCACGTTCTTCACAAGCTCCCAAATGGTTTCTCTAACAATACCACGACGCCTTAACCCCTGAATAGTGCCCAATCTCGGGTCGGAGTAAGAGACTATGCCTTTTTCCGAAATAAGTTTCCTGGTTTTCGATTTGCTTAGTATAATACCCTCCAGCGAGAGCCTGCCAAAATGCAGTGTTTCAGGGTACTTCCAGCCCATGTGGTCGTAGAGGTACTTCTGCTTAATGGTGTTGGTAAGATGCTCTCTGGCTCTGAGGATATGGGTAACTCCCATTAGATGATCATCAACAGCTGCGGCGTAGTTGTACGTAGGCCACACGATGTATTTTTCCCCGGTGATCGGATGAGGCGTTTTCGAGGTATCAATGATTCTAAATGCAACCCAGTCTCGTACGCTTATATCAGGATGCTGGAGATCAGTTTTAACTCTAACAACAGCTTCACCTTCACTGTACTTTCCTTCAAGCATTTTATCGAACTCCTCGAGCTGATCCTCTACGGACCTGTTCCTGTGAGGACAAGCTTTACCTGAATTTCTGTGGATTTTGAACTCCTTGTTACTGCATAAGTCCACGTAAGCTCCTCCACGTTGAATAAGCTCCTTAGCTACACTATAGAAGACCTCTAGTCTAAGACTCTGAATGTACTCCTCGTCCCACTTTACTCCTAGCCACTTCAGGTCATCTTTAATAGATTCATATGAATCCGGGTATGGAGCCTTAGTCCTTGGATCAGTATCTTCGAATCTTAGTATCATTTTCCCTTTGTAAGCTTGAGCGTACCAGTAGCTTAGGAGCGCTGGCCTTGCGTTTCCGAGGTGTAGGGAGAAATCTGGGTTTGGAGCTAATCTTGTAACGACTTTGCCTTCAACAGCGTTTGGAAGCGGTGGAAGCTCTTTCTTGAACTCCGAGGGCTTCTCCTCTAAAACCTCTGGCCAGTTGGACTTTACGATTGCTATCTGCTCCTCTAGAGATAGCTTGTTCACCTCTTCAACTACGTTCTTTATTACCTCAATGTATACTCGCATTTCTCTTCTTATCTCAGGAAGCTCTGCTGCTACCTTTGATGATACTGCTTTAAGATCCGCTTTTCCAGCGTGCTTTATGGCGTTCACTAGCGCATGCTTAAAGGCAACTTCACGGACTTTTTCTAACAGTGATTTCTCTGAGTTCACCTGGAACCACCACGAGTACGACTTTCCTGGGAGATTCCCACACCATGTCAACCACGAACACTACTGCACCTTCGCAACGTGAGAACACGTTTCTGACCTCCATTTTGCTCGTGACAACATATGCCACTTTCTCGTTCATTTTAACTTCATCACCTTCCGTTTTTAGGATGTAAACAAAGCTACCTACTATTTCCTGTAGGCAGAGTTTTGTATTTTTCTCTACGAAATAACCCTTGTAGACGTCAACTGCTGGATCCTCTCGCACTATTACAACCGTTCGCTTCAATACGGCCTCGAGCAGGTCTACAGAGTTTAGGATCTGCTCATATGGTATTAAGCCAAATAGTCTTTCACAGTTCATAGTGTCGTCTTTAACTACTATGAACTCTCCTCTGGTATAACACAAATACCTGTTGCTTTTCTCGTCTTCTACGAAGACAGAGTAGAAAACATACTCGCTACTCTTCATGTCTACACCTTAGCTCTTTGATGTAGAGTGGAACATCTATACCTCTTGTTACGAGAAAGCTTGCTATTGTTGGACCAAGCATTATAGGTGTTTTGCAGAGCTTATCTACGCTTTGGGCTCCTACAAGAAACATGACTATCCTTAGCTCAGAGACGTAGTTTTCAACGTATTTAACAGCGCTGTTGAATCCACCTTCTAAAAGTGCTTTAAGCAAAGGTCTTGCAAAACCAACCATATTCGCGCCTAGCGCCAGCGACTTGGCTGCTTTAATACCATCCCAAATCCCGCCACTCGCGATTACAAGTGAACTTCTGCTTGCAAATCGTGTTTCCACTATCGAGATAGGTGTTGGTAACCCCCACCACTCACTGTGTAGTTTAACTCCTAGCTGGTGATTGAACGTGTTTTCAGGGCATCTCTGTGCTTCCACTTTAACCCAGCTTGTACCACATGCACCTGCTACGTCGAAGATCCTTATGCCAAGCTTTGAGAACAATGAAACTACTTCCATCGAGAGACCGTGACCAACCTCCTTAACTATGACCGGTTTGCTCATGCTCTTAAGAAGCGTTGAGAGCCTTTCCAGTAGTTTCTCGCTGAAGTCTGTGTCTCCTTCGGGTTGAACAACTTCTTGCGCGGGGTTTAAGTGCACCGCGAGCGCATCTGCACCAGTAACTTCGATCGCATGGATAATGTCGTTCAAGTCCAATTCTAGAAGCTGAGCAATACCTATATTGCCTATAACAGGGACATCACTGGCTATGTCTCTTACAACTCTGTATGTTTCTAGAATACTGGAGTTGAATTTCGATGTGATAATCGGTCTCTGGCTCCCAAGTCCAACAGCTATTTTGAACTTACTGGCTATTTTAGCAATGTTTTCATTTATTGTTTTAGCCTCCTGTACACCTCCTGTCATCGCCTCTATGATTATGGGAGCTTCCAAATCGTAGTTTAAGAACCTCGTTTTTAGATCAACATCACTGAGTTTTAAACCTGGAAAAGCCCTGTGAACAAGGCGTATTTCTGAGAAAAGAGGATTGCATCTTTCTTCGTATGTGACATCGTCTCTAAGGCTTATTCTTATGTGCTGCGCTTTTCTATTTTGAATATCCTCTAGAGTCAATAAGCAAGCACCATTGTTAAAAGTACTATTCGATAAAAAACTTTATACTCGCATACCCTACTACGGCTGATTTACCCCCCTGAACATCGCCACTAGTAGCGTGCTTGAGTAGTATCGCTTTTCCCCCCATGATCCTCGCTATCTCCATGAGAACCATTATTCCTCCAGGACCACATATGCTGATATCGCGCTGTATCATAGTATTGTAGAATCCCTCGAGGTCGAGGTTTAATATTCTGTTAATGGCGTCCATATCCTTATCCACCGTTACATCGTGTGGTTCATAGTGATTGAAGTCGCTACTCGCTAGGAATACAGTATCCCTGCTCAGTTCTCTCGTAGCCGATATCAAGGCCTTTGCTAAGTCTCTGGCTACCTCCGGCGAGTGGATGCCCATAACTATGGGTAGAATCTGGAATTGCTTGTCCTTGTAGATGTACTGAAGGAAAGGTAATTGAACTTCTATAGAATGCTCCTCCAGATGAGCGTACGTGTCCAGGTCTGCTAGTTCACTAGCCTCAACAACCTTCTTTCCGAGCTCTTCATCAACCTTTATAGAGCCTAGAGGCGTTTCCCACACACCACCAGGGTATACGGAAACGGGTTTTCCGTACCCTGTGTGATTAGTGCCGATGATCACGATGGTTTCAGGAACCCCGTGTGTGACCATATCGTAGTATGCATGTGCTGCAACAGGACCGCTATACATGTAGCCTGCGTGTGGTACGACATAACCAATTGTGGTTTTATCTCTAGCGAGTGAAAGCTTAGGCATGCTTCCTGGACCTATTCTGTGCTTGAAGGACCACTCTATGATCTCAACAAGCCTATCTCTGTTACTCGGGTAGAAGTATCCAGCAACCACAGGTTTTCTAACGTACCGCAACAGTCATCACCACATTTGATTGAACAACCCTATCGCAAAACACCGTATCTCAGTATACTAGTGCAACGCTTTATACCTTGAACTAGTTAAGTATGCAAGGTTTAACCACGTAGTTTGCAAGAACCGCGGACTAGTCTATGGTGATCATCCGAAGTCCTTAATAGGATGTAAAACGTGTTGTAGGCTTGTTTTAGTTCTGCTGTGGTGTTATAAAGAATAAGCTATGAAAATGGCTATATCTGGGTTTCGAACTCGCTGACTGGTTCAGGTAGTTCTCCGTCCTGAGGTATTATACCTCGCTCTCTGAGTATTTGCCTCGTCAGTATCCAGTATAGAATCGCCAAGCTCTTTCTTCCTTTGTTATTCGCCGGGATAACGAGGTCTACGAATTCTGTTCTATTATCCGTATCAGCAAAAGCAACAACCGGAATACCCATTTCAGCTGCTTCCTTTAAAGCTTGTGAGTCCGCTCTAGGGTCCGTTAGTAGGACAACATCAGCCTCGAAGTAGGTTTTTAAAGAGGGGTTAGTGAACGATCCTGGTAGAAACCTTCCGACAAATGCTCTGCAGTTAAGATACTGACACATTTTCTCAACAGGCTTTTTACCGTAGAGTCTGACAGAGACTACTGCAATACGCGTTGGGTCAAAGCGCGCCAGGAATTTACCAGCTATTCTTAGTCTCTCGTCTATTTTCTTTATGTCTAGTATGTAAACACCGTCTGATCTAACCTTGTAGACGAATCCTTCCATGAACTTTGTGCATATGTGCGTCCCGATGTGAACTCCAGCAGATAGGTACTTGTCTATTGGAACGAGGAGCTCTATAACTCCCACTTGTGGTTTCTCCTCCACTGTGATCAACCCCTAGGATATCTTCGGGAAGTAAAGAATCTCATCAGCCGTTTCTACGTGAGATAGGAACATTCTTCTGCAGCAGTATCTTTTGACACCTAGTGAATCGAGAACCTTAGCTGGATGTTCTCCCTGTTTAACTCTCTTGATGTACTCTTCCCAGAGATGCCCTATTGGAGCACCGCACGTGAAGCATCTAACTGGAAACATCATGGAGATCACCTGTAGCTTTTCTGCCATCTTCTTCTAGCACTGTAACGACCCCATTTCTCTGGCTCTGTTTGCCTAGGATCTCCACTCAGCATTGTTCTATCATACTCCTTGAAGATTCTTTCTAAACTCTCTCTGAACTCACTAAAGTACTCTACAAGCCCTCTCGCTATGGCTATTCTACAAGCTTCCGCTTGGCTTATAACACCTCCTCCTCTCACATTAACCTTTATATCAACGAGCTTAGCCAGGTTCCCCACTAGATGCAGTGGTTCAGCTATTTTCTCCCTAGCCATTTCAACCGGGTATATCTCCAGTGGTACACCATTTATCCAGACTCTGCCTTCACCGGGTTTAATAACAGCTCGTGCAATGCTTGTTTTCCTCTTTCCTGATGCTACCACTATCTTAAATGCTGCCTTAGCTTCTTCTGCTCTTTGACTCACGTTCCAGCACCCTTCCAACCCATGGCTTTTGCTAGCTCCTCTAATGTTGTAAACTCACCTGAAAGCCTAGTGTACATGGCTTCTGGGAACTTAATAAAGCTTTTGTTCTGTAGTTCTTTTGGTGTTCCCACGTAGACTCTAAGCCTCTTAAACGCCTCTCTTCCATGCGGTTTATCTACTGGTAACATCCCTCTAACAGCACGCTTAAAGATGTTCGCTGGGCTTCGAGGTCTGCGAATACCTGATCTTTCTAAATTCGTGTGCACTTTTACTTTGAACAGTAGCTTGTAACCCTCTATAACTCTTTGCTTTTTACCGCTTAGAACAGCCTTCTCGATGTTCACAACGTATATTCTGTAGCCCTCCAGCAACTTTTTGGCAACGATACTTGCTAGTCGACCAAGTATTTGCCCTTCCGCATCTACGTAAAGAACATTCTCAGCTGTGTTTTTACTCATATTCTTCACCCGATAATCTTCACGTTTGAACCATCGGGTTTTTCCTTTAGTAGCTCAAATATGCTAATAGCTCTTCCACCAGCTCGATGTATTTTTTCCAAAGCTGACTTCGAGAACGATAAGGCTGCAACAACAACCTCGTGGTCCAGTTCTCCCGATCCTAGAACCTTACCTGGAACTACCACCCAGTCTCCTGGCTGAGTATACCTGTTAATCCTGCTGATGTTAACAGCTCTTCTTCTTGACGGCTTCATCAGCTCCTCCATAACAGCTCTCCATATGTTTGCATTGTACTTTCTGTAGTGCTCGTTCAAGGTTTCCAGCAGTAGCCTGAGAACAATGTTTGTTTTCTTTTCTACAAATGCAGTCATTGAATTACACCCATGCTTTTCAGCTTCTCTTCTAACTCGTTAAGCTTGTTAGTTAGAATGTCAGCGGCACTAACTATGATACTTTTCAAGCTGAGAGCACCTGTTAGCTCAAAAGTTAAAATGTATTCATCTTCGCGGTTCAAAACCTTTAAGGCTTTGCTCTCACATACGTTCTCGCACAGTTTACATAGAGAGCAGTCGTAGATCTTCACAGTATCTGCAATCGCCTTGTTATCAACTAGCTTGAGAACAGATCTAGGGCAGGCATCAACGCACTTACCGCAACCATTGCAGAGCTCTTCTCTTATATGTATATCAGCTACGTACTTGTGTGCTGCAACCGTTACTGGGCTCCACTTGGCATGTTCCTTCCCTCTTCCAAGCCTAGCGAAAGCTTCTAGCTTAACTCTTTGGCCTTTGATAAGCTTCAGAATAGGTATGTTCTTGTAGACGGGTATCACATCCGTGTCGCTTGGAACAAGATCACCGCTGTACACCGTGAGCTCTCCTTTGCTGGGTCCTTCAACCTCTAGATCAAACTTCGCGAAACAATCTGGTGAAAATATTCTTCTTTCACCTGCTTCTGCACACTCCTCAGGTGGTTTGTACTTTAGGTGCGCGTTTTCGCTTGTTAACGGTATTAAACCGAGCCTGTGCGCAATGTACTCGTCATAGAAAACGCTTGAGTTCTCGATAAAAATCACGTAGTCGATTGCCATAGTTGGAACTTCGCTCATAGCTGCTCTTCTAATAGAGTTTATGAGGTGTAATGGTGCTCCCTTAACGTGTAGTTTAATTGAGTTTGACGTTTGCTCAAGTACCGTGATCTTCAACGCTAATCCACCAAACCTACAGCCTTTTACCTCTTCTACCTCCAGGACGCCTTGTTGTATCATGCGGTATTGGTGTTACGTCTTCTATTCTACCTATGATGAAGCCTGAGCGTGCTAGAGCTCTGATAGCAGCTTGAGCACCAGGACCCGGCGTTTTTGGTCCATGTCCACCAGGAGCTCTTACTTTAATATGCAATGCTACAATGCCTTTCTCCATGACTTCTACAGCAGCTTTCGAAGCAGCTAGCATGGCAGCATACGGACTTGGTTTTTCACGATCAGCTTTTACCACTCTACCACCACTCCAGATACTGACGGTCTCGGCGCCTGAGAGATCTGTTATATGTATGATCGTGTTGTTGGAGCTACTGTATACGTGGGCAATTCCCCACTTGAGTTCTCTCATCGAGAAAGACATCTAATCACCACCTGGGATCAAGCTTAGCTAGTACTTGTTGCCTGTTCCACTGCTTTAGCAAGTGGGCTCTTGTAGTAGAATTCTATGAGAGGCTCCTCATCGACCGACACTAGGTACCCGGGTGACCTGATCCTTCGACCAGAGATTGCTATATGTCCGTGAACTATTAGTTGCCGTGCCTCGTAAATGGACCTTGCAAGCCCCTTTCGATAAACTATTGTTTGCAGTCTTCTCTCCAGGAGATCTTCAACCCTCAGGTTAAGCACGTCATCGAGCTTAGCTCCTTCCTTCAGGAGTCCAAGCTTGATCAGCCTGCCGATCAGCGCTTTTTCTTCAACCTCTCTTACATCTGGTGGAGCTGCAAGTAGTGCACGCGCTCTGTGCCTGAAGTATCTTACGATTGTCATCGCCTTCCAGAGCTCTCTCTTGTTTCTAAGACCATAAAGTCCCAGTAGTTTTGACTCTTCCAAGAGTATGTCTTTGCGCCATGGATGCCTAGGTCCAACCCAGGTTCTTCTAGACTTCTTGGGATCACCCATGCTCACGCATCACCTACTTCTGCTTCTGCTGCTGTTGTGCTGTTTTCTTCTTTCTAACACCCACGGTAACTCCCAACCTACCGGTTGTTCTAGTTCTTTGACCTCTAACCTTAAGACCTAGCGCGTGTCTAATACCACGCCAGCTTTTTATCCTCTTTTCTCTCTCAATATCCTCTTTTACGTAGAATAATAGCTGTGCACCATAAAGGTGAATGTCCTCTCCTGACGTGATGTCTTTTCTTCTATTGTACATCCAGGCTGGAATATTGTATTCGTGTGGGTTTTTAACAACCGCTTCTATAGCTTTTACTTCGTCGTCGGTTAAGTAGCCCAGCTTCATTTGAGGATCTAAGTTGAGAACTCTACATACGGCTAAAGCGTAGTTGTAGCCAACGCCTTTAACGGTTGATAGACCGTAGGCTAGCGGTAGCATTCCATCCACGTCAGTCTCAAGTATTCTTATAATACGGCGAAAAACTCTGGACACGCTATTCACCGTAAGCACACATCAACTATTATGGTCAAGCACTTTTAAAAACATAGTAGCTTTTAAAGGTTAACTCTACCGGAACCATATAAATCGCTAGGCAAACGCCGGGGGCGGGATTCGAACCCGCGCGGGGGTCAACCCCCACTGGCTCTCCAGGCCAGCCCCTTAGACCGCTCGGGCACCCCGGCTCAAAAATAGTTTTCGTATTGCTAGGTTTAAAATCTTCTTGATTCTCTCGCGTTTACAGCTCCATCTCAATCCATACTTCTGGTGGCACTCGTAGCCTGATCAGTTGTTTCATAACTCTCTCATCCTCTGCTATGTAGAGTAGTCTTTTGTGAATCCTCATCTCCCACTTTTCGTACTTCTTCTTACCTTCACCGTGGGGTAACTTCAGTGTTCTTATGGTGAGTCTCTTTGTGGGTAGTGGTATAGGTCCGCTTACCTTAACACCGCTTTTCTTTGCTATATCGATCATTTTAGAGACAAAGTCCTCTAGAACTTTAACATTAGTGCTCCAGACCTTTATCTTGACCATTCGAATAGTAGACATACTCGAACACGCTGAGTACCATAACGTGTTGCTCCATGGCTACTTTACTGTGGTTATCATACCGTTTACTTCTTAATTGTAACCTGTGCTGGTTTAACTTCGATTACTTGTCCTATACCTACGGTTCTACCCATGTCACGCATAGCAAATCTGCCGAGTCCTGGGAAGTCAGAGTACTTTTCAACAACTAATGGTTTAATGGGCTTAAGCTTTACTAATGCGATGTCACCTTGCTTTATGAACTGCGGGTTCTTTTCAGCCTCCTTACCTGTTCTCGGGTCCAACTTTGCCAATATCTCTGTGATTCTACATGCCACACTCGCTGTGTGAATGTGTATTACAGGCGTGTAACCTACTGCTATGGCTGTTGGATGCCATACTACCATGACTCTAGCCACGTACTCGTCTGCAACTGTTGGTGGATTGTCAATTGGTCCTACAACATCACCACGCTTAAGGTCCTTCTTTTCTACACCCTTCAGGTTGAAACCAATGTTGTCGCCAGGTTCTGCTTTTTCTATTTTAACATAGTGAGTTTCTATGGACTTTACTTCAGCTGTTAACCCTGGTGGCATTATAGCTACTTTCTCACCTGTTTTTAGTACGCCAGATTCTACTCTACCTACAGCTACAACTCCAACGCCTGAGATCAGGTATACATCCTGTATTGGTATTCTCAAGGGTTTCTCAATTGGTCTTGACGGTGGAACAAGCGTATCGAGAGCTTCTACTAGTGTGGGACCATTGTACCATGGCATGTTCGGTGATCTCTCTATGAGGTTCTCTCCTGTCCACGCAGAGACTGGTATGAAGGGTATTTTGCTTGGATCGTAGCCAATGGTTTTCAGGAATTTGCTTAGTACTTCTACTATTTCCTTGTATCTTTTCTCACTATAAGGTGGCTCTGTGGCATCCATCTTGTTGACTGCCACAATGAGCTGACCTATGCCCATGGTTCTTGCTAGTATAGCGTGTTCTCTCGTTTGACCTTCTGCGCTCATACCTGCCTCGAATTCTCCTTTTCTGGCACTAACCACGAGTATTGCAGCATCTGCTTGGCTTGCACCAGTAATCATGTTCTTAACGAAGTCCCTGTGACCTGGAGCATCTATAATCGTGAAGAAGTACTTCTTGGTCTCGAACTTCATGTACGATAGCGATATTGTTAAACCACGCTCTCTTTCCTCCTTCAACCTGTCAAGCAACCATGCAAACTTGAAGCTCTCTTTACCCATCTTCTTAGCTTGTTCCTCGATCTCTCTGAGAGTTTTTTCATCAAAGTATCCAAGACGATACAGTACCTGGCCTACCATTGTACTTTTGCCGTGGTCTACGTGACCTATTATTATTAGGTTCAAGTGTGGTTTCTGAGGTGCACTCATGTCTGTGCTCACCGTACCGGTAAAACACTCATACTGTACATTGCCTTATAAAGTTTTAGCAACCTTTTAACCTTAATTAAAAGCCGGAAACTTAGGATACGCTGGTAACAGTGTTATGAGCATTCTCTCCAAGTCTTGTTACAACCACGAAGATGTTCGAATCTGGATGATCAAGAAACCCTTACTAAAAACCAATGAGCTATCTGCTACTTAGAGCAATTCTTTCTATCTCATCCTTTCGCTGAATAGCGTAGCTTCTAGGATCACCACTCGCTGCAAGTACTATCTCTTCCGCGAGAGCTTCCTCAACAGGTAGTGGATTGTTGAATGCCTTTAATCTAGCTCCCTCTGCAAGGTGTTTAAGTGCAGTATCTACACGTCTCTGTGGGGAAACGTCAACTGAAACGTGGTAAACTATACCACCGTACATTATTCTCGTTGTATCCTCCCTTGGGGCTGCGTTCTCAATTGCTCTCACAAGTACTTGAATTGGGTTCTCGCCGGTTTTAAGGTAAATTAAGTCGAAGGCTTTCTTTACAATGTTGTAGGCGATATGCTTTTTACCCGTGTTTCTTCCAGGGTACATCAACTTGTTTATCAGTCTTTCAACTATTGGAACTCTCGCTTTAGCTAGCTTCCTACGTTCGTGACGTCCGCCTGTATGTGGTAGTATCACAGGTTTTAAGCATATGTACCTCTTTAAGCTTGGATCTCTTACCTCCACGAAGTCGTAACTCCATTTTCCAAATAGTTTAGGTTCGCTGAGCTCGATCTCTACAACTTGGGACTTCTCGTTCAACGTTCTCTACCTTACAGGTTTCTGCTTTTTGCCTAACCAGAGCGCTCTTAATGATACCCCGTTAACCATAACAACCTTGTACTTGACTCCTGGAATGTCGCCCATCGATCCTCCCAGTGTTCCACCAATACCCTCGATTATGACCTCGTCGTGCTCGTCAATGAAGTTTATACCTCCATCCCATGGAACAAAGGCTGTTACCACCTTGCCGTTTTTAACTAGTTGCACCCTAACACACTTTCTCACGGCTGAGTTAGGCTTACGTGATTCTACACCTACTTTCTCTAGAACAATACCACGAGCCATCGGCGCTCCTTCGAGTGGATCTCTTATCAGTCCTTGCTTTCTTAGCATACGGTTCTTGTACTCTCGCTGATACCATCTAAACTTCTTTCGTTTTTCAACAAGTTTTCTAGCTGCATACATTCCATTAGGGCTTTTCTTACCAGGCACTGTAAGCACCTCACTCTAACTATCTACAGAAAAAGTACTTGTATTTAAGCTATTATAACCGAGTCTATGCCAAAGTGCCTCTTTAAAATCAACTTGGCTCTCAAAACGTTTTTACCGTTTTTACCTATGGCTATGGCTTTGTCTGCCGGATTTACCGCTACGTAGAGTACCTTTGTGCCATTGGGCCTTTCAACCAGCTTAATATCAGTAACCCTGGCTGGTGTAAATGCGTACTTAACCTGCTCTGCGAGGTTATCACTGTACCCAACAACCTCTATTGTTTTTCCGAGAATCTTACTCAGCTTTTGAACGAAGAATCCTCGTGGACCAATCGCTTTTCCTACCTCCTCGGGGTTTACGAGGAACACTATTCTATTGTTCTCGTTGTCTATAATACAGTCTCTTACCGTGACACCGGTGATCTCACTGAATAGCGACATATACCTGAATTCCTCTGATGTTATTCTAACGCCGCTTTTACTCACCCAGTTCACCTCCTCTGACCAGTTCAAGGATATTAGATTGTCCTGGTTCTAACACAGCGAGAACAGCAACACTGTGAGGCCTGCCCACTACTGCACCAAGCTCCATGTTTGTACCATCGAATTCTACAACGGGTATTCTGCTTAGCTTAGCGTAGTACAGTACATCTCGCTTAAGCTCAGGTGGCGCGTTCATAGCAACAACAACCACCTTCGCTTTCCCATGGAGTACTGTTTTAATGGTTCTTCTCGCCCCGTACACGATCTGCCCTGTTCGAACCGCTGCCTGTATAGCTCTAATCAAGTCGGGTTTCGGAACAACGTATGGAACATTATTCAACTTTCTCACCTCCATACTCGTTCTCTACGCTAGTGCGCGGATTCATAAACACCTGGACTATACCTGTACCAACTGGTACTATTTGCCCTATTATTATGTTTTCGGTTATACCTAGTAGTTTGTCCTCCTCGCCAGCAAACGCGCTTTCAACGAGTTTCTGAACAGTTGTTTCAAACGTTGCTTTCGCGAGAACACTTGGTTTTTCGCCGGCGATACCCATTCTGCCTATTTGCCTAATGTGACCAGTCCACGTCATTATGTCAGCGAGTAGCATTATGTGGCGAATATCCACGTCTAAACCTTGGTCATCTAGTGTATTCTTGATCTCCTTTATGATAGCCATTCTAGCTGCTTCTATTCCAAGGACCTTTTCGACTTCGTGAATGTTGTTCGTGTAGATCTTCCTCCAGTTAACTCCAGGTATTTTCATTACCTCCTCCAGGTTGCTTCCTTCGGCAATTATAACATACTCGTCTCCTCTCCTTTGTATGATCGTCTTCTTAATACCCTTTACTCCCTTTACCATTGTTTGAAGTACTCTTGTTCTAAGCCTCTCTATCTTTGATGGATCTAGGTACTCTTCACTCAGAAATACCTTGATTGTTTGGGGTTCTTCGGGGTCCACTGTGACCTCTCCTACGTCGATCTCTCTTAACGCTCTGATGACGTCTTCTACGGTGATTCCCTTGTCCAGTAGCATTTCGTTGTCAAGCTTGAGATATAGAACGCCCTCTGAGTAGTCTATGCTGAACTCGCTCGCAACGTTTTCAATGTATGTTGCTTCGATGGCTCTCGCTATATTTCTTACTTTTTCAAGATCACGCTTTACATCGTCTTCGAGGTATATCTCCATTATCGGGGTTTCCGGCTGCTTCCTAGCATCTACGATTTCTATAAGTCTTGGTAATCCTAACGTAACGTTGTACTCCCTAACACCAGCGTAGTGAAAAACTCTCAGGGTCATCTGAGTTGATGGTTCACCAAGGCTTTGCGCTGTAATAGTACCCACAGCTTCACCTGGCTCGATGAGAGCACGATGATAGTTCTCAACGACTTCGTCAATTATCTTTCTTATCTTCTCTGGAGTTAGTTTGTGCTTACTAATGGCCGTTTTTAGCTTTTCACGTAGCTCATTTAGCAGCGCAGATGGGATCTTGCCGGAGACTGCGCTTATTAATTCATCCAGGTCAATGTGTTGTTCCAATCCATCCACCTCTCTCCTACTCGATGTATTTTTCGATTATTCTATCTACGTTGACAGCCTTACCATGATCACTCTTCATAGGGTCAACACCGTCTTCACCATACAGCAGTTGTACAATCTCTCCAAAGGCTGTTCTAACCGTTCCATCGTAGAAGACTCTGAGATCTTGCAAAGCGTTTATTAGTCTTCTCTGCATGTAACCCGATTGACTTGTTCTCACAGCTGTGTCTATTAGTCCCTCTCTACCTGCTGCTGCGTGGAAGAACATCTCAAGCGGATTTAACCCGTACACGAACCCTGACTTCACAAACCCTCTAGCAATAGCACTTATATCTCCCGGCTTGAAGTGCGGTAGTATCCTACCAGCGTAGCCTCTACTGAGCCTTTTACCCCTGACCGTTTGCTGTCCAAGTATACCGGACATTTGCGTTAGGTTTATCGGGTTACCTCTTGCACCAGTTCTAGCCATTACTACAACAGGATTGTCCAGCCCGAAGTAGTTCGTAAGTACATCTGCTACTTTATCAAGTAATCTCTTTGACAACGTATCAATGATTTCGTCTTCCAATGTTTCCTCCAAAGTTTTGCCCGGCTTTGGCACGAGTTCGCCTTTTCTATACATTTCTATCAGTTCCTCCGTTGCTTTGATACCTTCTTTGATAATCCTTTCTATTGCCTCCTTTGCCTCCGGGCTTAGTGTTAGGTGGAAGTATCCCATGGTAAACCCTGCCATCTCGCACATTCTGATGAACAACTTGTACACTTTGTCCATGAATTGTCGTCCGAAATCCTCTCCGTAGTTTTTAATCAACCAGTGAACAAGGCTTTCGGGTTCCTCTCTACCTATACTAGCTTTATCTAATACACCCTCAAGCAACATACCTTTCTTGACTATAACAATAGTGTCGTGAGGGCAGTCCTCGTCAATGCACCTGAGAACCGATGCACTTCCCACCTTTGAGCCTCTTCTGTAGTTGAAGTCCTTTGGTAAGAATAATGATACAAGCTGCTTTCCAGTCCAGTACTCTCTTGGTTTCAGAATAGCTGGTTCCGGTATCTCTCCACGGTACCCTGCTGCTGCTATCAATGTTACAAACTTGTCTTTCGACAGTATCGTTGATTTTGTAGTCAAAAAGTATGCTCCACTAATGTAGTCTTGCAATCCACCGATGATCGGGCCTCCATACCTGGGGGTTAAGATGTGCTTTTCTACGAGCATCAATATTCTAGCTTCTGCACGCGCTTCCTCGCTCTGCGGAACATGAAGGTTCATTTCATCTCCATCAAAGTCCGCGTTGTACGGTGGACATACTAGAAGATTCAACCTAAACGTTTTACCAGGTAGAACCCTCACGACGTGAGCCATAACCGAGATCCTGTGTAAAGACGGCTGCCTGTTGAACAGTACTATGTCGCCGTCGAGCAGATGTCTTTCAACGATAAATCCTACTTCGAGAGACTCTGCTGCTGCTTTTCTATCAACGTACTTTAGACTTATCTTTCTTCCGTCTGGTCTAATAATGTAGTTTGCACCTGGCCATTTATCTGGACCATTTAGGACAAGTGTTCTTAAGAAGTCCATGTTCCAAGGTGTTACTCTCTCAGGAACCGTGAGGATCTTAGCTACTTCTACGGGAACACCGACTTCGTTTATACTTAGGTTCGGATCGGGGCTTATGACTGTTCTCGCTGAGAAATCTACCCTCTTACCTCTCAGATCTCCTCTAAACCTACCCTCTTTACCCTTAAGCCTCTGAGCTATTCCCTTTAAAACCTTTCCACTTCTATGCTTAGCTACAGGTATACCCGAGACCTCGTTGTCAAAGTACGTTGTAACGTGGTATTGCAGTAGCTCCCATTCCTCTTCAATCATAGCACTCGGAGCACCACTCTCGATGAGCTCTTTCAGCTTGTTGTTAACTCTCAGTATATCGACGAGTTTGTGAGTTAAGTCGTCTTCGCTTCTAATGCCCGTTTCCAGGGTGACAGAGGGTCTTACAGGTCTGGGTGGAACCGCTAGTACTGTTAGAACCATCCATTCTGGTCTGGCATCAACGGGATCCCCTCCTAGTAGTTTAACGTCCTCGTCGCGTATAGCTTCTAGTCTCTTTCTAATTTCACTTGGATTAAGCCTTCTCAAGCCTTCTTCGGTCTGCTCGTAGAAGGAGTGAGGTTTATCGAGCTTGATCTTGTAGGAGGGGGCTCCGCAGTGTGGGCATGTTGACGCGCTTGCTGTTTTTTTCCTAATGTATTCCTGTAGCCTCTTCGCGAGGTATGTAAGTCCGAGTTCTTCTAGGTCTTTGAGGAGTCTAAGGTATTCCTGTCTTTCATCTTCGGGTATTTTTAGCCTTCCGCATACACTGCAGGTTGTTCTTAGGTACATCAGAATGTACTTTGCAAACGCCACGTGAACAACTGGTTTTACAAGCTCTATGTGACCAAAGTGACCGGGACAGGCATCTCTCGTGTTTCCACATGTAGGGCATACTTCACCTGGTTCTATGGCTCCCATTCTTCTATCCATTACACCGCCGTCTATGGGCATACCGTCGTTGTCATATACGTCTGTTGTAACTACCGATGTAACGCTCATCCTGCGTATCTCGTCGGGTGAAAGTATACCGAACTTTATTCTGGAAATTCTAGAAGTAAGCATGAATATCACGCTTGCGCAAGATCTTCGATGTAAATGCGAGGTCTTATACCCATGCTTATGAGCTCCTGTAATAGCAACTTGAAAGCGTAAGATACTTCCACGGGTTTCAATTCGGCTTTCTCCTTGTGTATTGGGCACATGAACCTACCTTTGTTTTTATCGTAGTAGCCTATGAGCCCGCACTCTGTACATATGTAGACTCTCGTGAGATCGCTTCTCTCCCTCATGGTTTCCCTTAGAAGTATAGAAGTTCCGTGTCCAACAAGACAATCGACTTCCATTTCACCCCATCTTAATCCTCCTGCTCTTGAACGTCCTTGAGTTGGCTGTCTTGTAAGTATTTGAACAGGTCCTCTAGCTCTAGCGTGTATTTTATCTGCTACCATGTGATGTAGCTTTTGATAGTAAACTATGCCTATGAAGACTGGTGATTCGAGTTTTTCACCAGTTCTACCATCGTACATCACCTCTTCGCCTGTTGGCATATAACCGTGTCTTTTCAGTATCAACCTGAAGTTATCAATACTCTTGTTTTCATAGAAGGGTGTAGCGTCTATGAACTCTCCTTGGAGAGCAGCGGCTTTCCCTGCAATAGACTCAAGTAGCTGTCCAACGGTCATTCTGCTGGGGAATGCGTGCGGGTTTATTATCAAGTCCGGAGTAATACCTTCCTCGTTGAAAGGCATATCATACTGTGGAACAAGTAGTCCTACAACACCCTTCTGTCCATGCCTTGATGCGAACTTATCTCCGAGCTCTGGTATTCTTAGGTCTCTAACCTTAACCTTAATTAGCTTATTTCCTTCATCATCCAGGGTGATTACTACGACATCAACAACTCCTTTTTCACCGTGTCTTACAGCTATACTGGTGTCTTGACGTGTAAGTCCTCCAACACCGTACTCCTGAGCGCTCAGGAACCTGGGTGGACTCGTTTTACCAACTAGGACTTGCCCCCCGTAGACCTCTGTTTCAGGAGCTACTATGCCATCATCTTCGAGCAATTCGTATGCTTGGTGTCCACGATAACCGCGAACACTTGGTGGAGGTCTAGTTATTTCGTCTTGTATACCACCGGGGTACTTGTATTCAACTGTAGCATATAGTCTGAAGAACGTGGACCTCGCGAGCCCGCGGTCTACGCTACTCTTGTTTAGAATAACGGCGTCCTCCATGTTGTAGCCGGTGTACGTTAGAACAGCAACAACCATGTTTTGACCTGATGGTCTCTCCTCATATCCCACCGCGCTGATAGCTTTAGTTGTTACTAGTGGTTTCTGCACGTAGTGGAGTAGATGACCACGAGTATCTACTCTTCTCTGAAAAGCAGCGCTACTTAATCCAAGTGCTTGCTTAGCCATAGCTGCTTCGTACATGTTTCTTGGACTCTGATTGTGCTCTGAGTATGGTATGATTGAAGCTGTAATTCCGAATATCCCGGGTAACCAGAGCTCTAGATGAGTATGTTCGTTCGTTACCATTTCGGGGGATAGTGCTACGTAAGCTGATTCTTCCTCATCAGGGTCTAGGTACTCAATAATTCCAGCTTTGACCAGGTCGTCAAAGGTAAGCTTACCTTCTTTTAGTTTTTTGACATGCTCTTTTGTGAGCTTGGGCTTACCATTTTCCACGACTATTAAGGGTCTTCTTATACGACCTGGGTCGGTGTTGATCATCACTTCATTAATGTGCTCAGTTTTAATGTGAACCACATTTACTTCGTGACTTAACTTGCTCGTTCTTCTGAGCGTTCTAATGGTTTTTACCAAGTAGTCTGGGTTGGAGTGAAAACCTATGAACTTGCCGTTTAAGAACACTTTTGCGTAGTTCGCATATTCGATGCCAGGGTGTTCTCCTTTATCAAGCTCCTCAATAATCGCTTCAAGATATCCCTTTAGAACCTTTCCTCTTACTCTCTTGGTTATTACTGGTATTACTCCGTGTTCATAGAGAAGGTTTTCCACCTCTTTGTCCTCTACACCTACGCTCACGTTAACTAGTAGTGCTAGGTTTTTAACAAGACCTATGTTAGTACCTTCGGGTGTTTCGAAGGGGCAAATTCTACCCCATTGAGTACCGTGTAGTTCTCTTGCCTCGAAGTGCGGTTGACCGCGCGCTAGTGGCGAAACTACTCTTCTTAGATGACTCAGTGTGCTCATATAGTTGGTACGGTCCAGTAGCTGGCTAACACCTGTTCTTCCACCCGGCCAATTACCCGTAGCCATAGCGTGCATTATTCTATCCGTTATCACAGTATGCTTAAACGCTACTTTGAGCTCTATTCTGCCAGTTTTTGATATTTGCTTTTCGATTTCCTCTCTTACCTCTCTCGTGAAAGCCACCAGAGCTGTTCTGATAAGCGTTGCCAGCAGGTCACCAGCGAGCTTCAACCTCTTGTTTCTATAGTGGTCCTTATCGTCGGGTTGCCTATACCCAAGCATAAGCTCTATTATTCTTGCTATCATCTGCCCTATGAAGACAGCTTTCAGTAATCTTGTTTCACGGCTCGGATCTGTACCTATGTGGGGGAGTAATCTTTCGTCGAGAAGTCTTCTAGCTCTTTGAATTCTTTCTTCTCTAGGTCTACCGATGGCAAACCTTGAACCAATAAAGTCCAATGCCTCTTCTACAATTCTCTCTTTGTACTTCTTAACGTACTCCCTGATCTTATCATCGGGTAAGTCCGAGGGTATTTCGAGCTTAGGTAAAGCCTGCTCTGCTTGGAGTATGGATGGAAGAAGATACGTGTGGTAAACAGGGTTTGCACTAACAGCGTACAGAATTTCACGGGTGTCTAAACCGAGAGCTATCATGAGTATAACTGCCGGGATCTTGTGCCCCTGTACATTAGCGTAGAATATTCCATCCTTCTTTCTATCTATGATCAGCTGCGACCTTCGCCCCCTTGACGCGCTAATAACTTTTGCTGTATGCGTGATTCCTGTACCTTCTTGACCGTAGTCGACCAGTATAGTATTGCTCGCAAGATCCTCCTGAGCTACGAGAACTTTCTCACTACCATTGATAATAAAGTATCCGCCGGGATCTCTGGGGTCTTCGCCGTGCTCTATCAGTTCTTGCTGAGTCATCTTGCTTAGTGGATCTATCTCTGATCTCAACATTACAGGTAGGTCCATGAGTTTTAACTCGGTTTCTCTAGAAATACCCATGCAGTTTAATCTAACTGTAACGTAAACAGGTGCCATGTAAGTGAGATTTCTAATTCTGCACTCGAGTGGGGTTTTATACTGTGTTGTACCATCTACCTCCGTCCACTGGGGTTGTCCAATCCTGTACTTTTCTATATAGAGATAGCAGTCGGGTGTTATTGGTATTTCTCTGAACTCCTCAATGATCGATGGTAAGATTTCGCGTATAAACCTATTGTAGCTGTCTAGGTGCTGTCTTACTAGTCCTTTCTCCTCTAGGTACTTTTTCGCCACAATCCAGAGGTCTTCGTGCGTTAAGGTGTCTGCACTTGTATTGCTCAAGGCTTCTTTGTCACCTCTACAACTACGTACCTGTAAGCAATGGATACCCCAGCAGTAGGACTTTTTCTAACAATCCTTATAATATCTCCTGGCTTCGCTCCTATAGCTTTAACCACCGGATCCTCAGTAGAGATCCATGGAAGTTGCCACGGTTTTATGCCTAGTTCATCCAGAATGCGCTTTGCTTCTTCCGGAGGTACAATTTCGTGCTTTGGAACAAGCTCGTGCTCAAGGATGTTAACCTGCTTGCTCATAGTATCCGATACCTCTAAGCATCAGCACCTTATATATACACACTTTAAACGCTTTTTAAAGCGGATTCATAGAGTTTCTCTTTAACAACCATATAAGTGGACCGGCCGGGATTTGAACCCGGGACCTCCCGGACTTTGGCAACTGATGCCAACCGGGCGCTCTTCCAGGCTGAGCTACCGGCCCACCACAACTCACTCTAAGCAAAAGGGCTTAAAAGCGTTTAAAGGAGAGGCTTGAGTCAAGTAAGTTTTATACGTTTCTAGAACCACATATTACTGGATTGAAGTGTGCCTTGCTGATCGAGGTGAAATAGTCTTATTAACCATGCAACTTACCTTTTACAGCACCTGGCTTGCGTGTAGAGGTGATGCTAGTGGAAGGCTTTGACATAATTGAGGAGATCATCAGAAAAAGAGGTTTGGTATCGAGAATTTTTGCCAATAGAGAAATACTGCATCCTGATTACATACCTGATACATTGCCTCATAGAGAAAGAGAAATAGCCAAGCTCGCTGAGATACTAGTAGTATCTGCGAAAGGCGAAAAACCAAGTAATGTTTTTCTCTACGGGTTAACAGGTACTGGTAAAACCGTAGTAGCCAAGTACGTTGTAAAAAAACTCACGGAGAAAGTAGCTACACTCGGTGTAAAACTGAACTACGCATACGTTAACACCAGAAAAGTGGATACCGCGTACAAGGTTTTCTCTCAGGTAGCTTCTAGCATAGGGTTAAGAGTACCGCATACAGGGTTAGCTCTCAGCGAAATCTACAGAAGATACGTAAACGCGCTGGACAGCTGGGGAGGTCTTCACATAGTTATTCTTGATGAAATCGACTACTTCGTGAAGAAAAACGGAGATGATGTACTGTACAGGCTTCTGAGAATAAACGAAGATCTATCCAGAGCAAAGGTTTCGATTATAGGGATTACAAACAACTTGTACTTTGTCGAAAACCTTGATCCAAGAGTGAAGTCGAGTCTAGGAGAAGAGGAAATAGTTTTCACACCGTACAACGCTGAACAATTGTTCACTATACTAAAGCAGAGAGCTGAAAAAGCCTTTAAACAGGGTGTTGTAGATGATGGTGTTCTCTCCTACTGTGCTGCATTAGCAGCTAGAGAGCATGGTGATGCCCGGAGGGCTTTAGACCTGCTTAGAGTCGCAGGTGAAATAGCTGAAAGAGAGAACGCTGAAAAGGTAACGGTAGATCACGTCAAAAAAGCTCTTGCGGAAATAGAAGAAGGGAGAGTATACCACAGCATAGTATCACTGCCAATGCATCAGAAACTCGTATTGAAAGCTATTATTGATACAGTTTCAAAGAAGGGTTTTGCAACAACAGGTGAGGTTTACCAGGTATACACCGAAGAAGCGAGTAAAAGAGGACTTGAACCTCTGTCGCTCAGGAGAATCAGTGACATTATTTCACAGCTAGATATGATGGGACTTATTTTAGCAGAAGTCGTTAACAGAGGTAGACACGGAGTTACGAAAATAGTTAAAGTCAAAAACGATGTCGTGGACATTGCAAACGAGGTTCTGAAAAACCTTGATGCAATCTAAAGTTGAAGCTTACGATGATGGATTTTTTCCACCACACTACAAAGGTGGAAAAGGCTATACATACATCGCCGGTGTTTGCACTCACGGACCCAATAAAGTGTTAAGGATCGCTTGGAGCACGGTTAAAGTAGATGGAAACACAACTATGAACACTATACTCGAGCTCACGAAAATCCTAGAAGGAGAAATAATAATCCTCGATGGTGTCACCTACGCTGGGTTCGACTCTGTGGACCCAGACGTCTTAACATCAAGTACCGGTAAAGCTACCATAGTAGTACTTCAGTACCCGCTAAACCTTAGTCGAATTGAGAAAGCTCTAAAGAAGCACTTTGAAGACTGGATGGAGAGATTTCGTGTCATAAGAAAAGTTTACGAGAACAGTATTCACGTTGCAACACCGTGGAAAACCATCAGGATCTACGCTACTGGTGTAGGTATCGAGAAAGCTCTAGAAACAATGAGAATGCTTTGCATATATAGTCCTATACCGGAACCCCTCAGGATAGCACACACAATTGCATCCGCTCTATCTAGACTTAGAATGAGCATTAAACCTTAGAGTCTGCAATTTGAAATACTTTGTACTAAACCCGTCGTTCCCGATTTCGTACTAGTTTCTGTCGGTTTTAGAGAGGAAAATGCTTATGGATACTCTACATAATGAATCGTTTGGAAGCGATCTCTATGGAGTTGAAACCCCCGGTTGAGGTTTCCTTGGGAATATTGGAGTTTGAGGCTTCCGGCTGTTCTGAACCCACAGGAGTTATGTGAACCCAAGACCAATTCAGAGAAGTGGGTGAAGCGATTCCATCAATTGACATACAGGAATTAAATTAATAGCCGGGCGGGGATTCGAACCCCGGTCACGGGGTTTCCTCCGAACGGCCAAAGCCCCGCATCCTTGGCCGCTAGACGACCCGGCTACTTGTCCGTACTTTTATATTTGATAACAAGGGCTTAATAGGTCTTTCACACGCAGAGCGGTGCTCTGGTTCAATTCATCTTTATTCTTTTAAAAGCCTTCTCATGAGTAAGGTTTTTAAACTTAGCGTTAAGTATATAAGGGGGTAAATCAGGCCAATATTATGCTGGTGTTTTGTACTATGCTCTTCTTCGAGGAACCTGTCGAAGAAGAATCTTCTCAGCAATCTCAACCTTCCTCAAAAGAGCAAGGTTCATCTATCGAGTGTCCTCAAGATAAGATAGTGTATGATGTATCAAAGGCAGAGTACGTGTGCTTGGAAACAGGAGAAGTCATTGAAGACAGGGTAATTGATGAAAGAGCTGAGTGGAGAGCGTTTACGCCGGAGGAGAGAGAAAGAAGAGCTAGAGCTGGTAGTCCAATTACACCCACAGTACACGATATGGGTTTCACCACGGCAATAGATTACATGGATAGAGATGCATCTGGTAAAGTTCTAGTGAACAAGAAGTATCAGCTTAGCAAGCTTAGAAAGCTGCAATCAAGAACGAGAATTCTAAGTAGTGTTGAGAGGAACCTAGCACAAGCCATGAACGAGCTAGACAGATTAGCAAGCGCTCTTAATCTCCCATCGTACATCAAGGAGGAAGCTGCGCGAATATACAGAGAAGCTGTTATTAAAGGCCTCGTTCGTGGTAGAAGCATTGAAAGCGTTGTAGCCTCTGCCGTTTACTTAGCATGTAGAATAAGGAAACTGCCAAGAACGCTCGATGAGATTCAAGAGTATACAAAGGTTAGTAGGAAGGAAATTGCACGTTGCTATAGAATGCTCGTTAGAGAACTAGGAATAAGACCAACTACAGTGGATCCATCGGACTTCGTACCAAGAATAGCCCGCGACCTTAAGTTACCTGGATCCGTTGTTAAGACAGCAATAGAAATAATTAACAAGGCAAGAGATGCCGGTGTTCTCGGAGGCAAAGACCCCGTGGGTTCGGCCGCAGCTGCAGTATACTTAGCTTCCAAATTGCTCAACGTTGATGTATCACAAAAAGAGGTAGCAAACAAAGCAGGAGTAACAGAGGTTACTGTTAGAAACAGGTGCAAAGAATTCATGGACGCCCTCGGAATACAGGTGGAAGGTTTAGAATAGGCCTGAGCAGGTACAGATTTTAAAAACGTTGAACCGTATGTACATGCATATAGCCATGTTTATTCACTAGCTCATCACTATAACGTTCTCCTCCGGTAAACCCAGTTCTTCTACTAGCATTTGCTTAACTCTCTGTCTATGATCCCCCTGAACCTCTATTCTACCCTCCTCCTCTCTGTATGTTCCACCCGCAGCTAGCTTAGTCTTAAGAAATCTTGCTAGGTGCTTAAGGAGTTCTTTATCGTTGGGTAGCCCGTCTATCACGGTAACAGGCTTACCGAATTTTCTTACGTCTAGCCTTATCTTTATTAGCGGTGCTTCAACTAGTAGTTTTTCACAAATCTCTGAGGGCATACCACCGCATTCTAATCCTGACATGCGCTTCCATACCACCGGAATTCTACTATAGTAACATGGCTTAAAAGCCTAAAACTATAATAGAAGCTTCACGCTACTCGACGCTTAATCCGTTCTGTACTTACCTGGTTTTACCGTGAGAAAGAAGCACGAGGTTTTTACCAAGGAAAAGTTATAACGGTTTTTAAAATTAACGAGTAAAAGGGTATGAAGAGTTAATGGTGCTTTGAATGGTCAAGTACAAATGCGGTAGATGCGGATACGTATTCGACGTTGAAGAGATGATCAAAACGTTTGGTAGACAAGTTAGATGCCCTAAGTGTACCTACGAGATAATCTATAAAGTCGCGAGAACATATAGAATTGTTAGAGCGATCTAGCTGCTTTTCATCTTTTCAACGTATAATCCAACAATCTCCAGTCCTATTTTTGCTGCTACTATGCTAGTTATATCGCCGTGGTCTACGAGTGGGTTCACCTCGACCAAGTCTACAGCAACTAAGTTCTCAGTTTTACTGAGGACCTTGATAAGAGCTTTTGCAAACTCCTCTAGACTTAGTCCTAAAGGTTCTGGGTTTGAAACCCCGGGAGCTACTGAGGGGTCTAACACGTCTAAGTCTATACTTATGTAGACGCGTCCCAGGTTTCCCAGGTCAAGATCACCTTTCCTAACCCTTAGAACATTGTACAACTCAACCTTTGAGTTCTTTGCGAATTCCAGTTCATCTCTACTGTAGGCTCTCGAGCCAATATGTACTACTTTAAACCCCTCTTCAACAAGTTTTCTCAGAAATGTTGCATGGTTCAACATGGATCCCAAGTACTCAGACCTCATGTCTAGATGCGCGTCGAATACGATCAACGTGTCTATTTTGTTCTTCAGAGCTAACACTGTTGGATAAGTAACCAGGTGCTCGCCACCTAGAACAATAAGTAGTTGTTCATGCTCCCTGCTTATACTCCTGACAGCGTAATCTACTAGCTCAAGTGATCTTTCAACATCTCCTGGAGGAATGTTCAAGTCTCCGTAGTCTCTGTAGCCGATATCCTCCAGCGATCTCTCAGCTAGAAGACTGTAAAGTTCCAGGTTGCACGACGCTTCTCTAATTCTAGCTGGTGCAAACCTGCTTCCAGGTCTATAAGTGCTTGTCGCATCTAGAGGTACACCAACAACTGCTATTGGTGATAGCTCATCGCTCACGCATCCAAAAACCCTTGGGAGTAGCAGGGTTCTCCAGCTCATAGGTGATCACTACACGCTTTAAACTAATCATTCTTTTAAATTACCGGAAACACATTATAATATCCCAAAGTATATGCCTATGCTTAGAGCTACTCGAGGCGTGTGGTATTGGTGTTCACAAACAACATGGATCTTCACGACAAGATAGCGGATCTCTCGAAGAGACGTGGTATATTTTGGCCTTCGTTTGAAATATACGGGGGAGTAGCAGGGTTCTACGACTTTGGTCCTATTGGTGTACTTATAAAAAGAAACATCGTTAATCAGTGGTTAAAATTCTTCGTATATTCGAAGAACTACGTTGTGGAGATAGAAACACCAATAGTAAATCCAAGAATAGTTTTCAGAGCGAGTGGTCACGAAGACCACTTCACAGACCCAGTACTAGAGTGTTCTAAGTGTGGTAGAGTGTACAGAGCTGATCACCTGATCAAGGACGCTTTGGGAATAAATGTCGAGGGCTGGAGTATAGAGAAAATAAGTGAGCTTGTAAGAGAAAAAGACCTTAGATGCCCCGAGTGCGGAGGAGAGCTAACGAGGGCTTTCAATACGCTTCTTCTATTTGCAACCGAGATTGGACCTTACAAAGGTGAAAGAGCATACTTAAGGCCTGAGCATGCGCAAGGAATGTTCATAAATTTTCCACTTCTACTCAAAATAACCAGAGATAAGCTGCCGCTTGGTGTAGCTCAGGTAGGAAAAGTAGCTAGAAATGAAATATCCCCGAGACAGGGGCTTCTACGACTGAGAGAGTTTACAATAATGGAGTTGGAATTCTTCTTCGACCCCGAGGACGATGAAACCGTTGCAGAGAATCTTGAAGAGGTTAAAGACGAGGTAGTAAGAGTTGTTACCGCCGATATGAGAATGCGTGGTCTCGAAGAACCCGTGGAGTATACGGCAAAAGAGCTTGCCGAGAAAGGTATTACTAAAACACCATGGCTCGCGTACTGGATGGCGATCGGCAACAAGTTCATAAGAAGTCTAGGGATACCACAGGACAAGATCAGGTTCTACGAGAAGCTACACCACGAACGTGCCCACTACTCAGCGCAAACATTCGACCAAGAGGTTTACACCTCGCGTTTCGGCTGGATCGAAGTAGCTGGATACGCCTATAGAACATCCTATGACCTGGACAAGCACGCTGAGTACAGTAAAGCTGATTTCTCCTACTTCAAAAGATACGAAACACCGGTGACAATAGCAGTTCAAAAAGCGTACCCCAATCTACATGCCATTGAAAAACTCTTCGGAAGAGAGGTTTTGCCGATCATCATGAAGGGCCTTACAAGTAGAACACCGGAGGAGCTGTATAAGGAACTTGAATCAAAGGGTTACGTAGAGGTGGAGGAATACAAACTGTCCTCGGATTGTTTCTTTGTGAAGAAAGAGGAGGTAAAGGTGTATGGTAAAAAGATCGTTCCTCATGTTGTTGAACCTTCATTCGGTGTAGAGAGAGTATTATACATAGTGCTTGAACACGCGTTCACAGAGAGAAACGGAAAAATTACTCTAAGGCTTCCACCGAGTATTGCTCCATACCATGTAGCAGTTTTTCCACTAGTAACCGGCAGAAAGCCGGAACATCAGAAAATGATCGAAATCTCGAGACGAATATACAAGAACCTCGTAGAAAAAGGGTTTAGAGCCCTCTACGATGAAGAAGGTAGCATTGGACGTAGATATGCAAGAATTGATGAGATCGGTGTTCCCTATGCAATAACCGTCGATTACCAAACACTAGAAGACGAAACAGTAACTGTAAGAGACCGAGATACCACAGAACAGGTCAGAGTCCCAATAGGGAAGATAATTGAATATTTAATTGACAAACTAGGCATAAAAACACTACTTGAGTAAACTCCGAGAAGACCCTTGGATATAAGTATAGAAACAGAATTAATGCGTGGTGTACAAAGCTTGGACCTAGAAAAACCGGAAGAAAAAACCGGGGTTGACATCTCTAAGCTTCTAGCTATAATTCCACCTGCATCTGAGGTTTTGAAGAAAGAGCAAAAAACTCTATCGGAAAAAAGAATTAGAATAAAGTTTGATAAGACCCTAGTTAAACCAGTAGCGAAAATTTCATCAGTTATAGCACATGAGTTGGGAATAAAGAACGGGGACTACGTAGAAATAGTTGTCGCGGGTAAAAAGAAAACCAAGCTTATAGCCGAAGTAATCGACTCGCCTGATGTAAACGTTGTAGTAGTATACCCCGAAGAACTGGAGAAGCAAGGAGTCGCCGATAACAGCATTGCTACCATAAGAAAGGTGTTATCTCAATGAGTATTTACGACGTACTGCATGCTATAAAGAAGTTCGTAGATGAGTGCGAAAACCTCATAAGGGATGGTAAACTAGCTGTTTCACTAGAAGACGTGAACGTGGCTTTGAGATTTGTAGAGCAGGCTAAAAGTATATCTATACAGATTAAACCTATTCTTGAAGACACCAAGCAAAGTCTCGATGCTTATAAGAACGAGGATGCCTTGTTCAAGTACATCAGTGCTTACTATAGAACAGCCGTGTTGGTAAGCGTTCCATACGTAGTAATGATACTGAAAAATGTGGCTGGTGTTCTCGAGAAGAACGGTTATTTAGAGAAAGCAAAAGAAGCAAGAAACGTGGCTGAAAACATCGAGGTCATAGTCAACACTCTAAGATCTCGTAGAGAACGCCAATAATGTACCTAGGTTTAACATCTACTACTTTTACTAGACCTCTGCACCCACTTAGACCTGCTTTTTCCGCCTTGGTCTTAACGAACACTACTGGTCCGTGTTTAACTGGATAACCATAGAGTTTTCCACCGCTTTCTAAAAAGTAGACCTCAATGTGCTTTCCGATGAGCTTTTTCTTCGTCGAAGCATTGTAGTTGTCTATAAGCTTCTTGATCCTGAATATCAGCTCCTGGTTATCGCGCGTAGGTTTTATCCTTTCAAACGCTGTTGCAGGTAAGTTTATAAACTTGTAAAAAGTTATTTTCTCTACCCCGGCAACTTGCAGTTTTTCAAGTGATTTAACAGTTTCCTCGTACACGTTACTAGTTGCTAGTGGAAGACTGTGCATTAGGTAAACATACGGTCTTAACCCATTTTCACTAAGTATTTTACAGGCCTTGACAACGTGATCTACGCTGATCGGTTTACCCAGAACTCTATCGTTATACCAGTCACACCCTGTTTCTAGCCCTATGTGAACCGTTGTTCCCCTGAGGTATCTTCCCAGAATCCTACCAACCTCCTCGTTTACTAGGCATGCTTTTATGTTCTCGATCATTACAACAGCTTTCCCATTTTTGATCATCTCTATGGAGTTCAGCTCATTCAGTAATTCCTCAATAGAGTTTAAATTGGGGGGTGGAGTACAGGGATCAGTTAGGATACCGGATTCGACAAGCTCTTCTCTCATGTAGTCTAAGAAGTCAGGTCCACTCAGTACTATTCTCCTAACTCCGTGTGCTACGAGCTCTTCTACTTCTCTTACAATTGATGTAATGGGTCTGCTCCTGGGATAGCCGAACATGTAGGGAACACTGCAAAAACCGCAACCTGGTGGAATACCTGCTGGACAGTTTAAACGGTCTGTTAGGTTAGGGCTTCTACACCTATAGCATTCAATACAGTTTAACCCATTCACCTTCAGCATAGGCCTACAGAAGTTGCTGCATCCACGAACAACCTCGACGTAGAATCTGTAAACCTGAGGATGCTCGAATGCCCTATCAACCGCTGTCCACGGCTTTATCTTAGCTAGAATATCCTTAGGGGTATGAATATGGCTCGAGGTCACTTTGACATGACCATTAACTCTGTAAGCAATCGAAGGCACATGGGAGATGTTTAAGCTGTTTTTAGCGAGTTCTTCAAGTAGCTTATCCGTGGGAATTTCTCCTTCACCTATAACAACGTAGTCTATGTCTACTTGTTGCAGAAGCTTTGCATACTCGAAGCTTACCGGTCCTCCTACAACTACTGTTCCTTTAAACGAGAATCTTCTTAGTGATGATACAAAACGCTTAACTGCTACGTAATCAGAGCTCATAGCCGATACCATGACGACATCGAACTTTCTAACAATGCTCAGTTTTTCAACGGCTTTTTCATAGGGGAAGAAGAATACATCACCGTGTTTTTCGGCAATACCAGCAATATGGCGTGGACCTGCACCTACAACATCAAACGTCGAATAACGTTTTCCCATTGCTCGTGCAAGTGCATCTACAACTGCTATCTTCACGGTTCCTCCGCTCCGCTGTATACACCTTTAAAATACCTCTTAGCCTATTCTTATAAAATGGTCTTACGACGTGATAAGCAATGATTGAAGAAAGAAAGAGCTCACTAGTAGAATTAACAACTTTGGAGCAAATAGTAAATATGTGTAGAATTCTAAGAGACGAAATAGAAGCTCTGAAAGAAATGCTTACCATTTATGGAACGCTCCACGACGCGGATCTTTACAAGCTATATGAGAGAGTTAGAAGTACAAAGAACAGAGGTGAAGAACTCAAGGTTCTGCTACTCGAGTATCTCGTAAGAAGCTCCGAGATAATAATGTACTCAGTGAACTACGTTAACATCGTAAAAACTATCGACAGAGCAATACAGCAACTAGATGGAGCAGCATACAGAGTGCTTCTAGCAAAAGAGAACAAGATCATACTTAGCGATGAAACTATCGAGATTCTCAAGAAACTGCTTGAACTAGAAAAGAAGCAGGTGCAACACTTAGAAAATTCCGCTACCAAGTTGACTGTTTCACCTAAATCTTCACTCGAAGAGCTTAATTCGGTCTTCAAGCTAGAAGAAGAAATAGACGTGATGTTTAGAAAAGAGCTAATAGATATATACAATAGGTACTCTGGTTATATAACAGCACTTCTGATTCTGAAAGACATTATTGAGCACATAGAAGACTCCAGCGACCTGATCAAGACGGCTGGTGAAGAAGTACGGTATCTAGCACTGGTAAGACTGGCGATCTAGAAGGCCCGGGGAAATCCTGCACAGCCTATCTTTTACACAATCGTGCTGTAGTATTCGACTACGATTGTGCTAATAGTCTCTACTGGAGCGGATACTACGGGACTTTTCTAGGAATTAGTAAACCCAGAGAAAAAAGCTTAAAAGCTCCACTCGAGCTCTCGCTAATTGAAGCACTGTATCTCCTCGAGAAAAACCTTATAAAAGTGGTAAAGGGGTACAGTAAGCTTAAACCAGGCGAGTTGTTCAAGATAGCTAAAGAACAGATTGAAAAATTCGATGCACTCTATGGGGTTTACGTTGACTTGAGGAAAAGAGGGTTTGTGATTAGACGTGGGTTAAAGTTTGGATGCGACTACCTGGTGTATAGGTATGGTCCTGGCGTGGATCACGCTCCATTCGGGGTTCTAGTCTACTACGATGGTGAAAAAATAGACCCTATAGAGCTTGTAAGAGCAGGGCGATTACTTCACTCTGTTCGTAAAAAGCTTGTCATTGCGATATACTATGACTATGGGAACATAAGGTATGTTGTCCTAGACTGGTGGAAACCCTAATACGTTGCTCTAGTGTAATGGCTTGTGTTTAGTGAGGTCGCTTATATCGTACTCCTCGAAGCTTCTCATTTGCTTAAACAGGTCCTCATCTGATATCCTACTAACTTTCTTCTCAAGAGCTTTAGTGCACCTACCATCAGGTAGTAGTGAGTTGATTCTACATGAAGCATACTGACACTCACCACTTATGCAGTCTCCACCAGTGAGCCTACACTGGGCTACTCGGATGATCCTACCTTTAATTGGCTTATTGACTACGAACATAGCGTTTCTAGTGCATACGAATAAAGGGCAAAGCGAGTGGCATCTTTCACCCAGCGGTTGTGGCACTGCGTGCTTCTCGCGTGCTGTCATAGTAGCTGGTTTTTCGACATAGGGTCTCTGGTGCGTACCCCCTGGGTTGCTGGAGGTCTTCCTAAAAGGATCGTGTCTGGCAATCCCAGAACGAGTGTTCTCCATTTATTTGAGCACCTATGCTTATACAACCCCAGAGTATTAACTTGAAAACACTCCTATTTATAACTTCTTTATTTCGAGATTGTTGAAGCTAGGTGCGATCCCATCGTCTGTATAGATTGTGATCAACGCCTAGAACATCAAGTACCTTGCCGACAATGAAGTCTACTACTTCATCTACTGTTCTGGGTTTAGGGTACAGCGCTGGAGATGCTGGTAAAACCACTGCACCTGCTTGTGCAATTCTGTAGAGGTTACTGAGGTCTATGATGGAGAGAGGAGTTTCCCTTAATACGACTACGAGTTTGCCTTTCAATCTCAACACGTTGCATGCTACTCTAGTAATCAGGTTGTCCTGAATACCATTAGCTACTTTGGCTATAGTGTTCAGAGAGGCTGGAATTATGACCATGTCCGTGTTAACCAGCCTACTAGAGCTAGCAAGAGGAGCATCTACGTCCTGGCTAAAGTACACAGCGTCAACGTCGAGTCTAGACAAGTAGTCCTTGAGATCCATGTTTTCCTCGAATCTGGCAACCCTTGCAGCGTTTTCGCTGTAAACTACGTAGACTTCACCGTATGCTCTCCTAAGCAAAGCCCTGTGCTCGAGAAGTTTAATACCATAAGCGATCCCGCTTGCACCGGTTAATGCTACGACTATTCTTCTGCTCACTACACATCACCAGCAGGAAGCGAAAGACACATGCGTAATATACTTTACTACTTGAATATAGCTTTAAAGTACTACTTTCAGTTTAGAGTATACCGGAGTGGATGATAGTGCTCTACAAGGACTGACCGTGTGATGTGCCCGCGCAGGGTTGACACTCGTTGAGCTATATCGCAGAGTGATAGAGATGCTTCCAAAAGGTATTGACGTGAAAAGACTAAATAAACTCGTTGAGGACCTCAGATCGCGTGGTCTTTGGGCGGAGAGACACTCGTACAGTATAAGAATAATGTACAATGACCTCATCGTAGCGAGTTTACACTTGTACCCTGGTTTCAGTGAAGCTGTACTTAGACTGTATGGAGGAGGTTTGAATAAACGCGTTCAGGAGATCGTAGAAGAGGTACTCGTTAAGAATCTGCCCGGGTTTAACATCAAGGTCCAGATTTTAAGGTAGGCAGTAACTACACTTTGATGATCTCTGTAGACGCTTTTCTAAGTCTATTCATTACGGTTAACCCTAATCCTTTTTCTTCAAATCCCTCTATAATTGCCAAGTCGCAGTGAAGATCATCAAGGTTTCTTAGCACCTTGAACAGATTTCTAGCAACTTCAAAGAGGTTTTGTCTAGAGCCAATGTCCAATAGGAGAACACTTGTTTCAGCGAGGTCGAAGTACTTGTTTATGGTTTCTCTGGACGCTACAATGCAAATTCTCTGGTATCTCCCTGCTCTACTCACGGCGATCTCTCTGACAATGTTAACGAGTGCTTCGAGGTTTTCCGAAAGTGGTTCAACGAGGATTAAAGGCGTTTGCGGCGCGTAATGTTTGTATTTCATCCCGGGGGCTATAGCCTGAGCTGCTTCCTCGTACCCTCGTGCAAACTCGGGGATGTGTATTTTTGTACCTAACACCGTTTCTAGTTCTTCAACAGCGTACGCACCGGGTCTTAGAAGCGTGGGTGGTTTCGCTAAGATGTTAATAATTGTTGATTCAACACCGTACAAGGTTTCACCAGCATCAATAACTGCATCTATTCTCCCGTAGAGGTCTTTGAGCACGTGTTCAGCCGTAGTTGGACTGGGTCTACCAGCGATATTTGCACTCGGTGCTGCTATCGGGAACCCTGCTTCTCTGATCAATCCAAGTGCAACGGGGTGAGCAGGCATTCTTACAGCAACTGTTTCCAGTCCTCCTGTCGCGACCTTGGGTACACGTGGATTTCTTGGTAGTATCAACGTGAGAGGCCCTGGCCAGAACTTGTTTATGAGCTTGTAGGCTTCATCCGGTATATCCACAGCTACCTCGTAAAGCATGTCTACACTGCACACGTGTATTATAAGAGGATTATCTGGAGGTCTCATCTTGGCCCAGAACACTTTCTTAACAGCGTTTTCATCGAATACGATAGCTCCAAGCCCGTAGACTGTTTCAGTTGGAAAGGCTACAATGCCTCCTGAATGAAGAATCTCGGCTGCTTTCCTTAAAACATCTGCATCCGGATTGCTCGGATCAGTTCTCAACACTAGTGTCATTTCAAACACTTGCGCACCTAGATACTACAAGCTACAGCACATTCTGAGTAAAATTGTACTTATTAGACCAGACACCTGGGTTGTATTCATTGTGTTTAATTCCTGTAAAGTACTCGAAGAATACACATGCTATGTTATGCCCTTCTTCCTGTAGAACCTTAACGGGTTTTCCAAGATACTCTGAAGCCTCATCCCAAGTATGACCTTGCAAGGCCTTAGATATTAGCAGTAGTTCTTGAAACTTAGTCAGCTGTGGTCTACTGCTAGGTGCTACAAGCCAGTACAGCTTTGCTGCTCTGTGCATAAGGTCTGCTGCAGCTTCGAATGTCATAGGACCTACACAGTACGTCCATAGTTTGTCGATGAACACTGTTGATAGTAGTTCGAGTGGTTTACTGGAATAGACATATGGTTCCATGCTCAACATCAAGTGCGCTATTTCCGGCTCTAACTCTCTGTAGTTTATAGCTAGGCTGTTGAGAAGCTTAAGTTTGAACTCTAGCTGAGCTATCCTCACCATGTTCTCTGTTTTACTGTTAAGAGGTTTTAATACTAGAACCGTGTACTCGCCGCTGACAGGGTTACGCTCCGGGCTTATGTGAACAACGCTAAACCCGTTCTTAATCCAGAATCGCAGTAATTCTTCTGTTACACCAAACCCTGATCCCACCCAATCAAGGTTGAGCACGCTTGCTTCCTCGAAGATCTTCTGCAAAGCCCAGCTTCCAATCCCTTTTCCTTGCACAGCTGGATGCGTTGCTATTCTAACAATACGCCATCCTCTGGTTTCAGCGAAATCTATCAACCGAGTATGCTTAAGGAATCGGTCAGGTATGATATTGCCTGGGATCTTAGCGCCTTTCAGCAGTTCCTTGGCGTACTCGTAGTCTATGGGACCCTCCTGCGCTATCTGTATAGCGCAAACAACTTTTCCGCTTCTCGTTTTCACAGCTCTTATGATGTGATGTGGTGCATCAGCAAGCATTCCAAGATCATCTGGCTCGTTTCTGTAGTGAGCGAGAACATATATACCAAACAATTGCCTTAGCTCATCTTCGTTCTCGAATAGCTCTTCAACATTGTATTTGACGTACACAAGTCTCTTCTCGCTTATGTCCTCTAGGTCTCTTTGGTCGAGTTCAACTGGCTCAGCATCCAGTAGTAGAGTTTTGAACTGCCATTCCTCTATTGGATCATTGTAGTTGTACCTAATAGGCTCGGTCATCTCGTACTCGTAGAGTTCAACGTTGTCCATGGACTTCAGCTTCTTTAGAAACCTAACGGAGAATCCGCGTCCAGAACCTTCATAGCCGTGTATGGTCGTGGAGAATACAAGCCTGTTGTGAGCATCAAGTATCTTGTACAGTAGAGGTACATGTATACCCGCTGCTTCATCAACCACTACTATGTCCCCTTTTAGCTTAGGAATTACGACAGGCTCCCAGTATTCAATGCTAAACCTCTCACCACGTATTTCAACAATGTATCCTTCCTTCTTGACGATCTCGTACTTGAACCCTAGAGCATCTAGTACTTTCGTAGCAAGTTGCATTAGTGATTGAATATTGCTAGGTGAAGGAGATGTAATTAGTGCTCTAAACCTTGGTTTCACCTTTCTGAATAAGTGTGCAAGTCCCGCTAAACCTATGCCTATAGCACAGCTTTTTCCACGACCACGGTCAGCTATTAAGTTAAAGACCTTCTTAACACCCTTCTTCGGTTTTTCATACATGTTCTCAATAATCCTGATAACATTGACCTGGTCCATGGTTAAAGCGTGTTCGTAGACTACCCTTGGGAAGAGCGTTGTCTCGGGAATTCTAATGGTTCTCTCGTACGGCTTTATCTCTCTCTTTATCTCTAGCCTCTTGATCACTCTATTGCTATCAGCTTCATACACCGCTATTCCATCGTGACTCAAGAGCTTTTTCTTAAACCAGGTTATGAACACGTGACGAGGTTCTGGAAATTGAGGAACTGTTAGAGTTTCCTTGAATATTGTCCTAAAGTTATCCCAACTACTCCACGGTGGTGTAAGAAATACTAGTAATCCTCCCCCTTCGATTATTCCAACAAGTCTACCAACATCGTTTGGCTTTAAGTCCTTTGTTAAATCCATAACAAGAAACTGAAACGTTGTACCAAGATACTTTTCGCTCTTCTCGTAGACAGCGAACTCGAACTCTACATGATTGTTTAACGATACCTTGTTTTCAAAGATTTCACGCATTTGTACAGCATCGGGGAACTCATCATGGAAAACGTAAAGACCCTTGAGCTTTTTGTTCTTGTCTAGTCTTATCCACTTCTTTGCGTAGTATTCGATAGCTTTTGCTGCCAGTACTCCTAGTTTACCTGGGTCCGAGCCCGAAATTACTAGCAGGGTTCTAAGCTTCGCTCTTACAAGTGGCTCTACAAGTTTACCAACATCTCTCAGAAGTTTTGAAAAGCTAGAAGGAATGACAATCTCTTTCTCTAAGTCATTCAATAACAACACACCACTGAATACACGGGGGCTAGCCGTATGCTAAAGGTGCTCTTCTGAAGCCTCCGCTGGTGCTCACCTTCTTTACTTCTCTAGCTATTCTCTCGTACATTTCAATATCAGCTTTACTAAGTGAAGGTGGTATTTTGTTTAGTGCTTCATTGAAGTGTCTAGCTTCTACTTTAACTACATGTAGCGAGCCTGTTTTTGCAAACGCCTCTCTTAGGGCAATCATGGCCGCCTCTTTACATACAGCTGCTATATCTGCTCCCGTGTACCCTTCTGTGTGCTTAGATAGGTCCTCTATGTTAACATCCTCGCCCAATGGCAACTTACGGGTATGTACTTTGAATATTTCAACTCTGGCTTTGTAGTCTGGTGGTGGCACGTAAATAAGCTTGTCGAACCTACCTGGTCTGAGTAACGCTGGGTCCAGTAGGTCTGGTCTATTGGTAGCAGCTATAACTACTACTCGTCTCAGGGGCTGAATACCATCGAGCTCTGTAAGCAACTGATTCACTATTCTATCGATAACACCACTGGGGTCACTACCTCTAACTGCTGCTATCGAGTCTATCTCATCAAAGAATATAACTGCTGGCTCCACCATTCGTGCTCTTCTGAAGATCTGCCTTATAGCCTTCTCGGATTCACCAACCCACTTGCTTAAGACCTCTGGTCCTCTAACCGCTATGAAGTTTGCACCACTCTCCGTTGCAACAGCTTTCGCCAGCAGGGTTTTACCTGTCCCCGGAGGGCCGAAGAGAAGTATTCCCTTCGGTGGTTCAATACCCATTTTCTCGAATACGTGCGGGTACTTCATGGGCCACTCTATGCTTTCTCTTAGTTCCTGCTTTATGTCGTCCAATCCTCCAATATCTGTCCATCTGACTTCGGGGATTTCGACGAACACTTCTCTTATTAGAGTTGGCTGAACGCTTCTCATAGCTACTAAGAAGTCCTCCATGGTGACTTTCAGTTTTTCAAGTTTTTCAGCGGGAATCGGCTGATTAAGGTCTATCTTTTCGTTCTGTATGAATCTTCTCAGAGCATTCATAGCAGCTTCTTTTACTAGAGCTGCTAGATCAGCGCCTGTGTACCCATGTGTCACCTCGGCGATCTTCTCGAGGTCCACGTCTTCAGCTAAAGGCATGTTCCTGGTGTGAACAGCTAGTATTTCTCTACGAGCTCTCTTATCGGGTGGTGGTATCTCTATTTCTCTGTCGAAGCGACCAGGTCTTCTGAGAGCAGGATCCACTGCTTCTGGTCTATTGGTAGCACCAATGACTACAACCTTACCTCGCTCCTTTAGTCCATCCATTAGAGCTAGAAGCTGAGCTACAACTCTCTTCTCGACTTCGCCTACGACTTCTTCGCGTTTGGGAGCAATGCTGTCTATTTCGTCTATGAATATTATAGCTGGCGCGTTTGCTTGTGCTTCTTCAAATATTCTTCTTAACCTCTCCTCGGATTCACCGTAGAATTTGCTCATAATCTCAGGTCCGTTGATACTCACGAAGTAGGCTCCAATCTCGTTCGCCAAAGCCTTGGCCAGTAGCGTTTTACCTGTGCCAGGAGGACCGTAGAGCAGTATTCCTTTCGGTGGTTCTATTCCAAGCCTCTCGAAGATCTCTGGGTGCTTCAAGGGTAGTTCAACTATTTCTCTGATCTTCTGTTTCACCTCTTCGAGGTCACCTATGTCTTCCCAGGTTATTCTCGGTATTCCTTCGAGTGTTTCCGGTCGAACTGGTTGCATTCTAACTTCGATGACTGTGTCGTCTGTTACGTATACTACAACTGATGGTTGAACACTCGTTACTACGAACCTGAGCAACATTCCGTAGAGAGTAACGTCAATTATATCACCTCTTTTAACTGGATTACCATGCAAGTACCTTTTGATCAGATGCGCGTAGTAGTCGGGGTCTGCTTTAATGTAAGATATGCTCCCAACAGGTGCAACAACTACTCGTATAGCTGGTTCAACTCTTATTGGTTTAATAGTTACGTAATCACCCGGCGATACACCCAGGTTTTTTCTCACTGTTCCATCTATTCTTATAAGTCCAGCTCCTTCGTCATCAGTGTACGCGGGCCAAACCTTGAGTACTTCACGGCCCTTTGGTCCTATGACCTCAATAAAGTCTCCGGGGTCAACACCAAGTTTTCTCATAGTTTCTCGGTCTATTCTAGCGATCTTATGTCCAACGTCACGAGCTCTAGCTTCTGCTACCCTAAGCTTAATAGATTTATCGGATCTCTCAGTAGAGCTTGGCTGCGACATGTACTATATCCCTATACTAGTGAATTACACAGGGTATTAAAGCAGTTACTTAAAACAGAACTTAAGCTTTTAGTCTATTAAGGTGCGCTGCGTTCAATCTGTAGCTCTAAACCTCCACGCAGAACTTTGAGTATTCATTGAACTCTTCATTATCCAAACTTACGTTTTCTCTTAGAACTTCGCATATCTCCCAGGGGAAAATTATCCAGTCCTCCGAAGTACTGTAGTAGTAGTCGGGCATGAACGTACTCCATGGTTTTAAGAACATTGCTACTGTTTTCACGTTCTTTACTCTATAACTGGAAAGCGTGTTCACCACTAGTTGCATGGTTCTACCAGTATCTACTACGTCGTCCACGACTAGAACGTTCTTGTCCGCAATCGGTGGAAGAGCCAGTATTCTAATGAACGGTTTATCCATCGTGAATCCAATGCTCTTGTAGAATTTCACTTCGACTACTCCGAACTCGTCCACGTTTAAGAAGTCAAGCATTATTCTCGCTGGAACCAGTCCTCCTTTCGCTACAGCTACGATAACATCTGGTTTATACCTTTTGGATATTTCGTGTGCTAGCTTTACCGAGATATCTACTATTTCTTTCCATGAAACATACTTCAAGCGAGGTTTATGTTTGCTCATGGGTTGTTAGTATTTTGATTCTGGTTTAAAAGGCCGTATTTATGTATTATGTAGCGGGCACATTGACGAAGTACGTTTTCGTAACTGGAGGCGTGCTCTCAGGTCTGGGTAAGGGTATAGTAACAGCGTCGATAGGCTTACTACTGAAAAGCATGGGGTACAACGTAACGGCGATCAAGATCGACCCCTACTTGAATGTTGATGCTGGAACGATGAGCCCCTATGCTCACGGAGAGGTTTTTGTAACCGAGGATGGTGGAGAAACAGACATGGACATAGGTCACTACGAGAGATTTCTCAATGTAAATCTTTCGAAAAAGAACAACATCACCTCAGGCCAAGTGTACTACAATGTAATACTCAAGGAGAGAAGAGGTGATTACCTAGGACAATGTGTACAGATAATACCACACGTTACCGACGAGATAAAGTTCATGATAAGAAACATTGCTCAAGAATCCGGAGCCGATATAGCTATTGTTGAGATTGGAGGTACCGTGGGAGACATCGAGGGATTGCCTTTCCAGGAAGCTGCAAGACAGATTAAATTCGACGTCGGTGAGAGCAACGTATTCTACGTGCACGTTGCACTAGCACCTATCCTTCCAAGTGGTGAACTCAAAACAAAACCCATACAGCATAGTGTTCAGGAGCTGAGAAGAATCGGTATTCAACCTGATGCGATTGTTGTAAGGTCCGCTAGATTCATCGACAATGAGGCGCGCTCAAAAATAGCTCTGTACAGTAACTTGCCACCGAGAGCTGTATTCAGTAATCCGGACTTGGAACATATCTACGAGGTTCCCCTCATTCTGCACGAGCAGGAATTCACGAAGTATATTGCAGAAAGGCTCAGATTAGACTACAGGGAGCCAGAATTACCTGCTTGGCGAGAGTTTGTTAACAAGCTTAAAACTGCAAGTAGAGTTGTTAAGATAGCCATGATCGGTAAGTACACTAAGATCAGGGATAGCTACGTGAGTATTATTGAAGCAATAAAGCACTCCTCAGCGTGGAAAGGCGTGAAGCCTGAACTTCTGTGGATAGAGTCCACTGATATAGAAGGTGATCAGCTTCTTGTAAGAAAGCTCGATGCTGTGGACGGCGCCATTATTCTCCCGGGTTTCGGGAAAAGAGGTGCAGAGGGAAAAATACTGGCGATAAAGTACCTTCGCGAACATCTAAAGCCTGTTCTCGGTATATGCTTTGGCATGCAACTAATGATAATCGAAGCTTTTAGAAACATCATTGGACTAAGCAAAGCTAATAGCACAGAATTGGACCCGAACACACCATATCCAGTCGTAGACCTTCTGCCTGAACAAAGGAACCTGAGCGCTATGGGGGGAACACTCAGGCTTGGAGCTAGGAAGATACTGATCAAGCCGGGTACATGGGCTTACAGAGCTTACGGTACATGCGAGGTATACGAAAGGTTTAGACACAGGTACGGTTTCAACAACAAGTACATTGACCTACTTGAGAAAGCCGGTCTCGAGGTATCGGGGTACAGCGAAGAAGGCTATGCTGAAATAGTTGAGCTTAAAAATACCAAGACACTGTACCTTGGAATACAAGCACATCCCGAATTCAAGAGCAGGCCTCTTCAGCCGAGTCCTATCTTCAGCTTGTTCATCGACAATGTGCTTCAAAATAAGCATGTGGACTAGAGAACAGGTCCCCCTTGGTCACAAGTAACGCATAGTGGTTACAGATAACAGCTCGATAGGCAACTACCTGGGGTTCTCTGTTCTAAGCTACTTAAACGACGCCTGATAGTTTCTGTAAACAATCTCCTCTACGTAGCTTACGCTGATATTCCTGGTACGAGCAAGAAACTTAACCGTGTTTTCCACCATATCGGGAGTCATTTCCAACCCCCGATAGTTGTAAGGTGCATCACTCTCCGTGATCACGTGGTTCAGGTTAACTATTTCCAGTATTCTACGATGTTTGTTTTGAATAATCCAAGCTGGATTTGCACCAATAAAGTACCCTTCACTCTGAATTTCCTCTAGAACATCAATAGGTCCTGTGTACCAGTGAAAGTAGGCTCTTGAGACATCATTGGTTTTCAAGATTTCAAGAACCTCACGCCACGCATCTGCAGCATGTATATTCAGCACAAGGTCGTATTCTTTAGCATACTCAACGAAGATCGCGAACACTTCGAGTTGCTTTTCGAACGTATTTGGCTTGAACTTTTTATCGAGTCCAACTTCACCAAGGCATTTAACAGAGTCTTTACCAATGACTTCGTTCAGCATAGTTTTAATAGCGTTCGTGCCATACTCGTGAGCAACCCAGGGGTGTACCCCCACGCATGCTTCTACTTCTTTGTACTTTTCTTGTAGTTTAAGAGTAGCTTGACTAGATACTGGATCATCTGAAACACACACTAATTTTACCTTGCCAATGTACTTCGCTAAGTCTCCTAGTTCATAGCAGTGAACGTGCATATCTACGAGCATATCGATCAGCTCTTCCCGTTGTTAAGCAGTTTAAACAGGTCGTATTTCTTCTCGGAGCATTCAACCTGGTTTTCATGATTCACCACATTAATTAAAGGTGTAGTACGACCTATGCTCTCTAGGACTACAAGGGGGTATTGAAGAGCTCTTAGCAATTCGGCTAAACTCCTTTCACATGGTGATAAGGTGAGTCTTTCACATGCTCCTGGACGACTTGAAAGAGCAAAAACATCCTCATCGCAAATATCGAAGAACACTTCATCGAGAAATACACATGGTGATACTCCTTCATCTAGAATCCATATAGTGGTTTTTTCAATACCCCATACGTGTACTTGGAATCCACGTCCTTGACATATAGAAACTCTGCTGGGTTTATGAATGAGCATCAGTAGAGTTCTCTTGCGTGCATTGAAGTATACAATGTTGTTTTCGTAGTCGTATTTAGCAACTTCAATGTTACTACATGTAACGGATTCATCAATGTGACAAAAAGCGTTACTCAAATCCATAGCCGTGTTCCTCTCAAACCTGTGTTCTCTCATTACTACTATCATTAAAAGTAGTGCTCTATCCAGGGTAAATATATTAGGTTTAAAACTTACCACATTGATGTTGAACCTTGGTATCGACTCGCCCATGATGACTTTGCCGAAGCCTGAAGTGTGATGTTTCTCCCGAAGTCTGAGGAGTCTTCTATGCCGAAACTGGGATTGATTGTACTAGATCTTGATGAAACAACGCTGGAGAACATTTTTGATTTTTACGAAGCGTACTGCACTGCTCTTAGAATTTACAGTGAGGATTGCCCTGGTTTTGACGAGTTCATGGTTATGTTCAACGAAAATAAACTACATGAGAAAATCCCCTCGCATGTTAACCATGTGGATTTCTGGAGAACCTTTAGGAAGCTGTATGCATCCAAGCACTCATGGCTTAAGAAGGGACTTAGAGAGTTCCTGTACTATGTGAAGAATCTAGGTGTGAGAATCGTTATCATAAGTGGAAGAGAAAGCCCTTCGTATGGAATATGGTTTGACCTTAGGAAACATGGTATTGATGAATACGTGGACGAGCTGTACACAATGTGGGATCTAGAAATCCTACGTGGATATGAAGAATTCCTCTTCGACAAATCCTACCTGGTAAATCACGCAAGGAGAAGACTTGGTGTGCAGGGAGAAACAGTTTGTATTGGTGATTACGTTACAGACTACTACAGTTGTGTAAAAGCCGGAGGAATTTTTATTGGAATAAACAGCGAAGAGAGTAGAAATACTGCTTTGAAAAAAGCAGGAGTTAAGTACGTAGCTAGGGATTTCACGGATGTACTGGTGATCCTAAGTGAACTTGGATTGCTTAGCTAAATCACAGCGTTTTCAGCACGTATCTTCCATCACTACCTATGTATATTTCACCTCTCTCAAACAAAACGTTGATAGCTTTACGTATTTTGTCTTCACTAGCTATACCTGACAATACCTGGTGTATTTCTTTGAGATTCATTGGCTTATAGCTTAGCAGTTCCTTGACTATGTCTATAAGCTCATCATCGTTGGGCGCTGTTAGTAGAACAACGTCGTTATCCTCATGTAATGTTCTCAATCTTACTCTCTTGCTTAGCAATTCCAGTTCCTCTGGTGTTAAGTTAGAGTTTTTCACCCGAATTCCACCACTAATCAGCAGTTTCAATATGCTATAAGGGTAAGTCTACCATATAAGCATTCCAGTCGAGGAGGGTGTATGCTGGAAGTAGTATTTTTGTACGATAAGAGAACACGTTACAGCTTGAACTCTCTGCTAGCTACCATAGACTCTGAGAGAGAGATTAGTGTTCGCCTTGCAGATGATCTAGACAAGCTCCTGAAGACCGCGTTATTGCTGAGAAACAAAGGTAGAAAAGTTCTAGTAGCTATTAGTCTTCTTACAACAATGCTCGCAGATCAAAGCTACCTGAACAGCCTGCTGGATACCATAGCTCTGCTAAAAAAGAAAAAGTGCATTACAGTTTGCGGAGGACCACATGCTTCAGGTGACCCCCTAGGCTCACTAGTCTCTCTCGGATTCGATTACGTGGTTATCGGTGAAGGAGAAGAAACATTTAGAGAACTTGTCTTACTTGTTAGGGATGGTGGTGATCCCGGGAGTGTAAAAGGGATAGCTTACCTGGACCACGGGAGATTTGAGTATACAGGACGAAGAAGCCCTTTGAACCTGGACGATTATCATCCATTTCCGTACTGGAGGAACATGTTTAGCCCCATAGAGATAACGCGTGGATGCCCTTACGGCTGCTTCTACTGTCAAGTTTCATATTTTCACGGAAACGCGTATAGGCACAGAAGCGTTGACAACATAGTTTTCTACGCTAGGGTATTTTACGAGAAAGGCATGAAAGATTTAAGGTTCATAACACCCAATGGTCTTGCCTACGGAATGAAAACTTCTGGCAGAAGTCCTGAGCTGGATAAATTGGAAGAACTGCTGAGCGCTCTTAAAAAAGAAGCTGATAGATTTGGAGGCCGAATATTCCTGGGGACCTTTCCGAGCGAGCTTAGACCTGACCATGTCACAGAAGAGTCGCTGAAAATCCTCAAGAAATACGTTGCTAATAGACGTACAATAATAGGTGGACAGTCTGGTAGCGAAAGTGTGCTCAGGGCCATTCACCGAGGGCATAGTGTTGAAGATGTGATCAACGCTGTAGATATTTCGGTGAAAGTCGAATTCACGCCCGACGTGGATCTTATTCTCGGATTACCTTGCGAATGCCCAGACGACATGATTAAAACCGTTGAGATGGCAAGAAAAGTGACAGAAAAGGGTGGAAGAGTACACCTCCACTACTACTTGCCTCTCCCAGGAACACCTTTCGGGTTGAAACCACCGCAACCCATACCTCAAAGCGTGAAACGGGAACTACTAAAGCTCATAGGTACAGGCAAAGCCTACGGAGATTGGCTAAAACAAGAGGCGATGTCGTGGCGTATAATAGAGCTTCACAGGAAGGGCGTGATTTACCCGCGGTCATCAGCGCCCAGTTTCATCAGCGGATCAGACTGGGGTTCGTAGATTTCATCCCATACGTATTACCAAGATAGAAACTGCTTATAAAGTCTTGTATAACTAGCTCGAAGCTTCTCCCCCGGACCTTAAGAAACCCGAAAGCCATGGACACGTGAGAGGATCGTAGAATCCCCCCTCATAACACCTGTTCGTATATTGACATGTAATACAGGGAACTTTTATAACGCTTAGAACAATCTCTCTTAAAGATAGTGGTGATTCTCCAAGTTTCTCGAGAACTTCGAGTATCTTTTTCTTGTCTATTCTTAGTATGTACGTGCGTCTTTTTCTGTGAACAACGGGTTCTCTTGAGACTAATCCCATCTTCTCGAGCTTGTACAGAGATTTAGACACGAGCTTTGGATCAAGGTTTATCATTGAAGGAACGTCGTTCTGGTATATCGGGTTTTCTACCTTGTATAGAAACCTCAGTATTTCGATATCATACTTGTTTAACGAATTCGGCATATATAGCACCAATAATCCATCACTAATCAGATACCTCTGTTATCTTTGTTGCACGGTGTAATATACTTAAACCAGCGAATCTTCACATGGATGTTAAAGGACCTCCTGGAGCCTACCTTAGAACAAGGAGTTTATCGTGTAGAAAACGGAATCCGAGATTTTCTTCTACATGATGACATATATGTCAAGAGCTCTAACTAAAGCACTATAAGCGTTTCTAATGGCAACATCGGTTTGTCCAACAGTACTTCCTACCTCCATTTGAGTCTTCCTACTATTCAGTAGTATGCTAGCAAGGTAAACTGCAGCTGCTGCTAGACTTGCAGGACTCTTACCACTTACCACCGGATGCTCTCTAACATTACCAACAATTTCGCTAGCCAATGCACCTATCTCGGGGGGTAATTTTAGCGATGATGTTACGTAGTTCACGTAGAAGCGGGGTTCGTTCGATTCAACAAGGGTTTTCGTATCCTTGTCCAGCTCGCTGAGCTTTCTGAGTCCATCCCATAGATCTCCTTCTTCTAGTCCCACCTCTTTCGCAAACAACTTTATGGGTCTTGGGTACCCGCACTTCTTATAAGCCGTGAACATTGCTGCAGCTACGACCTTCCTCAAAGTCTGCTCCTTAACATTCACATCTTTCATTATCTTATGGAGAATCTCGCCAGCCGTTTCAATTACAGCGCTTGGCGCGTTCAACCGCTTAGCCAAGTTATTCAACTCTCTGAGTGCTTTTACTAGTCTTCTGTGTTGCTTATCGAACTTAACATCGATATTTCGCATAACCCATGTTCGCCCCTCTACTATGTGCCTTGTAATATTACCTGCAATCTCTGTTCCACCAACACCGTGATCGTGAACTCTATGAGTGAATGAACCGCTGTACCGTGGTACATGGTTCTCTTTCAAGTTTCTCTCAGCACTCATAAGAATAGGTCTATCTTCAAGTACAGTACCACACGACGGACACACATACGCATGAAGGGTGAAATCGTATAGTATTTCCTCACAGCCGCAGTAACCGCATTTCATCGTCAACCCCCTCTAATTCAATTAACTTTAACCTTCCTGCGTTGTACGCTGTAGTATACTCTCTCCTTTCTCACAGCTAAGAACTCTCCCAGCTCCTTATCCAGTAGTTTTACCACTATGCGAGGGTTGTCGACCCTACCTATGACATCAATAACTGTTCCGAGCTTTCTACCGGAGCTATCAAAGACATCCCTGTACACTGTTTCAAGAACAGATTTTACGTGTGGTTTAACAATCAGGTAACCATCCTTAGTAAAAGTTTCAACTATTCCTAGCAATCGCATAAAATAACCTCGCTAGTTTCGTCGTAGATGGGATATTTCGTCTAAGTACTTTAAAAATAACCACCTAAGCGATCCTATGTCCCTATTCAGGACCAATATAGCGGTTCCTTAACATGGTTTATTCAATTTCATCGTAATACTAAAGTGTGAAGGTTTATGGATTGAAGTACAAACTTACATACGTGTATTTTGTAATACGATGCTCATACACATAAACTTACGGTTAACTAGGTTAATCAAAACAACAACTTGTTTGTGTAAATATACTCTGCATCACCGTATTGTTTAGAGCGTTACCGCTTTACTCCACGTATTTCTTTCAAAGCACGTGCTATCTCATAGATGGTTTTGAGCTTGCTGCCACGTTTGCTTACAATAACTCTCCCTTTGGCTCCGCTTCTACCGTGTCTCGGATATAGAGTGTTTTGTTCAACTTCCGCATTCAATCCAAGCACTCTGGCAGCTCTAACTATCTCTTCTAGGGTTGGATTAGGCACCGCTAAGCTCAAAGGTACACGTCTACCATTTTTTCTGCTCAAGTTGTAGTCCAGGTACGCTGGATAAATTATAATGCGTTTACCTTCGTAATCTCTTCGCAATAAGCTCACTCTGCAAAAGAAAACACTACTGTATGAGGACTCCGTTTAAAACGCCATGCTGCCCGGGTCTTGACGTTATTTTAACAAGCCCTATCTCGGTTTTAACTACAGAGCCTTTAGATATTATCTTGAACTTCGCGTTCTGGGGGTTTTCAGGTGTCTCAACAACATCTAGTATTTTGACTTTCTTCGTAGTGCCATCTTTTAGTGCTACGTTAACATAGAGTGCTTTCTTGAGCCTTACTTTAATGTTTCCTCCGAAAACTCTTTCAATTACTTTTCTCTCTGTGGTACTCATAGTGGTTTTCGTAGGCGGTCCTCCGAGTTCGTATTTACGTTTATCTCGATGTTTACCCTTTAATCCTCCGCCGGGTTTTCTGAGGTCATTACCCTGATAATAAGACATCGCTCTTCACACCAACTTTATCACATAATAACCAAAAATGCCTTAAAAATAAACACAAGTAGTTAAGTAGCAGTTCTAGTGATGTAAGATTAGATCGAATGTTTCCTTGTATAGAATAGAGTCCTGCAGAATTTATTAACCTCTGAGGCTTGTAAGAAAACCCGGTAACCCCGGGCTCCTGAGCCCGTAGTAAACCTTTGTTGAAACCCATGATGAATCACAATAGGAAAATCGCAGAAACTCAAAGGACATAAAGTGGTATCTATATACTTCTAAGTGTGAAGTGCTTATGAACAGGGGGTTCGTGCTGAGATTGACAAACATCATGCTTAAACCCGTTTACAGACTCTACGAGAAATGGCTATGGCTTCAAATAAAGAATGGTCCTTTTCCAAGACACATTGGAATAATTCCGGATGGAAACAGAAGATGGGCTTATCGAATGGGTCTTCAACCTCATGAAGGTCATTTGTTTGGGTATGAGAAGATAAAGGAGGTCTTAAAATGGATATGGGACTTGAAGATAAAGTACGTGACTATATTCGCTATGAGCACGGAAAACTGCCTATATAGGAGTGATTACGAGCGACAACAACTGTTCAATCTTGCAAGGCAGGGCTTAGAGGAACTAATGAATATGCCGGAAATACATGAATACGGAGTTAGAGTACGCGTCGTTGGAAGACTAGAGTATCTACCCCAGGAAGTTAGAAAAACCGCGATGGAGATAGAAGAAGCAACTAAAAACAATAGCAACTACATGCTTGTAATAGCTCTTTGCTACGGTGGTAGGCAGGATATCCTGGATGCAGTAAGGAGACTAGCTATAGATGTTCAAGAAGGTAGGTTAACACCGTCCAGTATATCCGAGGAGATTTTTACAAAGTATCTTTCAACAGGTGATGTCCCAGACGTGGACCTGGTTGTGAGGACAAGTGGGGAGGAGAGAATAAGCAACTTTTTGCTATGGCATTTAGCTTATAGTGAGCTGTACTTCTGCGAAGCGTACTGGCCTGAGTTTAGGAAAATCGACCTCTGGAGAGCCATTAGAAGCTATCAGAGAAGGGAAAGACGTTTTGGTCGTTGAAAATTTTACTCATCATCGGTTACACCGTACATTATCTTAAGTTCTTCTATTGAAAACTTCTTCCTAGGTCTTTGCTGGATCTCCTGCATAATCTTCTCCTTCTTGTTATTGAGAAGTGCTATTTTCTTTAGTTCGTTTATTTTTCTGATTACTTCACTGTGCTTTTGCTTCAAGGCGTTGACCTTGGATGTTTGAACAACTATTTCGTCGCCTGTTCTTTTAATTTCCTCGCCTATAGTTGCTATACGTTGTTTTACCTCATTGTACCTGGATACTAGTTTCGTGAGCTCATTCTCGAGTTCTCCTATGCTAGTACTCTTAGCGCTAATACTATCTTTTAGTTGCTTGATTTTTTCAGATAGATTTCTAATCTCTACTTTAAGGGATTCCCTGATCGCTCTTAACTCGAGTACTTCTTCTCTGCTTTTAGTCGCTGCTAGCGCTTTTTCGTAGAGCGACATGTACGCTCTTAGTTTTTCAATCCACTTTGCTTCCTCTTCAACTGTTAATGCTGTAGTTTGTATTTTCCACTCTATTTCATCTATCTTCTTCTTGATAGCGCTAACTGGCAGTTTAGCCTCCTTGGCAAGTGCCCGGGCTACAGTTGTTTTCTCGTTTATTAGCTCTTTTAACGCTTTGAGCTCGTTTATTGCTTTTCGTCGCTCAGCTACAGTGTTCTTAAGTTCTTTTAAAAGCTCTCTGCGCTCCTCCTTCAGTTTTCTCATATTAGCTTTAATAGAACGGATTTTTTCCAAAAGTTTGATTTTGTCTTCTCTGAGTTTTTTCAACTCGGACTGTAGTGTAATCTGGTGTTCACGTAGTTTCTTGATGGTTTCCCGAGTTCTAGCTATTTCATCCAGCAGTCTTTCAGCTTCTTCGTGAAGAAGCGATATGTCGGAATCAATACTCATGTACTTTTAAAGCACCTCTACTTGCTAATTATCACTCTAACATCAACAGCTATTGCTCCCTTCGGGTACGCGATTACGGGGTTTAGGTCTATTGACTCGATCTCAGGGTTCTCGTCGAGGAGTTTAGAGGTTTTAACTATGATATCAGCAATAGCGTGCTTATCAACGGGTGGTTGACCTCTGTAACCGTTGAGTATGCTAGATGATTTTATCTCCTCGATCATCTCTAGTGCATCTTCGTATGTTATGGGTGTTATTCTGAAGGAAACATCCCTTAGTACTTCAACGAATATTCCACCTAAACCAAACATTACTGCTGGCCCAAAAACGTTGTCTCTTACTCCTCCCACGATTACCTCGAGGCCTGGTGGTGCCATATTATACATTAGTACTCCTTCAATACGCGCGTGTGGCGCCCTTTGAGAAACAAGAGTGAGCATTTCTTCTAATGCTTTAGCGACTTCCTCCTTGCTCATTAAACCCAGCTTAACACCTCCTACATCGCTTTTGTGAGTTATATCTGGTGACACGATCTTGAGAGCTATTGGGTATCCTACGGTGTCAGCCAGCTGGTATGCTTCCAGGGGTGATTTTACAAGGTATGCTTTAGGTGTTCTTATTCCGTAATAGGTTGCAAGTTCAAAAGCTTCGTGTTCGAGGAGCTTTGTTCTATCCTCCTGAATAGCCTTTCTGATGATTTCTCGTGGTGTCATGAAGATCCCTACCTTTGAATTTCTCTTCTCTTAATTAGGCTGTATTGGTAGAGGGATTTTAATGCCTTTGCAAGCCTCTCGGGTGATTCAAACACGGTTACACCTCCCTCTTGGAGTTTTCTAGCCGTTTCCATTGCTATTTCGCTTCCAATAGTCAAAGCAACAATGGGTTTTTCAAACTCGTTCTTCAGCTTTACTATATGGTCTACAAAAGTACCCTTTATTCCCGGAACCTGTGGAAGAGCCACCACAACTATAGCATCTACATCCTCTCTTCTTACTAAAACGTCGAGAACTCTAATGTAGCGTTCATCGTCGGTATCACCAGTTAAGTCTATGGGGTTATCAATAATGCAGTGCCTTGGAAGCTCCTTTCTCAATTGCTCTCTAAGGTCAGGTGGTGTTAATGGTACTTCAAACCCGTTGCTGGTTAAAGCATCTGTCAACATTACACCTACACCACCAGCGTCTGTTACTATGTAGACTCTGTTACCCTTCATCAGTGGCTGATCCAGTAGTATTCTTACCATGTCCATCATTTCGTCAAAACTCTCAGCCTCCAGTACACCCGCTTGCTTGAACGCTGCTCTGTAAACACCGTAATCACCAGCCAGAGCAGCCGTATGGCTAGCTGCTGCACGCCCCCCTCTACCTGTTTTCCCGGCTTTGTATACGACCACCGGCTTCTTTTTGACCACTCTTCTAGCAACATTGAGAAGCGCTTTTCCTCTACCGGGTTTAAAGCCCTCAACGTACATTAGGATGACTTTAGTTTTATCATCTTCACCCAGGAAATCCAGTAGCTCTACATCATCTACATCTATCTTGTTCCCATAGCTTATAGCTCTCGAAACACCTATGCCGTAATACGCCATCCAATCCATGAGCGCTGTTGCGAATGCACCACTCTGGCTTATAAACCCCACATATCCTCTCGGTGGTTTCCTCATCTTAGTTGTGAAGAACGTATCTACACCACTCCAGTTGTCGAACACCCCGATGCAGTTTGGTCCTATGACTCTGATCCCGTACTCACGGGATATCTTGATAACCTTGTCCTCCAGTAGTTCACCCTCTGGTGTTCCTGTCTCGCGGAATCCGCCGCTTATGATGATAACAGCTTTAGTGCCTTTTTCACCTAGCTCGGAGAGAGCGTCTGGCACGCTTGGTGCAGGTATAACTATAACCCCTAGGTCTGGGGTCTCAGGTACATCTCTTATGCTTCTATAGCACTTTAGACCCAGAACTTCGTCGTAGTGAGGGTTTACTGGGTATATTCTGCCTTTGAACTTCAACACGAAGTTCTCAAGTATAGCACGTCCAACTTTACCTTCCTTTGGCGTTGCACCAACAATTACAACACTCTCCGGGTAAAAGAACTTGGTTAGACTTGCATGTCCCACGTTCACGGTTATTCACCGGGGCAATGAATCAATACCACGAGTATATGATGAGCTCGTGACTTAATAACCGGTTCCCAAAAGCCTGAGGACCCGGAACTCGGAGTAAAACATATAACTACAACTTACTTTTACGACTCACGGTGAACCTCTGCTTGAGCGTGGACGAAAGCCTACTCCAGGAGCTGGTGGATAAGGGTAGAGAACTAGGAGCTTCCTATGTAGAATCGCGATACCACGAGAACCGTGGATTTCTAGTGAACGTGCGAAACGGAAAACCCATAGGTATATCCTACATCAAGGAGAGTGGTGTTGGTATAAGGGTTCTTGTAAACGGATCTCTGGGGTTCGCGGCAACTTCGGATACCACCAGAGAATCCCTACTGAACGCTCTTAAAGCTGCCATAACCCGCGCAAAAGCTTTAAGCAGGCTGAGAAAGAGCCCTATTGAGTTTTCAGAGGAAAAACTGGGTGTTGTAAACTACGGAGTTGTAGAAAGAAAACCTGTTGAAACCTATGTAACCCCTGACGCTGCACTGAGTTTACTATCTGAAATCTACAAGTTGTCTACTGAGAGTGTGAAGGAGGCTAAGCTGGCTGTTATGACCGGTATGTTTAGAGTACTCATCGAAGAAAAAACCATTGTAACATCTGATGGTGGATGCGTACGCTCCAGAATACCAAGGCTGTACGCGTTCCTCCAGAGTACCCTTGTTCACCAGCGTGGATCCCTTCAAAAAGTAAGAGAGTTTGGTTCATCCGGAGGAGTTGAGAAGATAGAGGAGTGGAACATCCAAAGCAGAATTGTTGAAGAGCTTCGCGCTCTTGAAAATGTCCTAGTTAGAGGAGTTGAACCTCCTAAGGAGAAAGTAGATGTAGTACTTGGACCCGAGGTTGTTGGACTGATCGTTCACGAGTCTTCCGGCCACCCCATGGAGGCTGATAGGATTCTCGGAAGAGAAGCTGCACAAGCAGGTGAATCCTACGTGAAACCAGACATGATCGGAGTGTTCAAGGTTGGCAACAAGTACGCCACCGTAGTCGACGATCCCACAATACCCGGTAGCTACGGGTTCTTCCTCTACGACGACGAGTGCGTTAAAGCAAGACCTAGGTACCTCTACAAGGAGGGCTTAATCAACGAACCTCTGCACAATAGACACACAGCTAAGATCCTTCGAACCAGTAGTAATGGAGCAGCTAGGTCGATGAACTTCGCATCAGAACCCATAGTAAGGATGAGCAACACTTATCTACTGCCAGGAGACATGGAGTTCGAGGAGCTTATAGAAGACATAGACCTGGGCATATACGTCAAGTCTTACATGGAGTGGAACATTGACGACGTACGGTGGAACCAAAGATACGTAGGACTTGAAGCCTACATGATAAGGAACGGAGAACTTGCAGAACCTGTTCGAAACCCCGTTCTAGAGTTCACAACGGGTTGGTTTTACAACAACATTGTAGCCGTAGACAAGAACCTTACCTTCTTCCCTGGAACCTGCGGTAAAGGTGAACCATCTCAAGGAGTACCCGTATGGTTCGGTGGTCCCAACGTTAGATTAGCAAAAATGACAGTAGGTGTTCTGGGATGAGTGACGTAGAAGTTCTACGTAAGATAGTGAATGAGCTCTCAAGAACGTACGATGACGTAGCTATTGTTCTAAACAAAGCGGAAAGAGTCATGGTTAAACTCTGGAACACGGAGCCATCTGTGGTTCAAAACTGGTTCGACTGGGATCTCGGAGTAAGATTATCGAAGAACAGACGTATGTGGATACTATGGCTTTACTCGAAAGACCCCGAGTACATTCTGAAAAGCTCAAACAAGCTCCTGGAACTAGCAGATAAAATCGAGGAGTCTGAAATATACTCACCTCTCCCTGAACCATCCAAGTGTAGTCCCCTGGAAAACGCGTACGATCACAACGTGGAGAAGTACATGGAGGATCCGTCGAAACCAGTAGAGCTAATGGTGAACGAAGCTCTCTCCCAACACGTGGAAAGAGTAGCTGGAATGCTAACACTTGGAAAACTCAGCAAGACACTCATAACCAGCAAGGGATTCGAGTGCGAGGAGACAAAAACCTTTGTAGAAGCATATCTAAGAGCGTTCAAGAAGGAGCACAGCGGGCACTGGGCCTACGGTTCTACCCGCGTTGATTTTGAAAAATTAAAAACAGTTGGTCAAAAAGCAGGATACTACGCAACATTAACAGAGAGAAAAGCGGACTTCACCCCTGGGAAGTACAACATTGTTGTTTCCCCACTAGTTGCTGGTAACTTGTTTAACTACATTGCAAGAATGTCTTCAGCTCTCATGATACTCTCAGGTTTCTCGTTCTTAGCTAAGTTCACACCTGGAAGTAGAATAGCCTCTGACAAGCTGTCACTCTACGATAAACCTAGAGATCCACTATTACACGGAGGTACAGGCTTCGACGATGAAGGAACACCGTCCTACAATAAGCCCATCGTAGAAAAAGGCGTTTATGCTACAATGTTACACAATACGGGTACAGCTAAAAGATTCGGGGTAGCATCAACAGGTAATGCTGGGTGGATCATGCCAAGACCATGGAACATTGAAATTTCAAGTGGAGAACTGAGAGAAGATGAACTAGTGCAGGAGCTTAGAGACGGAGTTCTAATAACAAACAACTGGTATACAAGATTGCAAAACTACTTTGAAGGCTACTTCTCGACAGTTACAAGGGATGCTACCCTACTCGTTAGGAATGGAGAAATCATCGGCAATATTGGCAGAGTAAGAATAACAAGTAGCTTCCCATATTTACTCTCCAATATCAAAGACATGACGAGAACTGTCTACGATATAGCATGGTGGGAAGTAAGTATACCTACGAGAGCACCGTACATTATAGTACAAAACGTTCAGCTAACGAAACCCGAAGTCTAGGCTTTTTCTCAGACCTATGGTTAAAAAGGTCCTGGCGAGAACTCTGTCTATTCTACTACAACAACCTGCATAGGTTGATTTTCGCTTTGACCTTTACTCTCCTGAGTTGCTAGTCCTACAGCTGGGGACAAAGGTATTACCTCGAGAGACTCTATGAGGTCCAAGTGCTTCTTGAGAGACTCTTTTTCTTTGAGAAGAATTTCAAGAGTCTTCTTCATGATATCTACTGCTAGTAAGTACGGTTTCTCTGGAATTTCACCAGCAAGGTAGCTTGTTTTAAGAGCAGCCATGGCTTTCTCAACTTCCGCGATCTGGTCTTCAACCTCGTGAATTCTCTTCCTCAGAGAGTCCTTAACCTCTTTCGACATAGCTTTTACACTCACGATTTCCGACTCGAGCTTTTTCTTAAATGCTTCATATGCGTGTGTTGGAACCTCCTTCTTGGCGTAGAGGTCTTCTAGGGATGCAAGCCTGCTCTTAATTATCTTCAACCTGTTCTCAACAATTAGAGCCTTGTACTCGTGCTCCGGAATTAGCACTACTGCTTCCGCAGTTATATTGAATCTTTCTATGGGTATCTCCTTGTACTCAACATCGTTGTAGTTTACTTCAAGCGATGTTACTTTTCCATCTGCATTACTGTATATGCTGACAACGTAGCCCAGTCTTCTACCATAAGGATCCACAACAGGCTTACCTAGAACATCCACCAGCTTACCAATGTCTGTGTACATATTATACACACCACTTGTTTAATTCCTACGAGATTAGTTTTAAAAGGATGGGGGTTGAGAGCTAGCTACTATCAGCAGCCTGGTTCCTGGCATAGCCCTCTGAGGGCTTCGCGCTTTTAACCTTCATCACCAACTTCATAAACTTAGACCTCTCCTTTAAAAACAAACTATGTGAAAAACTGATGAATAGGGATAAAGCTATGAACGAAACCACCATAAGCAGAGTTCAGGAGCTGTTTTCAGCGTTAGCAGAATTCTTCTCTAAGCTTAGTGGAATAGGGCTATGGTTCTTCATGGTCGGATTCTTCCTGCTCCTTCTACTAGCTGGAATCATACTGCTGAAAGCGCTCATAGCAGTACTAAAAATTATTCCCAATTTAACGGTTGGACAGTTCATTAAACTACTGCTAGTCGTAGCATTAGTACTAATGATCGCTGGTCTCTTCATTCCATAAAACTGAAAGAGTTGAAAATACTTTTAGGGTTTTCTAGGGAACACCCTGAATCCAGGGTACTTCGGCTTCTCTAGCTCTTCGTATATTTCAAGTAACCTATTGTACTTGCACACTCGTTCTCCACGAGCTGGGGCTCCCGTCTTTATAAGCCCTGTTGATAGTCCGACCGCGATATCAGCTATGGATGTATCCTCTGTTTCACCACTTCTATGGCTTACGATCGCTCTGTAGTTGTTTTGCTTCGCCAGTTTAACAACCTCAGTGGTTTCTGTTAGCGTACCAATTTGATTTACTTTAACAAGTATAGCGTTTGCGGCTGAAACCTCTATTCCCTTGCTAAGCCTCTTAATGTTAGTTGTAAATAGGTCATCTCCTACTATTAGTACCTTGGATCCCAAGCTTCTAGTTATGTACGCAAAACCCTCGAAATCCTCCTCGTACAGTGGATCCTCTATGCTTACTATTGGATAATCTGCGGTAAGCTGCTCGTAAAACGATATGAGATCATACCTGGTTAGTTCACGACCTTCGCCCTCAAGTACGTACACACCTTTGTCTTCTCTGTAAAGCCTTGAACTTGCTACGTCTAAGGCTATCGCAATCTGATCACCAGGTACATAACCGGCTTTTTCAATAGCTTTAACCAATAGGTCTAGCGCATCTCTGGTTTTCTCTAGTGGAGGAGCATACCCTCCTTCATCACCAACGTTCACAGCCATTGGTCCATACTTCTCCTTTAGTATCTGCCTTAAACTATGGTAAACCTCTACAGATGCTTTCAAAGCTACAGTGAAATCGTCAAACCCTGCAGGTACTATCATGAACTCCTGAAAATCAAGCTTGTTACCCGCGTGAACACCTCCATTGATGATATTTAGCATCGGTACCGGGATGAGGTCAGCTGCTTTACCGCCCAGGTACATATACAGTGGTAATCCGAGAGTGGAAGCTGCTGCTTTTGCTACTGCAAGGCTAGTTGCAACTATAGCGTTAGCTCCTAGTCTACTCTTGTTCTCTGTTCCATCGATCTCTATCATCTTGTAGTCGATCTCGCACTGATGTGACGCGTTCATTCCAATGATAGCGGGCGCTATTATTCTGTTTACGTTTTCTACAGCTTTAGAAACCCCTTTTCCGAGGTAGTCCTTACCCCCATCCCTGAGCTCGAGAGCTTCGTGTTTACCTACGGATGCTCCGCTTGGGGCATACGCTACTCCTACTCCGTATCCTTCAGTAACTACTCTCACGCACACTGTTGGGTTTCCACGACTATCAAGAACCATTCTACCATGCACATCTCTTATTATTAGGGATTCCCACAGTATATCAAGTAGTGACATGGGATTCACCAGCACATCAACGCAGGTTACATGGCACTATGATTACGCTGGGAGTTAATATTTTAGCATCATATCTGCTGTGGGTAGCGGTAACCTTAGTCTTCAAGAACAGGGTTAAGAAGATGCTCATATACGCGTTGTTCCCCTTCGCTCTGTACAGTGCTCCATGCGTTTACTATGCTTTAGCAGAACATAGCATGGTATACGCGTTACCAGTAGTTCTGTCCGCTTTAGTATTGGTCTATCATGCTGGAAAGGGTGAAAAGAACGCTTTTACCTCAACTATAATACCCCTACCTCAAGTACTTACACTAGTGTACATAGCACTGGTGCATCCACTTTGACCACTGAGAAGTGTCCGAAGTGTGGTTCAAGTGACGTGAAAGTAGTTAAGACTTGGAACCTTGTTTCTCCACTACCCGATAAACTCGGAAGAATAACAATAACTGTTATGGGAGTACTTAAGTGCAACTCGTGTGGTTATAGCTGGAAGAGTACTGTGAGCAAGTTGAAAGTTGGTGGTGGTATTGAAGCTGAGAGCAAAAAAGGTCGGTTGGTAGTGGAGGAAGAGGATAAAACTCCCCCGAAGGAGATAGTTCTCGATATTGGTGATATACTTCAGGAGGAAGACTGAGACCTACACGCAACGTAGTGTTCTACCTAAAGTCTCCTTCGATCGTTCTTGGTGGTCTTTGATGCGTCCTTCAGAACAACGTACTGTATTACATCTTTGATGTACTCTCCTGTTGATTTAAGCTTCAGAAGCTTCTCCAAGTAATCCCTATACTGGATCTTCTTACGTGCAAACCATTCCTTGTATGCATCATTTAAAAGCGTGTGTGCACGATAGTGGTATTTACATAGTCCCTTAATGTACACGTCTCTCTTGCAATTGGGTATAATGCACTTTTCGTAGTTTTTCAGTAGGTCTAATCTTTTAGAGAGCATTTCCCCTACGTTAGCTAGGTTTGCATTGAATCTTTCGACGAGATCCTTGATAACTACTTTGGCACTTTCAATAACTTGTTCTCTTGTCTTACGCTTGTTCATCACCTCGTTTAACAATACTTCGAACTTTCTGGTTAGCTCAACGCTGGCAAGATCTGGGAAGAATCTGTCAACTACCTCTATTACTCCGTAACCGAGATCTGTTACATCTACACCTGACTTAGTAGCTATTAGGTACTTACGGTCGAATAGCTTTTCTATGATAGGCGCTCTCGTGGATTCTGTTCCAATGCCAACATTCTCCATCCATCTCAAAACATCGATCTTCCTAAGTCTTGATGGAGGTTTAGAGTACACTTCTCTTACTCTCACCTTAATGACTTCTACGATGTCTCCGCTACTTAGCTTAGGTAAAACTTTCTCACCGGGTTTATGGAATGGGTAGTATCTTAGCCAGCCGAGCGATTCCACGGTTAGCCCCGTTGCCTCGAACATGAACTCTTGACGAGGTGTAGAGAACACCATCTTTGTACGAGTAATTACAGCTGGAGGTGCAAAAGCTGCAAAAAATCTTCTCACCACGAGATCGTATATTGCCCACTGTTTTTTCGTGAGAGACTTGGGTAGATAACCAGTCGGGTATATTGCAGGATGAGCCGGGTCTTCTTTTTCACCTTCAACAGGTTTTAGTACACCACGAGTTTCTATTAGAAGCCTCTGCACCAGGTTACTATACTGTTCTAAGCCCGAAAGTTTCAATAGAATTTCCCTGTAGTTAAGACCAGGAGGTAGCTTTTGACTATTCGTTCTTGGGTAACTTATCAAAGCTTCTAAGTACAGCTGTTCCGCTATGTTCTGAGTTTCCATTGGACTAAAGCCATATATCGCTGCCGCTTCCTCCTGAAGATCGCTGAGGTTAAAAGGTGGTGGAGGAGAGTACGTGAACCTACTGGTTGAAACATCCCGTACCACCAGGTATCCATACTTACTTACTACTTGAGCTACTCGATTAGCTTCTTCACTATTGTTTATCGGGTTTGTGGTAAGCTCTGCTGTGAAAATCGCGTTGTTTTTTCTTAGAACAACGGAGATAACGTACTGCGGTAATGGTATGAACAGTTTTCTTTCAAGTGTTCTTTCAACTACGTACTTAAGTGTAGGAGTTTGCACACGGCCAACGCTCAGCACTACTCTGCTTCCAGTAACACTACGTACGGCTTTCATAAGAGCTCTGCTAATATTTATACCCCAAAGCCAGTCAAGTTCATGCCTACAAAGCCCAGCCTCGATCATGTTGTAATCGAGGGGCAGAAGTCTGCTTAGTGAGCTCCTGAGCTCTGAAGGTACAAGACTCGAGAATTTTGCTCTGAAGGCTCTTTTTTCGTCACCCATGAACTTTATAATTAAGTACCCAATTACGCTGCCTTCTATGTCGTAATCGCATGCGTTGATGTAGTAGTCGCATCCTTTTGATAGGTGCTTAAGGAGTTCAAGGTAATCCTTAGTGTAGCGCTTATCCTCGTTAACCAAATACGCAGATATCCACTTGTACTCGAAAACAGGGTAATCATCAACATCGGTGTGAAGCCCGTAAAGGTGCCCCGCTGCGCTTGCAACTAGAATAGTGTTCACGCCGCTCTTGATCTCGTAGTATGGGATATTTTTGAACCTGTGTACAATGGGGTTCGCTGAAATGGCCTCAGCTATTTTTCTCGAAGCTTTAGGTTTTTCGGCTATAATCAGTATTCTACCTTTCAGATCCCACAAGCTAACGAACTGACTTCTTTCTCGTTCTAAAGCCACTTTGTCTTTAACTAGCTTCATTACCTCACTTACCTGCTGACTGTTCACTGTGATTTTGACCTGTCTATGCGGTTATTGGAATTGGTGCTGTTAAAACCAGTAAAGCTATGTACGCTACAATACAGTAGTAGCATTTAGATTCATCGTACTGGTTCGCTACTCCAGGATGACCTCGCTTACCTAGTACCAAGTACAATACCAGAGCAACTACTCCTAGACCCAGGTAAATTGATGCTCCAAAACGCAGTAGTAGCAATAGTAGTCCTACTGAGAGTAGTGTTGCCGGTACAAGCATGCTAATGAAATTGAAAACCCTTGAACCAGTAATGCTTCTTAAAACGTGTCCTCCGTCCAGTTGACCTATTGGTAGTAAATTGAGAAACGTGATAAAGTATACAACGTAAGTAACAAAGAGAACAGGATGCAGTATTAGTACATCTGTTGGTTTTAGTGGTCTAATCAGCGTAATTAAATAGAACCCGAGACTAGTGAAGTTCAGGCTTGTTAGAGCTCCCTCCTCGATCAGCCTTAAAGCTTCTCCATAGCTTATTGTAGGAGATAGAAAAACACCTAGCACACCAACCAGTGTTGCTGCCACGAAGCCGAATAACGGGCCAAACAAGCCCATTCTAGCAAGATCTCGTCTAGAACATGGAGGAGTTTTTGCAAAGATCAACGCTCCGAACGTTCCCAAGAACCCTAGCTGTATAGGTGGAGCTGGAATTAGAACAGGTCCTTCGACGATAACACCTGATCTCCTACTTACATACAAGTGACCTACTTCGTGAACTAGCAGAACTAGTGAGAATAGTACAGCATACAGTACTGAGTTAAGAAGAGTGTAAGTGAAAGACGTAGGTCCTACAATGGCCGTAAGACTTTCCGCGAATCCGTACCCCGTGAGAAAAATTGTAGTGAAAGCTATTGCTGATAGAACCCAGCGATACTTGATCAGGATCGATGACCTGTGAACGAATGGTATTAACCTGATAACAGGTTTTTCTGATTTGAGCTGAAAGGCAAGAACGTTATGAGCGTTTAAGAGTTCAATGTATATTTTTCTAAAAGTCTCAGAGCCGATGGGTTTATCAATGACCACGTCGACAAAGAATGTGTATTCCCTAAACTCTACGACTGATACTCCAGCTTTCGAGAATAGATTCAAGATACTTTCTAATCTCTGGTGTAATGAGCTTTGAGACGGGTACAACTTCGTAGCCTCCTCCTTCCTTCCACCTCAAAATAGACATGGGAAGAGCTGATTTTATTAATTCGATGATCGCCACGTACACCGGATCCTTAAACGGGATCTCATCTACGTTCACAAGAGGTGGAGCTCCCATTGCTAGCTGAAGGGCTCGAGCTCCTATTATGCGAGCTAGTTCAAAGCGAGTTAGTCTCTCACTAATAACTTCTCTGTATGTTCTCATTATGTTCTCTGTCATTGAAAGCACCGTGACTTAATATTAAAGCAGGAATATGATAAGGTAATTAAGGCTTAATAAGGCTGTTCAATATCAATTAAAAATCTTCTTGGTTTACCTATAGCATGTACCTAGCTAGAACTCGGGTCTCCCGAACTTTTCTTCTTCCTCTTTCTTCTCTTCCTTCTTCTCCTTCTCTTTCTTCATTGGACTAGCTGCTATGATGTCATCTATCTTCAGTATAGCAAGAGCGGCCTCTGCAGCAGTCTTTATCATTGCCTCCTTAACTAGCACTGGCTCGATCACGTTGCGCTCTGTCATGTCTTTTACTATTTCACCTGTTATTACGTCTATTCCAGCAAACTTCATTTCTTCAGCGTGAAGCTTCCTAAGCTCCATGAGTATCTCAAGTGGATCCTTACCACAGCTAGATGCAAGTATCATTGGTATCTCCTCTAGCGCGGCTGCAAAGGCTTCTATTGCTAGTTGCTCTTTTCCACCAACCTTTGACGCGTATTCTCTTAGCTTCATTGCTATTTCAATCTCAATTGCTCCTCCGCCAGCTACTATTTTTGGAACCCTTAGAACGTTTCTTAGAACGTTGAGAGCGTCTTTAACGCTTCTCTCAACCTCGTCCAGCACCATATCGCTGGCTCCGCGTATTAGTATTGTTACAGCCTTCGGGTTCTTGCATCCCTCAACGAACACCATTTTATCGTTACCAACCTTTCTTTCTTCTACGAGTTCAGCGTATCCCAGGTCTTCGGGCTTAAGATCCCTAATACTGCTCACAATCTTTCCTCCTGTTGCTCTCTCCAGCTTCTCGAGGTCACTTCTCTTGACTCTTCTAACGGCCAGAATACCCTTCTTAGCAAGGAAGTGCTGAGCAACCTCATCAATACCCTTCTGGCATATAACGACGTTTGCGCCAACCTCTGCGATCTTGTCAACCATTTCCTTGAGCAATCTTGCTTCCTCGTCTAGGAAGGCTTTTATCATATCTGGGCTTGTTATGTTTATCTTAGCTGTTATCTCTGGTTTTTCAACCTCTAGTGCAGCGTCAAGTAGGGCAATCTTGGCTTTCTCAACTCTTCTAGGCATACCTGGATGAACAACCTCCTTGTCGATTACAATACCGTATACTAGTTGAGTGTCGATTACGTGGCCACCTTTCTTCTTCTCGATCTTCACGTCATCTACTCTGAAGTCTCTTGTTCCATCGGGTTTAACCTCGGAAACTGTTAGTGCAGCATCTATTGCCATTTCAACAAGCTTGTTTGACACTACATCTCCGCCGATGTACTTGCTTGCAATAGCTGTTCTAGCAATCTTTCTTAGTTGCTCACGGTCATTTATGTCAACGGGGTTCGCTATGGAGTGAAGTATGTTAATTGCTTCCTTGAGAGCTTTAGTGTATCCACTAATTATTATGCTTGGGTGTATGTCTTGATCTAATAGTTCCTCTGCTTTTGCCAGAAGGGTTCCAGCTAGAACCACTGCGCTGGTTGTACCATCACCAACCTCGGCATCTTGAGCCTTTGCTACTTCCACGAGGAGCTTAGCTGCTGGATGCTGTACTTCCATTTCTTTAACTATTGTTGCACCATCGTTGGTGACTGTTACATCTCCAAAGCTATCAACAAGCATTTTGTCTAGTCCACGCGGACCTAAGCTCGTTTTCAAAACCTCCGCAAGTGCTTTTGCTGCTGCTATGTTCGATCTTAACGCATCTCTTCCAACAGTTCTCTTGGTGCCTTCCTTCAGTATAAGTACAGGTATACCATATAGAGCCATATTCACACCTTTACACAGTCCTTAGTACGCTATTTAGAGGGGTTCTATAAAAATTTTATTTACATGTTTATTTAAATAGATCATGTGAGAGTTTGTAACTCTGTATATTAAGGTCGGTCTGCTCATGATTTAATAGGCCTCGGTGCGATTCATGTATGAGTTGAAATCAAAAGAAGAATTCATAAGAGCTTTAAAAGGCAATGAGCTTGTGCTAATAGAGTACTATGAACCAGGCAACAAGGAGTGCGATGTAATGAACGAGTCCATGAAGGAGCTTGCTAAATACGCGGGACAAACAGTCCTATTCTGCAGGATCAATGTAAGGGAACACCCCGAGATTGATAGTGTGAGTGATGTACCCGCGATTAGAGTATACTATAGGGGTGAACCGATATTCGAGCAGATCGGTAGTATGAGCACTGTTGAACTAAATCTTAGAGTCGTTAGGAGAAGTATTAGAGAGGTATTTCGAGCAAGAAACATCCAAGTTAGAATTTAAGCTAGCTTGGTTACACTTGCAAATCGCGTGAGTTAACTTCTTCGATAATTCTAGATATTTCCGGCTTCCTGAGGTATACAATGTAAACAACGTGGTTTTCCAGCATAGCCCGTCGTGAACGTGGATGATATATGCCTTTCTCTGCTAGTAAAACGTATCCAAACTGCAGTACCTCGTTTAACTCAGCAACGCTGGCCGTTTTCAAGTACATATTGAACTTCTCGTCGAAGCCGAGCACTGCTCTTAGGTAATCTTCTGGTACAATGTAGTTGCATATTAAGCAACATCTATCTGGTGCTATAGCGTTAAAACAGCATTTTGGACAAGTTACAAACCCGCGTCCTCTATTCGTGTTCCATACATGCCTTAAGATGTCAACTAGTTCCTCCATTCCGTAGAGTACTGAGAGCTTGTACAGTTTTCCGGTTTCTGAGAGTAGTGCTTTGCCCCCATTTGTAATAATGTACTCTAGTTGTTGAGGTGTTGGTTTCTCGATTAGTTCTAGTAGTCTAGCAACAACATGTTCAAATAGTGATTTCTGATTTCTCTTGATCTTCTTGATAACGGCTTCTGGGTCGGGTTTACTGCTGTACCCTGATGCTATGAGCTCTACGATTTCTCTTGCGAATTCAAATGCTTGATCTCTGCTCATTCCAAGTATTGTGGTAAATCCGAAAATCGCATCAACGTGTTCAAACACTGCCTCTGTAAGATTACCAACATCGATTGTTTTCGTTTTTCTTGTTTTTTTCTTAGTTACCTTGACAGTTGTGGTTGCTGTTGTAGTCTCCATTGTGCGGTGAACAACAGTGGGTTGTTCTTTCTTTTGCTTTTTTGCTCTCCCTGAAGCAAAGTTTTTTCTTGCTGATTGATCTTCAACTCTAGAAGACTCTTGTTCATCACGGCCGCGTTTCTTTCTTGGAATGTTTACCCCCTTGATTAAGGTTAGTCTTAAATAAGTTAAGGGATTTGAGTTACAGGGCGGGTACTTCCTCGCCTCCTTCAATAGCTTGTGCGATCAAGTAGCTTAGTACTAGCTTAGCAAAGTTTTTCTTGGACCTTAGCTTCGTCAGGTAGTTTACGATGTCGTCGAGTGTAGCGTTCCCTCCGTACACCTCCTGCTTTATAAACTTAGCAATCGAGTACAGTATTTTCTCGTAATCGTAATCCGTCTCTACTTTGTCACCATAGTACTTGTCTACAATTTCGCTAACAATGTCTCCAATAACGCTTTCGACAGCATCAAGCATTTTTCTCCGATACTGACTTTTCATCTTTCTGCCCCATTGTAGTTGGGATAAAAATAGAAGCTTATAACCTCAATAGGGTACAATGCACTCTTCGAGTAGATTGTAGTCATCATTCATCCTAATATACTTCACGAGACCTGCACATTTAAAGCCGTAAACAAGAGGACTGCTGAACACTGTAATAACACGTCCTCCGTGAGATCTCCTGGTACCGTTTACAGCTTCATGAGCTCTTATCAAATACTTAACCTTTGCTAACTCAAGTACCCTGTTGGTTATCCTAGTGCCGTATAGTACACCTGCTCCTCTCGGAGAAGGCATGTAATCTATATTCATTTCAACGGGATCACTCCACAGTATTTCTTCAAGAAGCGCGCTGGAAGGTTTCTTCTTTCCAACCTCAAAGCTTTCCTCGAAGCTACCTTGCACTAGTACAGATTTTGGAGGGCCTCCGTGAAGTGCTATGAACCCATTCTCCACGATAGCCACGAGAGGAAGTTTATCGAATAAAGCTAACGAAAGCTCATAGAGAGCGCGCCCTTCCTCCCTAAATCTGGCCTCGAGTTGATAGGGGTAGTCGTGAGGATATGGTATTAGCCATTTAGGTGGTTCGTGGTTACCTCTCAGTAGAACAATTCTTTCGGGGTAAGTTAACTTGAGATACAAAACAGTTGCAAGAGTCTCTATCTGCGCGTATCCTCTATCAACGTAGTCGCCTAGGAACACCACTACGTGGTTTTTCTCCTCTAAGTAATCCCATATAGAGTTCATTATTGTTAAGAGCGAGTAGAAGTCACCATGTAGATCACCCACTAGAACTGTTGACAAGTGCTCGCCTAGCTTAACAATACCAGGATTCAAGTACTTAGAACCAGGTGGTGTTTCATCAAGAGTCTTCGAGCACTCTTCGAGTAACTCCCTGTACTTTGAAGCATTTTGAGAATAAACGTGAACTTCGTCAACCAGGTTTCTTACGCCTCTACTTAAAACACCTTTATCAATGAAGCGCCTTTCTATACTAAACACCCGGATAGCACTTGTTCCGGGCTATCAACCTACTACATTTCGTACATTAAGAAGTAAGGAGCTCCTTATAGCTCTGCATAGAACCAGTAGAACAAGGGAAACTCAGCGGCTACCAGCGTGTACATCACAACTTCAGTAGCGGCCAAGGTTCAGCATTTTTCCACTACTAGACAAGAGTTACCTAGGCTAATATAGGTTTATTAAACTACCAGGTGAATACAGAATCTCTTCCGAGTAACCGTGTTACATAGAGCGTGGATAATCCTGTTGCTCAGCTAAATGCCTTCTAATCACTGTTCATTACCGGAGGTACTCTTCATCGCCACTAGTACTATATTCCCATGGTCTCTTTTAACTTGCTTTTCACCCGTTCTGCTACTATTTTTCCATCTATTTTACCTCGAACAATCTTCATTACCTCACTCATAACTATTGTAAATGCCTTGTCGGGTCTCGCTGCGAGTTTACCCTTGTTCTCCTCGATGATCTTCACGATCAGCGAGTCAAGTTCTTCTACTCTGATTCTTCCTAAACCCAGCTCTTCAACAGCTTTTCTCACGCTGATACCCGGGTTTCTAGCTAAGTACGCTAAAACAGCGGGTACAGCTTCCTTGGCTATTACTCCTTCTGCAAGAGCTTCAACAACGTTCTCTATTTCACGCTCGTCGAGCTCATCTACTGGTACACCTTCACGTCTAAGGGATGGAATAATGTTGGTTAGTATAGATGCTATCGTAGAGCATGAAACTCTATCCTTGTACCTTGTAGCCAGGTACTCGTAGAGGTCCAATCTCAGGTCGTTGAGTACAGCGTACGCGAGTTCTCTGCTCAAACCGTGAACTTCAACCAGTGTTTTGTACTTGACATCAGGATGCTCTGGAACAAGCTTATCCGCTTCTCTAAGCAGCTCTTCGGTTACCCTTACTGGAGGAATATCCGTTTCAGGGTACATTCTTGCTGCTCCAGGCCTTGGTCTCATGTACTTTGTTGTTCCATCGGGGTTAGCTGCTCTAGTTTCCTCTGGTACGCCGATAACAGCATACGCTGCTCTCTCAACTATAGCTTCTAGTGCTTTCTCAGCCTTACTTCTGGCGTCGGCTACTATTACTATAGCGTCTCTAGTAGGATCAGCACCTGTAGCCGAGTATAGTCTTAGCACATCGTCAGCTGTTAATCCGCATCCCGGTAATTCATCCGTGTGAATTATTCCTCCAACACCACCCCATACTTTAGCGTAGTCGCTGAGTTCTGTTCCAAATCTTCTACCTGGTTGAACATGTTTACCCAGTAAACCCTTGAAACCTGGTAGTACCTGCGCTAGTACAGCACCATCATTCATGGAGATTGCTCTCTTGATAATCTTCGAGTCTGCATGCCTCAATACATCCGTTACATCGACTATATCGAGTTTAACGTCTCCTGGAACTACTCCTCTCCTATTAAGCTCATCCCTTATTTCGAGAAGCTTAAGTTGCCTTTCAACCTCGAGCTCTACCACTCTTGGTATCAAATAGAGGTGCTGAATCCCCTTGATCTCTACCTTGGCTCCTCCAGCTATGCTTATGTTTATATCCTGCCTAATACTACCAAGTCCTCGCTTCGCTTTTCCAGTTAATCTTACTAATTGACCTATCTTCAAGGCTGTTTTCAGAGCTAAGTCTGGAGAGTCTACATCGGGTGCTGTTGCAATCTCAATCAGAGGTATGCCTAGCCTGTCGATAACGTAGTGAACCTGGTTTTCCCGCTCATCGATCTTGCGTGCAGCGTCTTCCTCTAAGCAAAGCGTTTGTATGCCTACTCTTCTACCTTCAACCTCAATACTTCCACCAACTGCTACTAAGACTGTTCTCTGAAACCCACTCACGTTGCTTCCATCAATAACAATTTTTCTCATCACATGTAGCTCGTCAACAATATTCATATTCAACGCTTTTGCAACTGCTAGAGCTGTAAGCAGAGACTCTTCGTCTATTAAATGCGGTGGTTCTTCGTCAGCCTCCACAAGGCACGAAGACTCCCAAGGAGCCTTGTATACGAACTCCTTGTTCTTGTGCCATTCGAGTAAAGCTGCTGGGTCAACTTCCCCTACTTCGCTTCTAGCTGGTCTTAAATACCTTGCAAATTCTGCTTGATCTCTCTCAGCTAGGATCGGTGAACAATGGCAAAACAGTTTTCTCCTGGTGTTCAGCTGCACGTGTATTTCAAGACCCACTTTCAACCCAATTGACTTATAATCGATGCTCACAGCATCCACCTTGGGTAAAGGTCAATTGTGTGCCTGTAGTTGATTTCCCCTACAAGATTAGTCTCCATGATCTTTTTAACTTCCTTGAGATCCCTCGTGATCGATCCCAGGATCCAAGACAACTTAACATACGCTGTTTCAGGAAGCATGTCGTACCCCGGTATAACCCCTGCGTCTAGCAATCTTCTACCCGTGCTATACACGTACATGTCCACTCTTCCGAAGAGGCATTGACTAGTCATAACTACCGGTATGCCTAGTTCAACGGCTCTCTTAATGGAACTTACTAGCTTGTTCGCGACGTGACCAAGACCTGTACCCTCGATAACTATCCCGTGGTAACCCTTATCAACAAGGTAATCTATGATGCCGGCTTCCATACCCGGGTAAAACTTTACTAATGCTACTTTGCTATCAAAATTCGCTCTTAAAACCGGGTTCTTATCACCTCTATACTCGTAGATCTTACCTGTAATCACTATTTCCCGCTTGAACGGATCAACGAGAGCTATCGGTTTATCGTTTATTGATTGAAACGCGTCTCTTCTACTAGTATGCATTTTTCGAGTTTTCACACCCCTATGAACAGCCACCAGGTTATCCGATGTTGACGCGTGCATTGCTACTACGGATTCTGCGAAGGGAGCTTTAGCAGCTACCAGAGTAGCAGATAGTAGGTTTAAAACAGCGTCGGTACTAGGCCTATCACTGCTTCTCTGAGAACCCACTAGTATTATTGGAACAGGCTTGTTCTGTATGCTGAAAGCTAGCGCTGAAGCCGTGTACGCCATGGTGTCTGTACCGTGAGCTACTACTACCCCTGAAACTCCGCTCTCGATCTCCTTGTACACTTCCTCTGCTATTTTACTCCATAGTTCTGGTGTCATGTCCTCACTGAATATGCTCATTACCTCCCTAGCTGAGAACAAAGCTATTTCCTCCAACTCGGGTATCCACTCGGTGATCTCCTCTGGTTTCAATGCAGGTGTAACCGCGCCTGTTTCGTAATCAACCTTAGATGCTATTGTTCCACCTGTACTTACAAGTGTAACTTTGGGTAACGATTTGTTCGGCGGATGCTTTGGAGGAGTAGAGGTGCTCCTCGGTTTGTACTTCTCTACAAGTTCTATCTCTTCGATCCTCGCAAAATCTACACCTATGTTGTACCCGTTCTCAAGCTTTAGAACAATTATCGATGAGCTCTCGAAAAGCTGAGGTCTTGGCATTAAAAGTCCTTTGAGAATAGTTCCATCCTTTAACTTAACGAAAACCTTGTCCCCTGGTTCTAAGCCCCTTGAATGTAAATACGTTGCTAAACTACCAGTGTAGCCATAGTATACTAGCAATACCTACACCCGCGTTTACACCCAGAATCACATGTATCTCTCAATCTAAAATACTGAAGCAGAATAGTAAACCGGTTTAAGCTGGTTCTAGGTGAAACTACTTCGAGTTTCTTCTCGTAAGCACCTTTAAAAGAACACTACGAGAAAGCGTTTAAAATAGATTTATGAAGGTAGTTGCGTTAACTGCGTCTCTTCTTTCTTAGCAATAAACCTTCTTACGTACTCTATTTTGTTTCTAACTCTAGGTGGTTTGTTCTTTTTTGGTTTAGGCGGTATCTTCGGTGTTTGACTTCTTACTTTTCCTGCTTTCGTAAGCGAACCGTGACTTGGCATGGTTTGGGCACCATTTACTTTATGACGGTTAAAAGAGTATTTTAAATATTACTAACAACATTAACAAAAGAGGGCGGGTATAAGCTATGATAGATAAAGTGTACATCGTAGAAACAGTTATCGGTATACTCGGTGTTAGCTCTAATAACGAAGTAGTGGAGTACGTTCCTGCACCATCAAGACTAGATGACATCGTAGAGTACTTGCTGAGCATTGAAAAAGGAGAGTCTACGAAGCTTCACGAGGAGCTATTCATCAAGCTAAAGGAGAAAGGCGTTGTGTACATAGTCACTGAGCACTATTCATCAGCTAAGATCGCATCTCAACTAGGTTTAAACCCCCTCGTTGAGCCGGGAAACGAGATCGCACTGTACGTGAGAAAGAACGTCGTTGACTTAGCCGTTAAGTACAACTTTTCCAAGACGCCCGAAGAATTCTACAGTAAGCTACACGAGATAATGCTTGAGTATGCAAGAAGAAAACTTAGGAAAGAAGCTCAGAAGCGCGACCTTCTAGCTGTTCAGGCTATTCGTGCAATAGACGACATTGATAGAACAATAAACCTTTACATTGCAAGACTAAGAGAATGGTACAGCTTACATTTCCCCGAACTTGACGAACTGGTTAAAGACCATCAGAAGTACGCAAGATTAGTCTATGAACTGAGGGACAGAAACAACTTCACGAAGGACGCACTGGTTAAGCTTGGTTTAACAGAAAGTGAGGCTGAGAAAATAGAAAATTCTGCTAAAAGCAGTATTGGTGCTGAACTAAGCGATTTCGACCTAGAGTACATTGCGATCCTTGCCGGCATTATACTAGACCTCTACAAACTACGTGAAACACTGGAAAGATACATTGACTCGGTCATGAAGGAGGTTGCACCTAACGTATGCGCACTGGTTGGTCCAAAGCTTGGTGCTAGACTGCTTAGCTTAGCTGGAGGTCTCGAAAAACTAGCTAGACTTCCGGCTAGCACTATTCAAGTGCTAGGAGCCGAGAAAGCCTTGTTCAGAGCTCTTAGAACCGGCGGTAAGCCTCCAAAGCACGGCGTTATATTCCAACACCCAGCTGTACATAAGAGCCCTAGGTGGCAGAGAGGTAAGATAGCTAGAACTCTTGCTGCAAAGTTAGCCATTGCTGCTAAAGTGGACTACTTCACGGGTAGGTTTGTTGGTGATAAACTTGGCGAGGAGTTCGAAAAGAGGGTTGATGAAATCAAGAAGCTGTATCCAAAACCACCACCAAAAGCTGAAAAAGTAAAGGCTGAAAAACCCAAGAGGAAGAAAGGAGAGAAAAGTGAAGGAAAAAAGGAGAAGTAACGGGGTTTAACCTATGAGTTCCGTTGTAAGTATAAAACCCCACGATAAGTACTACGGTGTTTACGTTGTAGAGCTTGAAGAAGGTACCATGAGGTTAGCTACGAAGAACCTTGTACCAGGTCATAGAGTATACGGTGAAAGACTGTTCCGCTTCGAGGGAGTAGAGTTCAGAGAGTGGAACGCATTTAGAAGTAAATTTGCTGCCGCTTTGCTTAACGGTCTAGCCGAGCAACCGGTAAGAGAAGGCCACTCTATCTTGTACCTTGGTGTAGCATCGGGAACAACAGCAAGCCACGTATCCGACATAGTAGGTCCTCGTGGAAGGGTGTACGGAGTCGACATTGCACCAAGGGTTCTCCGAGAATTCCTAATGGTAGCCGACGCGAGGAAAAACCTACTTCCAATACTCGGTGACGCGAGAAAACCTCAGGAGTATAGACATGTAGTTGAGCTCGTTAACGGCATATACGCTGACATCGCGCAACCGGATCAAGCTGCAATAGTAGCTGACAACGCAGACATGTTCTTAATGGATGGAGGATACCTCTTGTTGGCTATTAAAGCCAGAAGCATAGACGTAACCAAGGAGCCTAGTGAAATATATAGAAGAGAGGTGAACACGCTTAAAGAAAGAGGGTTTGAAATAATAGATGTTGTTCACCTAGAACCCTACGACAAGGACCATGCAATGATATATGCAATCTATCATAGAAAGCGGTAATGCGTTTTTATTAGCTAATTTATTAAATCAAAGTAATGGGAATGCTCATTTTGAAGCCTGACCAGAAGAACGCTGAATGGTTGCTCGAAAAGATAATAAGCACTTTGAAGAGTGTGAGTACTGAAATCGATGTTATTTCCTACCCTCCAGGTCAGAGAAGCATAGATATAGTTGCAGCTTTAAACAAGGAAAACTTGCTTTTCAAAGTTGTAGATGACCTGCAAAAGCTGAACAAAGCGGAAACCGAGGATCTCGTTAAAGCCGAGAGAGCGTTTGGAGCATCCTCGGTTGTTATAACCGAACATGATGGTGGAACTGAACTGGAGGATGACGTAGTCTACTTCAAGTACTCAACGAAGATCATTACACCTGAAACTCTCAGGAGTTACCTCAGAGGAGAAAAACCACTTGTAGCATCAATACGAGGCAACTACGTTCTGAAGATAAACCCCGAGAAATTCTACCAAAGGAGAATAAAGTACAAATACAGCAGAGGCGAAATAGCAAGACTCATAAATGTTAGTACAAAGGCTGTATATATGTACGAGACAGGGTGTATGTATATTTCCTTGAACAAGGCAATAGCTTTAGCAAAAATACTCGGAGAGGACATATTCGAGGGATTTGACCTATCAGCTCAAATCAGTGAAAAACATGTTCACAAGCCGTGTACTCCAAGAGATCACATCGAGGAATCCATATATTCACTGGCCACAAGACTCGGCCACGAGTTCCTAATCTTTGAAAAGACACCAATAGATGCTGTAATCAAAGGCAAGGAACCTATAGCAGTGGTAAAGAGCACGGGTGAAAACATTAAAGAAAAAATTGAAAACGCTGAGAAAATAGCTAGCAGAGTTAAAACAGAACTTGTTGTTGTGAAAAACGCTAAAGACCTAGATGCGCTCAGGAAAAGGCTTATTTCTGAACCTCGATAGCAGTTCCTCAACCAAAGGTGTAATTGATTGTTTAAACTAGTTATAACCGGTAGACCGGGCGTTGGAAAATCTACGCTGTTCAACGCTATTATCTCGGAGCTTAGAAAGAACAACTACAAAGTTGGAGGATTAATAGCACCCGAAGTTAGACACCTGGGCTCAAGAATAGGATTTAAACTAGTAGATCTACAAACTGGCGAGGAAACATGGTTAGCCAGAAAAGACGTTGCAAGTCACGTACGCGTGGGCTCCTACGGAGTACTGGTAGATACCGCGTCGAAGTTCGTTGAAAAAGCCCTTAGTACAGCAATATCAAGAGCCGACGTTATCGCCGTTGACGAGGTTGGACCCATGGAGCTGAAATTACCTACGTTCAAACCGCTTCTCATGAAAGCACTGAGCACGAATAAACCAATCATACTGGTGGTTCATATAAGGCTGAACGATGCCGAGATACTGTCCAAGCTTGAGCATGCAAGAAAAGTAGTTGTAACGCTTGAGAACCGTGAACTACTTAGAAAAACTCTACCCATGGAAGTTTTAGATGCCATTAAGCGAATCTAATTACACGTTGAAGCTTCTGAGCAAGGTCTTCGCACGTAACATCCCTGATTAGAACTCTCTTAACAGAACCTCTTACACCGTACACGATGTCTATTTTGGATGGAGGTATTTTCAATGCGCGAGAAAGGAAGCCTATGAGAGCAGCATTGCTTCTACCGGCATTACTCGCACTCGTTGTCTTAAATACCAGGTCTCCACCTTCGATTGTGAAGTAGTTTTCAGATATATCCTCCTCGATTTTAACAACAACAGTGCAACCCTCAGAGGAGTCGAGCAAGTTGTTCCTAATCGTCTTGAACACTAGCTCGCGAAACTCTGACAAAGGGTCTCCCCGAGTATGTAGTAATGCTGCTAGCTTAAATTCACAATGGTGTTCAGCTTCTGGTCTGTAGGCTTTTGATTAAGCTAACCAATTCCGAGTATGGTGCATCAACTCTTACTCCACGCGGATCCATGTGAGTTCTAGAACACGCTATTCCCTGTTCTTTCAGCTTGTTAATTAAAACACTCATCTTGGGCATGTTTAAGCCCAGTACCGAGCAGAGCTTGTCAAGCCTGTAGTACGGCTGATCGATTTTAGCCTCCTCCGCGAGAATGTTTACTAGTTTAACCGTATCATTGGTTAACCACGGCATCTCCCTTAGTGATGCTAGTATGCTTTCGGTGAGCTGTGGAGCTTGCATACTGCATATCCAAACCTTACCCATTACTACTGGTCTAGATCCATCGAGACAGCTCAAACCTGCTAAATCTTCGACTGATTTTACAAAACCTCTTTCGAGAGTACCTCTGCAGAACCATAGGTATCCTATGCAGTTGTTCACCAGCTTGTAGGCTTCGAGGGCTGATCTCCTTGCCTTGAAAAAGACTCTTACGTAGTGTTCATGCACTACTGTGACAAGTGGTTGTAGAGCTATTTCTAATGCTGAAGCCCTGAGAACAGTATTAGCTATTAGTAATCTCGCTGCAAACTCCTTATCGAAGTCAACTTTAACGCACTTGCTCCAGTATCTTGACTGGGTTTTATGGGGATACGTGCAAGAAAGCGATGCTAGATCAGTAGCTGTAATTCCCAGGAAAGCTTCCTTTCCTATAGGCTTTAACGCTGAGTCTATAAATGGTACTGGTGAACCGTAGGGATCTATGTCCACGTAATCTACGTACACGCCTGATAGTGTAATAGTGTTTAAGAGAGCATTAGCTTCGTGGTTATAAGCTTCTAACTTCCCTGTGAGGTTGTTAAGCAGTATGTTCTTCCTCATGTAATAGTACGCTCTTGCATCCACATCGTTTACTATTCCATGACCTCCAACTTCGAGAGCTACTCTAATACCTCTTACTCCTGTACCCGATAGCACATCCACAAAGAAGAAGTCTCTTTCTCTCATAACGGTTTTCAAGAACAAGACTGAGAGGTCCCTGTTTAAAACAGCTTTGGGATTGTAGAAAACAGGCATCCACGCTGGTTCAATCGCTCCATCGGGTCTTCTGTAGAACTCTGGGTTTGGTACTACTATCTGAGCAAGCCCTTCTCTGATCAGAACCTCTTTCTTAAGCATCACGTTCGTTGCATGATACACCTCGGGGTACTTGTTTACACGTACATTGTTATATGTACATTGTGGTCACCGGCTGAGAGCATCAGAATGAGAGCTCTTCATCACAGTTCAACCGGTTCGCTACTCATCATCTCCCGTAATCCTAGAAACGAGCAACGAGTCTGCTCTACGTTATTATCTTTTGATCTTGCTTATTAAGTAGTCTACGACTGTCTCGGGTGGATTCACTCCTGTAGCTCTTCTTAACCCCTCCCAGTGTGGAAACGCGTTTACCTCTAGTATGTAGTGCTTAGCTGTCTTCATATCGTATGCTATATCCACTCCCGCGTAGTCTAATCCGATGGTTCTCGCTGCCTTCAACGCCAGGGAGAATACCTCGGGTTCTTCGCTCTCCTTTACAGGTACTCCTTGTGCTCCCTGTGCGATATTGGTTTTCCAGCTCTTGCTAACCCTCTTCATGGCCCCGATGACCTCATCGCCTACGACGAAGACTCTGTAGTCGTAACCCGGTTTCTCGAGGAACGCCTGGTAGTAGCTCGGTAATCCTATGTTTTTTAGCCCTCTAGTAATGTAGAAGGCTAAGTCACTATCACCAACTATCGTGCTTCCAAGACCAAGACTGCCCGTTAACGGCTTGTATACTACAATGTTCTTCTCCGAGACAAATCTCATTGCTGTGAACGGATTCTCTGTTACAAGGGTTTCTGGAACAGGTAAGTTGCTAAGCTTTAACCTCAGTAAACACCTGAACTTATCTCGAGCGGTAAGCGTTGCAGTAGGGTGATTAACCACTGGTATCATGGTAGCTAGCGCTTCTAGAACACCTAGTCTCTTGAGAAAAGTATCAAGGTTCATGAAAAGCCCTAGGTTTCTCAGTAATGCACCATCCATGTCCACTAATTGACCCTTGTGGTAAACCTTTATACTGGTCTCGGAGAGAACAGCATCGAGCAAGTGCGTTTTTAAGTAAACCGGTTCATGACCCTTCGCTAGTACAGCATTTATTAGCTCCTTTGCAGTACCAGAGGGTTCTTTTCTGTACTCAATAACCCCGATCTTCAACTCGAAACCTCCCTTATTCTAGTAGCTGTTACAGCGTAAGTAGTAGAAGCCAAAGCTATACTTAGCATCACCACGGCCGAGTACATGTTCCTTGATGCTATATAGCCTAGTAGAGCACCTACACATGTTGCTATAGATAGAAGTAGTAGTAGTGCAGTTGCTTCTTTCTTTGTAAAGTACTTGTCTACGTGAATAGAGGTAGTAGCTACAATTGCTACGTATACCGCAAGACTCGCTGCAAGTATGCTGTAGCTTGTGCTGTAAACAGTGAACGCCACTGCGAACACTTGCACAATAGGTAGTATTAAAAACATCTTAGTGCTTTTACTCATCTGCTCACCTTTCAAGGACTACTTTGCCATGATAGGTTTTTATAATCGTTTAGAATCTATCGCTGGGGTTCCATACGCGGTTTCAAGTGCGATAGTACGAACGCAATTATTGACAAGTATATTCCAGCTTCGAGCGGATCAGTGTTGAGTACTAGTTCTAAGAGACCTTCTCTCCTGAACGCCTTAAGCTCCCTGAAGGCTCTGTCTTCTAGGCTAACGTAGGTCACTAGAAGAGGCTTTTTGCCTACAGAAGCTATTTCTGCATGTGGCGTGTAGACAGCTTCTATGCCCAACTCAGAAAGTACACGTGTTAAAAGTCTTGCCGGTGCTTCTAGTATTCTGCTTGAGGATACGTGAAGGCTGTTTAAAGCGAAGATCTTCTCTAGGATGGGAGTGTACTTCTCGATCAGAGACTTTGCTACCACAGCGAAGCCTTCTTCTCCGTGAGTGAAGAGTCTTCTACTCCTCAGCTGAAGACTGTTCATGTAGTACTTCGAGTGTGCAAAAAACGTGGATAAACTGAGGAGGAGCGAGGTTTCGTAGTTATTTCTACCAGGGACCGTGTTCACGGAGTAGTGCTTTGCTAAGATTTTGTATCTTTCGTCAACCGGGTCTTGAGCATAGGCTCTGTACTTAACTCCCAGTAGTCTCGCTGCTTGTAGACTACTGAACAGCTTTGAATACTCCTCGGCGCTGAAAACCACCATTGAAACATCTTCTCTGTAGGGTAATACGTAGAGTGAAGCGTCTTCCACATCCAGCAGTAGTGTGCTCTGAGACCTCATTGTTACGGAAAACCAGTAGGATATAGAAGCTGGCAGTAGTCCATACCCGGTGTACGCGTAGATAAGTGTCTCGGAAGAGCTGCTCGTTAAAAAATCAAGTATATCCTTTGCAACTTCCCTAGCTTTTTTCTCTATTCTTTCTATCTCCCCGAAAATCTGTTCTAGACGAGCGCTGTTTCTAAGCTCTTGCAGCAACTGCATTTTCTTTCATCCGGTTCACTTGGTAACAACTCTACTATGCGTGGTATAATCTTCTTAACCTTGGCTACGTTTTCATTCATGGTTTTTATTACTTCCTCTGCTGTTACCGGTTTCTCAGCCCATACGTCGTAGTCTGTTACCATGGCTATAGTTGCGTAGCATATTTGAGCTTCACATGCTAAGTTTATTTCAGGAACAAGTGTCATTCCAATTATGTCGGCTTTGAACACATCCTTCCATACTCTGCTCTCCGCTCTAGTACTAAATCTAGGACCCTCAATGCATACGTATGTTCCTTTTTCGTGCACTCTGATATCGGGGAATTCCAAGGCTACCTTGAGAATAATCTCTCTAAGGTGCTCGCAGAATGGATCAGCCATACTTACATGAGCTACTACTCCACCTTCGAAGAATGTGTGAGGTCTTATGCCTTTCGTCATGTCGATGAACTGATCGGGGACGACGAAGTCTCCTGGTCTATAGTCTTCTCTTAGACTACCAACAGCTGATACAGCTAGTATCCACTTGACTCCGAGAGTCTTCAACGCCCATATATTAGCACGATAGTTCACCCTGTGCGGAGGTATTCTGTGTCCTCTACCATGCCTTGCCAAAAAGGCTACTCTTCTCCCCTTTAGAACGCCGACGACGATGTTGTCACTGGGCATACCGTACGGTGTGTACACCTTGAGTTCCTTGACTTCCTCGATCCCCGGTAGTTCGTAGAGACCACTACCACCGATTATACCTATTTCTGCTTTAACAGAGGGTTCAACGAGCACTTTTCTACACCGTAATGAGCCTGTACACTCCTCGTGCTTCATCGTGCTCAATTATTCGCTTCTCGATTAGAACTCTTAGTGCACGCGTGTAGTAGACGTCACTAACATCAATACCATACCATTGTTTAAACCCTTCAACGATCTCACTGTACGTCCATTCCCGTTTTCCGGTTTCCTTGTAGGTTTCCGTTATCATTCTCTTAATGAACTGATAGGTATCCTCCAGCCTTGTCCAGGGGTACTGGAACCACGTCCACTCCTTGACCTCAATGTAGTAGTAATCCGGCTTGAACTTTGCCACCGGGCTAATCCACTGTAGTGCTGCTGTTCTCACATCCCTGGGGTTCCAGTTGTCTCGTATGTAGTCTCGAGCTAGCTTCAGTGTTTCACCGGTATCCACAATGTCGTCTACTACTAGAACCTTAAGTTCATCAGCGTTGACCTTGTACGGGAATCTTAGTATGGCTTTTTCCTCCATTTTAGCTGCTTCAGTCCAGTGCTGGCTTTGAATGCTTAGTAAGTTCTCAACCCCTAGGAAATCGCAGATTAATCTTGCTGGAACGAATCCTCCTCGTGCAACCGCTACAACTATGTCTGGAATGTACCCGTCGTTGCGTATTATTTCAGCAAGATGCATTGACCAGTCTACTATCTCCTCCCAAGTAACAAGCTTAGTTTTAACACGCACCATGTCTATCACGTATATACTAAGTATTATCCTGGGGTATAAAGGGATTAAGATTTGCTAGCTAGTATGAGTCTGTAAGGTAGTGTAAACCCTCTTCCACCAAGGTGTAGAAGAACTTTACCGCCTTTCGCTAAATCCCAGCCATACCTGGTGTAAACATCCTCTCTCACATGTACTGCAAGAACCTCTGCTATGAACAAGGCTGTGTCGTCGAGTGCGATCTCCTTCACGACCTTGCATTCGAGAAACCCCAGCATATCAGCTAACCCAGGTGTTTGTATCCTCGTTGAGTTAACGGTTTTTAGTCCAAGCAGTGAAAGCTTATCTACTTCGCGTCCACTCATAGTACCAGCTTTGTACACTACGTTAACGTGGTTCTCTGATGGTACATTGATCGTGAACTCACCGGTTTCCCTTATCAGTTGATAAGTAAAGCTACCAGTCCATATGGAGAGTGCTACCAGAAATGGTTCATCCGAAACAGGTGTAACCCAGGATGCTGACATCACGTTCAACTTACCGCTACTGCTTCTCGCTACAATAAGGTACACGGGTCTCGGGTGTAGAACATGGTAATCTCTGGGGTCAATGGTTCTATACACGTAGACACCATCCATGCTTAAGTCGAAGCATAGTAATATGTTTTAGCGATAAACACCGTGAAACGAGTGAAAATTAAAACTAAAAACCGATCCATACTACTGGAAATATAATGGGAGCTGCGGGGGTGCCCGAGCTTGGTCAAAGGGGTCGGGCTCAGGACCCGATGGCGTAGGCCTGCGTGGGTTCAAATCCCACCCCCCGCACTTCTGCTTCACAAAGAAGTTTAACTACCTCCTCAACTAGCGTCTTAACCATTTGCTTCAGGTTTCGTTTACGGAACCTGCAGTTAAGCTGGCCTTCGACGACCAAGGCTATAGTTAAGCTTAAACCTTCAACGCTTCTCGGTGAGCAACCGTTCAGCGGGGGATCTTAATAGAGAATTCCATATTTTGTGGGGAACTACACTGTTGAAAATGGTGAAACATTGTACGCAAACATCGAGTAGGTTACGGAGATCTACACTTAATTCTACATAGGCAAAGTAGTGTTGTCAAGAGGTCGTCAATATAGCTCAATGAAGAAAACTTGATAGTTCGCACTCATCGAGGTATTGTGCAACAACGGAATTCACAGATGCAACAACACCGCATTGAACGCATAGTGAATACAATTATCACAGAAGAAAATGACGGTTATTGATACAACGGGGACAGCAAGTTTGATGCGCCCAATGATGCCCGTGGTCTTCGTCATAATTGCTATCACCATATGATTGGTGAGATCAACTAGTTCTCTATCCTTTTCTTCTCATTTCGATATTGATGTTTCTGGTGTGGTTTTGTGCTACGGAAGCGCGTACGTTTGGTAGTGCTAGTAGTCGTGGTTGCGCTCGTCGCTCTCACTTTGGGATTTACATATGTAGATAGGAGTGTTACGGTTGGTGTTTACTTCTATGTGTGGTACTCTTCCGATGGAAGACACTGGGATCCCAGCATGGATCCCGCTTGGGCTGTTGTTGAGCAACCTGTCATAAGATTCTACGATTCGCGGGATGAGCGCGTGATACGGTGGCAGCTGAAGCTTATAAAAGATGCAGGAGTAGACTTCATTGTGATCAGCTGGTGGGGTCCAGGAAGCTTCGAGGACGAGGCGGCCAAGGCTGTTATTAAGCATCTGAGAAAGTATGGATTAAAATTCGCAATCCTGGTTGAACCATACCTAGGTAATGAGCCAGCCCTCTACAACAGGAGTTTCTGGGAGAACACTACCAGATACATTAGAGTGAACTACATAGAACCCTACGGAGACCTCTACTTTCACCTACACGGTAAACCACTCATTCTCGCGTTCAACCCCATTGGTTTATCGTATAGACCAGACGCTGACTTTCCAGAGTTCACTATAAGGATCACGGGAAACGATATCGATAACGCTAAATACCAGGACTGGGATTACTGGCCTGACTACCTACTACACTCAGACAGCGTTGAGCTCAGGGTGAGAAGAGACAACATGGTCTCGATAATCCCGCGATACTGTGACATTCATTTTAGAACACCAGGGGCGTGCTTGGATCCAGACCTCACGCAGGGCTTCTACAGAAAGCAGTGGGAGTGGATACTCAGGAACGCGGACAAGGTGAGCATAGTCATGATTACAAGCTGGAACGAGTATCATGAGAGAACTCAGATAGAGCCAAGCTTTTCGAACCAAACGGCAGATCCATGGTTCCTCTACAACAAAACAAAGGAGTACATAGCACTCCTAAGGCGCAGAAGTACCATGATCAACCTAGTCGTAGTGACCGTGCTCGTATTCATTGCTGCAATCGTTATGAAGCATGCATTAGGTTTCATTAAGAAGATAGTTTAAGATAGCGTAGCACTGCATACACCTGCCTAAACGATGCACTCAACAGCCTACCGTATTTACTGATCCACGTCCACAAGGCGACGTAGCGAGATCAGTAAAATACCTACGCTAACATGGGTTCTTCAAGAAGATGCATGCACGCTGGTCGATTAAAGCTGTTCAGCGGGTACAACATAACTTTTCCTCTTCCACCTCCATAGCATGTTTTAGATGGAGGCGTGCTTAAGCCTGTGAAGATAGCAGGTACTACTGTAGAGTTGTTATCAAAAAGAGTACCCGTATATCACTACTACTCTTCACAGTTCACGTGCACCGGTCGTCATCATCGTGTGTTGTTAACATGATAGCACATATAGCTCTAAACACTGTAGCCAGATTTCTTGTGGATACCGCGTTAACCGATAAGAAAAGGAGTGAGGTGTATTTGTGTGGTCTGCAACGAGTACTGTGATCACTGCTGCTGTGCTGACAGTGCTCTACACGTTCATGGTTCTAATAGCAATACTAGCTGTTGCTCCTTGACCATAGCATAAAATCCCATCTGTTCACATACTCATTCATGTGGGAATTAGTTACCGTGATAACCACGTAAGTTAGTCTTTTTTACCACTAAGACCATTGTTGAAATCTGGCTGGGTGTGTAAGTATGGGATTCCCAGTAGCTGCAGCGTACGATCGAGCAATAACGATATTCTCGCCAGACGGTAGAGTATACCAAGTGGAGTACGCTTTTGAAGCTGTAAGAAGAGGTTGGACTACTCTAGGTTTGAAAACAAGAACAGCGTCTGTCGTAGTTGCTGAAAAAAGGAAGATATCACCGCTCTCTGATGAAACAACTATTCAGAAGATATTCAAAATAGACGATCACGTGGGCGCGAGCTATGCTGGTATGGCTGGTGATGGAAGAATTCTGATCGACTACGCCATATACCAGGCGCTACTGTACAGATTCTACTACGATGAACCCATACCAGTAGAGTACATTACTAAGCTCGTATGCGATGTAAAGCAGATGTATACACAGCATGCTGGTGTAAGACCATTCGGTGTATCCATAATATTCTCCGGCGTAGACGATAAGGGTCCACAGCTATTCATGACTGAGCCTAGTGGAAGATACCTAGGTTACTACGCTACAGCTATAGGTGAGAAGAGCAACGTTGTCCTCGAGTACCTGGAGAAGAACTACAGATACGACTTAGACGTTAAGGATACAATAAAGCTAGCACTTCTAACGATTATCAACATAATTGAGTCTAAACCATACGAGAATTTCATTGAGATTGGTTACGCTGATATACACAACAGGAAGTTCATGGTTCTCAAACCGGAGGAGGTAAGAGCATATATCAAGGAACTAGAGAGCGAAGGTAAGATAAAAAGCTGAAATAGACTATTATAATCACAGGTTTTACGTGCACTGAGAGTCTTTTAAGTCTACTTTTACAGCTTTGGTGTAACCCCTTGAAGGAAAAACACGTTATTGCACGCTTTGAAGCAAAGGGACATAGGTTCGAGATCCTCGTAGATCCCGATAAAGCTCTGCAACTTAGAGAAGGTAAAAGCATTAGCATAGATGAAGTCCTGGTCAGCGACTTTGTGTACAAGGATGCAAAGAAAGGCCTCAAGGCTTCTCCTGAGTCCATGAGAGCCGTGTTTGGTACGGATGATCCCAGAACAGTTGCACTGGAGATAATAAAGAGAGGTGAAATTCAGCTCACAGCAGAACAACGTCGTAAGCTAATAGAGGAGAAGAAAGCTCAGATCCTTAACCTCATAGCGAGAAACGTTGTTGACCCTAAGACGAAGCTCCCAATACCCGTTAAAAGACTAGAACTAGCCATGGAGCAAGCCAGGGTCTCAGTGGATCCCTTTAAACCAGCTGAACAGCAGCTCGAAGACATTATTTCGCAGCTGGCTAAGGTTATTCCTATAAAGGTGGCAAAAGCCTACGTTGCTGTAAAACTACCCTCTGATGTTGCTAGTAGAGGTCTTAAAATGCTTCAGGGGATGGGAACAGTTAAGAAAACGGTTTGGCTTAGTGATGGAAGCTTGAATGTGGAACTCGAAATACCTGCTGGACTACAGCAGGAGTTAATAGACAGAGTTAACGCTTTGACCAAGGGTCGAGGAGATGTTAAAATAATCAGCGTGGTGTAACTCTATGAAGCTTATCGTGGCAGATAGACAGCTTGTTAGACCGGGAGACTGCATCGCTGTGCTCGAGGAAAACGAGGTTGTTCCAGGAGCAGAGCTTAGGCATTTCCCCGAAAAGCACATCTACATTGTAGGAAACAAGGTTTACAGCGACGTACTTGGAGTTGTAAGCGTTGAAGACAAGAACATCAGTATTATACCACTAGAGGGTGTTTACACACCACGAAAGGATGATCTCGTAATTGGAGTCGTGGTCGATGTGGGTTTATCATCATGGTTTGTTGATATAAAAGCACCTTACAAAGCTATTCTTCCAGCGAGTGATGTCATAGAGGGGTTTAACCCAGCTGTACACAACCTGAGAAACTACCTAGATACAGGAGACTTCGTACTGGCTAAAATAGCGTCTTTCGATAGGCTTCGAGACCCTGTTCTAACTGTTAAGGGTAAAGGACTTGGTAAGATCGTTGATGGTTTTGTAATTGATATAAAGCCGAGCAAAGTTGCCAGAGTCATAGGTAGGAAGGGTAGTATGTTCAACGTACTAACTTCTCTGACTAAGTGCGAGCTTACCATAGGATTAAACGGGTACATATGGGCTAAATGCCCCAGTGAACAGTCCCTTAAAGCACTAGTAAAGTCTGTAAGATTAATAGAAGCTAAAGCACACTTAAGAGGTCTCACAGAAGAGGTGAAAATGCTTCTAGAATCAGAAATGGGTGTATACAAGTGAGTAGTAAACCGGTGTTGATTAGAGAAGATGGAACTCGAGTAGATGGTCGAAAACCAGATGAACTTCGCCCTGTTAGGATAACCGTGGGTGTTCTAAAGAACGCTAATGGAAGCGCGCTAGTGGAGTACGGTGGTACAAAAGTACTTGCAGCTGTGTATGGTCCAAGGGAAGTACTACCAAGGCACATAGCTCTACCGGACAGAGCTGTTCTAAGAGTAAGGTACCACATGGCTCCCTTCTCAACAGAGGAGCGTAAAAGTCCTGCTCCAACGCGGAGAGAAATAGAGCTTTCAAAGGTTATAAGAGAAGCTCTAGAGGCTGTTGTTTTCACGTACATGTTTCCTCGTTCTGGTATAGACGTGTTTATTGAGGTACTACAAGCTGATGGAGGAACGAGAACTGCTGGTTTAACAGCAGCTTCAGTAGCTCTGGCTGATGCTGGTATTCCAATGAAGGACTTAGCGATAGGAGTAGCCATAGGCAAGGTCAACGGAACCCTGGTCGTAGACGTGAACGAGCTTGAAGACCAGTACGGGGAAGCCGATATGCCCGTAGGGATACTACCAAACTTAAACGAGGTTGTACTACTCCAGTTGAACGGTGTACTAACACCGGAAGAGTTCAACAAGGCGATTAGCTTAGCATTCTCAGCTGCTGAGCACATATACAAAATTGCTAAAGAAGCTCTTTACCTAAAGTACTTAAAAATGGCTGAGGAGGCTAGATAACTATGAGCATTACACCCGAAAAAGAGCCTCTTCCAAAGCTGTACGTTGAACAGCTGGTGAAGAGCCTAAAACGCGGAGAGAGAGTAGATGGTCGTGGTTTACTAGACTACAGACCGATCTCGGTTATCCTTAATCCAATAGAGAAGTCAGAAGGAAGTGCTCTCGTTAAGTTAGGTAAAACGCAGATCATTGCCGGTGTAAAACTGGACATAGGTGCACCATACCCGGATAGACCAAACGAAGGTGTTTTACAGGTGCACGCGGAGTTTGTTCCACTGGCTTCACCATCCTTTGAACCCGGGCCTCCAGATGAGAACGCTATTGAACTTGCTAGGGTTATAGATAGATCTCTCAGAGAACCCAGAGTACTAGACCTCGAGAAGCTCATCATAGAACCTGGAAAACTAGCATGGGTTGTCTTTAACGACATATACCTGGTAGACCACGCTGGAAACGCCATTGATGCTGGAATGCTGGCTTCTGTACTAGCTCTTGCAACAGCAAAAATGCCCCGGCTTCTGAAGCTAGAACAGGGCTACAAAATTGATAAGAGTAACAGGGAGAACCCGCTACCCGTGAGAAACATCGTTGTATCCGTAACCATGGGTATCATTGGCGATATCGTATTCGTAGATCCCTCCCTCGAGGAAGAGTACATCGCTGAATCAGTAATCACAATCGCTGTGGACGAAGAGGGTAGAATATGCGGTATACAGAAGCGTGGTGAAAAAGGAATTACCAGGACTACGCTTGAAAAATCAGTAGACATAGCATTGAGCAAAGGAAGGTGGCTTATAAGCTACATTAAGAATATCCTAAATAACCCTGGTAACTATGTTAAACCCCTATCGGAAATGGGTGCTTAAGTGTGGCTAGAACAAAGGTTGTAAAGATAGCAGGTAGGTACGGAGCAAGATACGGAGCAACACTTAGAAAGAAAGTTAGAGATGTTCTAATGAAGCGCTACGCACCACACACATGCCCGTTTTGCGCTCACAGAGGAAGAGTAGTTAGGATTAGTACTGGAATATGGATGTGTAAGAAGTGCGGAGCAAAGTGGACTGGAGGAGCGTATGTTCCTAGAACAGAACTATCGAAAACATTTCCAAGCGTTGTGGTCAGGGACTAGGGTTTTTGATTCTTCTCACAACATCACATAGGCCTTCACCAAGAACTAGAAGCTTTATTAAAGACCTTGCATCTGTTCTTCCACGCTCTCAGAGAGTAAACAGAGGGCATAAAACAATCGTTGAACTAGCGATCGAGGCTCGGAGAAGAAACTGTTCTTTCCTAGCTATAGTTTCGGAGAAGCACGGTAATCCTGGTGCTATCCACATATACGAGGTCAAAGACGGCTACCCGCATCCCTCCGTAGAGATGTTCGTGGGGGTAGAACTAGGTGGAGTTAAGCTTTCACGTGAAAACCCAGAATCCTCGAGAGCATACAATGCCGAGAGTATAAGCGTGGACTACACAAAGTGCCTATCCGATGACTGCTTCTACCTTGCCGATGCTTTGATCAAGGTATTCAGCAAAATACACAGTAATAGTGCTAGCTTGAAACTAGTACTAGAAGAATCCGAGTTCATCGTTGTAAAGTGGTTAAATGTTCACGGAAACCCTGTTGGTCCTCTGCTTGAAGTTAAAAGAGTTGTAAAAGGTGGATCATTTGAAAGTAGAAGTTAAGTACAGCATCGAGTTCCCCTCGGAAAACCTGGGGTACGCCGTATACAGAGCTCTCGTACCTGACGTAAGAAACGTGCCTGAAGTCTGTAAAGCTGATATAAGCGTAGAAGGCAAACGACTTGTTTTAACCATGAACTGCAGTAGTATAAGCAAGCTACGTGCACTCAACAACAGCTTTATAGGTGTTTTAGCACTTCTACTAAGAGTTGTAGGTGATGCCGAAAATGTCTACTGGAAAGCAACAGGAGAAAACTCTCCCACCTGAAGTTCAGCAACTACTCGTGCAGCATCAAACACTGAGAGATCACTACACTAGAATCGAAGCTGAACTACGCATAGTGGAGGCTGAGTTAAGCGAGATCGACAGTATCATTGATGCTCTGAAGAACTTGAGTGACGATGCTGAAGTGTACAAGGCTGTGGGACACGTACTTGTGAGAAAAACCAAAGCCGACATTTGGAAGGAACTCGAGGAGAGAAAAGAGCTCTTGGTGATAAAACGCGATAAGTACAAAAAGCAACTGGACTTTCTAAGTAAGCAGATAAACGATCTCGAGAACAAAATACGCGAAGCTCTTGAAAAACATGGCTTAATTACAAGGTGAAATAACCCAGAATGAAGTCTAATAAACTGTATTTTTCTACACTCAGTAGTCTGAGTGAAGATGAGCTAGAGGAGCTCGTAGATACACTGGAAAGGGAAGCTGAAAAACACCTTGAAAAAATTCTTCCCCCTAAAACAGACTACAGCATAGTTATAAGCATTGTAAAAAAGAGCAACAGTGTTGATGTTGTTCTCGACGTTACAGTTAGAGGAAGTATTGCTTATTCAAGGGATTTCAACAACGTAGTAGCAGAGACCATTAAGCACATCAGGGATAAACTCACAGAAGTTCTTGAAAGTAGAGTTAAGCTTCAAGAATAAAAGCTAAAAAGCAATTCTGAGTTCTAAAGTATAAATCGCCCTCTGAGAATAGTGAACTCTGTGCTTTCAAGAGGTAGATAACCATGGTAAAGTACAAGCAGACGATCGAAGTACTCAAGATAATGAGAAACATAGAGCAGGTTAGAAACATTGGCATTACAGCTCACGTAGACCACGGTAAAACCACAACTTCGGATTCACTGCTCAGCGCTGCTGGTTTACTCTCGGAGAAGCTCGCTGGACAAGCACTTGCATTAGACTACCTGGACATCGAGCAGAGAAGACAGATGACTGTTAAAGCCGCAAACGTAAGCCTTTACCACGAGTACAAGGGTAAACCCTACGTGATAAACCTGATCGATACACCGGGACACGTTGATTTTCAGTCAAAGACCCTGAGAGCTTTGAGAGCTATTGATGGAGCAATAGTTGTTGTTGACGCTGTGGAAGGCGTGATGACTCAAACGGAAATGTACCTGCGTGTTGCTCTGGAGGAGAGAGTTAAACCAATACTCTTCATAAACAAGATAGACAGGTTGATAAAGGAGCTGAAGCTTTCTCCAAGTCAAATACAGCAGAGGCTTGTGCAAATAATCAAGGACATTAACACCTTGATATCCATGTACGCTGATAAGGAGTTTCAAAAAGCATGGCTTCTGGACCCGGCTAAAGGGCAAGTAGCATTCGGCTCTGCCAGAGATAGATGGGGGTTAACGATTCCACTAGCACAGCAGAAGGGCATCAAGATCTCGGATATAATTGATGCTTACAACCGAGGTAAAGAAGGAGTAGCTGAACTTCAAAAGCAAGTACCGCTACACGAAGCTCTGCTCGACATGGTGGTAAAGTTCCTGCCTAATCCCAGGGAAGCTCAAAAGTACAGAATACCGAAGATTTGGCATGGTGATCTCAACAGCGAGGTAGCAAAAGCCATGGTAGAGTGCGATCCAAACGGACCCTTAGTAATGATGGCTACAGACGTGAAAGTAGACCCACACGCTGGTCTAGTTGCTACCGGTAGAGTTTTCTCTGGAACAGTGAAACCGGGAGAAGAGGTCTTCCTGGTGAACGCTAGAACAGCTCAGCGTGTTCTACAGGTAGGGCTCTACATGGGTCCTTACCGGGAGATCGCAGACTACATAACAGCTGGAAACATCGCAGCTACTCTAGGACTGGACAAGGCTAGAGCTGGTGAAACCATAGTATCCCCGTTACTGAAGGACGTCATGACGCCCTTTGAAAGGTTCAGAATGATAACAGAATCCGTTGTAACCGTTGCATTAGAACCAAAGAACCCACAGCAGTTAACCAAGATGATCGATTCTCTCTACAAGCTACACCTGGAAGACCCAAGCCTTGTTGTAAAAATAAACGAGGAAACAGGAGAGTACATACTCAGCGGTGTTGGTACTCTTCACATTGAAATAGCACTAACTCTTCTCAAGGAGATGTACGGACTAGAAGTTGTAGCTTCACCACCGGTGATCGTCTACAGAGAAACCATAAGAGATAAAAGCCAGATATTCGAAGGTAAATCACCCAACAAGCACAACAAGTTCTACATTAGCGTTGAACCCTTGGACGAGGAAGCGATTAAGCTAATACAGGAGGGTATAATCACGGAGGACATGGATCCAAGAGAACGAGCCAAGCTGCTTCGAGACCACGCTGGATGGGATACCGATGTTGCTAGAAGAATAATAGCTATCGACGAGAACATAAATGTTCTCGTGGACCTAACAACCGGAGTTCAGTACCTGAGAGAAGTTAGAGATACGCTAATACAAGGCTTTAGGCTTGCAGTAAGAGAGGGTCCACTAGCTCACGAGCCGGTGAGAGGACTCAAGGTAATACTACACGACGCTGTGATCCACGAAGACCCAGCGCACAGAGGTCCTGCACAGATATACCCAGCGGTTAGAAACGCTATATTCGCAGGTTTTCTCACGTCTAAACCAACACTTCTAGAACCGATACTGAAGCTGGATATTAGAACACCATTAGAGTACATTGGTAACATATCAGTTATTATTACGAAGAAACGCGGTAAAATGCTCGATGTTCAACAGAGTGAAAACCTAGCTAGAATACTAGCTGAAGTACCGGTTGCAGAGTCCTTTGACTTAGCAGACATGCTCAGAAACGCTACAGCAGGTAAAGCTATATGGGGTCAGGACTTCAGCCGCTGGGCACCTGTACCGGAGTCTCTGCTAATGGACCTGATCGCCAAGATCAGAACGAGGAAAGGACTGAAACCAGAACCACCAAAGCCTGAGGATTTCATAGGGATCTAGAGTAGTTCCCGGTTAAGCTAGAAGCAGTATTACCCATAGTTTTTCAGTTACCTCTAGTATCAGTAGCTACATACTGGTCTCAACATCGAGCGTAATGGAGACGTTCACACTTAACTGAGTTTTTGTTAAACGCCGGGGCGGGGATTTGAACCCCGGACCACCGGGTTTCTACCAGGCTGAACCCCAGTGCGGTTAACAGCCCGGCGCTCTACCAGGCTGAGCTACCCCGGCGCAACCGCCGTTTCTCTCTTATCCTCTGAGGGGGTTTAAATTCATGAGGAGTTCTACAAGCAGGTGTTCACGGTTTCCCCGTTCGCAGGTACGTGCACTCTTACATCGTTACCGAGTACTTCTCTGATCCGCGCTGCAAGTTCTTTGGCGTCCTGCGGGGATCCATGAACTATGATTACGTCTTTGAGAGTACTCCTAAACCCGTCTATGTACTTTACGATGTCATCTCTACCAGCGTGACTTGAGAGGTCTATCCACTCTACTCTGGCTTTAACCGGGTAGTCTATTCCTTGCTCCTTGAGCACTCCGGTTTCAAGTAGCTTGTGACCATTGCTATTAACCGCTTGATAACTCACCAGTACAATGCTGTTTCTTCCATCCTGAGCCAGGTGCTTTAGGTAGTAGAGACTTGGTCCACCCTTAAGCATTCCAGCTGATGCAACAATTACGCATGGTGTTGGTTTTTTAACAAGCTTTCTTCTCATTGAAGAATCTGTTATGAAGTTCACGTTTTCTACAACGCGCTGAAACAACGCTGGATCTCTTAGAAACTTCTTGTGCTTAAGGTAAATCTCCGTGATATCTCTGCTCATACCATCAACGTATATGTCCAAGTAGGGTGCTTGCACGTGTAGTACTGTTATTACCTCCTGCGTACGCCCCACGCTGAATGCTGGTATTAGAACAGTGCCTCCTTTGTCAATGGTTTCTTCAACCACTTCTACGAGTCTTTTCTCTGCATGGTGTCTTTCGGGGTGATTTCTACCACCGTAGGTTGACTCTACTATCAGTGTTGTAACTCCCTGGAGAGGACGTTCAGCACTTCTCAAAGTCCACGTTTGAAGAGTATTGAAATCACCGGTGTAGAGTATTTTCTCACCGTTGGGTGCTTCTATGTACACCATCGAGCTACCCAGAATATGGCCTGCATCGAATAGTTGTACTGTGAATTCATCTAAGTCTACTCTTTCTCCGTAGTCTAGAAACACTGTGCTCCTGTACATTCTATCGAACTCTCTAATCTCGTACTCTACGTAGTACGAGTTTAGCTTGAGGAAGTCTAGTATCAGTAGTCTTGCAATATCCATTGTGGGCCTAGTTGCGAAAACCCTGGGATTTTCGCTTATGAAGAGGTAGGGTGCTGCACCCACGTGGTCTAAGTGAGCATGCGTTATACCTATAAATGAAACATCGATAGGTCTAACGTGCAATGGTAGTTTGGGTTTGTCTTCTTCATCAAAGCTTATTCCATAGTCAAGGAGTATTCCCTTGTCTCCGTGCTTCAGGTATACAGCTGATCTACCCACTTCTTGTCCTCCACCCAGGATCTTCACCTCCATGATCAGCACTCTCAGAATCGATCGAGCTGGTTTATACGCATTAGGCTATTGGTCTTAAAAAGATTAATGGGTGAATTCCTTAATAAGGATGGTGTTTTTACCTTGGTGTTCTTTGCACCACACGAGCTTAAGAAGCTTCTGAGGAGGTACGGAGTTGAAGTCGTAGAACTAAAGGACGTTGAGAAGGTGGAATTCTACACTAGCAGTAAAAAGCTCGTTGTTCAGAAACCCACGGTGCTTGTCTTCAAGTACGGTAATCAATCAATATACCAGGTATTCGGAGAGGAGATCCTGGAAACCCCGCTTGTTCCGAAGCCCGAAGAGCAGGCTGTTGAATCCATCACAGTATCAGAGGAGGATGTAAGGTTTGTTGCAGAACACACTGGGGTATCATACGAAGAAGCTAAGAAGGCTCTCATGAAGGCTAAAGGAGACATAGCGAAAGCTATTATGCTACTAACAGAGGGTAAGCATCAATGAGCAACCGAGAAGAAGTAGTTTCCAGGATAAACCTCAGCTTGCCTTTTAAAGCAAGTTTAGTGAAAACACTGCATGAACCACACTTTCTTGTTGGCGTGTACTACGACGGCAAGATCGGAAAAGCTGTTCTGCAGTTCTTAACCGAGGATGGAGCAAAACTAGTCAACATTGTTGATATGTGGAATCACAAGCCCTACTTCTTAACCGACGAAAGCGTGGACAAACTCAAGGAGATCTTTGCTGGTGAGAAGGATGTTGAAGGATTAGAGGAAGTAGAGAAGATCGATCCCTTGAGCATGCAGAGGATCAGAGTTACCAAGGTTATCACGAAAGATCCTCTTGTAGTCAAGAGATTAAGAAATAAGGTAAGAAGCGCTTGGGAGGCAAAGATCAAGTACCATGCTAACTACATATTCGATGTGGCGTTAATCCCAGGTATGAAATTCCAGGTGCTCAACGAGGGATCACCTAAACTAGTGCTAGTTAAACCTCGTGCACCAGAGGAAGTCAAAAGAACTGTTGATAGGATCTTTGAAAAAGAACCAGAGTTAACACGTAAACTCGCAGAAGAATTCATGAACCTGTTCGAAGAACCACCTCCTAGAGCTCAACGCGTAGCTGTTGACATAGAGGTGTACACTCCCTTCAAGGGTAGAATACCTAGTGCTAGGCTTGCAGAGTACCCAGTAATAAGCATAGCTGTTGCTGGATACGATGGCTTTAGAAAAGTGTTCATGCTTGCACGTAACTTTAAACACAGCTTCATGTACGCTGTTGAGCAAAACCTTTACCCAGCTAACGCCGAAATCGAAATATACGACAGCGAGAGAGCTCTTATACTGGATTTCCTGAGAACAGTATCCAAGTATCCTGTGATACTAACGTACAACGGTGATAACTTCGACTTACTCTACCTTTACACAAGGTCTCTTAAGCTCGGAGTACCAAGGTACATGATACCATTTAGAGTAGGCGAAGAGATGGTTAAGGTAGAATTTGCATTGCACATCGACTTGTACAAGTTCTTCTCAAATAGAGCTATAAAGAACTATGCTTTTGGGGGTAAATACCAGGAGGAGAAGCTGGATGCTGTAGCATCTGCTCTTCTTGGTATATCCAAGATAGGGTTTGAGGAGACTGTGAGCGAGATCTCGGCTGGGCTCTTGGCTACCTATAACCTCAGAGACGCGGAGATCACTCTGATGCTGACAACCTTCAACGACGAGTTAACATGGAAGCTAATAGTTCTGATGGCACGTATCTCGAAAACCAGCATTGAGGAGCTATGCCGTAAGCAGATATCAACTTGGATTCAAAACCTGTTCTTCTGGGAGCACAGGCGGCTTAACTACCTTATTAGAAACAAGGAGGACATTGAAAAGCTGGTTAAATCGACAACTCGAGCAACCATTGAAGGCAAAAAGTACGCTGGTGCACTCGTAGTAGAGCCTCCTCGTGGAGTGTTCTTCAACGTTGTAGTCTTAGACATAGCTTCTCTGTACCCAAGTATTATAAAGAACTACAATCTGAGCTACGAAACAGTTGATATGCCGTGGTGCAAGAAAAAACAGCAAATTGTTGATGAAACGGGTAAAGTGCTTCACTACGTGTGCTTAGATGCACCAGGTTTAACTGCTCAGCTAGTCGGGGTTCTCAGAGACTTCAGAGTAGAAGTATACAAGAAGAAGAGCAAGGATCCATCGCTTACACCTGAGCAGAAGGCCTGGTACGATGTTGTTCAGAGAGCTATCAAGGTGTTCGTGAACGCGAGCTACGGTGTATTCGGAGACGAAAGGTTCCCGCTTTACTCTCCAGCTGTAGCTGAAAGCGTGACAGCTCTTGGCCGAAGATCCTTCATGAGCATTGTAATTAAAGCTGCTGAAATGGGCATAAAAACACTCTACGGTGATACAGACTCGATATTCGTATGGGCTTCTACACAGAAGCAGCTTGAACTTCTGCAAAAGTGGGTTCAGCAAACACTAGGACTTGACATAGAGTTGGACAAGGAGTTCACCTACGCTATATTCACAGGGTTGAAGAAAAACTACCTGGGTCGAACAAAGTCTGGTGAAATCGAGATCAAGGGTCTCATTGTTAAGAAGAGGAACACACCAGAGTTCATGAAAATCCTCTTCAACAACATTATTGATACCATTAGAAAAGTTGAAACACCCGAGGATATAGCAGGGTTCATTACCTGGATTGAAAAGGTTACCAGAGAATACTACCATGGGTTAAAGCAAAAAGAGATACCCCTTGATCAACTGGCTATAAAGACAACTCTCTCCAAGGATTTATCAACGTATGTTAAAAACAAACCACAGCATGTTAAAGCTGCTTTGCAGCTGAAGCAGTACGGAATTGATGTTCAAGAAAACGACGTCATAGTGTACGTTAAGATAAAGGGAGGTGATGGTGTTAAGGCTATTCAACTAGCACGTCAACACGAGGTAGACCCGGAGAAGTATGTTGAAACACTTAAGACCGGGTTAGAACAGTTCCTTTCAGCACTTGGCATAAAGTGGGAGGACATAGTGTCGGGTGAACTCAGCAAAGCAGGTTCCTTACGTGAGCTCACTAAACTTAGGGGTTCAATCCCGCAGAAGTAGAAAAACCTATCCTTATAATAACCCTTATACACAGAAAAAGTAATCTGTGTACTTAAGGTGTCGCGATCATGCCCAAGAAGAGAGAAAGCAGAGGTCGTAGGAAGGGAGATAAGGGGTATGTGGAGAGAATATCCTGTGATCAGTGCGGTGCACTAGTACCCTCCGATAAAGCTATATGCGTTACGAGAATGTACAGCCCAGTTCCACCCGGTTTAGCTGAAGAACTAGAGAAGAAGGGAGCGATCATCATGAAGTACCCGGTAGAAAAGTGCTACTGTATTTCATGCGCTATATTCCTTGGTGTAATAAAGGTTAGACCGGAGGAGGAGAGAAAGCCTAAGCAAGTGCATATTTAAACTCCAACGCTATACGATACTCGTAGATTAAGGGTGTATCTTAGCTTTGAAGGCATCAAAGGTAGTTATTGTAACAGCTGATTATCACCCATACCATAAGTTGTGGTTGTCTCTCGCTGAGAAACTAAGCGGTATTCTAAAGGTACCACTTGAGGTTAAAATTGAAGACTACGTGTACCTCGTTGAACACGGTGATAAAGACGAGTTTGGAATGAGCTGGCTACCACAGATACTCGTTGAACTGGAGAACGGTGAAGTACACTGGTTGCTCTCCCGATTACCACTTAACGAACGCTTGCAACCAGATGAGAGTAAAGCAGTAGAAGAAATGCTTACGAAACTACGTGAACTCAACGTAGAAATACCCCAGTAGCTTCCCCCTCTGAAACCCGGTAAAGCAAAGTTTTACACTCTGCTATCCTCCTGTGCTGAAATCCACGTGAATTAAATTTAACCTGTCTAAAAACTGTATGTATTACTGGCTACAGCTAGAGTGCTGCATCGGGAGAACTATGGTTTTCGTGCCATACGTACCAACACCGTATCCTGTGGTAAGAGCTATGCTTAAACTTGCTAATGCTGGACCAGACGATGTAGTGTACGACCTGGGATGTGGTGATGGACGCATACTCGTAGTTGCTGCAAAGGAGTTCAACGTAAAGAAAGCTGTTGGCATAGAGCTTGACAAGGAGAGGTATAAGATTGCTCTTGAGAGAATAAGAGAGGAGAAGCTAGTAGACAGAGTTGAAGTTGTACACGGAGACTTCTTCGATGTTTACATTGGTGAAGCAACAGTAGTAACCCTCTTTCTGCTAACATCTGTGAATGAAATGCTGAAACCCAAGTTCGAAAAAGAGCTGAAGGATGGAACAAGAATAGTGAGCCACGAGTTCAGAATACCGGGTTGGAAGCCGGAGAAGGTAATAGAGGTAAGAGACGATAATGGACTGCTTCACACAATATACCTATACGTTAAGGGAAGACATTTCTAGCGACTTCCTTGCGAAGACTATGTACCCGGTGTGACCGATCATTCGAGACCTGGGTCTAACAGCGTCTTTTTCAACTCTGTACTCTCTGAGAAGAGTTTCATAGGTATGTATATCGATGAACACTCCGGTTTCCCTGAGAGCTAGAACTGTTTTTTCAACCTGGTTTACTGTTGGAACGTAGATTAAAACGGGTGCTGATGGCTTTAGTACTCTGCTGATGCTTCGAAGAGCGTTCCATGGGTCGGGTATATCCATGAAGAACGCGTCCAAGGCTTCCTCGATGGCTAGATCTGTTCTCACGTCGTGCTTTCTCAGGTCTACTCTATCCGCTAATCCTGTTTTCTCAAGGTTTAATCTTGCACACTTGAGTGCTTTATCTGAGATGTCGAATCCGTAGAGTTTTCCCTTGTCTCCTATAACAGAGGCTATTGCTAGTGTTAGTACACCGCTTCCAACACCAGCTTCTCCTACTCTACTACCTGGACCTATACCCGATAGGTATATCATCAAAGCTACGTCCTTTGGGTGAATAACCTGCGTTACTCTAGTTACACCAGCTGAGTAGTAGTCTAATCTTAGTGGTTTCAGTACGTAGGCAGTTACACCCTGGCTGGTTTTTACGGTACTACCGTATGGTATACCTATCATGCTGTCGTGGTGTATGTAGCCCTTGTCCGTACCAAGGATTTTTCCTCTAGTAAGCTTGGTTAGAAACTTCCTCTTGCTATCTATTAGTACAAGTACTGTTTCCCCCTCGCGGGTAATCTCCATTCGTTTGCTTACCTCTAAGCCCCGGTGTCACTCATCACTCCTTCAGAAATACCAGCTTTCAGCACCATTATATCTACTAGCAGAGCCCTTTAAAACCATTAATTCGATTAAAACGTGGAGACAATGTCAGGGACTAGTGAATGAAGGTTTTAGTGATCCCCATTAAACCTGTTTTCGCCTACAGAATCTTCACGGGTAAGAAGAGGTATGATCTCAGGAAGCTTGTACGTAGAGTAGACATCAGGGTAGGTAGTAGAGTAGTAGTCTACGTTAGTGGTAGAGTTAAAGCTTTCATGGGCGAGTACACCGTGGGACGCGTTGTACAAGGTCCTCCAGACTACATAATCAAGGTGCTATCAGAAGACCCTGATGCAGGAGTTGGTGAAGAAGACTACAGTTACATTAGAGGTGCAAAGCAAGCTGTTGCCATGGAGGTTGTTAACCCTATTGTTTACAAGAAGCCTGTGGAGCTTAAACCCATTCTGCACTTGTTTCCAGACTATCAGCCACCCCTCGGTATTCAAGAGCTGGATGCTCATGAACCAGTAGTAGTACTGGTTTTCGATAGAGCTAGAAGAATGTCTCTTGGTTCATGAACAGTGCTCAGGTTTAACGGAAGTAAAACAGCTAGAAATCGAACTCTTCCTCTACTTCCTTCTCCTCCTCTTCTCTCATCCAGAGCTCTCTTCTCAGAAGATCCCTTACTGCTATTCTGATAACTTCGCTCTTGTTCCTGTACTTGCCTATCTTAACCAGTTCTTCTATGCCTTCTACGTAGAGCTCAGGCATTTTAACGGTTACTAGTCTAAGCCTGGGTCTACTGTAGTGTAGTGGCTTCATGCTGATACCCCAATTACACTATGCTCATCATGATATGGTTTAAAAGAAAGGGGTGCATTGAATTGTAGCTAGTAGAGTACTAGCTTATCGAGAACTCCTTGAAGTAGGTTAAACCAGGTGCTTACTAGTTTGTTAACCGTGTTTTTGCTTGTTAGTAGGTTAACAACGTACACGAGGTTTACGTAAACCATTGGTGCTAGGTGTATACTGTAGAAGCTGTACTGTGTTCTACCTCCCAGTATCCACGTGAGAAGGTATCCGCTGAAAACACCGAGGTAGAATAGTACTATGTAACCATACTCCTTAACCCCCGTGTAGATCGCTGGAAGCGCTAGTACTAGTAGTGCAACCGAGGTTACCCATAGTGGTGTAATACCTGTAGCGTAGAGTACTCGTCCACCGGGGTAAACGTAGAGTGGGAAGCTGTTTAAACCGAGAAACCAATCCCATGGTGCTGAGCTCTGTGGGCAGTGTGCACCTATGCACTTTACGCTGAGATGCCATTTCGCTGAACCGAGAACTGCTCTCGTGAACCAGTCTACTACACCCATGTAGGCTATTAGTGGTAGTGAAGCAAGAGTTAGCATGCTTAAGTAGAGAAGAACTGCTGAGAACGTGTAGAACAATGCTGAGAGGAGGAATGTTCTCACTCTAGTTGGACCCGGTGGCTTGGTTTTAGCGTCTCTTCTAGCTAGGAGGATTACAATGGGGATTACTGTGAAGAGGCTTGATGCTTTGAAGAGAGCTCCGGTGAGTCCTGCTAGTAGAGCCCAGTTGTACTTCCTGCTTACTGCGAGGTACAAGGCTAGGGTGGTGAAGAGTGCTACGTATCCATCGAGTAGTGCTATGCTGAAGAGAGCTCTTGACAGAGTATCCACGACTAGTAGAACAGCTCCTGCAATAGCTACAAGCATGTTCCTTGTCAGCTTTTCGAGAACAAGGAGAACAAGTAGAACTGTTAGAGCACCTGCTACTACCACGGGTATTCTCCAGTAAACTGGTTCATCTCCCAGCGCGTACATGGATAGTGCAATCAGGTACTTTCCGAGCGGTGGATGCTCCCAGTTCAAGTAGATGTGTATGTGTTCTCTGTCAGGCATAGCCCAACCGGGTATCACCACGTCCACGGTGTATCTTTCACTGGTTTTTTCGATGAACTCCTGTACCATGTTCCTTGAGCCAGCTACGTAGACTGCGGGTATGTTCTTGTAGAATGTGATGTTTAAACCAAGTTGTCTACTAAGGATAACCAAGTACACCTCGTCTTGTACTTTCTCCCTGAAGACCACGGTTGCTCCGTACCTTTCGACTTGCCTTGGCTCAGCTTTGAACAATCTAACGAGGATTACTCTTGATGCTGAAACATACCATGTTTCATCCGATACGTAGCCTAAACCCCCCTTTCTCTCCTCGAGTACACTGAACTCCACGGAGCTCTGCCAGAACACGTAGCCTGCAATAGCAGCAATCAGCACGAAGACAACTAGACTCAGCTTGTTCCCCGAATACCTCAACCCAGGTTCTCCTCAACCACGGTAATGTATAAACCAACCACTCTAAATAACCAAACAAAACTCAAAACAACCTCGTGAGTTAACCCTCGTTGTTTAAGCACCGGAATAGCTTCAACTGAAAACTACTTGAACAAAGAGCTATAACGGATGATCAACAGGGTGTTCGAGGCAAACTATTTTAAACCTGTTAGCTGAATAAGTAGAAGTGAAGCCGGGGTCGCCTAGCCTGGTAGGGCGCCGGCCTGCTAAGCCGGTGGGGGATAACCCCGCGCGGGTTCAAATCCCGCCCCCGGCGCTGAATCCGCGAAAAATTTTTATACCTTGTTCATTGTCCCAGTTCTCAGTGGAAGCGTGGGACAAGAGAGTTCCTCCTGTGTTCTCGAGGAGTGGCAAGCTCGAGAGCTCCTCATGAGGTTGAACAAGGCTTTGTCCATTAGGAAGATCGCTTTGAAGCTAGGTGTTAGTAAGTCGACTGTTCACCGCTGGTTGAAGAGCGGGAGGATAACATCAGAGTACGAGAATATGCGAGGTGTTTCCGGAGGAGGAGCTTCTCGCTGTTCTCAGAGCTGATCAGCTTCTTCAGCATTACGGAATAATGAGTAGTGATGGACGTGTAAACAAACCACTAGTTCTAGCTCTTCTCGATGCAATGCTGAGAAACGATGTACTGAAAGAAGAGGTTTTAAACTACATTCTCAAGTACTACAAGGCTGATCTTACTGAGAGACTTGGAGAAGCTATTCCAAGAATAGAACTGAAGTGGACACCCGAGTTCGAGAGATGGCTACTTAAGCAGGATGGAAGACCCGGTAAACCCGTGTCCCATCGTACACTAGTGGATTACAAGAGAATATGGAGTAACTGCTTGGAAGGTAAAGTTCTCGGATGGCATCTCATCAGGCAACTTAGTGGTAAGCATATGGAGTGTAGAGATGGTAGGTATCATCCTACAGGTTGGGCTAGGCAGGTTGTAAGACACTACATTAAGTACCTCTACTCTAAGGGTGTTAGTGGTCTTGACTGGGATACCTACACTAGGTTAATGTTAGCTATTCCTGGACGTGGATACGGTAGAAAAGTAAGTCAAAAACCTGTACCAGTAGATAAGGTTGTTGAAGCTCTCGATTACCTGAGGCAGAACAACGAGAAGATCTACCTAGTATACACTCTCATGCTCTACTCTGGTGTAAGATTTGAGCATGTTATTCATGCTCTCAACTCCTGGAATCCCAGTGAAGAACTATACGTAGAGTACCTAAATACAGATATCAAAAGACTCACATGCTTCGTGGAACACGGGTTCTGCAGATACTACCTAGGTTTAGAGAGTAGTAGAAAAACCTGAAGCTTTCATGTACTTTCCAGTTCATCTCCTAGAGCTCGTAGAGAAGTACAAGGGTAGTATACCTAGACGTGATACTATTACCAAGTACGCGAAGGAAAAAGGAATACTTCAACCAAAGTACATCAGAGTCTTCACTATTAGGTTAATAAGAAGATTCTTCAGGAGAAGAGGAATGATGGATGTAGGTAACTTCATTCTGGGGAAGTTCTCGGAGCTGAGTGTAACCGAAGCACACTACTTGAATCTCCTAGAAGACGCAGACTCGGTTTATCCTGAGCTAGCTGAATTCATATCATCACAAGTTAAACGTGAAAACCAGGTTCTCACAATGCAGCACAGAACTAGTGCTAAGAACTAACACTTCTTTCAATTCTTTGTATTGTATTCACTACTTCAACGAAATGACTATACTCGCTGTGTTCAGAACACACTTTCAATTCTTTCTATTGTATTCTGTTGGCGCTGTTACTGGTACAGGTACAGCTCTTCTGAGCTCCTTTCAATTCTTTCTATTGTATTCACAAGATCGTGTGTGAAAAGTGCAAAGCAGACGTTGAATTCCTTTCAATTCTTTCTATTGTATTCAATGAGCGAATTCATAACCGAGAAAGCCTTTTTTCATGAGCACTTTCAATTCTTTCTATTGTATTCAGAGCACTCAAGTACAACCTCGTTGAGAACGAAAGAGTTCTCCTTTCAATTCTTTCTATTGTATTCATGGAGAAAGGGAGTTTTACAGAGTGATCACGATCGAGAAAAGCTTTCAATTCTTTCTATTGTATTCGAGCACTCAACCGAGATCCAGTACGAAGCGAAGAGAACACTTTCAATTCTTTCTATTGTATTCTTTCACGTTTTTCTGCTAGAGAGTAGAACGCCCTACGCTTACTTTCAATTCTTTCTATTGTATTCCTCATATGCGAGTATTAGTGCTGCTATTACCTCGTTTAGTGAACTTTCAATTCTTTCTATTGTATTCATGAGCTTGAAGATCATGGGCAATAGTGCGAACACTATTAGTATCTTTCAATTCTTTCTATTGTATTCCACGTTGGAGAGCTGGGAGAGGTTCTGCTCGAGAGTGCTCCACACTTTCAATTCTTTCTATTGTATTCTTGATTTTTGATTGAATGATACTCATTCTTATGATTAAGATCTTTCAATTCTTTCTATTGTATTCACAATTCACCGGTGAATAGTGGTTTTCAATTGAACCTGCTGACTTTCAATTCTTTCTATTGTATTCCCAGCCCACTGGCTCATTCGCAATCAAGACAACCGCGAGAGCAGCTTTCAATTCTTTCTATTGTATTCGGTAGCAGACCACTGGCGTAGAGCTCTCGCAGGCGCTCTCTTTCAATTCTTTCTATTGTATTCTTTACTCGTGGACATGGGGTATTTGAAGTATCGAGAGAACTTTCAATTCTTTCTATTGTATTCGGTAGTTGTCAAATGCATAACATTCATCATGTATTAGATGATTCCACTTTCAATTCTTTCTATTGTATTCCTCGCGGACTCACCAGAGATAGAGAAGATAACTGAGGAGCCTTTCAATTCTTTCTATTGTATTCACCGTTTGGGACGCGATCTCCGATCTTCCGCCACTTCGACCCTTTCAATTCTTTCTATTGTATTCGTGAAGAGGGAGCACTTCACAAGAGACAACGTGTATCCGCTCTTTCAATTCTTTCTATTGTATTCAGGGGTCGAAGTCGTCTCCGAACTCGCCGATCAGCTCGGCGATCTTCCTCGCCCGGTGCTCGTTGCTCATGACGAGTGCCTCCGCGCAGTAGTCCAGGTATCCGCTGGGTAGGGCGATGACGATGACGATGTTCCTCCACCTCAGGAGGACCGCGTCCCTGAGACGTTTCACCTCGTCGAAGAACCCGTACGCCTCGTTCCTGGCGTCCTCTCTGCAGAGGTCGGGCATCAGCTCGCATGCTTTAACCTCTTCCGCTCTCCTGCTCAGCTCGATCAGCGTTGTCCTCAGCTCTTCGCTGATCGCGCTCCGCTTCACGCTCCACCTGTCGCTCGCCTTCCCCCTTCTCGGGCGGTTCTCAGGCTGAGGCACGTGCTCCACCCGTATTCAACCTGGGTGCGGTGAAGGTATAAAAACCCGGTGTTGCAGAGCTACCTCTTCGTTGCCGTGAGGAGGATGAGCATGCCGAGGTTGACGCGTGCGATTCTCCTCACTCTGAACCCGGCGCCTCTGACCGCTTTCACTAGTGCATCTTCGCTGAAGTCGTGGTGGTGTGCGCCCCTCCAGGCTCGCCCAAAGCTGTGCGTCCACAGCCACCACGCCGCGTTGAACAGGGCTGAGCGAGCGTTGGGCACCAGCACCACGAGGAGCCCTCCGGGCTTCAGCACTCTGTGCGCTTCGCGTAGCGCTTCACCCGGGTTCGACAGGTGCTCAAGGACCTCCAGCATCGTGACAACGTCGGCCACGGAGTCTCGGAGCGGTAGCCTGTGAGCATCCGCAACGTAGAACTCTCCTCTCCTCCTCACGCGCCCCGCGTACCTTACTGAGCTCTCCTTCACGTCCACCCCGATGACCCTCTCAGCCTCCGAGCACTCCGCGATGATCTCGGTGAGAGTGCCTCCGTCGCATCCAACGTCGACGAGTAGCTGGGGGCGCTTCGGTAGCTCGCGGCATACCGCTTTGGCGCGGTTCAGGTGGTACCATCCGTGCAGAGGGTTCACGAGGGCTCGGTCGTAGTACCAGGGCGGCGCCGTGTCAGTCACGCTTGCTCACCGTGCTCCCCTGGGTGTAGAGGATGATCATGGTGATGAGGAGGAGGACGTTCCTGGTGTTCGCGAGGAGTTGCACCACGGACGACGGGGCGAAGGGGCTGATCGGCTCCCTGTGGCCAAGGAGCTCCACCCAATCCCTGTTGAAGAAGACGATTATCAGCAGAGCGTTCGCAACGTCAGCGGCGGCGACGAGGAGTAGCTGGTGGGACGGTAGCGCGAGGAGGAGTAGCGGTGTCACGGCGATGAGCATCTGCGGTGTGAAGATGTAGTTGAGAACGGTTGCTGAGAGCATTGCAAGCGAGGAGGATGC
>JAWBAI010000003.1:0-126773 GCA_038816475.1 Desulfurococcaceae archaeon
ACCAACATGTACTAGTCCACTCGGTTCAAAACCAAGGTAACCCCGAGGTTTTTCTCCCTCTAGTAGCAACTTCGAGAGTTCTTCTACTGTTACGACTTCAACGGTGTTTCGTATTGCAACTTTGAGCTTCTCCTGAACTTCACCAGTCAACGAAACACCTTCAAGTAAACCTGTTCGAATAAAAAATCAAAACATCTAAAATAGGTTTTAATACACTGCATGGCTATGGGTATTCGAAGACCTCCCCTGGTTTTAGCACAACTACTCTTACCCCGGTTTTCTCCTCAACTAGTTTCTTGAATTCATAGGGATCCGCTTGTATAACCGGAAAAGTACTGTAGTGCATTGGTATGACTACCCTTGGCTTCAAGAGCTCTACTGCTTTAACGGCTTCTCTAATACCCATTGTAAAGTGTCCACCTATGGGTAGAAGAGCTATATCGGGATTGTACAGTTCATGTATAAAGGACATCTCTGAGAACAACCCGGTGTCTCCAGCGTGGTAAACTCTGAGATCCAGTCCTCCCACTACAACACCTGTTGGTGCTCCTCTCTGAGAACTGTGAACAGCGGGTGTTAGGACTATCTCGAGGTCCTCAACCCTCAGTTTACCACCGATGTTTCCACCAATGCTTCTCACACCCCAAGAACCAGCGTACTCCGCTATCTCGTAAATACCCACTATTGTTGCACCGGTAAGCTTAGCAAGCTCAATAGCGTTACCTAGGTGATCTCCGTGGTCGTGGGTAACCACAATGTAGTCTACCTTTACGTTCTTGTAGTCTTCGAGTTTAACAGGACTCAACGGGTTTTCAACCCAGGGATCAATTAGCACGGTTTTCTGAACACCATCAAAACCCTTTAAGTTGAGTTCAAAGAAGCTGTGACCAAGGTAACGAATTCTACCCAACGTTTTCACCCGTGTGTAGTATTTTAACCACCATGGCTAAAAACTAAAATTGCTCTACTTTGTCATCTATCAGCGTTAAGGGTAACCAAAGGTGCAACCAGTAGCCTTGGATGAGGAGTCAATATCAAAGCTACTTAAAGCAGGTAGAATAGCTAAAGAAGCAAGAGAATACGCTATGAGAAGCGCGAAGCCCGGCGTTAAAATACTGAGTCTTGCAGAGATGATTGAAAACCATATTCGAGAACTAGGTGGTGAACCCGCTTTTCCGGTGAACATTGGTATAAACAGTATTGCAGCTCACTACACGCCGGTTTACAACGATGAATCTGTAATACCCGATGGATCAATTGTTAAAATCGATATTGGTGTACACATAGATGGATACATCGCTGATACTGCAGCAACAGTCTTCTTCAACCCAGCCTACGAGGGACTTGTCGAAGCTGCGAGATCCGCTCTAGAAAGAGCAATCGAATTGATGAAACCAGGAGTTAAAGCCTCTGAGATAGGTGAGGTCATAGAAAGAACGATAAGATCAGCTGGTTACAAACCCGTAAAGAACCTGAGTGGACACAGTATTTCAAGGTACACTATTCATAGTGGTGTTACTATTCCGAATTACCACGATGTACTCGCAAGGCACAGGCTTAATCCAGGAGTCTACGCTGTAGAGCCCTTCGCCACGAACGGTGTAGGTATGGTTAAGGAAGCAAAGCTCGTAACAATCTACGCGCTTAAAACCAGGGCTCGTGAACCACCTTTGGAGCTCAAGCGAGTATACGAGTACATATACACAAGTAGGAGAGAACTACCCTTTGCAGTTAGATGGTACGCCAGGAGCGATATGGAGCTTGAGCAGCTGAAGAAAAGTCTTGAGCAACTAAAGAAGCTTGGATATCTCCACGAGTACCCTGTACTTGTCGAAAAAGCGGATGGCTTAGTATCCCAGTTCGAACACACTGTAGTAATATTGAAAAACGAAGTTATCGTTGCAACTGCGTAGACCAGGTGTTCTAGAGAAATAAAAAGAACATCTGTAAAGCAGTTGTAGAGGTACTACTTTGTTCGTCCTTCGACGACGATCATGGTAACAGTTGTTCTAATGTCTGGAAGCTTTCTTATTCTATTGGTTACTATTTCTCTTATTTTCTCAAGTGTGTCTGATTCTATTTTTACAACAATATCATATGTACCGTAGACGATGTAAGCTTCCTTGACTTCGGGAATTTTCATCAACTCGTCGAGAACCTTGCTCTCAGCACCGATCTCGGTCTGTATCAGTATTATTGCAGATTTGTTCGTTTTAGACACTTTTACCCACCCAAGAACTAAATATGAGGGACTGTTTAATAAGTATTACCTGGCGAATTGCACGTGAGAACTCCTGATGAAAATCGCGGGATGATCAGAATTTACGCTTTAACTCTGTTTGAAGATGATCCAGATAAGAACACAGCTCTTAAAATGATCAAATTCGGGCTCGCAACTCCTGTAAGAAGTAGAAGAGATGTACGTGGTTATCCTCTCGTTTTAAATCCATTCAGTAATGCATATCTGGGACCGTGGTTTAGAAACCACGCTGTTCGATACGGGATCGTTGTTGTTGATGCTAGTTGGAGAAAGCTCCACGAAGACTACTTTAAGGGTATACGAGGAGTTCACTTGAAACTACCTCCGCTACTTCCAGGAAACCCTGTGAACTATGGAAAACCATGCGTACTCTCAAGCATAGAAGCTGTAGCAGCATCTGCATACATACTTGGCTTCAAAGACCAGTACCTCAAGTTTCTTGGATTATTCAAGTGGATGACGACTTTTCACACACTTAACGAAGAACTTCTCGAAGCATACTCTAATGCAAACAACGCAGATGAGATGGCTAAGATCGTGGTAGAGTACTGGGGTACCGTAGATCCATGCTATAGATTCCAATAGTTCACCTTAGTCAAAGCGGTTTATCAGAGGGGCCGGGCAATAACCCGTGTTCAGTTCACCCCCGCATTAGTCTAAGCGGCCCATACCGGTTGCGCGGTACCTCATCCCGGACCCGGGCCTTGCACCACGCGGGACGGCCGTTTCAACGCCTCCACCACGGTCCTCCGCGGTTTAAGCCCTCCCGTTACCGGGAGGTGGCCCGCATCATAGCCATATCGTAGTGGCCGTACCGTTTCTGTGCCGTTGCCACGGGTTCTACCCGTGCCTCTTACGAGGCCGCGCTACCGCGGGGTGCACGGTGTTTCCTCGCCTCCTATCCGGAGGCGTCGCGGGGCGCCCGGCCCCTAATCTCTCCATAATAATCATCGTATTATATACCTTCTATACCTCTAAGCCTAAGCTAGTTCCAGTCGAAAAAGAAGGGTGGAACTCCCCAGTTTAAAGATGTAGAATCGTTCTCAAAACCCTCACCCCGCACTTTCAACTGGGTAATATTTAGGACTCTATAAAGCGTTGCATTTTTGCGTATTGATAAAAACATTTGTTTGAAGTTTAAACATTAAGTTCTATTATATTGTTAATTATCATTATACAAACCGATATTAAAGACCGTCAAACTGTATTCGATTTAGTGGCTTCTTCATAATAGTCCAGTTGAATTTAAGGGGTCTCTCTTCTCGGTTGATTGTGCAGTGGAAACTGAGGGGTGAAACTGGGGAGTTTATATGAATGCGCCTGAAGAGTTTCACGGATCATCCACCGTGTCCATTTGAAACGAACCGGTGAAACTTTAGGTTATTAGAGGGGTTACTTCTCTTTTATTTAAAGACCCTGATACATGTTCAAATTGGGTGAATAACTTGTCGAATGTTGGTTCTGAGAGAGTAATTGTTGTTGGTAAGAAGAGTATATCTAGTTATCTAATTGATGTTGCAGTAATGTTTCAGGAAGCATCTATGGTTGTTCTAAGAGGGGAGGGTAAGTTCATTAGTAAAGCCGTTGATTTGTTCAATGCTATAATGTCCAAGATGGGTGAAAGTGTAGAACTTGTTGATGTTTCAATTGGAAGCAACATTGTTAGAGGTCGGATAAAACCATACATTGTGATCAAGGTTAAGAGAAAGTAAAGAGCGCTCTATAATGTTCATTGCGAAGAGACGATCCAATAGCTCTACTATGGCATCGTAGCCTGATACCTCCCCCGAGGCGATCCTGTCTATAGTGTTCTCCATTCTCCGAGTTAACTCAACCGTGGTCACTTCTGAATAGTTCTTACTCAGGTAGTCGTACACCTGTATTCCTTTCTTTGTTGGTACAAGCTTCTTCAACTTAGCACTTTCAATAACGTAACCATGTCTCTTGATGTTCTCAATGATCTTAGCGTACGTACTGGGTCTTCCAATACCAAGTTTCTTCATTAACGCAACAACATCACCTTCACTGTAGAGTGGTACTTTACTCGAGTTACTCAATTGAATGGAGAACTTCGATGCGGTGAATTTGTCCAAGTGGCGGAGTTCGTTGTAAACCCTAAGTCCTACCACAACGTTGAAACCGGGTTCAATGATCTCGGTGTAGAAGGATATTCTTCCAATCTCCACGCCTGATACATATACGCTGTACTCTGATTTAACCGCTTTGAAGGGCTTCATCTGGCTAGCGATGAATCTTCTGAACACAAGGTCGTAGATTTTTAGGTGTTTACTCGTGAGTGGTATGATCGTAGTTACTAAACCTTCATCAATAGCTTTAAGCAGATCTTCGACATCAAGTGGATACACTGGTCTAATAGCTTCATGACTACCTTGATTACCCCAGTGACTTGGTTTAAACAAGCTGATGTAACCTTTTGAACCGAGATACTCCTTAGCTATGGATATACCGTGAGAACTAACGTACGTACAGTCCGTTCTATGATAGGTTATCAAACCGGATTCGTATAGGTCTTGAGCAATCCTCATTGCTTCACGAGCTGTGTATCCAAGTCGAGATGCATCTACCAGTAGCTCATCGGTTGTGTATGGAGGCCTAGGTGCGACCTCCTCAACGGTTTCATGAACCTTCATGAAGACTACTTCGTTTGTGGATTTTAAAGTGTTTACTAGCTCCACATGCGGAGCTTCAATGCACATGGAAACCCTGACTTTGACGGGATCCTCTACGTTGACAACGACCTTCTTGCACTTGTTAGCCAAGTGCTCTTTGTATCTTTCAATGATAAGGCCGAGCACTGGTGTTTGCACACGTCCTGCACCAAGGTTTTTGCTGTTGAACATAGCTTGGAGTTTACCGCTAAGACCAAAGCCTACCAGCCTATCTAAGATTCTTCTGTAGATTTCAGCTTCAACGAGATTGATGTTGATCTCACGTGGTTTACCAAGAGCTTTCAGCAGCTCATTTAACGTTATTTCATGAAGTTCTATTCTTTTAACACTATGGTTGAACATTCTTATTGACGTGTAAACATCGTAGGCTATTTTTTCACCCTCAATATCGGGATCTGTGGAAATGTAAACCTCATCCACCTCTAGTGCTAGTTTCTGCAGAGCGGCTATCACAGATTTCGAATCAGTAAATATACTACTACCACACTTTGGACATGCATCGTGGTCTGTAAACTGTGTACCACACAGCTTACACTTCTTAAGAGTAGTGTACACAGGGATTATTCTACTCTCATTTACGAGTACTCCATAGAGACCCAAGGGTTTCGTAGTTAAATCGTATACGTGTCCACGAGTTGAAACAATGTTAAACTCAACTACCTCATTGTCCACCTTAGCCGGGATTGTGTATACCCTCAAGTCTCCTATTTTCCTAGATACAGGTTTACCAAAGAATCTAGCAATTGTTTTTGCCTTTGTGGGTGATTCAACAACGAGGAGTATAGACCTGTATTTAAGCCTATTCTGAGAAGCCTCCGATCTCGAGATGCTGATCAACCGAGCTTCTTGCTCAAGATCAAGATTCTCTAGCTCTACGAATAAGAGATCCTTATTAAACCCCTTCATTTTTGCCTCAAGAGCTTTAACCACATTCACCAGGTCAAGGAGCTCGAGTACCACGGATAAACCATGGGTTATCGTATTACCTATAAACCTGCTGGTTCTACCCGAAGCCTGAATGTAGGTCATTACGTCCGGTAGAACACCGATGTACTCTTCGTTGCTCTTTTTCACTAAGCTTATAGTACCAACATTGATGATCCTTTCATTACCGAGAAGGCTGATCACCGCCTTGAGAACTCTCTCGTAGATCTCCTTAACTTCAGCTGATATTGATTGGAGTTTTTGAGAAGAGGATAGTGCTTCGATAGCTAGTTTACCCGTTAAGAAGTACTTGATGAGTTTTTTCTCGGAAGGAGTTAATGTAAGAGCTAGTTTTCGAATACGTGTTACCATGGACTTGTACTCGTTGTCTCCACTTCTTGCGTAGAGTTCCGCAAGTATTCTAGCCATAATGTTCATGTTAGCTAGCAGATTTCTCAATGGAACCACGAACATTGGTGTTCCAAGAAACACAACGTACCTTATGTGTCTAGGCGCATCTATGCCTCTTACGCTTGAACCATAGTAGATCGAGGAGCCTACTAAGACATCCATTTTCCCTTCAACAAACTCCATTATCCTTTTAGCATCAGCATCGCCGACGTTGAATCCAAGCTCGGATAGCCTCAACTTAATAGCTTGCACAGCATTGAAGATAAGGTCTTTGTAGGGGTGAAAAGGTGAAACATAAAGTATGCATCCTTTTCCAAGCTTGAGAACAAGAGAGACTACTTTGTTCACTAACTCGTCGAGATTTGATACTACTGTGTAGGAATCCGTTACGTCGCGACCGTATATCGTGATCCCTGTAATATCGGTTTTCAAGAGGTCTCTCAGTACCTTACCAACTTCTCCTCGAGCTCTACCAGTAGCTGATGCAACAACCAGTTGCTTAACTTTCAAAGCTTGAATTCTAGACTCAAGCTCATGGTCTATGCTTAAGTAGTTCTTAACAAGTTCTTCAACATTCTTTCCCATTGTTTTTCCTGTTAGTATACGCCAGAGTATGTTTACTCGTTTCTTAGCTAGTTCTATGATCTCATCAGTGTAACCGAGGAGTTTAAGTAGGTTGTAGGTGTTCTTCTTACTTCTAAGTAGGCTATCAACATCGTCTACCAATAGTACATCGTACGAGCATTTCGATAATACATCGTATTTTTTCGACAGAAAACTGTTCGTAACCACTAGTACGTTGAAATCGCAGCATGAGATCCGGTTAAGCAGCTCATCTCGCTTCTTCTTGCTTAGCGAAGAGTTGTAACTGATGATCTTTACATTCTCTAAACCAGCGTTTCTAGCGTATTCTAACATTCTCTGGTAAACTTGGTTTTGAAGAGGCTTTGTGGGTACTATGTAGAGAACCTTCTTTCCCTTTGATACTGAATAGAGCGCGTAAACCAGTAGCAATGTTGTTTTACCGAGACCTGTAGGAGCTATTAGTACGGTGTTTTCACCTTGAAGGAGTCTCTTGAGCCAAGATCTTTGAGCACCCCAGGGAGTTAGACCTTTCGTGGTTTTTGCAAAAAACTCAACAAAGTCCTTCTCATTGTCAAGTATAGCTTCAATGTAAAGACTCAACTTGCTATTCGTACAGCTGGAATCCTCAGTATAAGATACTTCGCAATCAGCGAGGTTGCTGTCGTACAATGGCATGATCGCTCTCAAGCGAACACCCAGTGGAATCATGTCTAGTGGCGATCGGCTTTTAAAAGAGGGAACCTGGTATTACATGGTCCACTTAGGAAAAGTTTTTAAACACCTACCCCCAATTCTCATTATCTTGACCAAGGTATAGCGAAAACCCGAGGGATCAAAATGTCAGGAGTACAGAGTCCGAACACCGTGCTAGTAGGAAAGAAACCAGTAATGAACTACGTAATAGCCATTTTAACACTAGTACACCAAGGTGTAAAGGAAGTCAACGTCAAAGCAAGAGGAAGAGCTATAAGCAAGGCTGTAGACGCTGTTGAAATCATAAGAAACAGGTTCCTACCAGGTAAAGTAGACGTTGAGAAGATCGAGATTGGAAGCCAAACACTCACAAACCCGCAGGGAAGAGAAGCTAGAGTAAGCATCATCGAGATTAAGCTGAAAGTAAAAGAGTAGCAACTCTGAAGAACACCCTGAGTGAAAAAAGCAAAAATCAATGTTTTTTATACAGAGTTTAACCATTGAGAGCTGAAGAAATGGGGCTCATAAAGCACGGTAGCATAGTAGTAGAACTCCTCTTCCTTCACTACACTTCACTGCTAGATCTGCTGGATTTCCTAGCGAGGAACAATCTAGAGAACATCGGGATATTGCTGGAACCCGTCCTTGTTGATACGTTAATTGAAGACCGTGTAGTATCCGTGGCTGTACCTCAGCTCTCGATAGTAATTGAAGATGTAGACCTTGATCTGGATACCATTAGAAACGTATGTAAAGGTTCTTGTAGACCGCTCCGTGCTGTCAGAAACGCCTGGGCAAACCTTACTAAGGTGAACACGGCTCTCGCTGTAGAAGCTCTAAAAGTGCTCGCAAGTAACGTGGAAGTGAACATTATTACCGGCAATCTCGTAGTAGAGTTATTCCAAGGACCTGAGTGCTTGAACCCCCTTATCGTTGAAACATTGTCATTAAAATATCCATTTAAAGTGGATGTGTCGGCCAGAAGAAAATCCCCTTTGAGGACGGCAGGTGTCACCACGGAAATACCACTAGCTGTTTGCACAGATGAACCTGAGGAGCGCCCCATAGCACTACTGACTACTTCTGATGGAAAGAGAATTCTACGCTTGAAAAAACCCAAGAACGAGGTTGAGTACTCTATCTACGCTCAAATTATACTAGACCTACTAGTCTACATTAGTACAGAGAGTCCTTCGAATGCCTAAGGCTACTGATAAAAACTCGGTGAAAGCGAAACCATTCGCTATAGTTAGTGTTCTCAGCTTGACCTCATTGCTGATCAACGTCCTGGGTTCTTCTAGATGCCCAGATCTCTTCAACCGTGTGTTTGACAACTATTTCGTAGAGAACAGCTCTTTGACCACTACTCTTGGGTCTTAATAGTCGTCCAAGTCTCTGAATAAACTGACGTCTAGATCCTGTTCCCGATACTATTATCCCTACGTTCGCGTCTGGAATATCTATTCCCTCGTCACCTACTGTTGTAACAACCAGAATACCTTTATGCTGAGTCTTGAAGCTTTCCAAGATTCTCTTTCTGTCCTGATCTGGGGTTTCGCCAGTAAGCAAGTATCCTTGAACACGGCTAGCTATGGTTTTTGCTTGGTCAACGTATTGTGTGAACACGATGATCTTGTTGCCTTTCTCGATTTCTTTTAAAGCTATTTCAACGGCTTTCTCGATCTTGGAGTTGGATGTTGCAACGAGCATTCTCAGATCACTGTATAGTTTTAGTATCTCCTTTGCAACACTGTTCCCTCTGTAAGCTTCTTTTAAAATACGCTTGAACCTTTCCTTTCTATTAGACATGGTGATTATTTCCTCGGGAAGCTTGGTCATCAGTGTCTCGATCTGTTTCTTTATCTTGCTGTACAGCAGTCGCTCCTGAGGTGTTAAGCTTACTCTGACTACAATCACCTCGTAGGAGGCAAGGTAACCTTGCTCAGCGAGCTCGCTCGGAGACTTGTAGTACACTAGGTTACCTAGAAGTGGAAATAGCTCAACGTGTTTACCATCTTCTCTTTCAGGTGTTGCTGATAAACCCATTTTGTACTTTGCTAAGCTGTGGTAAGCGATATACTTAAACTTATCTGCTGGTAGGTGGTGAACCTCATCCACTATTAAGAAGTCGAAGTGAGGAGATAGAATACCCATGTTCCTAAAAGCGCTCTGATAAGTAGACACCGTTACAGGTGCTAAGCGCTTTTCTTCACCGTAGAACAATCCGACCATACTTGAAGGAATCGAAGTGTACTTGAGGATAAAGTCCCTCCACTGGTACAGTTGCTCTCTAGTGTATGCTATAATAAGCGTTTTTACGGATTTCTCGACGAGAGCAGCTACTGCTATGAGAGTTTTACCGGAACCCGTGGGTAGAGCTATTATACCAGAACCATTGTTTCTAAGCCAAGCTTCTAAAGCCTCTTCCTGGTAGGATCTCAGTTTCACGTTTACCAACGTGGGTTTTATCATTAAGGGTTTTTCCGCAACGAGTTTTTGTGGGTCGTTTACAGGCACTCCAATGCTCTTCAAAAAATCAATAACCCTATGGACCTGGTAAGGTAAAACCTTTAGCACAACGTGTTCATTCGTGGTTGCAGAGAATCTGCAACCTAGGTTCATAAGCCTGTTTTTGTTTACCTTGTAGAGCTCACTCGGTATTACTATTTTAACAGTGCAATCCGAGGAATTCCATTCCAGCGTAGTTGCAAGCGCTGAATAAGCTTTCTCTACCTCGGAGAAAGAGCCTTCGACCTCGAGATTTAGCTCCTTTATAAGTTCTTTTACATCACTCAGAAAGTATCCGTTTTTGAGAGCTTTCGCTAAGTTGAACACAAACTTCTTGTACCCTTCCTCGTAGCCGATGTAGTCAGCGATCATTAGAACTTCTTTAAACTCGTCATCACTAAGCCATTTTCTTGTTTTTAAAACTACCAAAGTTAAGCACCTCTCTGAAAGTGTGCCAGCTCTTCTGGTTCAGCATAGGAGTGGGTGACCCATCTCACCTCTTTTCCTTTGCAGGTCATGTAAAACACCCCTAAAGTGTAATGGGGGTCTATGTAGAATTTCACGACAGAGTCTTCCTCAATAATTGTACTTGAATACTTAAAAAATGATAGTACCTCGTTGTTTACTTCTCGTGTTTTAGGTAATTCTACAGTTATCCCTAGGACTCTGACTTCGCACTGAGGTTTATCATCGTCGGTGTCGATTGATACGTGAACGTATACATGAATGCTCGTGTCGTCGCAGACACCCATTATCCTTATGAACTCCAACCCCAGAGCGCACGCCTCGTCTAGTACACCCAACGACGTTAGGTAACTACCGACTCCGAGTTTTAGGGAATCTCTGTCAAACAGTATCTTCATTGTAGTGCTCGCCGCGTGGGTTTTTCATCAATTGTCTATCAGTACTTAAAACCCCGCTCATCGCTCATAGTAATATTTTTAAACAATCACCTTAATAACCTTATAATGCCTATGTAACACGGGGGACGTCATTGTTTCTCAAAAGTGGACGCGTACTAGTCGTCAAGAAACCCTTGGAGAGAGAGATTGATGAGTTCGAAAAGAAGCTGGTAAAAGCTTATGGACGCAGCAAAGCGGACAAAATGAAGCTTAGATTACTCTCATCTGAGGTCCTTCGACATCTCAAACCCGTACTCTCGTACAGGGATATATCCCTCATAACAGGCTTACCAGAGTCTGTTCTCTGTCGCTACGTTAAGGGATCTATAATACCGAGTTTCGAGCAGGCGGTTAAAATTCTTGCAAGGATTTCTCTTTCAATAGATCTGGGTGTTATACTGAAGGACCTTGTTGAGAGAGAAAAAAGCCCTGTCATAGATCTGCTTCGCGTACTAAAAGACCCCTACATAATAAGGCTCTTATCCATAATAATAATGCTAGAGCTCGTGGACAAGACTATAACCAAACTAGTAGCTACAGCTGAGGCTGTACTCCCCATAGCAACAGAACTCTCAATGGAGTTTAGAGCACCCGTACTTCTAGTTAAGAGGAAAAGCTATCCAGGTGTTCAGTACTTTAACATATCCTTGATGAGAAGTCCTAAGGATGTTGAAACACTGTATCTTGATAAAGACCTCATAAGCAGGAAGGACAAGGTCTTAGTAGTAGCCGACGTCGTTTTTACAGGGAAAACACTGGAATCAGTACTGCAAATGCTTGCCAAGGCTAAAGTCGAGGTGGTAGACTGCATAGTTATCCTGGGATTAGGCACTAGATGGGAGGAAAGACTACAACCGTACAAAGTAAAGGTTTTAACAACAGTACCGTTCGAGATCTAACTTCACCTAAAAGTTCACCTCTTCATACAATGTTCCTGTTTAGACACTACCAATATTCTACCCAGTACCACAACCGTACACAACCATAGCTCGTTTATCGATGATCAGACCTCACCAGCAGCACTCCCAATTAGTGCACTCTTAGCATAGAACTCTGAACTACTCTCTCAAAAACTCACCCGGGACACGTTGCTTCATGCAACATGATATTAAGGGGGTTATAGTATCGGAGGAACGTGGTGGGAGATCTTGATGTCGGTGGAGGAAACAGTTAAGGTTGACTCGAAGGGTAGAATAACTATTCCAGCTGTAATCAGAGAAATGTTCAATATTAGAGAAGGAATGTACCTGTTGATGATCGCCGATAAAAACTCCAAAGAAATAAAGCTGGTTCCACTACCAATAGCAGCTAAGCTGGTGAAGCTGAGTGTTGTTCTAGAGGACCGTGTGGGAGTAATAGCCGAGTTAACGAACTTTCTTGCAAGTCGCAACATAGACATTATATCCACCAAGTGCGTTGTTCTCAAGAGAGAAGAGCTAGGAGCGTGTGAAATGGTAGTTGACATTAGTAAAAGCGATATATCCGATTTGAAGCAGATAGAGGAAGAACTGAGAAGACTCGAACCAGTTAAAAACGTTGAAGCATTTAAGATGATGTAGGGGGTACTTGAAAACAGTATTCGTTGGTTGTTGCGGGTTTCCTTGTGCGAGGAGAAAGTACTATGGTTTATTCTCTGTGGTAGAACTTCAGAACACTTTTTACGAGCTTCCGAGTGTTGATTGGGCTTTAAGCTTAAGAAGAGAAGCTCCAGAGAACTTCGTATTCACTGTAAAAGCCTGGCAGGTTATTACACACCCCTCTACATCTCCCACGTGGAAAAGAATGAAGAGAAAACCTGATGGAGATCCATCCAACTATGGATACTTGAAACCAACAAGGGAAAACATTAAAGCATTCGAAAAGACCGTGGAGGTTGCAAAAGCACTTAACGCAAGCGTTATCGTGCTTCAAACTCCATCAAGTATGCCCTACAACGAAGAAACAGTTCTTCAGGTAAAAAGGTTCTTCGAGGAAGTATCAACGTACACCGGTGGAAACATAGTCGTTGGCTGGGAACCTCGTGGAGCCTGGGCTTCAGCGAAGGAGTTGAAAGGTATCCTGGAAATGTACGATGTGATGCACGTAGTGGACGTGTTTAGATCAAGACCTCTGTATCTACACTCAAGAAGAATACTGTACACCAGGTTACATGGTATAGGTCCTGGTGAAGTTAACTACAGTTACTACTACACAGATGAAGACCTGAATAAGCTAACCGAGCTACTCAACGTGGAAAACTACGATGCGGCTTTCGTGATGTTCAACAACGTTAAAATGCTTGATAACGGCTTAAGGTTTAAGGAGATTCTGAGAGAAAAGAAGAATTTCAATGTGCGTTAAGATAGTACTCTGAGAAGGTTATCTGGATAAGGTGGATATATAACACCCTTCTCAGTTATAATCGCGGATACAAGGTCAGGGTCTGTGATATCAAACGCGTAGTTCAACGCTTGAACAGTTTCAATGGTTATTGGAACACCTCTGATATACTTCACTTCCCTGGGGTCTCGTTCTTCAATTACAACTTGGTCTATTGTTCTCCCAAGATCCACCGTGCTTGCAGGTGCAGCCACGTAGAATGGAATACCGTTCCTTTTTGCTGCGAGGGCTATCATGTAGGTTCCTATTTTGTTCACGACGTAACCATCCCGTGTGATCCTATCGGCACCCACGATTACCAAGTCCACCAGCTTTTTCCTCAGAACGAGTCCAGCTGCATTGTCGGTTATTAGTGTTACCGGAATACCCTCCTTCGCAAGCTCATAAACGGTTAACCTAGCACCCTGGAGAACGGGTCTTGTTTCAGTAGCTATAACTCTTACCTTTTTACCTTTGTAGAAGGCTATTCTTACAACTGCTAGAGCTGTTCCATAAGCAGATGTTGCAAGTGCTCCAGCATTACAGTGAGTCATGATCGTGGCTTCGTCAGGTACTAGTTCAGCACCGAGTTCACCTATTTTAATGTTTGCTTCAACGTCTTCTCTGTATATTCTGATCGCTTCCTCGGCTAACAATGAAGCTACCCGGTGAGTATCGCTTGTTTTAGAGGATTCTTCGATTAAGACTTTGCGTATTCTGCTTAGAGCGTAAAACAGGTTGTACGCAGTAGGTCTAGTGAGTGAGAGAATTTCAATGGCTTTGTTTAACTCGTCGAGAAAGAGCTTTAATGGTAGATTGGAGATCTTTAGTGCATAAGCTCCGAGGACAAGTGCAGCAGCAACACCTATAGCGGGTGCACCGCGAATCTCCATTTGTTTAATGGCTTCTCCCACTCTCTTGGGTTCGTTGGAGCAGATTATCTCCTCTTCAAAGGGTAGCTTATTCGTGTTTACCCAGCACAGTTTATTCTCGGATTCATCTAGCCACACAGCTTTTACAAGCATAGGGTACGGGTACTCCAACAGACACCACCAACAGTGTACAATGCTACTTCTATGTAATAACCATCACTGATGCACGGTAGTTTCGCTACGAACGGAGTGGAAAAAGGATAATGAATTCTTAGTAAGTAGGTGTAGTGTGGTTAGAACAGTAAAGGGTTCTACGGTGTGAACTAGAAATGCTACTAGAGAAATAAAGGTTAACTACTAAATTGTGAGAACAACGTCTGTGAAGTCTAGTGGTAATGGCTTGTTTTTCGCTTTAAATTCATCATACTTCTTCTCGAGGAAGGATCTGAAGGTGTAACAAGTATCAAATTTACCTTCTCTATCGCACTTCACGCCTATTGCTATAAAGCACATCTTTGTTCTCTTGTCGTAGTATGGACATAGCTTGTGGTACTGTTTAGCACTTTTAAGTATTCTGTTGACCCATCGCTGTTTTTCATCAATTTTCTTGTTCTGCTTATCTGCTAATGCTTCGGTTAAATCTTTTTCGGAGATCCTTGTTGAAGACATGAAGATCACCTTATTTATCTGGCCTCAACCAGCTTCAGCTGTAGTATAATTTACAGTACTTAATAAACATACAAGTAGTTTACTTAAACGATACTCCGGGGTATTGATGGCTTTTGAGTTACATAACAAAAAGAATAAGGGGGTTATAGGCGCTCTATTGAAGAGGGTTTATGGTAGCTTAGCTGAGAATTTAATTGAGCTATTGAAGAAACCACCCAGCCGACTTTACGCGAGAGTTAACACCATTAAATCTACTCGAAGTGAGGTTCTAGAAGCTCTTAGAAAGGATGGTATTGAAGCATACGCGGATGAAAACATACCCGATGCAGTATACTTCGAGGTTAAAGGACCTTACGACGTGGAATGCCCCGGGGAGAAGAGAATAGTTGTGGATGTACGAACGGCTGTTTCACTAATGCTAGGCGCTGATCTCTACCGACCCGGGATTTTAAAAGCTCCAAAGTTCGATCGGAGCGAATACCTACTAGCTGTTACAAGTAGGGGTACAGTAGTTTCATGCATAAAGACTGTTGTTTCATCGGAGACCATGCAAAGCCTTACCAGAGGAGTAGTAGGCATTAATGTCTCTTCACCGTACAAAGCACCCAAGCTCGCTGAATCAAAAGCCTACTTGAAGGGTTTAATATACCCACAGAGTGCGCCTAGTATTATTACATCGCACGTGTTGAAACCTAAGACCGGAATGCTAATCGTTGACATGAACGCGGCTCCAGGTGGTAAAACAGGGCACATTGTTCAACTCGTTGGTGGTAAAGCTCTAATTGTAGCATTTGATAGAAGCGAGAAAAAAGTATCAGTTCTGCAGAACACGCTTAGTAAACTGGGGCTAAATATCAGCGTGCTAGCTGTTCCAGCAGATTCCCGGTTTGCTCACATCGATTTCGCACTTGCGAGCAAAGCTGATAGAGTGCTAATAGACCCTCCATGTAGTAACCTTGGTGTGCGCCCACTACTGGACTACGATCGCTCTCTCAATGATGTTCTTAGTCTTTCAAACTACCAGAAGCACTTTTTAAAAGCAGCTCGTAGTATACTCAAGAAAGGCGGCATTCTAGTGTACTCTACATGTACGTTGACACTAGATGAAAACGAGGAAAATGTTGTCTACGCGGTTGAAGAGCTAGGTTTCAGCCCATATGAACCTCCCGAGCAAATACCGTACGCTGAAAAAGTATCGTACAAGGGGATTGTGGGATATAGGTTTAGTCCTCTAAAGAACGATATGCCTGGTTACTTTATCGCGGTGCTTACTCTTTGACACGTGTAACCTTACGTATTATTTTAGACCCGCAAAGAGGACACGTGTTCTCGCTAGAAGAACTTGGAACATATCCACATACCGGGCAGAAAGACCTGTAGAGCTTGAGTGCTCTGATGCCTGTTGTTCTCAGCGGTTTAAAGCTTATACCTACGCTATGCAAAAGATTCTGGAGTTCGTAATCATCCGTGATAACAACAACGTTAGCACCGTTATCTACAAGTTGAAGTGCTAGTGCAGCTACATCTATGTCTGTTCTGGACAGCTTGTGAATACTTCCAGTACTCCTAGCAATAGCTGTTGCTTTCTCAACGTACTTCTTCTCAGGTTTCACGACCTTAACTAATCCGAGATTTATTGCTTCTTCTAAAGCCTGCTTGTTCTCTAGGTCTATTACTTCATCTACGTTACTAGTGCTAGTATAGAGCTCTACTCCGCGTCTTGGTGACAGCCTATAGTACTTTGCCAGTAGAGCACCCGTGTCTAGTACTATAGCCTTTACTTCATCAACCTGCATGATGACTCCTTTGCTTGATCACTATATCTAGAATGTCTCTGCACGGGTTAATCCTAGCAACTCTAATATAGCCACGATCACGCGTGACTTCAACAGTGCTCCCCCTTTCGAGGGACTTTAGGTATATTCCATCCGAATATAGGTTGAAAACCCCCTGCACTCTCACAGTGACTTTAGCTGAAGCGGGTATAACTATGGATGGAAAACCGAGAGTCATTGGACTTAAATGCGTAAGCACCAGTGCCTCTAGTTGTGGTACTACGAGAGGTCCACCAGCAGAGAGGTTATGTCCCGAGGAGCCGTATGGTGTGCTAATTATTATTCCATCACCTTCAACTCTATACGAACTTTTCAATCCAGAGCTTGATATATCAACTACGTATTTCCCGGTTTTACCTAGATTACTGTTGACTATAACCACGTCATTTAGAAAAGGAAAATGGGTGTTTTCGTAGCTAACCCGATACACCGGTATCAGTTCAACAACATGCTTTCCTTCGAGAACGTTCTGCAGTGCTTCCTCGATAGGCAGTTCGGGTTTTTCGTAGAAGAAGTTTCTGCGTCCACATGGATAAAGGTACACGAGTTGATCTTCATCTTTAACAAGCTCGTGAACTGACCTTAGAAAAGTGCCATCACCTCCAATAGATATCACCAAATCGTACCTCACTTCATTTTTGCGACTGTAGGGTAAATCGTCTACCGAAATAGCATCCGTTTCGATACCACTTCGTCTCAGGGTACTTACTGCACGCTTCGTGAGAGTTAAACACTCGTTCACAGGCTTATAAACTACTATGGCTTTACTAAGCATGCTCTAACCTCGTGTCTTCAACTTTGTCTACTCCTACTACCTCTATTACTTTTAATAAAGCAAAAACAACTGGTTACATAGGTATAGGAAATGGCAAAGTGCATTGTCATAAATAAGAAGTACGCTGAGTGTGTAATGAATGTTCTTAAGAAAAAGCGTCTCTTGAACACAGAGTATAAGGTCCTCAGGATTGATGAACAAGTTCTGATCCCGGTTCAAGAGAACCTCGAGGACGAGGTCAGAGATGCTGTTAAACTATGCACAACGGATGACCTGAAGTTCACCGAGTGTAATCCTCCTAGGAGAAAAACAAGTAACTCTGTATCAATACCCTCGTTCGACATTGTTGACAACGTTGTGATCATTCGAGAAAACGTGCTTAGAACTTGGAGCATAGGTGAGCTTGTAGAAAACATTAGAAAAGTTCATCCCAGGGTACGCGCGATATGGGTTAAGAGAGAAACTGTTGATGTCTATAGAATCCCTGTTCTCGAATTACTCTGGGGTGAAGACATAAGAGACCTCATGGTTAAAGAATACGGATTCAAGTTCAAAGTAAAACTAGGAAAAGTGTTCTTTAATCCTAGGCTCGCGGAAGAACACCGTAGACTAGCTAAGCTCGTTAAACCGGGAGAAATTGTGCTGGATATGTTTAGTGGTATCGGCGGGTTTTCCATACACATCGCTGGAGAGGTTCCATCACTCGTTATAGCCAACGATCTAAACCCAGATGCATACGAGCTTCTCTTGGAAAACATAGTTCTCAATAAGAGAAGAATCAAGGGTGTAATTGTTCCCTTAAACATGAACTCTAGAGAGCTACCTGGAGTTGTTAGAGAAGGATCAGTAGATAGGATCATTGCTGATATTCCAGGGTACAGTTTAAACTTCGTGGATGAATATCGTGTTTTACTAAAACCGGGTGGGAAACTTCACCTGTATATTCTCGCGGAAAGCGTACAAGTAGCTATGCAGAGTTCTCTGAGTAAGCTTAAGAACTGGTTTCTCGAATCGTGCTTAGAGGTGCTAGAGTACTCTCCCAAGTTGAGTGTATACAGATGTGATCTGGTCAAGCCTAAGTACGAGTAGATGAGCGGTTAGATATGTATCTTTCTTTTTCAACGCATTAATGAGCTCTCTCCTAAGTTCAGCTGAGGATTTAGAAGCCAGTATACCTATGGTTGCAGGCTCTATATAGGTGCTTTTCCTCACAATAAGCTTTTTCTCGTCTGTTAGGAGTAGCTGTGAGTGTCCATGAGCAACAACAACATCTCTAACACCATTGGCTTCCAGTAGGATGAACAGTACTGCGTCGTCGTTCTTTAAACACTCCTTGAATTGACTACTGAAGTCCACCGGTGCTTTATCAGCCGATGTACCAATAATGCAGTCACCTCGTGGAGTTATATCCGGATCCTTCGTTATCTCGAACGTAGTTCTGTGGGTGCCCTTTATGTTGGGATGACCCCTAGCTCTTACAACTTCGTAGCAGAATGTCAGTCTCACCTCCATAGTGTTCGTGGCACCATTATATAGGGTTTTTAAAGGTCTCCTATTATGGGGTAAAGTTTTGATTGATTTTAAAGAGCAGAGAAGACGCGTGATCGAATCTCTTATAATTTCTGGTTATCTCAGGAACCCAAGGGTTATCAGAGCTCTTCTTAGTGTACCAAGAGAGCTCTTCGTGCCGGAACACTTGAGAGAGTACGCCTATGTAGATAGCCCGCTACCTATTGGGAAGGGGCAGACAATAAGTGCTATACACATGGTTGCTATAATGACCGAGGAACTAGACCCTGAACCCGGAGATATTGTACTAGAGGTGGGAACCGGCTCAGGTTACCAAGCAGCCGTGCTCGCTGAGATTGTAGCCAAGCAGGATCCTCAGAGAAAAGGCCATGTTTACACCATAGAGAGAATACCAGAGCTTGCCGAGTTCGCACGTAGAAATCTGGAGCAAGCTGGTTACAGCGAGTACGTTACTGTAATAGTAGGCGATGGAACACTAGGGTATCCTGAGAAAGCACCCTTTAACAAGATAATAGTTACAGCAGCTGCTCCAGATGCACCAAGACCTCTACTTGAGCAGCTCGCAGATAATGGTAGAATGGTTATACCCGTGGGCGATCTATACCTTCAAAGACTCTTAGTTATTGAGAAATCTAACAAGACCTTACGTAAGAAATGGGGTATAGAATGCGTGTTCGTACCGCTTATAGGTGCATATGGTTGGAGCATTAAGGAATGAGAATACTGTGAGCGGTAGGAGTTTTACTTCTTGGTAAACCACTTGGTAAGACCTTTTTGCTCTCCCTTCAAGTACTCTCTGTACGCTTTAGCAAGTCTTTCTACGGCACTCTGCACTCTTTCAAGACTAAAGTCGTGCTCCTTGACTAGTACATCAATAATTTGCTTTTCATCGGGAGAACGCCATTCTAACTTATAATTACGTGATACTGGTGGGTTTAAGAAGTACTTTTTGATCGACAAGACGTCTACTTCTACGGGTGATTTGAGGAGGGCTTTTGGTACTTTCTCAATGCTTCCATAGGCTTTTACGAGCTGATAGGCTTTCTTTGGACCAATGTTCTCGAAGCCGTCGGGGTTATAGTCTGTTCCTATCAGTATTGCTATGTCTATAAGCATTTCTCTCGTTAATCCTAATGCTTGCAAAAGCTTTCCGAGTTCTATCATCTCTGGGTGTATTTCAATGTACTCATCCTTTCTGGGCAGCTTCTTTTTTCCACTAATAGTTAAGTTTCTTATTAGACGTGGAGAGCCGAAGAGTAAGCTGTCGTAGTCTTGAGAGGTAGTAGCATAAGCATCACCGACCTGAGCCATGTATGCAGCCTGAGCTTCACCTTCGGCAGGAGCTTGTACCCATGGTATACCCATAGCTTCTAGCAGGTTCTTAGCCTCCTTGACCATATCTTCTGTTAACTTCGCAGCCATAGCCGCATATCTTCTGGCAGCTTCTAGATCCCCTGTCGCTAGTGCTTCCTCGTATTTCTTAGTAGCTTCCTCCTTTACTGCTTTTCTTTTCTCGATCTCCCTGGCTTTAATCTCTGGTGGTACACCGTCGAATACGTACACGGGCTTTATGCCGTTTTCGACAATATTTATTGTTCGGTAGAAAAGCCCGCTCAAGTGACTTGTGACTCTTCCTTGACTATCCATTAAAGGTGTTCCATCGGGTTGTCTAATGGCAGTTAGGAACTGGTAAAGAGCATTGTAAGCGTCTATGGCTATGACCTTGCCCATTAAAACCCTGAGATCGGTGATGACGACCTTTACGTTGTCGGGTATGAGGTCCTTTAAGTTAACTCCCACGAGTTACACCGTGTCTTTAATTTGTTCTAGACAACCTTATATTCTAGGAACACGTGGTTTTTGAAGCAGTAGTGTAAAGGACTCCGCGGAGTTTAACTCTTCTGGAAATCTTCTTGTTTTCTAGAGTACTATGTATAGGGTGTTCACGATTTAAGATTGTTCTGGTATAGTATAGGTGCCGGTTTGATCAAGAGCTCTTTTCCAACAGATTCCACGTATATCAAGCCACCAAGTTCAAGCTTCATCAGAGCACTATAGAACTCTGGCTTTGACGTCTCTATTCCGTATTCTTTCTTTAACATCGACTCGAGCTTACTTTCGGGTAAACCTTCGGGTTTTGATGCTATTATCTCGAGCATGGCTCTTGAAAGTGGTATTTTGTTCCATGGGACCTCGTTCTTCATGCTCTAGCACCGGGTTTGCAACTATGTATACAAACTGGGCTTTACACCAATACTTTGAAGGCTTCTTCTATGCTTCTCACTCCACTCCTTGTAGAATCTTATTAACTCTTCACTTAGGCTCGGTTTTACGGTTTCCAGTGCTTTAATAAAGTGTCTTTTTTCAATGTGTCTTACTGAAAAGCTTTCTCTTAGAGCACTTATTAAAGCTTCTCTTACAAGGGCTTCCAGGTCAGCACCCGTATAGTTATCTGTTCTCCGGGCAATTTCACTAAGGTCTACATCGGGTGCTAGGGGTATGTACCTGGTGTGAACTTTTAGTATCTCCAAGCGAGCTTTGTAGTCGGGGGGTGGCACGTAAACTAGCTTATCTAGTCTACCGGGTCTTAGAAGTGCTGGATCTACTAGGTCAGGTCTATTCGTTGCCGCGAGAACAACAACGTTTTTGAGATCCCTAATGCCATCGAGTTCTGTAATGATCTGTGCTACGATCCTTTCCGATACGCCGGAGTCAGCACCAAATCCTCTGACCGGAGCTATAGCATCTATCTCGTCGAAGAACACTATTGTGGGTGCATGTAATCTGGCTTTCTTGAAGATCTCTCTAACAGCTCTTTCGGATTCTCCAACCCACTTACTTAGAATCTCGGGACCTCGTACAGCTATGAAGTTTGCATTACTTTCTGTTGCAACAGCTTTTGCTAGTAGAGTTTTTCCGCATCCTGGAGGACCATAGAGTAAGACGCCTCTAGGAGGATTAATGTTGTACTTTTCGTATATTTCTGGGTACTTTATTGGGTAAACTATGTTCTCGTTTAAAACTTGCTTTATGTCCTCGAGTCCTCCTACGTCACTCCATCTAACATCGGGAACCTCCATGTATATTTCCCTTAATCCGCTCGGCACAATGCTCTTGAAGGCCTCTAGGAAATCTTGCATACTAACAATAATTTGGGACAATACCCTTTCCTGGTCTTCGCCAGCTTCCGCAATAGCTCTTTTTACGCTTCTTAGAACAGCCTCCTTTACGAGTGCGGCAAGATCAGCACCAGTGAAACCGTGTGTTATTTCAGCTAGTTTCTCCAGGTCCACGTCAGGTGTAAGTGCACCCATTTCTCTTAAGCGCTTTGTGTGAACCATGAGTATTTCAAGCCTAGCTCTCTTGTCGGGCATTGGTATCTCGATTTCAATGTCGAATCGCCCGGGTCTTCTGAGAGCGGGGTCTATGGCGTTTGGTCTATTGGTCGCAGCGATCACAATAACATTACCTCTGCTTTCGAGCCCATCCATTAAAGCTAGTAGCTGAGCTACTACGCGTTTTTCAACTTCGCCTATTACCTCATCTCTCTTTGGAGCTATAGCGTCTATCTCATCTATGAAGATTATAGCTGGGTATCTTCTGGCTTTTCTCTTGGCTGTTCTGAATATTTCTCTTAGCTTCTGCTCCGACTCTCCGTAGAATTTACTCATTATCTCGGGTCCGTTGATCACGATGAAGTAAGCGTTGAGCTCGTTAGCAAGAGCTTTTGCTAGTAGAGTTTTTCCGCATCCTGGAGGACCGTAAAGCAGTATTCCTTTGGGTACATCAACTCCCAGCTTGTTGAATACCTTGCTGTACTTTATGGGGAGCTCTACGAGGTCTCTGACCTTCTCGATCACAGGTCCTAGTCCTCCAATGTCTTCGAAAGTTACCTTGGGGATTTCACCGACGGGTTCATCGAATACCACTATTTCTGTTTCCTCCGTTATGATGGCTGGACCTTTAGGCTTGATCGAGACAACTCTGAACGGTATTTTAACGCTCTCAATGATTACGTGTACTTCATCCCCTTCTAGAACCGGGTACATTATCAGATTGCTTTTTATCCTGGAAGTAACGCTAGTATCAGTGGGTGCGTAAAAGTTCAGCGGAGCCAACTTTACTACTTTCGCGTACCTACGCTCAGATTTCTCAACGTACACGACGTCTCCAACATCGACTTTAGCGTTTTTCATCGTGAGCTTACTCATTCTGATAACTCCACGCCCCGATACCTCGTCACCATTCATAGCTATAGCAGTAGTTTCTCGTTCACCCTCTATAACTAGCAAGTCTCCTTCAACTATGTTGAACTTTTTCATAACTTCACTATCTATCTTCACTATACCCATGTGAGCTAAGCTTTGTTCCAGTTCCTCTACTCTTAAAGCTATTCTAGATATTTGCATAGCACTACGATTCCTCGGAAAGTCCAAGAGTTATGGGCCCGCGGGGATTTGAACCCCGGACCTCCGCCTCGTCAGGGCGGCGTCCTACCAGGCTAGACGACGGGCCCTAGTACCAACACTACATAGAGTTGATTCGGGTTTTTTAAACGTAACTACCGATTTTTCAACGTACATGTGTTCGTCAGCTTCCGCTTCAAGTTACTATTTGACTAGACATCTAACCGAGTTTTTTGTATTTATGATTAGAACTCTGGTGTCCTCTATTAACCTGGAAGCTACGTCAACTTTATGTCTTAAACCAGGTACGAGAGCGTCTGGGTAATCAAGAACCTTGAGCTTCTCGAATATGGTTTCCATCACTTCTAGGTATTTTTCGGCTTTTTCAATTTCCAACACGTCGAGAAGTCGAATCACTAACCTTCTAAGCTCACCAATAACGTCTCCTAGACCTTGAAGATATGGAACTACTGTTACTCCGAGCTCATTTAAACCGGGTATTCTGTTTTCGGTTACGATGGAGTAGAATACACGGGCTTCAACATACTCGCTGAGACAACCGTAAACAAGCCCCGAGTACTTTATCTCCGGGTGATTTTCAACGAGGTTTTTGAGCTTGTTTACAGTATTCACCAACGTGTTAATGTATTCTCTAGCAGTACTGTAGTCGTTACGATGCGTAAGTGAGATGACTTGACCACTTATTCTAACTATCTCCCTTGATAACTTGATAACCTCTTCTCGCACGTTATCCTTCTCCCTGAGAACAGCATCTATACTTTCAATCTCTTTAGCTAACTCATTGGATATCTCCGAACCACAGCCCATTATCCAACCCAAAACTCCACTACAATACTACCAAGGTACAGCAGAAAAGATTTTAAGCACTCTATACTCAATAAAAACACACGGATACCCGCCGTAGCTCAGCGGCAGAGCGCCCGGCTGTAGTGAGGGGGCAGTCACCGGGTGGTCGGGGGTTCGAATCCCCCCGGCGGGATCAAGGTACTTCTGAAGTTCCAAGTATTAAGTGTTCTTGCACCAGCTTAGGGATGGCATTCACTGAGTGCACTCAAAATCAGCACGGCTCTTCTACATCACTATTCAGTGTCGCGGTTGCTCTTCATCTCATGTAATGTGTGTAAGATTAAGGGGGTAATTTCCTTAGCTGTCACTTGATCAAGCTACCTGCATGTTCTATGGTTGTTCATTATCTTTCTGCCGAGAACGGACCTGAACACTGAGAGGTTCGTTGAATCCCTGTTAAAGCTTCTAAGCTATTCTGATTCAAGTGATCATCGGTGTCCTTGGGTGCTCGAGAATCGCGATGAGGTGATCAGTAGGCAGTAGCACCGAGGCTTTTATGGCGTGAAGCCAGGCCTTAACGATCCGTGGGCATTACTATGGAGCAAAAACCCTTTTGGGATAGGATGCTTCCCAATACCTCGGCATTATCTGAGCGAGTAGCGTCTAGAACTATTAGCTCTGGACTTGATCTCTCAACGTACTCTACGATCTCGTTGAAGTCGGCATGGTCGCTTAATGAAACTACGTATGTATGATCATCGATTTTCCTGAAAGCATCACCTATTAGTTTACCAGTTAAAATTATGTGAAGAGCTGAACCATCGAGTTTGCGTTTTCTTGCTAGGTTGAAGTGCTTGAATACCACGACACCGGTTCTAGTGAAAATGGCTTCATCCTCTTTGTAGTAGTTACCGATCCTGTAGTTGTACTTTCTTTCTAGAAGAGCTGTAAGCTCGTATACCTTATCCGGGAGCAGGAACGGTTCTGAGATTCCACCGTTCCTTAGGATCTGCATAGCCTCTTGCATTTTTCCATGATATGCATAAATGTAAATTCTCCTATACTTGCGTAAACCCTCTAAAACAAGGTCAACGAGAATCTGAGGTATAAACGACTTGTAGGGTCTCACATGAATAGGGTGTCCATAAGTCGATTCTATTACCAGTACCGAAGGATTCTGTATAACATCTGTTTTACCAGTTAGTTTAAAGTCACCTGTATACCCCAGTATAATGTTTTCATCTTTTATTTTGACAACAACTTGTGCAGACCCTGGTATGTGATCAGCTGGTAGTAGAGTACACGTCTCATTACCTAATTTGAACTCTTCATAGTACTTTAATCCTACGGCCTTCGTTTTTAACAAGTGAAGTAAACTCTTCTCAACGTAGCCAAGATACTCCACAAGGTCTAAAGTTTCGGGTGTTGCCAAGATGTACTTTGAGTTTCTAACACTGTTTCCGAGCTCATTCAGGTGATCCGCGTGAGCATGCGATATTACTCTCACTGGTCTACCAGAGTAACCGTCGATCTCAAAGCTGTTTCCGAACTCTATTGAGCCATTCCAACTTATGTTGACGTACTTTAGATACTTCTCGTACTTGTATATGCAAAGCCGTGTCACAGTTCATCAGTCCTTAGCTAAGGTAGTTCCCCGTGAACAGGTCTCCACTTCCTGAGTTTCGAATCATATATGACTAGGTTGTCACTATAAAGGGCTTTCCAGAGCTTAAACCCTTTTTCTCCCATAATGCTTTGAATTTCTCTTTCGTCGCTTGTATGTATCTCGTCGAGTTTTTTCTTGAAGAACTCCCAGAACTCAGGGCTAATAGCAACTCGTTCACGACTAAGCTTTATAATGACAGCTCCTGAGCGCTCGAGAGAAGCGAATAGTCTATCTCTATCAACTCTAGGAGGAAGCGTGCTCTCAAATAACACCTGCTCTTCTCTTAGTATCTCAATGGCCGTCTTTCGCTGTTTCCGCTCTGGTCTAACCTCTACTTTTACGGACTCCATATCCCTGATCCTGGACTCTACTTCGGAGATCTTTTGTTCTAAGTTGTTAACCTTTTCGTAGACTTCGACAAGTTGTCTTCTAAGAAGCTCCAGCTGGGTTAATCTTTTGTTTAGCTCATCTTGCACCATTCTCTCAATTCTACTGCGCACTTTCTCTAGTAGTTCAGATGTTATGTCTCTCTCTGGGGGTACGTGAGTTAATAGTATATGCAGAATGTACTCGGAAACAGAGCTAAATCCTCTCTTACGTGACTCGTTTTCAAGTCTATGGTATAATTCTTCTGGGATACGAACTACGACCTCTCTGGTGTCTTCTCCGCGTTTATAGTTCACGATGCTCATCCAGAGTATAAGAGTTGTCGCCCATTGATAACCTCTGCTTAGACTTCTAATTAACGTTTACTGATTACTAGTTTATTGGTGAGTAAATTGCTGTTCAGCGATGCTCACCTGCACGTAAACCCTGTAAAGGGCTTTGGAACAGAGAAGATTGCTAAGAAGTTCAAGAAGGAAGGAGGATGGTTCATGGCTATTGTAGCGCTTCCACCGTACTACTATAACCTTGTAGAACCCAGCGCGGACTCTTACAGAAGAGTACTTGAGATAGTGACGAGGGATTCCCTCAGAGCAAAAGAGGCGGGATTAAGAGTATCGGTGTTTATGGGCTTGCACCCAGCTGAAGTTGACCACTACTATAGGCACGATATAAAAGGTGAAAGAGCATTCCAGCTGGCCGAAGAAGTCTTCAGAATACTGGAAGCCGCAATTAAAGAAGGTCTGATCCAGGGTATAGGCGAAGTTGGACGACCACACTATAGTACTTCTCCAGAAAAATTTGTACTCGCTGAAGCCATAATGATGCGTGCACTAACCATAGCTAAAGACCATGACATCCCAGTTCAGCTACACTTGGAGCAAGGAGGCTTTGCAACAGCGTACACGGTGAAATTCCTGGTTGAAAAAATAGGGTTGAGATCTGAAAAGATAATGCTTCATCACGCAAACTTAGAAACATCGCTATGGGCTAGTAGATTTAACCTAGCGTCTATAGCTCCTGTTAAACAGTTCAACGAGAAGTACGCATCTCACAGAATTCCACGTTGTATGCTAGAATCGGATTTCTTAGATGATCCGCAGAGACCAGGTGTTTCAGCATATCCCTGGGAGATACCAAGAACAATCAAGGATCACGTGGCTAAAGGGATCATGACGGAGGAAGAAGCTTTCAAGATCATGGTGGACAACGTAACACGATACTTCGGAGTAGAGCCACCATGACTTGCTTCGTTGACCAGGAGGATTCATACTGTGAAGTATGTGGTGAGAAGCTCGGCAAGTACAGGTGTAGAATGTGTTCTCGCGTGGTTTGCGAAGATCACTACGAAGCAAGCAATGATATGTGTGTTGTATGTAGGGATCTTCTTTGTAAAATATGTAAAAGCTACTTATCAATAGGTGTATGCAAGTACTGTGGAAGACTAGGTTGTGAAATGTGCCTAATACAGGCAACACCTGTAGAGTACATATGTGTGGAATGCCATAGGAAAATACACGGTTGTAGTGAGCGTGCTGAGTATGAAAACAGGTAAACTTGAGTGGAAGTTCATGGAAACTCTACTTTCGCTTCTACCAGTAGAAGACATAGACCTGGTTACGGGGCCTTACATAGGTGAGGATGCAGCTGTTATTAGACTCAGAGATGGCTTTCTCGTAGTACACTCTGACCCTATAACGACAGGTGTGAAGAGAGCTGGATATTTAGCTGTACATGTAGCAGCTAACGACATAGCTGTAAGAGGTGTAAAGCCTAGATGGTTCTTACCCGTTGTTCTAATTCCTCCAACGTACAGTGCAAGTGATATCAAAGAAATATTCAGCGACATGGCTTACGCACTCAAAGAAATTGATGGAATAGCTGTAGGAGGTCATACTGAGGTAACCCCAGGTCTCAGTAGACCAGTAATATCTATGACAGCAGCTGGTTATACAGCATCGAGAGTTATCTTAACCAAGAATGCTAGCGAAGGAGACTTAGTGTACGTTGTTGGACGTGTTGCAGGTGAAGGAGCAGGGATAATAGCGTGGGATTTTGAAAACGAGTTACTAAGTAAAGGTGTGAGCAGATCTCTCGTTGAAAGAGCAAAGAAGTATATATACGACATTAGCGTTGTCCAGGTAGCTCTTGCTGTGAAGGACTTTGTAAACTCTATGCACGATGCAACAGAGGGTGGAGTTCTTCAAGCCCTGCGTGAAGTAGCTGTTGCAAGTGGAAAAGCCATCGAAATTAATGAAAATAGCGTACTGGAGATGCTAGAGCACGAGGTAACTGTGATCACGTCCGCTATGAACGTTGATCCTCTAAGATTTCTGAGCAGTGGTTGCATCGTAGCTACGGTCCCACCTCACAGTAAAAAAGACTTTGAATCAGCACTAGATGCTATCAAGAAACCCTATCGTAATGTAGGTGTAGTGCGGGAAGGCAAAGGTGAGGTGGTTTTACACACGAAGCATGAAAAAATCATTGTAAATGAAGACATCATAGACGAAATTTATAAGCTATGGTAGGAGTGTTCACCAAAGTTGCCTTCTCACATATGCTTACCGAGGTTATTCATGTACTTTGCAAGGTTTTCGGAATTCAAAAACAGGCATCGTTAATGGTGTCCTCAGAACTCTGAGACCTGTGGAGTGATGAACAGTGGGAAACAGCCAGTAGCTTTCACAGTAAGAGGTCCCGAAGAAGCTGTTGAGAATGTGAATGGTTACGAGGCTAAACATAAAAACATAAAAGCCAATGAATAACCATTTACTGAAGGACGGTATTAATGGGTGTTGTTTATGCAGATCCGAGAAGAATTAGAAGTTGTTTTGAAAACCGTAAACTCCGTCGTTGTAAACCTAGAGAACACTATTTTAAGAACGAAGGAAGTGAAAGACGAGAAAACTGTCAGCTTAATATCTCGAATAGTAGATTTTTTGAGGAAAATGGAATCGGTCATACTGCAAATTTCTTCCATGCTAGATACTGCTGGAGGCAACGTAGTGCTATTAGCTCCCTACACGTATGTTTTTAGAACAGAAAGCGAACTGGTGTTCCTTAGGAGTAAACCCGAACACGTGATAATATCGATAGATTTTGCTAAGTCGAGCATTTCTATTAAAGTAAGACATGGAAGCTTAACAATAACGCCTAGCACCATGGAGGTGTGTGCAAGAGGTCTTAGTTTTCAAATAGACTTCAAGAGTTTCGATGCATTTAGGGAGAAAAGGGACGAGATAGGTTCGATTATGAGGATCTTCGAAAAAACCTTGTATAGGAGAATTGTACCTTTTGTAGAGCAGTTAGCAAAAACCGTTAAGAAGTAGTAGTAGAGATCCGTAATCCTAACTGAGCTACTAAGCAGAGGTCTTTACTTGCTCCTGTTCAGGTATAGTAACAGCCTTTGGTAGTTCCGCGAACTTCTCTCTCATCTTCTGCTCGGCAACTATTCTGGCTTCTTCTAGTATTTTCTTTGCTTCGCTGTCAGCTGCTATTCCAACATCGATCGAGAGGTCAGCAATACCGGTACCTATAACGGCCTCGAGCTCTCTCGAAGCCACCTGGAGGTCTATCCAAACGTCTGGAGCAACATTCTTTACTATTCCTACAGCCTCTTTTAGTACGTTTAGCACTGGTGCAACCTCGCTTACAGCACCTCCGTATATTATGAAGGTTTCAAGTTTCAGCGATGCGTGTTCAAGAGCGTACTGAGCTGTGAGTAGTTGCTTGCTGATCTTCCTGATCTCTGCAACCTCCTTTGCATACATCTTTGCACGTAGTTCGTCTTTTTTCATGAGAGCTTCAACAATGTTTTCAAACAGAGCTCTATCTCTCTCTGCTAGTTTATCCAGGTAATTGGCTATTCTTCCCATAGCTGTTTTAAGTCTGTACTGAGCGATGATAGCCTTCTTCTCCAGGGATTCCTGCTCGTTTGTAAATAGCTTCTTCAGCTTCTCGCCTATGGTCTCTTCTCTCTTAATCCAGGCCATCTTATACCCCCCGAGGGGGGATTCTCTAAGCTCGGTTTTTAAGGAATTGGACCATTGAGTATATCAAAGGTGCTGCGATTTGAACGCGTATCAGCAGTTCATCATCTGTTACACCAACTGTGAACTTAGGTATATCGAGGCCTTGGCGATGATGGGTCTTATAACTAGTGTTAAACTGGAGAAGTGCGAAAAGGAGAAGTTCTCCAGGATAGTAGCATCTCTATTCGATGGAAGAACCATCACGTCGAAGTGCTATTTTGACGAAGAAACTAAGCACTCTCAAAAGATAATCACTGTTTACATTGAGCTAGCTAAAAGAAGCAATGCTATTGGAAAACTCAAAATTGTGGAAGAAGCTCTGGAAGAAAAAGATTAAAAGGAGCAATCGTTAGAATGCTACTTTGGTGATGAACGGTATTACCCGTGATCGGTGAACGAGCCCCCAATACTGATGTTAGAGCGAGAGTACTTGCAACTTTACTACTGATCTTTTCACTACTGGCTTTTTCCATGCAAGCGATCACAGGAGAAACCGGTAGTACAGGTAGTGATGAGATCGAGACATTAACAAGAGCTCCAAGAGATGTTGAAAGACCTAATAAGGGCGAACACCAGGCATACCACATTTACATAAACGTTCTGATAGTATCTATAGCCCTCTCCCTAACAGTAATTTTACTTGAAAGTGTGGATTGGTTAAGAACAAGGAAGCTTAGACACGAGGAAACACAAAGCACGTCGATTCTCTTTTATAATTTTCTGTAACAATACAGATTCCTAGTGGAGCAGTTGTGAGTAGTTAAGCGTAATTGGTGTTTTGTATGGGAGGCATATTTTCAGCTATATGTCAAGACAATGTTCCTCGAGGAGCTATACTAGAGGGTCTCAGAAGGCTCATCTACAGGGGTTACGACGGTGCTGGATTAGCTATACTTCGTGAAAACTTCATAGAAGTCAGAAAAGCACCAGGACACCTGATGAACGTTTCAAAAACCATTGATATGGTAAACATTGATAGCCCATTAGCAGTAGGTCATGTTAGATATGCTAGCAGAGGATGGCCGGTTTATGAGAACACGCATCCATTACTAGGATGCAATGGTACACTAGCTGTTGTTGGTGATGGCATAATCGACAATTACGAAGAAGTAAAGGAGCAACTGGAGAAGAAAGGTCACGTGTTCTCCTCTCGAACTGATACAGAGGTAGCTGTGCACTTGCTTGAAGAGTACTTGACAAAAGGCCGAAACATTATTGATTCTCTAATTGAAGTATCCAATATTCTCCAAGGGGTTTACGCACTAGTATTTGTAAGAGCAGGTGATAAGAGCTTATACCTAGTTCAACACGGACAACCGCTGGTCCTTGGGCTAGGACAAAGATGCATTTACGTTTCAAGTGACATACCGTCGCTTCACGGTTTTGCCGACTTAGCTTACATAGTTGGAGATTACACAGTAGGTAGAATATCACTCGAGGGTGTTGAGCTTTTCAGCTCTCTCACAAAGACTAAAGTACAGCTCGAAGAACTTCAGTCCAAGAGAGTTAAGTACCCACCTGAACTTGTGGATAGGGGAGGATTCCCACACTACATGATAAAGGAAATTTACGAAACTCCAAGTGCTCTTATAAACACCACTCATGCTATCATGGAAAAATACCTTAGACTAGCAGCAATGATCATTCATGGAGCTAAACAGGTCTATGCAATTGGTACTGGCAGTAGCTTGCACGCAGCAATGGTTGCAACATACTACTTCAGCGAGCTGGCTGGTTTAAGTATTACTCCAATATCCGCAGCCGAATTCCCCTACTCCGTTCTAGAGAACGTAACAACAGGAACAGTAGTACTGGCCGTGAGCCAGAGCGGAGAGACAACAGATGTGATTGTAAGTATTAAACAGGCTAAACAAAGAGGAGCTGTAATTGTTGGTGTAACAAACAACGTTGGATCAAGGCTAGCTCTAGAATCAAACGTGTATCTTCCCATCGGTGCGGGACCCGAGATAGCAGTACCAGCAACGAAAACGTTCTCATCAACTCTCGCAGGATTATTAATACTGGCAGTGTACACCGGCGTCTACTCAGGTAAGACCGACTACAGTGGGTACAGAGATATCGTTGAGCAGATCAGATCGTGTGCTAAGCTACTACAAACTAAGATACCTGAGTTCGAAGGGAGCATAAAACCGCTCATTCCGGACATCAAGGACTCAACAAGCATATACATAGCTAGTAGTGGTATAACCCATCCAATAGTAATCGAAGGAGCACTCAAATTCAAGGAAGCAGCGTTAATACATGCGGAGGGTGTACAACTAGGTGAGCTAAGGCACGGCCCACTATCGATCGTCTCAGCAAGCTTTCCTGTAATACTCATTGAACCATACGAGGAAAAAGCACATCCCTTGTACATGAAGGTACTAAAAGAACTTGAGTTCAAAAACACAAAGACAATCACGATCGAATCCAAGATGAAAACCAAGTACCCCAGAATAGAAATTCCAGAAGTTCCAAGACACCTATATCCACTGGTTGCAACAGTTGTTCTGCAGTTAATGGCTTACTATCTCGGTGTAGCTAGAAACCTACCGGTTGATACACCACCAAGCTTAGCTAAGACTATTACCACTTAAGCGCTCACGGGATCTCGGGAAGATACTCTAACAAAGTTATTTTAGTTAATAAAACACACTAAAGTATCAGCGATGAAGAATCCTAGTCCAGGTTGAGCGGTGATAGAGAGCTCCGGGGCAGAGCACAGTTTTCCGCGGTAATCTCGTAGAGCTTATTCCCTATATGGTGTCATAATTAATAGGAGCCACATGATACTACACTACTGATAAGGGGTCTTGAAGATTTCAAGAGGCGATCTAATGGAAATGCGCTTAGATCCATGGGGACATATGGCTATAGAAGACTACGAGAGACTACTCTCAGAGTTCGGAATAAAACCAGTAAGAGAGCTTCTCGGAAAGTACAAGCTTGACCACTTCTACTTTACACGTGAAATAGTGTTTGGACATAGAGATTTAGATATCTGGTTGGAGAGCCTATACGCTGGTAAAAAAGTAGCTGTTCTAACAGGGTTTATGCCTAGTGGTGAACCTCACTTGGGGACAGCCATGGTGTATGAGGAACTCAAGTATCTTCAGTCTAAGGGAGCCTTCGTTAAAATAGTAATTGCAGATGCGGAAGCATACGTAGTTAGAAAAGAGGATAGACGTAGTGTGATAGAGCAGGGCTTAAAGTTCATAGCTCACTCACTAGCGTGGGGTATTAACCCCGAGAAAGCAGAATTCTACTATCAAACCGAGATGTCTACACCTTATTATAGGCTTATTCAGATGTTCTCCAGAAAGGTAACTTTTGCCGAGATGGAAGCTATATACGGAGAGATTACGCCATCAAAGATCATCGCGGCTCTAACGCAGGCAGCTGATATTTTACACCTACAATTAGATGAGTACGGTGGATATAAATACGTTCTTGTACCCGTAGGAGCAGATCAAGACCCCCATTTAAGGCTAACAAGGGACCTTGCAGACAGATTTGAAAACGAACTAGAGCTCAAAAGACCATCATCCATGTACCACAAGCTGATTAGGGGTCTTGACGGAAACAAGATGAGCAAGAGCAGACCAGAGTACGCCATACATCTCAGCGACCCCGTTGACTTAGCCGAGAAGAAACTCATGAACGCGCTAACAGGTGGGCGTGCAACAGCGGAAGAACAAAGAAGGCTAGGCGGAGAACCTTGGAAGTGCATGGTCTTTGAACTCTACATGTATCACTTGGTCCGTGACGATAAGCTACTGAGCGAAATACGTGAAGAGTGCATCAGTGGTAGAATACTCTGTGGGCAATGCAAGAGAAGAGCGGCTGAAATGCTTAGGGAACTTCTGGTGCAACATCAGAAGGCGCTCAGCGAGCAAAACGCTGAAGGTTTAGTGAAAAAAGTAGTTAAAGTACCGAAATTCTAGAATTCAATGCTAATACCTATTTCTCTTAGGATCTCCGTAGCTGTAGATGCGGGATCTGGCGAGGACGTTATCGCGGAACCTACGATGACGATATCTATTCCTTTCTCGATTAAAGGTCTTATTCGTCCTGGTTTAAGCCCGCCGGCAACTGCTACTCTAACACCAAGTTCGCTTTTAACCTTGGCAGCTTCTTCTACGAGAACCTCGGCTGAAACCCCTCTAGCTTTCTGTACGCTTATTCCTACGTGAAATAGTATTACGTCTGGTTCTAATCTAGCTATCTCTAAGGCCCTACTATACGGTTCTCTGCACTCTATTAGATCAACTATTATTTTCTTGCCGTGTTCTCTAGCTGCCGAGACAGCTTCTTTAATGGTTTCAATGTCGGAGATCCCTAGAACAGTGAAGGCATCGGCTCCAGCGCTGTAAACAATTTTAGCTTCAATATTGGGGACATCGATAGACTTCGTATCAGCAACCACAAAGCACTTTGTTAGATTCTTAAGGGCTTTAATTGCGATTTTACCCCATGCTTTTAGAAGTGGTGTACCAACTTCGATCCACAGATTCCTACACGTTGTTCTCGTAACAATGCTTGTAGCTATGTCAACAGCTTTAACTAGCTCTTCAACATCCAGTGCAACTTGAAGTACAGGGAACGAGTAGCTTATATCGTTCAAACTCTACGCACCTTGATTATTTGTACTCACAGTTGTAAAATAGCTTTACGGGATTTCAGGCTATGAGTAGTAGTACTAGTCAAGCAAAGTACGTAAAGTCCTTGATAAGGGAAAGGATATGGAGGTTAATGGAAGAACCGAATATAGCGGATTTTCCTAGACCGGTTTTTGGTAGAATCCCCAATTTTAAAGGTGCTCGAGAGGCTGCAAACAAGCTTACAACACTTAATATTTGGTCAACAGCTAGTGTTGTAAAGTCTAATCCTGATTCACCACAATACCCTCTGAGATTGAAGGCGCTTGAAGAAGGAAAAATTCTTGTGATGGCAACACCCAAGCTGAGATCAGGCTTCATATTAATAGATCCACGTAAGATACCAGCTAGTAAGTACCAGTACGCAGCTACGATCAGAGGAGCCTTTGTTTATGGTAGAAGGGTTGGTCTGTCTGAGATTCCACCAGTGGACATCGTGGTAACGGGTTGTGTAGCTGTAAATCATCGTGGATGCAGAGTAGGAAAAGGTGGTGGATATAGCGAACTCGAGTATGGAATACTTCGTGAGCTGGGCTTAATAACAGAGCAGACACCAGTAGTTACAACCGTACACGAGGTGCAGGTAATAAGCGATGAAATACCATTAGAAGTTCACGACTTAACAGTTGACTACTACGCTACTCCAAGCAGGGTAGTTGAAGTTAAACCTAGAGGATACAAACCCAGAGGAATATTCTGGAATCTCCTAAAGCCTGAGCTTAGGAAACTTGATGTTATAAGAGAACTAGCTCGTTTAAAAAACATACAGTAGCAACCCTCTGCGAGGTATTTAATACAATCCTGTTTAATCTAGAAGAATGGTGTACACTGTGGTAGAGTTGAAGAACATTGATAACCTAATAAACATGGTAATAGAGAACGTAAACTCGTATTTAAAGAATTACTTTAAACACCTTCACGAAGAAGCCAGTGCGGAATCCGTGTACGTGGATGACTTGGTTAGCATTGTTGAAGACTACACATTAAGAGGGGGAAAGAGACTAAGAGCTGTTCTAGCACTGATAGGTTATCTAAGCAGAAAGCGGGAAATAAGCGATTTAGGGAACATAACCAAGGTCATGTCTGCAATAGAACTGCTTCAAAGTTACCTGCTCGTTCACGACGACATTATGGATAGAGATGAGCTTAGAAGAGGCGGTCCCACAGTTCATGCTTGGTTTAGAAGAAAATGTGAAGAGATGTACTGGAAAGACTGCGTTCACTACGGTATTTCTCAGGCTATAACATCGGGTGATTATCTTGAAGCAAACGCGGTTGCACTGCTCGCATCATTAAACGTAAGTGCAAGGACGCTCGCAGACCTTATAACAACCTACAGCAGAGGGCTTAGAAAAGTTGCTTATGGTCAATACCTCGATGTTCTCCTATCACAAACATCTATCAGAGATGTTAAAGAAAGCGATGTTTTGCTTGTTTACAAGCTCAAAACATCCTCGTACACCGTTGAACTACCACTACACCTAGGCATTATCTCCTCGGAGAACTACAATGAGAATGCTCTTAGGGAGGCAACGAACTATGCTATACCAGCGGGTTTAGCGTTCCAAATAAGGGACGACATAATAGGACTATATGGAGACCCGATGGTAACCGGGAAACCCGTAGGTAGTGATGTAAGAGGGAAAAAGAAAACCCTACTTGTTGTTAAAGCATACGAGCTTGCTGACGAGAATGATAGAGGTTTTCTTAAACAGCTATACGATGAGCTGAGCGAAGCAGATATTACGTTAGATCACGTTGAAAGGGTAAGGAACATAGTCAGAAAAACCGGTAGCCTGGAGTACTGTGAAAGATTGCTAAGTAGTCTTGTAAAGAAAGCGCTGGAGTCTCTAGACGAAGCTCGAGAAATAAATGAAGACGCGAAGAAGCTACTAAAGGAGTTAACATTGAAACTAGCATACAGGGAGAAGTAGTAACCAGATGCTGTACGTGGTTTCTGCCGTGGGGAGAAGAAGAGGGGATATTGAGAATTGGTTGAAGAGAGTGTTCTTCGGAGGAAGAAAACAAGATTACATCGTTCTTGTAAAGTTCAGAGTAAACGGTGAAGAGACACTACGTTCTATACCAGGAGAAATCATCACAGATGTGAGGGGCGGTTATATACGTGTAGGAGATGAGCTCATTCCTTTTCACAGAGTGGTAGAGATTAGAACTAAAAAAGGAGATGTGGTCTACAAAAGATATTAAGAGGCTTTTCTGGGGCAACTCGGCTAAATCCAACCTCTAATTTTCATTGCTTTTACTACTCTGTCGACTGCGATCGCGTACGCGGCTATTCTCATTGGGTACTCTGAGTACTTCTTCTGCCACTCATCGAACACTCTGTGGAAGTTCTGTGTCATCATCTTATCTAGTCTACTGAGAGCCTCTTCTTCTGTTAAGAAGCACCCCATTCTATTGTGGCTCCACTCGATCCAGCTCATTGTAACACCACCAGCGTTTGCCAGAATGTCAGGTATCACTACTGTGCCTTTCTCGTGTAGAACCCTGTCAGCCTCAGGGGTTGTTGGTCCGTTGGCTCCCTCAGAAATGATCTTTGCTTTCACTCTGTTAACATTTTCGCTTGTTATAACATTCTCAATGGCAGCTGGTACTAGTATATCTACCGGTAGTTCCAGTAGCTCCATATGGTTTTCTGATACCTTTACATCGCCTTTCTTGTAATTCACCACGCTACCCGTCTCCGTTTTTACTCTTATAACCTCCTCAACGTCGAGTCCTCTGGGGTCATATATGTAGCCTTTGCTATCGCTAACAGCTACAACGGTTGCACCCCACTCTGCGAGGTACTTAGCCGCGTACATACCTACGTTTCCAAAGCCGTGTACAGCTACCGTTTTACCCTCAAGTCCTCCGAGAACTTTCTTAGCGGCTTCGCGAGCTACGAGTGCAACACCATATCCTGTTGATACTACTCTTGCTTGAAGCCCTCCCAGCTCAACAGGTTTAGCTGTTACTACACCCCATGCAGGGTAGCCTACGATTCTACTGTACTCATCATAGTACCATGCCATCACCTGCGGGTTGGTGTAGACGTCTGGCGCAGGGATGTCTATGTCAGGACCCACTTCTCTCGCTATCGCCGCAAAGTATTTTCTACTAAGTTCCTCGAGTTCTCTCTGAGAGAGCTCCTTCGGGTTAACTCTCACAGCACCCTTGCCACCACCGTAAGGTAATCCTGCTAGTGCGTTCTTCCAGGTCATCCACATTGATAATGCTACGGTTTCACCAGCAGTAGCGTTAGGACTATACCTTATACCACCCTTGTATGGTCCTAGTGCACTATTGTGCTGACTTCTCCAGCCAATGAAAGTCGCTATTCTACCATTATCTCTCTTTATTGTGATCTTGACTTGCACCAGTTTCTCGGGATGTCTCAATGCTTCTACGATTTCATCTGAAAGTCCAAGAATGTTAGCAACGTCCTTCAGTTGCTTAACGGCCATCAGGTACACAGGGTCGTTTTCGTAGAGTGTTGCGTACTCGGACATGAACTAACCCCAGGTATTAGTAAATACAGGAAAAGCTTTTAAGTACCTATATACAGTATATATGCGTATGTTTAATGCATGCTTGTGGAATGGTCAACGAGCAGGATTATCAGCCCTCACACGGTTCTTCACGAAACCTCAAGACCGAAGTCGTTCATCATCCATCTTATCTTAAAGATTATTTACCTAGTTAAATCTTAACGTGACCTGGAATTAGGGGTGAAGCGATTGAAGCTGGCAGTAGTTGTTGTTGACATGTTAAAGGAGTTTGTGTACGGACGCTTGAGGAGTCCCGAAGCTGAGAGCATTGTTCCAGCTATAAAGTCCATAATTAGTAAGGCTCGCGAGAAGAAGATTCCAATAGTATACTTAGCCGACAGGCACTTCTCTTTTGATCGCGAGATCTCGATATGGGGGCTTCACGCATTACCCGAAAGTGAAGAATCCGAGATAATAGAGGAGCTTAAGCCGGAGAAAACGGACATAATCCTCTACAAGAGGTCCTATAGTGGATTCAGAGATACAGGTTTAAGCTATGTTCTCCGCGATCTAGGTGTAGATACGCTCATACTAACCGGTATTCACACTCACATATGTGTTTTGCACACCGCAATAGATGCTTTCTACGAGAGATTCAACATGATCGTAGTAAGCGATGCTGTTGCAGCATTCAGTAGAGAAGATCACAACTACGCGTTGAAATACATGGAAAAAGTACTAGGCGCAAAGCTCTTGTCGACTCGGGAAGTTCTAGAACTACTGGATCAGCTATAATTTAAGCTTGGCATTTTCTGCTCCAGTATCTCACGAACTCCTCTTCTACAGGGTCTAATCGTGCTAGTACAACAATGCTATGCGGAGGTGGAGGATACTCATACTTAGCCAGCTCTCTCAAAGAAGCAGCGCAAACTTTCTCATCAAGCCATCCAAGTCTTGCAATACCAAGTGATACTCTATCATGTAGTTGATTTTTGTGGTCGAGCTCAAGTAGAATTTCAACGGCTTCAGGTATGCTCATGGCCCTCGATTCTTCGACTTTCAAATCAAGTAAAACAATAGTGTGTAGATTACGGGACAGGTTATCATATATAACCTCAACAGTACTGTGTGGTTTGAAGTGTTCTGGATACACAAGTGTTACGTGTTTTCCGAAGCGATAAGACTGAAGACCAAGTCTACTGTAAGCCATTGTTACAAAGGATATACCGTTGATCACCTTGACTTCGATGCCACGTTTAAGAGCCTCAATGTAGATCGCGTCATGCGTTGTCGCAATGAAGGGATCACCTGGTACAGCTATTGCAACGTTCTTGAACCTGGCCTCCTCCAGTATTCTCTCAACAGCCGAACCTTCGAGGTCATGTCTTTTTGCATACACTAAAGTAGCCCTGGGATTAATTTCTCTAAGCTTGGCAAAGGGATCTTCATAAATTGACGTGTATGTATCAACGTATATAACATCAACGCTCTTCAAAGCTTCTACAGCTTCACTCGTTAAATGCCTGAGAGCATACCCAAGGCCTACAAAGAACAACATCGTGATGCAACCCAAGGTCTAGAAGTACCTAATTAGCTTAATTACGATGTACAGCAATAGCATAACGTGCACTATACATAAGACTGCAACGAGGTAATGACTTACATCAGCCAAGATCGTAAAGAATTCTCTTACCGGTAGTATTGGCCTAAGGTATAGTGCTAAATTCACTATACTATACGGACCACCCGAGTCTACAATGAACTTATCGGCTGGAATCCAGTTTTGATCTTCCGCGATGTAAATAGGGTAACCAACTACCATTGATGGGAAAGTTAAAGATATTGATGTTAGGATTACTATGATGTTTGAAAAAATATAAACGCTAGCTATTTTCTTTAGAATTACTCGATTCTCGTTGTTCTCATTCTCGTTAGAGAATACAATAGCTATTATTGAAGGAGCCATCCACAATATGTAAGGAACATTGTTTACTTTAGTAAAGATCAGAAATCCAGCTACAACGATATTCATATACTTTAGAAACTTAATGTAAGTAAAGTTCTTCTCTACAAACATTCTATAAGTAACCCAAGCTAGAAAAGCAGCGTACGTGAAAACCCATAGATCATAAACCCACAGAGGAATAACATCGGGATTAAAACCAGAAAGATAATACGGTACAGCCCATATGCTGAACTGAGGTAACCTCTTTGCGTGGAAGAAGAATGTTTTAGCTATGAAAGACCACGGATCTACCATGAGGAAGGGTATTACGAATACAGCTAGCGTAATTCCTGAAACACACAAGTACTTCGCTATTCCACGAATGTTTTTCTTCTTCACTAGTTCTACGAAAGGAACTAGGAGAAGAACAACTAGAACCTGCTTGATCAGTGTAGCTAAGGATATCCACAAGGCGTAGACTTCGTAATTTTTCTTTTCTAGAGATAGAATAGCTAGTAGAATGAATAGCACAATTATTAAGTCGAACTGATAGCCCATTATAACGGAGTAGGACACGAATGTGATTAACCATAAATAGCCAGCAGGCTTACCGTATCTCTTAACCAAAAGAAAGTACACTAAGTTAAACGATACAAGAAGCGGGATCTTATCAATTAATCGCCATACGAATATATCGTTTGATAGTGTTACAGCTAAGGTGTGAAATAGCGTGAATATAATAACAGCCAGTGGAAAATACGCTACTTTCTCTTCCGGGGGTCCCGTATACACTTCCAGTAGTCGTCCTTGCGAAAAGTACTTGTCATACCACATAATAAAGTACCTAACGTCATAGGGGTTCCAATGTGATACAGATAAGTATAGTGAAACAGCATTCGCTAGTATAATAGGCCAATTACGTCTGAGTACATCGATAATCTTACCAGCTAGTTTAACAATAGCTACTACCTTGACGTAGATGATCAACACCCTTGTTGAAAATGTTTCACTTGTTTGGTCTAAACCTTGATCGAGACACCGAACTTATGTATCAATATAAACGAGAAAATAAATCTTGAGTACGGCAGGAGAGAGCTTGAGACCTGTTTACGTTAAGCTAGGAGGTAGTCTGGTTACCGTCAAAGGTAAGCCGGTGTCTATAAACTACAAAGCACTAGAATCTATAGCATATATACTTAGGAAAGCTAGCGATTCCGGTGTAAGGTTAATTGTGGGGAATGGTGGTGGAAGCTTCGCACATTACGTTGTTCTCAAACATGGAAGCATCAGTTACAGGGATCTCACCGTGCTCTGTCAAAGGTCCACTAGGATTTTAAATCACATTATAGTGGATTTCCTACTAGAAAACGGTATAAAAGCTACAAGTGTTCAAACAAGCGCCATTGTATACTACGATAATTCAACGCGGAGTCTAAGAGTGTGTGCGGAACCCGTTAAACAGTTCTTGGCAAACGATATAGTACCAGTAGTATACGGTGAGTGCATTATAGGAGCAGGCAATGTCATAGTTGTTTCAACTGAGCGGATCTTCGAGCTACTAGCAAGGGAGATTTCACCGCGTCGAATAGTTCTATTAACGGATGTCAACGGCGTATATACGTGTGACCCGAAGAAGTGCAAGGATGCTTCCTTAATAAAGAGAATAACCCGAGACACCTTCGAGGAGGTTTTACTTCTTTTAAAACAAGGTGCTATGGATGATGCTACGGGAAGCATGTTTGGGAAGGTTCAAGTAGCCGGTAAATTGGCATTCGAGCTGGGGGTAGAAGTTGTGATAACATCCGGTTTAAACACAAAATCAGCCTTGGAAGCGATCACAGGAGGTTATCCAGAGGAAGCAACATTAATAGCTCCCTGATGATCAGCTATACAAAGTACACGGTTACAGAGTCTTTTCCCTCCCTATCGATGTACACGTTCTTGCGTCCAGGAACTAGAAGCGCTACAATGTTTTCTCCTACAATGGCGTAGTCTATCAAAAAACGCCCGGATGGTACAATACTGATAAAATCGCCGACTGAGGTAACGATGCGCTTGATCTGTGCTAAGGTGCTGGATAATTCATCTTGTGCGTTCTCCGTGCACTTTACACCTCTGTTGTTCTCGAGCTGGATGTAAACGACCTTCTTTTTACCACCACGAATGCCGTGAACACTGGCTTCTCCTGATCCCTTGACAATCACAACTCTTTCTCTTATTTCAACGTTGAAGTTAAGCCCTTTTAAGTGTATGGAGTCGGTGGTAAAGGCTACCTCGATGCATTCATCCTTGTATAGCAACAAGCTTCTCTTCAGGTTGGAGCACCTTCTCCATCTTATTTAAGCCTTTTAATACATTTAAACCAAGCCTGGATAACTAGCCTACAATGGTGTTTAACTATGGTGAAGAGCAAGACAGAGCTGCTAAGAAGAGAACTCGAGAAGCTGGGGTTCGAACTGTTGGATATTTACAGTTTCAAGGAATCAGACCTCGTAAGGGTTAGACATAAACATAGTTCAAGCGTTGTTGTATACGAGACTAAGAAGAAGGTAAGCAGCCTAGTAAGCGTAGATGACGCTAGAGCCTTAGCCTTGGAGATCGCTAAAAAAGCAGGTGTTGCAAAGTAATAGCGCACTCATGCTCCAATGCGAATGCAGATCTATTAAGCTCAACCGAAGAAACGTCTTATCTTCGTTAGCGCCTTATTCTCATCCACGTTGTTTCAAGCCCTTTATCCATAAGCTGTATTCCTAGTTTGCTTAGCTCGCTTCTAATGGTATCCGAGAGGTCGTAAATACCTCTTCTACGTAGCTCTTTTCTCACGCTTACAACAATGTTTATAAGTTCGTTCACCAGCTGGTCGCTTTCTGTAACGGTTTCTTCGAATGCGGCGAACACGTGATTGAAAGCTCTAAGAGTCTTCATTGCTAAAGCTAGTAGCATATACCTAGGTTTATACTGCAGTTCTCTGAAGATAAAGCTTAGTAAATCGTTTACTGCGGCGATCGCTTGCGGTGTATTGAAATCGTCGCTGAGAGCTTCGTGGAATCTTCGGTGCAGAAACAACAGGTACCTAGCGTTGTTTAAATCAACATCGTTTAGGTAGTGTGGTTCAGGTGCTTCCTCCTGAAGCTTTTTCAGTAGCTCGTACGCCGTAACTACTCTTTCACGTAGCTTCTCAGCCTGTTCGAGGCTTTCCTCGGAAAACTGCAGTGGTTTTCTGTAATGTAGATGAAGATACCATATTCTTATTGATCCAGGGTTCCATTTTTTGATGGCTTCTTTCAATGGTATTATATTGCCTAAGCTTTTGCTCATCTTATCAGCACCCACGGTTACAAGTCCTGTGTGCATCCATATCGATACCCATGGCTTTACACCGAACAACGCTTCGCTTTGAGCACGCTCGTTTTCATGGTGCGGAAATATCAAGTCAGTGCCTCCTCCATGAATATCGAAGCGTTCTCCCAGGTACCTAGAGCTCATTACGCTGCATTCTATGTGCCACCCTGGTCTTCCCTTACCCCACGGGCTCTCCCAGTAGGGTTCACCTGGTTTTGCTGCTTTCCACAGTGCGAAGTCGTAGGGTTTCTTCTTTTCACTGAGAAACTCTGGTTCTTGATTCCAGAGTTCTTTTTCGAGCCTTCCTGAGAGCCTTCCATAGTCCTCGTACTTATCAACATCAAAGTACACGCTTCCACTTGGTGCTACGTACGCATAGCCTTTGTCTATTAGGAGTTGTATGAACTCCACTATTTCCTTTATATGATTAGTAACTCTCGGATGATGATCAACTGTTACTCTCAAGGCATTCAAAGCTTGGAAGTAATCCTTTGTGAACTCCTCTGCGATATCCCTCCAGTCTCTTTTTTCGCTGTGAGCTTTCTTGATTATTTTATCATCTATATCTGTTATGTTCATTACGTGTACGACGTTATAGCCTATTAGCGCTAAGTATCTTTTAAGTGCATCGTACACTACGTATGTTCTTCCATGTCCTATATGCGTGTAATCGTATACGGTTGGACCGCACACGTATATCTTTACAAAGCCTGGTTCTACAGGCTTAAGCTCTTTTTCTTTCTTTTCTAGAGTATCGTACAGTCTTATAGTGAATTCCTGGGACACAATACTGATCAACCCTTGTAGAATCTAGCAAATACCTCCATTAAAACTTTTCCAAGCTTTAGAAAGGTTTCCGAGAGTTCTTCCGTTGTTAAAAACACCTTCTGTGCTTCTTCGCTGTGGAGAACATCGCTAATTACGAGCACACACGCGGTTTGGAAACCCCGCATCCATCCAAGTGTGAATAGTACAGCAGCCTCCATCTCAACTGCTACTATACCGTAGTGGCTTAGCTTTTCCGCGAAATCTGGTGATTCAGCGTAGAAAGCATCGCTGGAGAAAACCGGTCCATACTTATACTCCATGTTGTACTCATCAAGGACCTGAATAATACGGCTTGTTAAGAGAGGATCAGCGCCGGTAGCTCCGCAGTAACCCGGCATGTACTGTCCAATAGCGCAACCACCGGATACATAAGCAGCCGAGGTTGCTACAACAATATCGCCTATTCTAGTATCCTTCCGGATCCCACCAGCTGTTCCAAGTCTTACTATTCTCTTTGCACCGAGTTGTGCTAGTTCCTCGAACACTATAGCTGCACTTGGAGCACCAATACCGTGTGTTGCAATGGTCACCTTTGTACCTTTGTAGTACCCTGTTGTAACCAGTAATCCACGATGAGTGTTCACTACACGGGCGTCCTCGAGTAGCTGTTTAAGAAGCTCTACTCTGTAGGGGTCTCCCCCAGCGATCACATTACCAGCTATGTCTTCCTTTGAAGCCTTAATATGTACAGGCACACCGATCAACCGCGAACAGCAGATTTCAACTCGTTGTGAGTGGATCAATCTTCTTAATTAAATACCTGTTTTATAACGTTCTTGCATTGAGAGAAGATTTCGGAGATAATTTTAACTTGGGTTTTCCAGAGTTAATTATTGGGCTGAGGTAAGAACACCATTAAGGGGTTGCATGTGGAGGTAAGATTACTGAAGATTCCCGTCAGAATTCCGGAGAAAGCCAACGTGATCATAGGTAGAAGCCACTTCATAAAAACCGTAGAGGACATCTACGAAACCCTGGTTACAAGTGTTCCCGGCATAAAGTTCGGCCTAGCCTTCAACGAGGCAAGTGGAAAAAGACTTGTAAGATACGAAGGCAACGATGAAGAACTAGTGAAGGCAGCGATAGAAACTGCTCTGAATATAGGAGCAGGTCATACATTCGTTCTATTCATTAGAAACGCGTATCCCATAAACATTCTAAACCAGTTGAAGAACGTGCACGAAGTTGTATCACTGTACGTTGCTACAGGTAATCCTATTGAAGTTATAGTTGCTGAAACCGAACAGGGGAGAACGATATTAGGCGTGGTAGATGGGTACCCACCGCTGGGTGTTGAAACTGAGGAAGATAAGGTAGAAAGAAGAGAATTTCTGAGAAAAATAGGTTACAAGAAGTAAAAATGCCTCGTTCTCACAAGAACGTACTATAGAGTAAACCTAGTCTGCTGACTCGCTTAGAATCTTAGTGACATACCCAATGGCTGTATCTTCCATTATTTTTACTATTTTAACTCTTACTCTAGAACCACTGGTTGCATTGGGTATAATTATTTTTACTCCTTTATAGTTGACTAGTCCTCTACCTTTATCATCAATATCGTAGATGTTAACCGTTATCTCTTCTCCTACTCTTAAACTAGGTGTTTCTCTCGTGTTTATCTGCGGATATATGCTCAGTCTTCTAATATCGCTTGTATATGGATTCCAGTGTTGCTTTCTTGTAGACCTAGACAACTTTGTACACAGCCTCGGCAGACACGCAATTCACTTAAGATTAAAGCTTCTTAAATATTTTCAGGGTGTTAACTTGGCGATCGACTTCTTAAGGCACATAGTAAACCCGGTAATAAACAACTACGTAGGTAAAGGCTTAGCACCTAAAACAGCGAACGAGCTAAAGAAGATCATTGCGAGTTTAGAGAACAAGTATAAGTTCGACGCTTTTTCAGGGGATCCAGCAAACTTGCTACTATTCTTTGAATCGCAGGATTTCGAGCAGTTGGTAAGCATCTTTAGGTCGTTCAATGCAGAGCACGTGCTTATTGAAATACTGGAGAAAACAAAGGAGGCGTACAGGGATATTCCCCGGCTCTCGGAAACCGTGGAGTTGATACTGAAGAAACTTGCTGTAGCCAAGAAAGAACAGGTCGATGAGCTTGTGAGTCTCAGTGATATTGTGAGGATCATTGAGAAGCATGTACCTGCTACGCGGGTTAACTCGGAGAAGAGCACTATTACCGTGACATTGAACAACGCTACTGAAGCTAAGATACATGTACTTAAAAACAGCATTAAACTCGAATTTAAAATAAGAACGCTGAAGAAAAACGAGTTGAAAATCCACCTTGAAAAGGCGAAGTTTCTTGTGGAGAAAATTAGTAGTATTTGATTGTGATGGTGTTCTAACGGAGAGTAGAAGTAGTTGGGAGGTTTTGCACGAATACTTTGGAAGCGGGGATAACAAGTACTTCGCGGAACTCTACAAGCGTGGAATGATAACTTACTTGGATTGGATGAAGATAGACATAGCTTTGATGATAAATAGTTGGAAGAAACCGATACTGAAAGAGGACGTTGTTAGAGCGCTTTCCAGTATCAAGTTAAAGCCCTCATCGATTAAAGTAGTGAACGAACTGAGAAAAAGAGGTGTTCTACTGGCAGTTGTTAGTAGTGGCGTCGATATTCTGGTTAAACGAGTCTGTGAACACCTCGGCATAGACTTATGTTTTTACAACGAGCTCATGTTCGTAGATAACGAGCTGTTACCTGGAGGGGTAGACAGAGTGCCACTTAAAGAAAAACCGAAGATCATAGAGAAATTAGCTGTAGAGAGCGGAGTAGATCTCACCAACACAGTGTATGTAGGAGATAGCGAATGGGACATTGAGGTATTCAAGATCGTGGGTCTTCCTGTAGCGGTGGAACCATGTGGTAAAGCGTGTCAGTACGCGAAATACGTGATCAGGGACCTGGAGGAGCTGCTTAATATCCCAGAACTTCAAGAATGAAAACGAAAATCGAGTAATACTTACTAGCGTAATAGGGGCTTTTCAGAGAAAAACAATGGGGTCCCGTTGATCGACTGGTTTATTACACTATTACACGTACGACCGGATGCTATTACAGTATGGAATGACCCCGAGGTCAAGCAGAGACTTTCTCACTATTACCGAGTTATGAAAAATGAAATTCCAGCAAAGTTCCTAGTTATAAAGAGAGTAGGCGTAGATGTTAATCCTTACTCGCAGGATCTAACGTTGGAAGAACTATGGAGTATACACAACAAGGCTTCAACAGAGTTCAGAAGTATCTATAAGGACGTTGTTGAGCATGCTGAAGACATAAGCAAGTACGAAGAACCAAAATACAGCTATTTGGATGTTAAAGTATCAATAGCGTACAGGCTCTATAGCCCATGTAGACTTTGTGAAAGAAAATGTGGTGCTCTTAGAAGCGAGGGAAAACCGGGTGTTTGTCTGGTTGATAAAGAAGCCATAGTGCACAGCTATTTTCATCACATGGGTGAAGAAGCACCACTTGTACCCAGTGGCACGATCTTCTACGGTGGTTGCAACTTCAAATGCGTCTTCTGCCAAAACTACGACATAAGCCAGGTAAATGCTAGAAACGGTGATAGAGTTTCACCCAGAGAACTAGCATCAATACAGGCATACCTAAGAAGAAGCGGAGCTCGCAATATAAACCATGTTGGAGGTGAACCAACGCCCCACTTGCCATTCATACTGGAAAGCCTCAAGTACCTAGATGTAAACGTTCCTCAACTATGGAATAGCAATATGTACATGACTCTTGAGTCCACCAACCTACTGGTAGATGTAATAGACATCTGGCTACCCGATCTCAAGTACGGAAATAACGAGTGTGCCTGGAGGTTAAGTAAGGTTAGAAACTACTGGGAGATAACAACACGTAACATAAAAATAGCACATGATACAGGTGATATAATAATCAGGCATCTGGTTCTTCCCAACCATATTGAGTGCTGTACAAGAACAGCCTTAGAGTGGATAGCGAAGAACGCTCCAAGAGCATTAGTTAATGTGATGGAGCAGTATAGACCAGAGCACATAGTTGCTAAGTACCCTAAGCTATACCCCGATATTGCTCGAAGACCTAAGCGCGAGGAGATATACGTGGCGTACAAAATAGCGGAAGAGCTGGGGTTGGTTTACAAACCGGTATCATAATCTGGTGTTTGATCACATGTTGAGTGGGAATTTCAGCAATGAGGATGTCGAAGAGTACTACTTCGACGATTACTACAGGGTCGTTGTAGTTAGAGACGAGCAAGATCACATTGTATCCGTAGATGTTTACAGACCTACGTGGAAATATGACTCTTACGAGTCCATTTGCGTTGAGAACGTGTGCCTATTAATGAGTGTACTAAGAAATCCGGAGATCTCAGCTATCCACGGAGTTAAGAAAATCATTGTAATAGGAGTCAAAGTAAACGAAAAAGTGGAAACTGTGAACGTCAAGTGGATAGTTGATCACAAGCCCTCGCGAAGCGAAGTAGAGGCGATGTATAGGGAATCATGGAGACTAGTTTAGCTATAGAGAGAGGCTAGTGGAAAACGACCCAACCTCAATTGACCAACACTTTAGCCTGCACAACTGCTAAAGGCAACATGGAGCATAGACAACCTATACATATTAATAATGGAGAATAGCATAAAAGCATAGGAGTGTCCGAAGGAGACTCAAATATGCAGAGAAACTTCAGACCAAAAATACAGTTAACAAGGTGGACTCCAGATAAGGAGCTCGAATTGATAAAGAAATGGGACGAGGAAAAACTGTACGAGTTTAAGTTTTCTCTTGATGACCCTAGAGAGATAATAGTCATAGATACTCCACCACCATATCCTAGTGGTAAGTGGCATGTAGGTGGTGCAGCCCACTACGCTCAGATCGACATGATTGCCAGGTACTTCAGGATGAAAGGTTACAACGTTCTCGTGCCTTTTTACGCAGATAGGAATGGTTTACCCGTGGAAGTTCAAGTCGAAAAAGTGTACAAGGTAAACCCCCACGAGCTATCCAAAACCCGCGAAGGACGCTTAAAGTTCCTTGAGCTATGCAAGCAGTTCCTAGACAAGGTCGAAGAGGAGATCGTCGACGTCTGGAGAAGAATGGGTTGTAGTTTTCAGTATTGGACGAATGGTACTGATAGCGACGAGTACCGTAAACTCACACAAGCAACATTCATAGAGCTCTACAAACGTGGTTTAGTGTACAGAGCTGAACGCCCTGTTAACTGGTGCCCGAGATGTAAAACCACACTCGCTGATGCTGAGCTTGAGTATGAGGAAAAAGAAGGTTACCTCTACTACCTGAAGTTTGAAATCAAGGAAACCGGAGAATACGTGATTGTGGCAACCACGAGACCTGAGCTACTTAAATCATGTAAAGCTCTAGCGTATAATCCACGAGATGAAAGATACCTCGGATTGCACAACTTGCATGCTATCAATCCTCTCTATGGTCACCAAATGCCTATTCTAGCTCACGAGCTCGTAGACCCAGGCTTTGGAACAGGACTTGTCATGGTGTGTAGCTACGGCGATCACGCTGATGTAGTAATGTTCAGAGATCTACGGCTAGAACCAGAGATCGTAATAAACGACGAGGGTATCCTAACGGAGAACGCAGGTCCTCTCGCAGGGCTCCCAGTTGAGGAGGCCAGAAAGAAGGCGGTAGAACTCTTGGAGGAAAAGAAATTTGTTGTCAAGAAGGAGAAGATCGTCCATAGAGTACCTGTTTGCTGGAGGTGTAAAACACCGGTTCAGATCATACATGCAAAGGAGTGGTTCTTAAAGCAGTTAGAGTTTAAAGATGAGCTTCTCCAGATCATCGACAAAATCGAGTTTAAACCACTCATGCACAAAGCTAAGCTGGTTAGCTGGATAAACACCGTTTCAGCTGACTGGCCTATAAGCAGAGACAGGTACTATGGAACTGAGATACCTGTTTGGATGTGTAAAAGATGCAGTAGCGTGCTGTTGCCTAGCCCGGGGAGATACTATCGTCCATGGCTTGAAGAACCCCCATGGGAAAAATGCCCAAACTGTGGTGCACCTCGAAGTGAACTAGCTGGTGAAACAAAAGTCTTTGATACATGGTTTGATAGCAGTATATCTGTTCTCTACGTTGCAGGGTACATGAAGAACAATGAGCTGTTTGAAAGAGCGTTCAAAAACACGCTTAGACCACAAGGACAAGACATCATCAGGACTTGGTTGTACTACTCGATACTCAGAGTATACCAGTTGCTGGGTGAACCCGCTTTTAGATGGGTTAGAATAACTGGTATGGGTCTAGACGAGAAAGGCGAAGCTATGCACAAGTCAAAGGGCAATGTGATAGATCCTGAACCGTTTCTCGAAAAATACGGTGCGGATGCGTTCAGATACTGGGCAGCTGCAAGTGCAAAGCTTGGCTACGACTACAGGTTTAGTGAGGCGATGATCAGAACAGGGCTAATGTTTGCAACGAAGCTGTGGAACCTCGCAAGATACATCTCAGCGTTCCCAGAGCCGGACGAGTATGAGCTTAGACCAATAGATAAAGCCACATTAGCTCTGTTCAACAGATTAATAATCGATGTTGATAAGTACTATAGTGAACTAGACGTCTTTGAACCAATAACATTGATTTACAAGTTTGCATGGAATTACTTTGCATCACACTATGTTGAGCTAACGAAGTCCAGAGCTTACAATAAGAGCGGTAAGTACAGTGAGCTCGAGCAGAAGGGAACGTGGTATACACTACACTATATTCTCAGGAGACTACTGATAATTCTAGCACCCATAATGCCGTTCGTTACAGATGGAATCTACCGGGAGCTCTATGGAAAGTCCGTACACACTGAAAACTTTCCATTACCTGAGAGAACGTACTTGGAGATATCATACGATCTAGCAATGAAAGTTCAAGACGTGAACCATGCTATATGGAAGTACAAGAAGAACAGCGGAATGAGGCTTAACGAACCACTGAAGAAGAGAATTTACCTACCGACGGATCTGGCGTTGGTGAAAGAAGAACTAGTAGACTTGCATCATCTGGAAAGCATTGAGTTCTACAGCGTTAAACCACCGGAGAATACCGTGGATATAGGCTATGGTGTTTACGTGGAGTATTAACGTAGTGTACGTCTGTTTTGATCCACATGGATAAACCGAGTTAAACTCCACGAGAGTCTTTTAATTGTGGTACTGAAAGGACGCTTACCGAACACTGGTTTTACCCGCCCTTTTCTGATAGCGTTGAGCACTGATTCTACTCTTAGGTCGTCTACTTCTATAAGAGTGTATGCTACTCCGATCTCCTCTAGAACATGAGCATCGCTATTCGCTAAACCAGGTTTTCCAAGGATCTTGGCAGCCTCCATAGCTTTGTAGTTAGAGCCTCTAGTAGATGAAGCGTTCCACACTTCTATAGCATCCCACTCACTGTACTCATATATTGCTTCTCCTACACCGAGCCTAGCAATATCGAAGGGATGCGCGGGAACAACTATGCAGTTCTCACTGTGGGCCTTCTCGATCAGGTTTTCGATTTTACGTGGAAAATCTATTTCCTTCTCGCAGTATACAAGAACATCACCCTTGTCGGTTCTAACCTCAACACCCGGTATGACCAGTATACCTCTTGAGTAGCTTTCCGCGTACCTAGTAGCAATAGTACTACCGAGGAACGTATCGTGATCCGTGATCGATACTACCTGTAGCCCTATATTCAAGGCTTGTAAAACTACTTCAGGAGGACCCGCTCTACCATCGCTACACGTGGTGTGTATGTGCATGTCAGCTTTAATCAGCACTCAAAGCACCTTATAATCAAGCTGTATGTGCTTTAAGCATGTTTTGCTAATAAACATTTATTGAGCATTCACTATGGCTGATCTAGGTAGGAGTTGATGAGAGTCTTCGTTGAAATAGACTATGGAAAGTGCAATACATGTAAATTGTGTGTTGAGTACTGTCCTGCTTTCGTATTCACCTTGGAGGAGAACAGAGTTGTGGTAGCAAATGGTGACAAGTGCGTTGAGTGCTACGGATGTGTTCCTCTTTGCCCTCAGGGTGCTATAAGTGTAAGAATTGTGAACGAGTCCTCAGGAAGCCTGTTCTCCTTCTTTAAGAAACCTGGAACACGCGGAGGTTAGTAATACGGTTTCAGTTCACTCTTGCAAAACGGGCATTTGTAATGTAGAGTTCTCGCATCAGCAGCGCAGAAGTACGCTTTTATCTTATGCTCCAGGCACTTTGGACAATAGTATATGTTCTTCAGGTCGTAACCATGGAAGAAATCTAGTGTTGTTGCACATATAATGCACTTTTCCGTTGTCCAGCCCTTGTGTCCTGTTTTATTCGATCCGCGGAGCAGTCCAACGGTCATATCTATAACACCTAACAAGCCCTGATATGTATAAGGGGTTTTAAATAATGGTGCTGTAATGCTATGATAATACATGCCACATCAGATATCCATAGCCCCGAGAACTTACCACTATTTCTACGTGCACTGGAGAGAACATCGAGCATTCCAGAGGTGTTCATACTAGTGGGAGACATTGTTGAGAGAAACAACGTCATGGCGTTTAAACCTGTTTACGAAGCACTAAGAAAGAGGTTTCCATCAGCAAAAATAATCGCTGTTTTCGGAAACGAGGAGTACAGAGGCTACGAGAAACTCTATGAAGGACTGTATAGGGATATTCTATGGTTGAATGACAGCTACACGGTTTTAAACAACAATGAGCTATGCATTGTAGGAACACGAGGTGCACTGGATAAACCAACAAGCTGGCAAGCAAAGCACGTACCCGGCATTGAAAAGTACTACAGAGAGCTACCGTACAGGATAGTTAAGATGTGCGAGGAACTAAGGAAGACGAAAAACTGCAAAAAGATTGTTCTACTATCACACTACGGAGTTACTAGCAAAAACCTACTTGGCGAGAAACAAGAGGCATACCCGTACCTAGCTTGTAGCGCGTTCGATAGAATTATAAATAGGAACATAGTAGACATGGTTATACACGGTCATGTGCATCTAGGGAGGATTGAACTAGTCTACGTTAACGGTGTTCCTGTTTACAACGTTGCACTACCGGCTAGGCAGAAAATCGTTGAAATATCAATATAGTGGTTTAAGCGGATTCTATGTATACCCTTCGAAAGAAGCGAATGCTGCAACCAGAGTTGTTATCTCGCTAGCCCATTCAAACGTATGCTTGCCCCTTCTCAGCAAAACATCTAGCTCGATCATGAGCTTACTACACTCCGGTGTAGACATATACCCACAGGATTCAACATTATTCAAGATGCTCACGTAGCTTTGGGGGACATGAGGTTTGATCAGTTCCATGTACAGCGCTACGGTGGACATGGCTAGCTCATGGTATTTTTTATAGAGCTCACTGAGCCTCTTCAGGTATGTGAACACCAGAACTTCACCAGTTTCTATTACCAAGAATCCACGCCACTTGGAACCTAGGACTCTGTATAAGTCGTTATAGCTTACGTTCAGCTGTAGCAAGCCTACTTCCGTGTACCCAAGGCTACTTAGATGATTGTACATGTCTTCTCGACCAACAGTTTTCAAGGTCTCGATAAACTGCTTAATTGAGCTCCACTTGCTAATTGAATTGGCGAGTTCAAGAGCTTTCTTGAATTTAGCACTTTCCTTTACTATGCTTTCAACACCGCTAAGACCTATTGCAAAGCCCCCGATCACTAGTGGTGTAATGTACTGGGGGTGAACGGTTCTACAGCTTCTAAAGAGCTCTTTCAGAACATTGGATAGAAGCTTGCCAATGTCTACGCTTGTGAGAATCTGTTCTCCTCTTCTAACACTACTACCTGTTTCAAGAGCTTTCGCGAGAAACCCTACCGATGATATCAAGTTGCAAAGAACTTCGTCGTAGGTCTTACCGGGTGCAAGCCTGTGTACACCTCCGGGTTTAACGTATGCACTTAGACCAATTACAGCACCTTTTAGTAGGTCTTTTACAATCTGCAGATGCTCGTAGTTCTCGGACATGGTATCGATTACCTCCTTCATCATACTGTTGATAATCTGGTTATTTATTGTACCTAGATGAAGCAAGCAGTTTCTCGGGGTTTAGTTCCTCGAGAAGCATAGTGAGTAGTAGTCTTGTTCTCTCGGCTAAGAGAGCTGATACCTTTCTCGAGTAATCGAAATACATGAGCTCAGGGAGTTTTAGTATCTTCTCATGAAAATGTATCAAGGACTGCTCAAGTGTTCTTTCATTTCGTTCTCCAAATATGAAAACCCTCAAGAAGCCAACTACGCCTAGAGCGTCTAGCTTATCAGCATCGCTTATTACCTTTGCAAGGTCAGTTCTAGCTTGATGAGACTTGGAAAAGCTGTAACTGTGTGATAGAATAGCGGATGATACTTCCTCGATGAACGTACTTGCACACTCAGCCTCCATTAATAGCTCTTCGGCAACCAAGGCGGAGTAGTAAGCGTGTGGTTCTCCAATGTATCTACCTACATCATGCAAGAATACAGCGATCTCCAGTAGAGTACTAGGTATGGAGAGCTTTTCTTCACTGGTTATCCTACGTGCCCACGCAAGTACTCTTTCAACGTGTGGGAGCCCGTGGTCAAACCTCTTGTCGTAAAGGCTCTCGGCGATTTCAAGTACAGGTTTAATCAGGCTTTCTCTACACATACCTAGGTGCACACTCTACTAGAAGTTTGAGTAGGTTAGCCGAGATCTTGATACCATGTTTACCACTAATATCGACCAGGGCTCTTTGCACATCGAATTTTTCTTCGAGAATACTTCTTGTTATCAACCACGTAAATGTATCCAAGTGTAGACATGGAATACCGATTTCACTACACACGATGCTCCAGGCTTCTCTAACAACACTAGCGTTTCTGCTTCGGACAAGCTCACTCGCACACCTGTAGAGGTCCTCATTGCACTCGAAGACAAGGCAGCTGGTTAGAGATAAAACAGCGTTTCTAAAATCCACGGGTATGCTAATGCCCGTGTAGTCAGCCTCCTGTCCACAAGCATAACACAGGTAACCATACATCTTTGCGGCAAACACCACGGTTTTGCTCTCCCTGGTACTCCCAAGGATCTTCGAGAGATCGCCCACAAGACGACCTACGTTGCTACAGTATTCAAGTGGATTCACATACAGTTTAGGAACAAGAGGTGAACCAAGGATCTTCTTTACTCTTTCAAGCTTTTGCTCTAGAAGAAGTGTGTTCTTTGACCAAGTAAGAAAGTCTCTAAAGGTGAAATAATCTACGTTGTTCTTCCGAAGAGAGAAGTACTCAGCAAAGGAAAGCCAGTAATCCTCGCCCTTTACTTTCAGATTATAGCTTACAACACTGTTCAGTAGTACCAAAAGGGATGCCTCAGCGCATCCGCGTGCTTTAACCAAGTTGTCTATGGCAATGTACTGCGGGTCTTTTAGGTAGAGACTTAAGATCTGGTCTCTGTACGGTTTTAATGCTTCAGCGATAAGCCTCGCTCGCTCGTAATTTATTTTTACCACTAATACAATCACCATGGAGGATATCGCGATTAAAAAGGTAAAAAATGCGATGGTATCCGTTATCATACTCTGCAAGAACAACCTGGTAGTTAGCTACGAAGAGGCAACTGACGTGGTAATATACGATATGGATCTAAAGAAGAAAGTACTTACAATGAGAAAACCTCCAGATCCCAACTTGCTCGAAGACACCATCGAGGAGTACGATGTGTGTGCTCTTATCACGTCAAGCATTTCACCCGATTACAGAGAGGTCTTCGAGGAAATGGGGGTTAAACCTATAATAGTGGACCAGAACACATTGGACAATGTTATTAAAGAAATCTTCGTCGGATGAGGTACATGCCAAGTCATATCTTGATCGACATATATGACTCTACGGGGTTGCATCAGCGTAAGATAGTGGAATTTCTAAACTTAACATGCACGCAGGTGTACTCGAGCAAGAACGTGCAACTGGAAGTATACCACTGTAACGGATCACTAGTGTACGTGCACAGAAGGGGTGATAATCTACTGATAGACATAATTGAAGGTGAAAACGTGTTCAATAAACTAGCAGAACACATACCCGTTCACCGCGTTGTTATCAGGCTAGTTGAGAGAGGTATTCCAGCAGGAGGTGAGCAAGTTTGAAAAGCTTAGAGCACGAAGCAGTGTTCATACACTTTGATCCAGGTACGTGTAAGGGGTACTTGGATAAGTCGCCGATCGCGGATGAGCTAGCTAACAGATGGTTCGGCAAGTACTATCAGGATAAACTAGTACTAGAGCTTGTTGAAGTTGCATACTTACTGTCCACGGGTAAGGTAGTAACTGGTGCTAACGGTAAGAGAATTCAAGACCTTAGCACCCTGGTATCCGAATACGCACACTGTTTTGAAGAGTTCTTCTGGCCTATGTTAACTGTTTTCAAAGACTTGAGAGAAAGAGGACGCAGGGTTAGAGTCCTAGAGCCGATGAAGTTCCTAGTGAGAGATAAAGGTAGTGAATTAAGATTGATTTACGTTCTGGAGGAGAAGTCTTTAATACGAATAAACGATATCACGGAGATCATAAGTGAGGCTTTGAGAAACAATCTTAAAGCTACTTTAGCAATAGTTAGTCTACACGGTGAGTTAACGTATTATGAAATCTCGCAAGCCGATCTAAAGGTAGATTGATTTGAGCGAGATCTTCAATCCGCCTCGTGGTATGCGGGATATTGTCGATGAAGAGGCGGAACTCTACGAGTACTTGTTCGATGAATTCAGAAGAACAGCTAGGTCTAAGGGATTTCAACCCATAATAACCCCGACCATAGAGTACTTCAAGCTTTTTGAAGTTAAGAGTGGTGAAGAAATAAGAAGATCAATGTATGTTTTCGAGGATAAGAGTAAAAGACTTGTAGCATTAAGACCAGAAGTAACAGCTAGCGTTGTTAGGTCGTATGTGAGATTAATGAGAGCTAAGCCAAAACCTATAAGGCTCTACTACATAGCACAATGCTTCAGATACGAGGAGCCTCAGTACGCTAGGTACAGGGAGTTCTGGCAGGGTGGATTAGAGATAATAGGCGATCCCGATGTAAACGCCGATCTCTACGTTGCGATCACAGCAAGCGAGTTTCTCGAGAACACTGGAGTTAAGCACTACTACAAGGTAGGAAACGTTCTCGTGTATAGAGGTTTTATGAGAAGTATGGGACTTGAAGAAGAGTTTCAAGACCACATACTACACTTAATAGATAAAGACCTCTTAGATAAAGCCATTGAGGAGCTTCAAGTAAGGATCGGAGAAGAAAACACGACCATCTTCAAAAAATTAGTTGAAGCCGAGGACCTTTACACGGTGGAGAACATTATAGAAGACTACAAGAATAACCTAGGTGAGTACTACGAAAAGGTACGCGAGGAGCATGAGAGAACAAGAGTATTCATAGATACTCTCAGAGAGATGGGATACAGAGTAGAGTACGATGCTAAACTCGTACGTGGTCTAGCGTACTATACTGGACTAATATTCGAGTACAAAGCTGAACACGCGAAGTTAACGCACAGTATAGGTGGTGGTGGAAGATACGATGGTTTAACCACAGTATACGGCGCTCCCTTTGAGTACTTTACTGGATTAGCTATGGGTATTGATAGAATAGCTCTTGCATTGAGAGAGACGTTTAAACCACAGAGAAAAACAAGGATTGCAATACTGGTGTTTGGAAATGCCCCCTTATCTTTGGGGTATAAAGTACTAGGACTTTTACGCTCAGAGAACTTCGAAGCAGTAGTGTACAGAGGTAGAAACCTATCTAAAGTTCTTGAGCACGCTAACAAGCTTGGATGTAATTACGCTATAATTATTGGCGAGAAGGAAGCTAGCACGGGTATGTTACTGTTGAAGAACATGAGGACAGGTGAGCAGAAGCAAGTAAATCTGAATACCATACTCGATGAGCTGAGAAAAGCTATGCATAGTGAGTAAGCACAGTTTTACCCTAGCATCTGGCATTAACTATGTTCACAGTTATATAAGTCCCTAGTGAATTATCACTGTTAGACTCGTAGTTGGTGGTTTTTATGGCAAGACTTAGGCTTGAGAAAATCAACGAGTACGAGTGGAGAATTCCTAAGGGAGCAAAGTCTTGTATGAAAACTGATGCCATTATATTTGCTGATGAGTACCTTCTGGATAAAATGGAATCTGACCTAACACTAGATCAAGCAGCTAACGTAGCTTGTCTTCCAAGTATTAAGCTGTACTCTTACGTAATGCCAGATGGACATCAGGGCTATGGATTCCCGATAGGTGGAGTAGCAGGGTTCGATGTCGAGGAGGGAGTAATTAGTCCTGGAGGTGTAGGCTACGATATAAACTGTGGTGTAAGAGTTCTCAGAACAAACCTGTCCGTGAACGATATTAAGGGTAAGCTTAAGGATCTCGTGGAAGCAATCTTTAGGAACGTTCCAAGCGGTGTAGGTTCAACGGGGTACTTGAAGCTAACCATGCGTGATCTTGACGAGGTCCTGGAGTACGGTGTCAAGTGGGCTATCGAGCACGGTTATGGATGGGAAAGAGACGCTGAGCATACCGAGGAAAGAGGCTCTATGAAGGGTGCTAGAGCGGACAAAGTGAGCAGGGTTGCAAAGCAAAGAGGGCATGAGCAGCTGGGAACCCTAGGTGCCGGAAATCACTTCCTCGAGATACAGGTTGTAGATAGAATATACAACCCAAGTATCGCCGAGGCTATGGGTATAACACATGTTGGTCAAATAGCAGTAATGATACATACTGGTAGTAGAGGACTTGGTCACCAGGTTGCAAGCGATTACCTGATGATCATGGAAAGAGCTATGAGAAAATACGGTATAAGCGTACCAGACAGAGAACTGGCAGCACTCCCATTCAAGAGTCCTGAGGCACAAGATTACTTCGCAGCAATGGCTGCAGCTGCGAACTTTGCGTGGACAAACAGGCAGATAATAACTCACTGGGTAAGAGAAAGCTTTAAGCAAGTACTAAAGAAAGACCCTGAAGAGCTGGGTCTTGAAGTAATATACGATGTTGCTCACAACATAGCTAAGGTTGAAGAACACGTGATTAACGGTGAGAAGTACAAGGTGGTTGTGCACAGAAAAGGCGCTACACGGGCATTTCCACCGGGACACCCCGATATACCGTCAGACTACAGGTCCATTGGTCAACCTGTTCTGATACCCGGTAGTATGGGCACAGCTAGCTACATTCTCGTGGGTATACCAGAGGGAGCTCGAACATGGTATAGTGCTCCACATGGTGCTGGAAGATGGTTAAGCAGAGGAGAAGCCATCAGATCATATTCGCCTGATAGGGTAATATCCGAGCTGAGTAGCAGAGGTATCGTTGTAAGAGCTGCCACGAAAAGGGTTGTCAGCGAGGAAGCTCCAGAAGCGTACAAGGATGTGGATAAAGTTGTATTTGTCGCTGAAAAAGTAAAAATAGCAAGACCCGTTGCGAGGCTTATACCTATTGGTGTTGTAAAGGGTTAACAAGAGACAATTCTGCTGCAACCCAGTTCTTTTCCATACAAAACACAACACGTATCTTTCAAACCAGATCATCCACGAGTTTAAAGAACTCAGCAGCTTCGTAGACTACATTATTAGAATTATTTTCGTTCGCAGATGATATCGCTGAAGCATGGCTTTGTCCAGCGTAGACATCTGTGCACTTAACAAAGGAAAGAAAAAGGAAATATATATTTCTAAAAAGTTTTTAGTAAAACCCGAAGGGGGTGTATGTGAAAGGCGTTACAACCAGGACTTTGGCTATTGTCATAGTTGTCATCGTGGTAATCGCTGTTGTAGCTATTCTCACAACAACAATGCTTCCAGCTCCAGCACCAACTCCTACACCAAGCCCCACACCGACTCCCACTGAACTTAGATACAGTCTTCACGAGACCATACTGTACATAATAGCAGATGATGAAATGACGCGAATTCAGCTCTATAAGACTGGCGTAGCAGACATAGCCGCTATAACTCCTGCTAGATGGAAGGATCTTAATGGTACACCGGTTGACGGATTCTATTTAATACTGGAACCCGACCCTACAAAACCTAGGTTAACAATTCAATACGTACTATTCAACAACATGAAAGAACCTTTCAACATAACTGAAGTTAGACAAGCTCTCTCGTGGGCTGTTCCCTACGATACAATTCTAGAACAGATTTTCGGAGGACTATACACCAGATTATACACCATTGTACCTAAGGGTATGTTTGGATGGACAGACTTCAACATCGTGAAGTATGAGTACGACAGAGCGAAGGCTATGGAAATAATCAACGCGCTGAAAGAGAAAGGGTTCGATCCCTCTAAGTACACTATTACAATAATTTACAACCTTGGTAATACAGCACGCGCGCAAATAGCCGCTCTACTACAAAACGAGTGGACAAGATTAGGGTTCAAGGTCTACGTTGAAGTGTATAGTTGGCCTGAGTACTTAGACAAGGTTGATCACTTCAATTTTGATGTCGCGTTAATTGGTTGGATACCCGACTACCTAGACCCCGACAACTACTTGATGCCGTTCGTATGGGGTGGTGCAGAGTTTAAGGACATAAAGTACTTCGTAAATGTAGCACCCAATAATGTCGGTGAATACGTAGTCAATGTAGAAAGGATTATCGAAACACCAAAGTACATTGTAGTGATAGGCCCCCAGGGCAAGGGTGCTACTTACACGGGTCCAACAAATAAACCCCTATTAGTAGTTGGATACGTTCTAGACGAGGAGGCAACAAAGAAAAACTGGGAGGAGCCTGTAGCATTTGTGAGCATAGGTGCAGCTGGCTGGAAGGATGTACCCGTTAGTGCACTATGTAAGCTCTCTCAGAAGGTGATAGACCCGGAAATTAGAGAAGCCTTGATCAACGCGGCGATCATAGTATTCAACAACGAAGCAGCAATGATCCTGCTAGGCCAGGCTATTACCGGAAGAAACTACGGTAGCTGGGTTCTAAACATGTACTACCCATTGACGAAGTCAGCAAGATACGACCTTGTTTACGAGCACCCTAACGCACCTGTTGTAGATACAGGTGTCAAAGGAATTAAAAACGACCCAAAGACCATGGTTATAGCAACCTTTGGTTGGCCTGACACCTTTGACCCAGCCAAGAGCTATGAGAGTTTTGGATGGGAGATATTTGACCAAATATACTCAAAGCCCATAACCTACAACTACGAAGACATTGAACCTGAGCCCGAGCTAGCTGTAGCATGGGCTTTCAGCAAAGAGCTAACAGAGCTATACCTAGTCATAAGAGGTGGTGTAGTGGCCTATGATCCATGGAATAACAGAACATACCCAATTGATGCTACAGATGTGCTATTCAGTTTATGGAGAGCGGTTAGACTTAACCTGCCTGGTGGACCTCAGTGGATGATTAGCGAGTTTATAGATGTAAATGCATCTCAGGTTATCACAGAGGAGGAGTTTCAACAAGTGGTAGCTCAAGGTCTTGTAACCACGTATCGTGGTAAAACAATAGAGGTAAAAGACATGCAAGAACTATTGTCATTCTTCAACTACACAGGGCCCACAGCTGGTGTTGTTAAGTTACAGCTCAAGTTCCCCTACGCTCCAGTACTACATATACTAACAACAGGCGTTGCAAGTGTTATTCCGATGGAGTACGCCTTAGGTAACAACTACGAAGCTGCCCTAAGAGAGTCCAACTTCGGTAAGAACCCTGCAGCCTGGGCTAAGTATGTAATGGAAGGTCCGGATGATCCTTCACACAGACTACTAAAAGACTACCCTGTATCAACAGGACCATACTACGTCGCCGAGTATAAGGAAGGTGCATACATAATATTGAGGATAAACCCATACTACTGGAATGCTAACCTGTGGGAAACACTTTATGGATACAAACCTACACCCTAAATTTTTTCTTTTCTTCCTTTTGCACACTGTATACACTTTGTTTTTAAATGCTGATATTCCTAAACTAGAAGCGAGTTGAGTGGGGAGTCTTAGTTGGGCTTAGGTTCGTTTATCGCGAGAAGAGTACTAACATTTGTACCAACTCTAATAGGTGTCCTACTGATAACCTACTTAATAGCTTACGTAATACCGGCTGACCCCGTTAGAGCCTGGGTCGGAGAAAAGTTAAGAAACCCAGAAGCACTCGAGCAAATAAGAATAAAGTACAAGTTTAACGCGCCATGGTACGAGCAGTTCGCGTTCCTTGTACATCAGCTACTGACAGGTCAATTAGAGGATCCAATAAGACTCAGAAATGTTTTTACAGAGATCAGTTCAAGATTTGTTGTTACAGTTGAAGTTGCTATTATAGGTTTTCTCTTTCTCATAACGATAGGTATACCCTTAGGGATCATCGCTGCCGTTAAAAAAGATACGTATGTGGACTTCGCTGTAAGAATACTTGCTCTAGTTGGAAGTTCTTTACCATCATTCGTACTGTACTACTTCCTAATACTCTTGCTCTTTGTATACCTAAGAACAACTTATTTAGCCGGTATACCTATGTATTCTAGAGAGTGCAGCGTTTTCTTATCTACTCTACCAAACTACATACCAATATTAGGTCACTTAGCCTCGATCGTAGGCTCTGTTCCAATGTTTGGTGCTATGATGTGCAACGAATGGGAGGTTGTAGTTGAAACATTTAAGAGACTATACTTGCCGGGGCTCGCTCTAGGCTTACTCAATGGTGGTTTCATAGCTAGAATAGTGAGAAACAGTTTATTGGATGCTCTGAGTGCCGAGTACGTATTGTTCGCTAAAGCACGCGGTCTCTCCAGGCTCTCTGTTTGGAAACACGCATTTAAAAACGCAATGGTTCCAGTAGTAACGGTGTTGGGGTTAAACTTCGGAGGATTACTCTCGGGTGCTATTATAGCTGAAACGGTATTCAATATACCGGGTCTCGGAAGGTACATGTACGAGGCTATAACTAGATTAAACTTCCCAGTTATAATAGCTTGTACATTTGTTGTAGCAGTAATTTACGTGACGGTTAACCTCATTGTTGACATTCTATATGCTGTAATAGATCCTAGAATTAGGTATTAAGGTGGTGAAGGAGAACCTATGAGAGCTATTTACATAGCTCTTAAGAAAGCTATATGGGCATACGCAAGGTTTAGAGAAAAAATTTCTCCAGGCTGGGTACAGAGGAACTCGTCTAAGATTAAAGAATGGGAGCTTATGGCATATGCTTTTAGCAAGTCAAAGATAGGTGTAGTAGGAGGTATCATTGTCTTTATAAACTTTATGATAGCGCTTGTGGGACCATTCGTATCATGGGAACCCTATTGGGAGTATAAGACCGTACATGATCTAAGCTTAATGTATCATCCCCCGTGTATTCCACCATCCTGTAAGGAATACCCCTTGCTTGGTACTGATGAATGGGGTAGAGATATAATCGCAATGTCGCTTTATGGTTTCAGAATATCCTTTGTTATATCCGTGGTAGTAGTGCTTTTGGGTGCACCCCTTGGAATATTGCTTGGACTAATTGCAGGTTACAAGGGTGGCATTGTAGATGAGGTTATCATGAGAATAACCGATATATTCCTTGCATTTCCCGGTTTAGTACTCGCAATAGCATTCGCTTCTATACTACCGCAAAGAATAAGAGGAATGCTAGAAGAAACCCCTCCGCTCAGAGCGTTCTTCTCAGCACTATATGGTTTAAGGGAATTAGAGTACGGTCAGCTGGCATCTTTGTTATCTATTTGGTTTGCAATGGTGCTTGTATGGTGGCCTGCGTATGCTAGAATAGTACGTGGAAATGTTCTATCAGTTAGAGAAATGCCATTCGTGGAAGCGGCAAAGCTATCCGGTCTCTCTACCTGGAGCATACTCTTTAAGCACATACTACCAAACGTCTTATCACCAGTAATCGTCATGATGACGTTCGACCTTGCTACAGCAACGCTTTTCGCAGCTTCGCTTTCATTTCTGGGACTTGGTCCACAAGATCCTGTACCAGAGCTGGGTTTCATGATATCCAAGGCAGGAGCATACTTCCCCGAGAGAAGCTGGCATGTGGTAGTTTACCTAGGAACAATACTACTAATGTTGGCTTTAGGGTGGAACCTTCTCGGAGATGCTTTAAGAGATATTTTGGATCCAAGAACTAGAAGAGCCATTGAATACAAACTAGAAGAGAAAGAAAAAAGTAGGAGGTAACAACACTCATGGAGTTCGAGACCCTGAAAATGCCGGAGGACGAAGTATTAAGAGTTGAAGATCTAGAAGTTAAATTCTACACCTATATGGGAGTCGTGCACGCCGTATCCAAGGTTTCATTTAATGTTAGAAAAGCTGAAACGATTGCTCTTGTTGGTGAAACAGGTTGTGGTAAAACTGTAACAACAAGAGCCATTACAAGACTCATTGAATCACCGGGTAGAATAGAAAATGGAAAGGTTCTCTTTAGACGTAGAGATGGTAGAGTAGTTGATCTGCTAAGAATAGATGACAAGAAATTACGTGAAATCAGAGGGAACGAGATAGCATATGTGTTTCAAGACCCCACGTCAGCTCTTGACCCGCTCTACACTATTGGATACCATATATATGAAACCATTAAAGCACACAAACCAAATGTTACTAAGAAAAGCGCGTTAAAATACGCTATAAACTTACTAAGGCAAGTTTTAATACCAAGTCCCGAGTTGAGAATCAAGAACTATCCTCATGAAATGTCCGGTGGTATGAGACAGAGAAGTGTAATAGCTATAAGTTTATCGAACACACCTAAGCTATTAATTGCTGATGAACCAACGACAAACCTGGATGTAACACTTCAAGCACAAATACTAAGCTTGCTTAAAAATCTCCAAGAAGAGTACAAGATGAGTTTAATACTGATAACGCACAATCTCGGGGTAGTAGCAGAGATAGCGGATAGAGCATACGTAATGTACGCAGGTAAAATAGTCGAAGAAGGCCGCGTAGAGCAACTCTTTTACAACCCTCAACATCCTTACACAAAATTATTGCTGAGATCTGTTCCTAATCCTTTAAAGAAAATCGAGAAACTGGAGTCTATACCTGGAGTAGTACCTTCGTTGATAAACCCACCACCTGGTTGTAGATTTCATCCGCGTTGTCCCTATGCAATGGAGATATGCGGCAAGCGGGAACCACCAATGTTTAACGTAGAAGAGCAACATAGAGCAGCATGTTGGCTCTTGGATAAAAGGTGAAAGGGCTTGTCAAAGGAAGTACTACTTGAGGTTATAGACTTAAAGAAGTACTTCAGAGTAAGAGGATCTTTAACAAAGAAAGTGAAAGCTGTAGATGGAGTAACGCTTAACATTAAACGTGGAGAAACACTAGGAGTAGTTGGCGAAAGTGGATGTGGGAAAACAACCCTAGGTAGACTCATCCTTAGACTAATCGATCCAACTTCGGGTAAAATACTATTCGAGGGTAGAGATGTATCAAAGGTTAAAGGTAAAGCTCTAAGGGAGTACTGGAGGAATGCTCAAATGGTATTCCAAGATCCTCATACAAGCTTGAACCCGAGAATGACGATTGCTAGCATACTTTTAGAGCCTGTTAGATATCATAAGCTAGATGTAGGGGATGAGGAAGAGTTTCTCGTTAAACAAATGGAGCTTGTAGGGCTCGGACGAGAACATCTGTATAGGTATCCTCATGAACTATCAGGTGGGCAAAAGCAACGTGTTGCGATCCTAAGAGCTATAATTACAAGACCTAAATTCATAGTACTCGATGAACCAACATCCTCACTAGATGTATCTGTTCAAGCACAGATTCTGGAGTTGTTAAAAGATCTTCAAAAGAAGTTCAACTTAACGTATCTATTCATATCACACGATATTGCAGTGGTGAAGTACATGAGTAATAGAATGGCTGTAATGTACCTCGGGAAAATAGTCGAGATAGGTCCATCTGACGTGGTTTTCGAAAACCCACATCACCCCTACTCAAAGTTCCTACTTGCAGCAGTACCTGTACCTGACCCCGAAGTGGCTAGAAGTAAAGAAAGACTGCTTATAAAGGGAGAACCTCCATCACCTGTGAACCCACCACCTGGTTGTAGATTTCATCCGCGTTGTCCCTACGCAATGGAGATATGTAGTAAGCAGGAACCGCCTGCTATTGAAATTGGTAATAATCACGTTGTTTACTGCTGGCTTTACACTAAAAGAGGCTCATGATATTTTCGACGCTTCCTTAGAATTCCCATGAATTCCTAATTAATTATTTAATCCTGGATTAACTGATTATTATTTTATGTTACGACAGGGCCAACCTCCCTCCTTTATGAAGTGCTTACACTTACATGTAGCTCGCGCACCATCAAGAAACAACTAGCAATCTCAACTGAATAAACAACAATAGAACATAGAACTTTTTACTAGTATTAATCATTGTACTTTTGACCGATTTAAATTTGTTATCAACGTACAGGAACAATTAAGGTTGTAAGGCATCAGTTATGGGTTCTTTTTAGCTTAAAAGCTGATTATTTTTAACTTTGGATTCAAGCTTTTAATGCAAGGTATGCCATTACCTTGGCATCGTTAACTAAGTTGTCTATTTTGCAATACTCGTTAGGCATGTGTGCTGTTTCATCTATAGTTGACCAAACAGCAGTTGGTATACCGACTCTTCTAAATAAAGCAGCTACAGTACCACCACCAATACCTCCAATTCGCGGTTCGATACCTCTCAGTACTTTCAAAGCTTCCAATAGAACCTTGACAATAGGCGAATCTGCAGATGTTGGTGGTGCGGCATCCGATCTCTCTAAGACCTCGTACTCGAGAACAGGGTAAATTCTCTCCTCGAACTTCTTCCTATAAACAATTCGTAGTCCCGCGAACATTCCAAGCATATCTTCTATCAGATCATCGACACTATATTCCGGTAGAACACGACAATCTATTACGACTTCGTGCTCGCTCGGGACAATATTCGGAGAACCACTGGAGTTCTTAACCATAGTAGGTTCGCAGGTCGTTGTCGGTGGATCAAACATTAAGTTTACCTTGCCATACTTTTCTTTTATTAACTTATCCAATAATACTATGTATTCAGCCGCTATTTTATGAGCATTAAGGCCCCTGTGTGGTACGCTTGCATGTACCTGTAGTCCTTTAAATTTTAATTTAATCCATAGTATGGATTTTTCAGCTACTTCAATGAAGTCACCATTACTAGAACCAGCATCGGGTACTAATGCTAGATCTTTTGGGTTAAACAACTCTGAATAGTTTTTAATTAAATACTCAAGACCAAACTTAGAGCCGGCTTCTTCATCACTTACAAACGCTAAAACAAGTGTTCTTCGAGGTTTTACACCTTCTTCTAAAAGAGCCTTAGCTACGATCAACGATGCTACTAAAGCTTGCCCATTATCTTCGCTACCTCTACCGTAAACTTTTCCATTAAGAAATACCGGTTCAAATGGCTTAGTGATAGTCCAAGCAGAAACATCTCCAGGTGGTACGACATCAAGATGTGTTAGAATCCACAGCTTATCTTCAACTTCACCTTTAATTAAGGCTAATATGTTAGGTCGTACATTACCTTTAGCCCTCGGGTCTGGCACATTGATTACTTTTACATCCGTAAAGCCCCAGTCTTTTATCTCATCTAAAATGAACGTGGCTTTGTCGTATTCACCGTCACCACCAAATGCAGGATTAACCCCTTGTCTCTTGATAATCTCCATGAGAAGTTTTACTGCGTAATCTCTCAAAAGGTCTATTCTCTCTAAAACGCGCTTAAGCACAGACATTCTAAACGCCTAGGAATAATCTATGAGTCAGTCATGTATATATCTTCTAGATCATGTTAAGATTTTGCAGTCGAGGTGATTTTATTTTACGATGTTTTAAGCTTAGTTTTAAAAGAGATTCTGCAACTTTCAATGTTACAAGTGTAGGGTCTATTACTGGAATACCTACAACTTTACTTATAGTGTTCGCCAACCCTATAAATCCACTACACCCCAGTACAACAACATCTACCTCATGTTCCTTTACGGCTTTTTCAATTTCTTTAGTAAGTAAGCTTGTAATTCTTTCAATGTTTTTTCTTATCTCCAATATAGGTATTTCTATTCCTGATATGTAAACTACGCGTTTCTCGATACCTAGCTGAGCAACTCTGCGCTTATACAATGTAGACCACTCTCTCCCGGCCGAAATTATGCCAATTTTATAACCCAAGAGTAACGCTATTGCTAGCGACGTTTCGCCAATACCAAAAACCGGTATGTCTGATACTTCTCGCGAACCCTCTAACCCAGGGTCGTCAAAACAGTTTATGATAACGCCATGGAACCCTTCTTTGTCAGCCTTCACCACTTCTTTAATAACCAGTGGCGCAACCAGCTCTTTTTCATATTCGGTCTCTATATAAGGTGGTGCTCCAGGTATGTTCCTTACCACAACCTCTACGTCAAATGAGAGAACTTGTTTAGCGTAACTTAGAGTAAGCTCATTCCATATATCCACACCTACTGGGTTTATAATAAGCAACTTCACCTTCAAGCTCATAACCATGCGATTTGATAAACTTTCCTAACCTACATAACTCTAAATTAGATGTAGAGCCAGCATGCTACAAGCCTATTTTTCACATTAACTAATAAAGGCTTTTTTTCATAGCAGATCTTAGTAGCATAGCGACATCTATGAGCTAGTTTACAACCGAGCGCTTCCGCATAAGCTTTATCCTCTTTTAACAATGAGTAATTGGTATGATAAGTTAAACCCTTGATAGGATCAGGGAACGACGCCATTAGTGCTTGTGTATACGGATGAAGTGGTTCTTGAAAAACGGTGTCTACACTACCAACTTCCATAACGTTGCCGCGATACAATACTAGTATATTTTTAACTATGTAGCGTACAATTGATAAATCGTGTGTTACTAGAAGATATGTCATGTTAAATTTCTCACGTAACTCCTGCAGAAGATTAATTATTTGCGCCTGTATGGATACGTCTAAAGCTGATGTTGGTTCATCAAGAAGAATGAGCTCGGGGTTTACAGCTAGAGCTCGAGCTAATGCAACACGTTGAGCCTGTCCTCCACTTAGGTTTGAAGGATACTGGTTCATGGTAGATAAAGGTAATCCTACTAATTCTAATAATTCACTTACTTTTTTCCTGATATCTTTTTCTTCGAGTTTTTGATGTTTTCTTATAGGTTCAGCCACGATGTCGAATACCTTCATCCGAGGATTAAGTGATTGGAATGGGTTCTGAAAAACAGCCTGAACACTCCTACGGTACCAGCTCTCTTCTTTTTTAGTCAACAAGAAAATATCCTTATTCTTAAAGAAAATTCTGCCCCGTGTGGGTTTTTCCAACTTAAGTATAGTCCTTAATATTGTTGTTTTACCCGAGCCTGTTTCGCCGACTAAGGCAAGACCATCATAACTATTTACCGCAAATGACACCCCATTCACGGCTTTTACGTATCCAATAACACGTCCGAAGAGACCTTTTTTAATAGGAAAATACACATGAAGGTCTTCAACTCTTAAGATCTCCATTATGACCCCTGATACAAATGACATAGAACCATTCTTTTGTTGAAAGCTACACGTGGAGGTTTTTGTATTGCGCACACAGGTTTGTTACTATCGCATCTACTATGAAATGGACAGCCCTCGAAGTCTTTTCTAAGATCTGGAGGAGATCCTTGTATAGGTATTAGTGAACCATCAGTTGCACATAGCTTTGGCATAGCTCTTAGCAGTCCCTTTGTGTATGGATGTAATGGACTTTTTAAGACTTCTTCGATGAAGCCTTCCTCTACAATCGTTCCAGCGTACATTACTGCAACTTTATCACACATATGCGCTGCAATACCAAAATTATGTGTTATCATTATTAGGGTTAAATCATATTCTTTTTTAAGCGCTTTGATTAGGTTTAGTATCTCAGCTTGAGTAATTACATCTAGATTCGTCGTCGGCTCATCTGCTATAAGAACTTTAGGTTTCTTAGCTAATGCTAATGCTATTGAAGCTCTCTGTAACATTCCACCTGATAGTTCGTGTGGGTACGAATTTAAAACACGGTCTATTTCGATAAGTCTAGCACTTTTAAGAGCTTCCTTAGATATTTCAATCGCTTCCTTTGGGGTTACTTTCAACACATCAATTAGCACGTCTATGAACTGCTGTTTTATAGTGAAAAGTGGATTGAAAGCGGTGGCCGGATCTTGAAATACTACTCCAATTTCTCTTCTTATCTTAGATAATATGCTCGGATTATTATTTCGTAGTACGTCAATGCCTTCGTATATTACAGAACCCCGCTCTACCACGGCATTTTTAGGTAAAATTAAAGCTAGTGCTTGTACTAGTGTTGATTTACCTGATCCAGACTCGCCTACAATGCAAATAGCCTCACCACGCTCAATACGTAGATTCACACCTCTGAGAGCCTTGATCACCGCTCCAAAGGTGTAGTAATTAATTACGAGATCTTGTATTGCTATGAAGGCATTATTCGCCATGAACGTCGCCTCTTTATGATCATGAGATTTCTAACTCTCGGATCCATGTATTCTTTTAGCGCATCACCAAGCAAGTTAAAGCCAAGCACGACTGTTAGTATAGCTAAACCGGGGAACAACGAAATCCACCATGCTATATTTATATACTGCCATCCTTCACTAACAAGTAAACCCCATTCGGGGATTGGTGGAGGAACACCTACACCTAGAAAGCTCAGAGCCGACGCTTCTAGTATAGCTGACCCTATATCCAATGTCGCCTGAGTAACCACGGGGGTAATCACATTCGGAAAAATATGCTTGAACATTATGACTACAGGACTCACACCTATTATTTTAGCTGAGTCTACGTATGCAAGAGATTTTACCGATGTTGTTTGAATGTAAACTAACCTAGTATACCACGGCCACCAGGATAGTGCTAATGCAATAATCGTGTTTAAAACGCCTCTTCCAAGTATAGATGCAAACGCTATTGCTAGAAGCAAGGGTGGAAAAGCTAAGAACATGTCTGCAATTCTCATTACTACGGTACCGACTTTGCCACCGAAGTAGCCTGCTACAAGACCTGTTGGTACACCTATTAGTAGTGCAATTACAACTACAGATACACCGATCACCAAGGAAAACCTAGTACCTAAAATTACTCGGTTAAGCAGATCTCTGCCTAGAGCGTCTGTTCCTAGAGGGTGCTCTAGCGAAGGAGGATTAAACTTTTTTTCCGGGTGGTAAGCTATCCCCCATGCATCTTCGGGCTTCGTTACAATATAGGGAGCTAAAACTCCTACTATGATAAAGATAGCAACTATACTAAAACCCACTAAATAAATCCTTCTCAGTAGAATAAACCTTAAGAAATCCTTGAACCACGCGTTCATAGTTTCACTCTAGGATCTATCCAGGCATGAACAATGTCTACAACGAGGTTTATCGCGGAATAAAACAAAGCTACAAATACTATCGAACCAAGCACAGCCGGGTAATCATGGCTTAAAAGAGACATACCTGCGTAATAACCTACACCGGGCCACACGAACACGAGTTCGACCATGAAGGCACCTATAATGGTGTAACCAAAACTCAAACCTAGTGAAGCTATTACTGGTGAAATAACGTTCTTTAAAACGTATTTGTAAATGAGTTTACTTCTACTTATTCCGTTAGCTTCTAAAAATCTTACGAAGTTTTCATTTAAAACTTCAATTGCAATGGATCTAACCATTCTAATCGTGAGACTTAACGGATAAAGAGATACTGTGATTGCGGGTAAAGCTATTCTTCTAAGCACATCAACGAACACTATCATATTGCCTTGCAATAGCGAATCTAACAGGTAGAAACCTGTTATTGGTCTAAAACCTGTCGCTAGTACTAAAACAGTATCTATACGCTTACCGGCTGGCAGTATTTTTAGCCATATTCCAAAAACTAACTGTAAAATTAATGCGGTCCAAAAAACAGGCATGGAAGCTCCTACTATAGCAATGGTTCGGATTATGTCATCCTTTATGCTTCCAATTCTTAAAGCCGAGTAAAAGCCTAAGGGAATGCCTAAAACCATTGCTATAGTAAACCCTACTACGACCAATTCTAGAGTTGCAGGTAAAGCCGATAGTATGTCCTGAAGAACTTGTTGTCGCGTTCTCCAGGATACACCCCAGTTACCTTTAAAAAAGTTTTCTAAATAGTAAATTAGCTGAATATGTATTGGTTCATCTAAATGGAGCTCTCGTCTAGCTCTCTCGATAGCTTCTAGGGGGGCATGAGGTCCTGCCCATAAAATCTCTGGTCGTGCAGGTATGACACGAGTTAGAATAAACGTGATAATGAGGACTCCAAATACAACGAGTATAAGTGAAAAAAGTCTTTTCGTAATATATGAATATGTAACCGGCATACCTTAGTCAGCCATTTACTCCACGACAAGTTTTTGAGCAAATATAACGGTTGGATAGCAAGGATTAATAGCTTCATCAAGATTCTTAATACGAGTAGTAGCTACTCTAATATCGATCATATCCCATAGAGGTATGGCGGGAACATCCATGTAAAGTATATACTGTGCCTTGTAGTATAGCTCAAGAGCTTTCGCGGGATTCAAGCCTTCGAGTCTATAAGCATCGATTATTATTGCATCAAAGGTCTGGTTTTCGTAGTAGCATAAATTAAAAGCCTTACTTTCACTATGAAACATGTTGTATAGGTATGTTATCGGTGAAAGAACATCGGGCCACCAGTAGAATATGAACAAGTCTTGTACTTCCTCAGGCGTTTCCCATCCCTTTTGAGCTAAAGCCCACTGTTCTTCCCAGGACATAGGCTTTATTTCGACATTTATACCAATCTTAGCAAGCGATGCCTTTATTATCTCAGCTGTTCGAGCTTCATAGATGTCACCAGCCGTATACACTAAGGTTAGTGTTCTTGGAATGCCATCCGGATATCCCGCTTCAGCTAGTAACCTCTTGGCAAGATCTAAATCGTAGGTATACGTTAAATTATCGAAGTGACCCCATAAACCGTATGGTATGGGACCACTAGCTACCCTAGCTAGACCCCCACGTGCTAATTTAACTATGTCTTCATATGGTATGGCATGCGCGATTGCTCTTCTCACGCGAGTGTCATTTAGCGGTGGCTTCCTGGTGTTTATCAACATTATCAAGTTCTGAAAGCTGGGTTTACGAACAACAACAAAATTCGGATCTCTTTCGAACAACTCAAGATCCTCGATTGGAACGTACTGCGCAATATGTATCTCTCCGGCTCTCAGCATTCTACTCTGAGTTGCAGCATCTTTGATAACTTTAATAATGAATACGTCGGGTGCTTTATCAATAGAGGATCTCCATGGGTAATCAGGCTCTCTCCAACCCCACCACTCTTCCCATTTTTCAAGCACGACTTCAAATTCAGGGTCCCATTTAATTAGCTTATATGGTCCGCTGCCACACGCATTACCTCTATTAAACCACTCTGCAACTTTAGGATCAACAGAGTCGGTCGCATTGGCGTATTTTACCACGTTGGGGCAGAAGATGTATGCAGAATAAGGAGATGCGGCAATTTTTAGTAATGGTGCGGGGTATTTGAGATAGAATCTAATAGTGTATTCGTCTATAACCTCAATTCTCTCCACAGGGTCCCATATATATGCTGCACCACCACCAAGTAATATTGTTCTGTTGATACTAAAAGCTACAGCTTCAGCATTAACAGGGGATCCATCGTGAAACTTGGCACCCTTCCTGATATAGAAAGTCCAAACGGTACCCTCAGGATCGCTCTCCCACCTCTCAGCTAATCCTGGTATGAACTGATCTTTGAACGGATCATACCATACTAATGTTTCATATACTAGCGGTAGCCACATTACTGAATTAGAGAACTCTGTACTGGGATCAGCTGTTGTCATTTCAGATAGAGAAGCGTAGATAACAGCTTTCTTTGGTAATGGTGAAGGCGCTCGAAGCCATATCATAAAGCCAGCTACTATACTAATTATCACAACTACTGCAATAACAGCTAGTAACAAACGCTTAAGTACGGTCAACGTGTGCCCTAAGTATGAGACTCTACTAAGGGTATTTAAATGTCATAAGAAAAGCATTAATAAAAGCATCAATAATGGAAGTTTCGAAAACGATTAACAATGTAAAATCAAGCACCTCATTCACCAGATTAGTGCTATCATACGGTTTCATAACAATGTTTCATCTCATGCCTGTTCTTAAGAGCATGGCTAATTCCATGAGGTCTCCATGCACGTACTCGCCGTTTTCTATTATTAATTCACCATCGCATTCTACTGTTGGATTTAAGCAAACACCATCAGTATGAGAAGATGCAGGTCCTAGCTTTCCCCTAAATGTTGGAGACTGCGATCCAATACCCCATTCAACAACACCCCACACTCTTTCATCCTCCAGTATGTTACCAGAGAGCTTTGCTCCCGGGTTACAGCCATAGGATAAGTGAGCTATGTTTAGCATTTTCTCATCATTAAGCGACTTGATCCACTTTTCAAAGAGTCTTGCTTCATAACCGCCTTCGATTTTTTTAATTTTACCTTCAATTACATGTAGCTTTATAGGAGTTTTTAAGATTCCAAGCTCTTCAGGAGGCCACACAGAACCATCAAACACTATTACCCCATTTATACTATCTTCTACGGGCGCCCAATCCACCTGACCGAACAACATGTATTCACCAGGTCCATCTACTTCACCTTCCACGAGAACAGGTCGAGCTGGATCATTTTCGAATTCCACGTTCATACCAGCTGGACTTGTTATTCGCATTTTCTTGCATTTTTTTGTTATGCTTGATAACTTTCTCTGAAAGATGTACATGGCGTCCAAGTTCACTCTACCAATTGTTCTAACCATCATGTCACTGTACATACCCACAAGACACATATACTTTACCTTACCTGTTTCAACAGCTTTCCAGTAGGGTGTTGAGTAGAGTAGCCAATTTCTGTTGTATTCTATCCAGACATCAGCTTCTCTTAGTATAGCTGTGAGCGTTTTTACTGGTAGATACTTATCAGCAGCTATACCAACACCTATAGGTGTTTGGTGGAGCACTATAACTGGCTTAGCACCAACTATTGCTGTTGCTTCTGCCGTTGCTACAGCTACATTCCAATCACCAGCTGTATCTATCGTTATTACAACTTCGTCTCCAGCAGACACTTTAAGTACGTCCTTCACTAATTTGTACGCAGCAGATAAAAGTTCGTAGTCTAGATACCTCATAGGATCGCCCCTATTTAATTAACGCGTTCTCCTTCTTTTCTAAGTATAGTGTTTTACGAGTTTTAATAAACTTACTATTAAAAGCGCACTTGCCTTAACCGGGTCTATTACTGGAACCTTAATTTCGTCCTCTAACTCTTCAGCCATACCACCAAAACCTGTACATCCAAGTACAAAAATAGCTCTACTTTCTTTAGAGAGAATGATCTTCATGGTATTTAGCAATAGCTCAGCTACTCTGTTTCTATCCTTATCAATATCTGTAACGCTAATAGGAATACTAACTATGTCGACTAAGTATTCTCTCAAATTGAGTCTATAAATTTTGTTCCACATCAGATCAAGGGCCTCTTTCATTAAGCTTACAGTTAAGACATATATTGGGCGTCCATATAATTTAGCTAATGTTAAAGAGGATTCACCAGCACCTAGCACTATACCTTTAGTTTCACGTCTTAACTCCTCTACCCCCGGATCTAGGAAGCAGTTAATGATTACACCATCATACTTGCTAACTACGGTTCTACCGACTTCTACAACTATGCGAGAAGCTTCTAGAAAAGCTTCGACTGTTTCAACAGCTGAAGGCCCTCTAGGGAGAGATATGACATCCACTTCCATGTATGAAGGTAAAAATCTCTTGTATAATGCTTTATCGGCTTCGTTCCACATGGAGTGCCCTACAGGGTTTATAACAAGTATTCTCATTACGAAGGAACACCGAGTTCTTTCACTAGTTCTTCAACAGGTACATAGTCGTAATCAAACCCAAAACGCCTTGGTCCAAATAATTCAAGACCACGCGGAGTTCTCCAAACACTATGCGCTTTTGCCGCTATTCCATTAACAATCATACCTTCCTTGAGATCCGCGTTTGTTATGGGTGTGCCGTCGTCTGTTACTAGTATGAACAGATCTGGCGGCATTACGAGCGGTTTATCATCAAGCCATACCATGATATGTTCATTCATGATCCAGCTTCTAAGAACTCTATCTCTGTACACATTAATACCTCTTATAACAGCCTCGCCTTTTAAGAAACCCGCTTCATCACGCCATTTATAGCTTTCAACAATACCTTTAAATACAACCCAGCCTTCAAGTACTCTAGCAATTGTAGCTACAGGGTCACGTTTCCTAGCTCTAGCTCTTAACACCTTTGATCCGAGTCTAAAACACTTTGAGAGCGTAGCACTAATAACTGCCTTCTTAGCTTCCGTTTTCTTCATTGGTGTATCAACTACTGCTACGTATCTACCACTAAGTACTGAAAGATACCTGACTATTGCCTCATAATCATCTATATCAGCATATTCCTTTACTAAGACTACATTGCCCGTTTCTGAGACTATTACTGAAGGATACATTGGAATCCCAAATATGTGAACAGTACATTGATGCAACTCTGGAGCAGCTCTGCCAAGAAGATCTCCATCTACTGCTGGTATTCCTAGTTTAGCTGCAATGCTTAAAGCTACAGGGGTGTTAGCACCTCCAAGCTCGCTAGCTACAACTCCTGCTACTTTTACACCTAACTCTTTCTCCATAACTTCAAATGCTCTATTGATAGCGTTGGGTACCTTAATACTTTTCTTAGGCTTTAAACCCGGTGCTATTGATCCCACGTAGTATGGAACAACAATTACTCCATCATCTGGTAGCTCATCAAGGCTAACAATATTGATTACTTTGCCCTCTTCTAAAACACTCTTAAGTAGCAAGAGACCTTCTTTAGGATCACCTCCACCACCAGTGCCAAGGATTGTTGCTCCTAGAACAAGCTTCTCGGCATCATCAATACTGGTTATGGACCACAAAATTCACACCCATGTAAGAGTGGTTCAAGGTCTTTAAAATTTTGTAGAGGTGTACTTATTGAATTTACCATCACGTTAAACCATGCTAGGAAGGTAAAGGACTTAAGCGTACGCTAATGCTGATGTTCTGATGTGTTTACATCATGGAGATTTCTGAGAGCCGGTATTTAACTGTTATCAACTTTCGCAGGGATCATACGAGATCTCAGCAAAGTTCCTAGAACACTAGCACGACTAGCACGGCAAAGAAGAATATACAATATCAAGGTCGGCTTCGGCATTTACGATTGTAACGTACTTAGGATAATGGCTATTAGCTATGTTCAATAAGTCCTCGTATCTTGTCTCGCTCGTTCTTAGTCAGAACAACCCCTGGGCAAACACTACTGTTTTTCTCGAAGTTTTCATCATGAACTCCAAGGCAACCTACACATAGTTTTGAATACCGAAAACCCTAAGCTCAAGGAGAAACCGGAGATAGATGCTGGGGGATCAAAGCAAGACTACGAAGTCGTCATCACTCTACATGAATCACTATCAAGGCTGAACTTCTAACTGGGAGAGATACGAAGACTCATAGTTTTTGATGATTGATTTTTAATATTTAGAGGACTCTAATATTTGAAGAAAAGGATAAGTCATGCGGTTTAAACTATCATCTTACTTGTTCGTTGCCAGTGTTCTCACCCCCTTGCTGATGGTCACGTTTATCGGTGTTCTAGCTACTCGACCAGATCTACTACAAGAACTATCGCGGCTGGACGTTGTTGTGCTTGAACTCACGCTACCCTCTGATCTGAGGGAAAAGCTTACATCTACGTCTCGCCGATGTACCCTGAGGGTCTTAGGCAGGTGAGCAGAACGGTTGTAGACCCGGAGAACATGCCCGTGGAGAGGGCGATCCTCAGCCTCAGGGACCTCAGGGAAGCCTGGAGGAGGGAGTGGAAGAGAAGGGGGACATTCGCCGAGCCCCTTATTGTAATAACAGGGGTTCACGAGATCCAGCAAGGTTTTTGCACAGAGGGTCGAGTCTAGTGGGTCAAGGGCAATTAGGTGAGTGAAGAATTGCGGGCCCGCCGGGATTTGAACCCGGGTCCTCCGGCTCCGAAGGCCGGCGCCCTTTCCAGGCTAGGCGACGGGCCCATTGTTTTTACTTTAGCCTTTAAGGAGTAATAATTTAATCGATGATTCATTACTCAATTTTGGTAGCAAATTCGACGAGTGGTTTTTATGTGGTTTTGAACAAGTACTCCTTCGTAGTATAACCCTCCTTTGTGAATACGAGTACGTCTACTCCATCACCGGAGAGAACATCTCTTTCTATAACGGTTTTTATGGCTTCTACGGCTATTTTCTCTGCTTCTGTGAGGTCAAGGTCTTCTTTGTACCTTGGTTCTATGTAGCCTAAGGCCAGCTGAGCCCCTGAACCGACAGCCGCGTACCTCTCTTCCAGTAGGCTTCCAACAGGGTCTAGTACGAAGAGTGTTGGACCCTCTTCATCGTATCCTCCAACTATAACCTCAGTGAACATCGGGAAGAGCTTATAGCTGTAGAGTATTACTGAGAGTATCTTGGCTAAACTACGTGTTTTAAGCTCTTTTCCTTGTTGTAGCTCGTAGTGTTTTGCTTCCAGCTTAAGAATCTTGGTTAAGTAACCAATATCACCTACTAATCCCGCAAAGGCAACTCCAGCTCTACTAGTAATTGGATACACCTTTCTTGCTTGTTTACTAAGTACGAAACCTTCATAAGCAACTCTTTTCTCACTAGCTAATACCACACCATTTCTTGTTCTTATACCTATGGCTGTTCCTGGAATCGTTACCAATTTAACCCCCAGGTCTTACAACGTGTTTAAAACTAATAAAACTAATAAAACCCGCGTTATCTCTGAGAACAGCTTCACGATAAATACTTTCGCCGATCTCCCCGAGACTAGTTCGTTTCACACTCAGTATAAAGAAAATCATGGTGAAACATGGAATCGGTGAAAGAGTGAACTGTAGTGTATGTAAAGGACAACTGATATGGGACTACGAAAGAGGAGAAATAGTTTGCGCGAAGTGTGGTTTAATAGTGGATCAGCTGACTACATTGGAAGCTGAAGAGTACAGAGTACCAACAGCTACTCGAGACGACAACGTGATCAGGGGGTTGAAGAACGAGAAAAGAAGCGTAGTATCAAGCAAGCATAGGTACATGCTAAAGCTCTACAACGAGTGTAAAAGAATCGTTAAGAATAAACCATGGCTTGAGGTCGACTACGATAAGGTGCTCAGAACAGGTAAGTTCGTTATGTCTATTCACGCTAAGGTTTCAACAGAAGTACGTAGAAACATAGAAATACTTGGGTATTGGGATATTCTTAGAAAAGGATTGGAATTCATAGGTTCTGTTAATCCAGCTTTTCTTGCAAGAACAGAGAGAAGCAAGTACGCGTTAGCCTACATTGTTGCTAGAAAACTAGAATCAGGAAAACACCCATCATGCGAGGAAGTAACAAGAATATTCAAGGTTAGTACTACGAGCTACAAAAGACTATGTGCACTAGCAAACAAGCTAATGGTAGCTGCTGATAAGCTACACGTAGGGCAATCTTTGAACAGCTCGTAGCAACTGCTCATGATAGATAATTAAAAGCACTGTAGAAGGTTACTTACCATTGAAGCATACTTCAGGTTCAGTGAATGAAGCTGAAAACAAGCGTGAAAAACTACGAAGAGCTCTTTGCCTATGTAAATGAAAACCTGAAGAAGATGCGTAAACGTGGTGAAGAGAGTTTTAGGGATTACATGGCTAGGAAACTGGATTACGTGTACCAGGTTGTAGTAAACGAGCTTAAGCACCTCGAGAGAATTTTGCGGACCATTGAAGAATCCGGGGAATTCTACAGAGAGCTGTTCAAAGCGTACATAGGTGTAGAACCCGAGAACATCGTGTTAAAAACAAGAGTATACACTAGAATAGCGCACCGAATATACAGAGAGGCTCAGCTTAAATTCAGGGAGATCGGAGAAAAGGAGGGTAGAAAAGCCTCTGAGGTGTTCAAGGAGAACGCGGGTAGAATACTCTCACTCTACAAGAGACTTGCGAGAACATCACCACTAATCAACCAGTATCTAAGAGAGCTAGCTAAAATGCCCGATGTCAAAGGAGACTACGTAGTAGTAATAGCAGGTTTACCCCAGGTAGGAAAATCAACACTATTGTCGAAGCTGACTAGAGCTAAGCCCGAGATAGGAACTTACCCTTTTACCACTAAAACACTGATAGCAGGACACATGGATGTTGATGGCTATGGGAAGATAGTACTGCTGGATTCACCCGGTATTTTGGATACGCCGCTTGAGGATAAGAATCTTGTAGAGCTAAAGACTGTTCTAGCTATTAAGCATCTAGCGGATCACGTACTATACATCTTCGCGGTTTACCCCTACTTCTACTATACCCTTGATGAGCAACTACGAGTCTATGAATCAATTACTAAAATCCTTGGGGACAAGCCCAAAACAATCGTTTTGAACAAGGTTGACTTAATGGAACCCCACTCTGTGGATGCTGTTGTAAAGAGAATAGAAGAACACACAGGAGTACCACCTATACTCATATCCGCTTTAACAGGGTTTAACCTGGAGCTCTTGAAGAAAAGTGTTCTCGAAGCTTTCATGGCGAAAATCCAACGCCGGAAACAGTAACCACTCCAGGCTTATTTAGCTCTCCGTCGACTTTAACGCTGGCCTCGGGTAGAAACATTTTCGCGATCTCAATAGCTGTGAGCAAGTGCATGGTTATTCTAGCAACACCAGCTCTGCTAACTCCCTTTGCTAAGAACATGTAGGGTATCAGCATATCACCCATGTGCCTGTCGAAAGCCATACCTGTTTCGTAGTCTTCCACGAGGACTCTTGCAGCTTCTTCTCCTACAACCTCAGCTGGTTTTCCCTTTTCTCCTACAGCATCACCACCGAGCCTAACGTGGTTAAAGGTTTCAACGTAGACTAGTATTCCGCTTCCAGGTCCAAGGTGAGGGTCTTTCTCGGGTGGATACGTTTCAATATCGACCTCGGGCTCTATACCGATAATCTTTCTGAGGATTTTAGCTGCAGCATCAGCTTGTCTTCTAGCTACGTGGTGTGGAAGCTTAACGCAGTGACTTATGATTCTCAGCGCTGTAGGTTTTGATCTCGATACTATATCAATTGGTTTCAGCGGTTGTTTTATGGGTTCTACGTAGAGTTCTACGAGACCTCCACCACGAGGATAGTGCCCACGTCTTTTTAGCTCTATGTCGAATTTAGCTCCAAAGAGCTCTAGATTGTACTTGAAAACGTGGATCATGTAGTCTACCGGGGGACTCATGGGAACATTTGTTCCACCTCTGATTGTTACATGCGAAGAGCAATCGCTCGCTAGCAGAACTGGTAGTATCGCTTGCACGACCAGCGATACACTCCCAGCGGTTCCTATATCAAACGTGTAATCTCCACACAGTCTTGTACGAGGCTTAAAAACCAGTGACATGCTTCCAACTTCTGCGCCTTTAACCTCAGCGTTCGTGAGCACAGCAAGAGACCTAACGGCTGTAAGGTGCTGAGGGCGAAGCCCAGGGTTACCTCTTCGCGCTCTGATGTTGTATATTTCGAGAGGCTTAAGGGTTAGTGCTGATAGTGCCAACGCGTATCTCAGTATTTGTCCTCCGCCTTCACCTATACTACCATCTACTCTTACTGGAGTGTTCATCCGTGCACAACCTTCTTACTCTTTCAACACCTCTGATCTCGTCAATGAACTCCACTACCACGGATGGGACAAGCTCTTTCCATGCATCGTTACCCATTATCATGAGATCTCTTATTCTTGTTCCATGGTACTTCTCAGGCTCCACTAGTCTGATCTTCTTTACTTTAAATCCCAACCACTCAAACAGGTACAATGTCTGAGGATTTCCTGATGCTACGGCTTCTACTGGTGGAACCATCGATAAGACGTAGGCAGACCATGCTGGAGGCATGTTTATGTCTGGAATGGTAGTTATCCAAACTCTGTTCCTTATACCTTCGCGAACTACGAATCTTGCTATCATCTCGAATCTTTCACCGGCTGTAAATGGGTTTTTGCAGGTGAACCCTTCTTGGGAACTACCAATAGCTACAATAACCTCGTCAAACTCTGATAGAAGCTGTTCTAGAGCAGCCTGATGCCCTAAGTGGAAAGGCTGAAATCTACCTGGGAAAAGCACTCTCCTAGTATTCATATTATCAGCCATGCATCAGCTCATAGCTAAGCACAAGGAGTCTAGTAGTGACGGTGTTAAAATATCATCGGTGAACTGTCTTACTTCTTTCGTTTTTCTTAGAATAGTAGCTAGAGCTTCCACAGCACCTGGTTCACCGTGGTTGAGCAGTACCTTCTTGGGTTTAGGATTCATGGATTTAACATACGATACGAGCTCTCTTTGATCACTATGTCCACTGAATCCGTCAATACTGTGCACTTCAAGCTCCACTTTTATTGTTTCTATCCTGTTGTCGACAACCATGGGCACCTCTCGAGCTCCGTCTTTTACAGCTCTTCCAAGAGTCCCCTCAGCTTGATAACCCACAAATACTAGTGAACTGTTAGGATCACCCGCGATGAGTTTAAAGTAGTCTACAACGGGTCCACCATTCAACATACCGTTTGTGGCAACGATTATTGAAGGTTTATCCTCGACGATATCCGTTCTTGACGCGGGTTTATCGATAACCACCACGTTATCACTCATGAACGGGTTTTCTCCCTCGAAGATTTTATCCCTAACTTTCTTGTTCAAGTACTCTGGGTACTGGAGATGTATGAGTGTTACCTCGTTAACAAGTCCTTCTACGTAGATTGAGATCTTTGGTAGTAATCCTCTTTCGATAGCATCATTTAAAACGAGTAGTATTTCTTGTCCTCTTCCAGCGGCGAACACAGGTACTAAGACTACACCTTTTCTCTCAATGGTTCTTTTAACTATCTGAACGAGCTTTTCTTCAGCTTGAGCTCTAGACTCCTGGAGAGAGGCACCATACGTGCTCTCCATTATCAAGGTCTCTACTCGGGGGAACTCGGTGTGCGCCTTAACTAGGAGCCTAGTATCTGCGAATTTGAAATCACCTGTGTAGACTATGTTGTGAAGACCCATTCCTACATGAAGGTGAACTATGGCTGAACCCAGGAGATGACCAGCGCTGTACATTGTCAGCTTCATGTCGGGTGCTACATCCGTGACTTCTTCGTAGTCAACAGTTATGGTGTGTGTAAGCATTGTAGCTAAGTCTTTTTCTCCGTAGGGTAGGTATTTTCCACTTCTCTTTACTACATCGATCATGTCCTTGATCATAATTGTCATGAGATCGCGTGTAGGCTTAGTAACGTATACGGGGCCTCTGTAACCGTACTTGTAGAGTAGTGGAACAAGACCTACGTGGTCCAGGTGTGCATGTGTAACTATAACAGCGTCTAGCTCGTCTACTCTGATCATGTCGATCAACGGGTATGCTTTGCTAGGGTTCTCGAGGGCTCCAACATTAACACCAAAATCCAGTAGCACTTTACTCTCGCGAGTTTCTACGAGCGTAGCTGATCTGCCCACCTCTCTGTAGCCTCCAAGTGCTGTGATCCTGACATAGTTGTTCTTGAAGATAACATCTCTGTGTATCCTTTCCCCAAGGTTTTTCATGAACTCAGCTCTGTACTCGGATTGCTTGAGCACTATGTTGAGCACATCATTAATGATCTTGGACTCCGAGCGTGTTCTGCGAAGAGGTACTATGCGCCAACCTGTTTCTGCGAGTACGTTGATCAGCAGGTTTCGACTGATGAGCAACCCCGGTTTTTCCACCTTTAACCATACTTCTCCAGCGTGCTCATCGAAGTACATGTAGTTATGGTCCAATCCTACGTCTTTTGGTAACAGTTCAGCAATTTTAACCTTTGCCATTTCAGCTGGCAGTCTAGCTTCCTTTTGAACTTTAATAATGATCTTCTTGCGAACCTTCTTAGCTATATGCTGTGCTAGCTGTGGATATTTAACTAGAGCTTCTCTGTTGCTTACATATATGACTATGTATGGTCCTTCGAACTCTATGTTCGGGTAACCCAGTTCTGGTGGTATCTCCTCTAAAATGCTCTTAATTAAGCTCATTTTACCTCTATCTAGCACTACTCTACCGGATATCAAGCATGTAACACCTTAAACTCCAAGGAGATAAGAACGCAACCGTGCTCCACGTAAGTATTGGATTAAGGCTTTTAAAACCTTAGCTTTAACAACTGGAGTACGCTTAGGTTTTCTCGAGAGTTTTCTTGAGAGGAACAGTTTTTTCTAGCAATACACCATCGCGTCCGATAACTACCACGTCAACACCCTCCCCTGTAAAGCCGTCTCTCATAATAGCTGCCTTTACAGCTTTTACAGCAAGGTCTACTGCTGCATCTACGGAGAGATCGTCTTTGTACTCGGACTCTAGCACACCATAGGCTACCGGAGAACCGCTTCCCGTAGCCGTGTATTTTTCTTTTGATACTGTACCGTAGAGGTCTAAGTAGTACAGATGGGGACCTTCAGAATCGTAACCTCCTAGTATTAGCTGTACTAGGAAGGGGTAGTACCTTAAGTACGCAGAGAGTAGTAGTGATAGGTAGTTCGCGAGTGCACGAAGTCCTATGGGCTTACCTAGGATCACTTCGTATCTTCTTGAATAGTACCTTGCGTTTTCAACTAGAAACTGAGCATCAGCAACGAGACCGGATATTGTAAGTGCAGCGTAGTCTGTTAACTTAGAGATCTTCTTAACCTGTTTATGGTACACCATTGTACCAGCAGATGCTCTCTTATCAGCTGCTAGAACAACGTGATCGCTGGCGATTAACCCCACAGTGGTGGTTTTGGTTTCGTACTTCACTTAGAGTACACCCTGATTGCTTATTCATCCATGGTTTATTTATGGAGGTGTAGTACTTTTAAAGCAAAATTATCTATCTACTCAGAACTAGATTAAAGTTAGGTGCATTGAGTGAGTAGTATTCACAAAATCGACTTACCAAAGAGAATCGTTATTGGAGATGGTGCACTGAATGAAATTCCATTGATATTGAAATTCGCCAAGAACAATGTTTCCAAGGTAGCCATAATCACCGGAGAACACACGTACAGTGTAGGGGGATTCATAGTAGAGAAAATGGTTAAAGACCAAGCAGATGTTGTAGTAGTTAAAGTGCAAGATGCTCACGTTAATACAGCGGAGAGGATCCTGGATAAGCTAAGGAATGAAAGTGTAGACACGATATTCGGTGTAGGTGGTGGTAAATCCATTGACATAGCTAAGTACGTTTCTTCGAAACTCAAAGTACCCATGATAAGTGTTCCTTTAGCACCGAGTCACGATGGAATAGTAAGCCCCTTTGCAAGTCTTAAAGGTACCAGTAGACCTTACAGCGTATACACAGAGGTTCCATACGCGATTGTAGCAGATACTAGCATTCTAGCTAGAGCGCCCCGAAGACTTATCCTATCAGGAATGGGTGATCTACTAGGCAAGCTTGTATCGGTGAAAGACTGGAGATTAGCGCATAGACTAAGAGGTGAGTACTACGGTGAATACGCTGCTCAGCTAGCTCTCATGAGTGCAAAGCATGTAATAAAGTACCATGAGCTAATAGCGAGCGGCTCTGTTGAGGGCGTAAGAATACTCGTGGAGGCTCTTATCAGTAGTGGTGTTTCGATGTGCATAGCTGGATCCAGCAGACCTGCCAGTGGAAGTGAGCACTTATTCGCTCATGCAATTGAGTTATTGGCTCCCGGGAGAGTTCTTCACGGTGAAGCAGTAGCCTTGGGAACAGTTGTCATGCTGTACATATACGGTGATAAAAGATGGAGATCCGTGAAGGAGATCATGAGGAAAACCGGTCTTCCAACATCAGCCTACGAGCTAAACATAGAACCAGAGGTACTAGTAAAGGCGCTTACAATAGCGCATACTATTAGACCAGAAAGATACACTATTCTGGGTGAAAGAGGTCTGTCGGAAGAAGCGGCTTTAAAGGTTCTCAAAGAAACTGGTATAGTGTAAAGGGAATAGTTATCTAAACCTTGAAAGTACCTGCCTAGCTTTGGCGCGAGATCTCTTCTTGGAACACCAGTTTGTTGACCAGGTCTTTGAAGTGCTCAAATATGTCTGCTGCAAGTGTTAACTTAGCGTAACCCAAGTGTTCTCTCGTTATGTATTTACCAGGTAGCACAATGGTAAGTTTTTTCTCCTGTTCTTGGTAGATAGTGGTTATCTCGTTCGCTGGTATTTTAAGATGTCTTGAAGATAGTGTTTTTATCTTTTCCTCCGTGTCTTCTATCTTCTTAACAACCTTTACTCGGTATACGAGGGTTTTACCTGCTAATGGATGGTTAAAGTCTATTACTACCCTACCACCGCTGATCTGCTTTACAATCCCTCTTAATCCTCCGATCTCAACGGTATCACCAACGTTTACTTCGTAACCACGTCTTTGAAAATCCCTGAGACTGAACACCTTGATTTTGCTTGGATCTCTTTCCCCAAAGGCTTTCTCGGGTGGAACTTCAATTTCCTTTTCCTCGTTCTCGGACATCTTGGCAATTTCTTCTTCGACGAAGGGGTTTATCCAGTTCTTTCCGAGGATTAGCAAAACTGGTCCGTAGAGCTTATTGGGATCATATACATTCTCCTTCTTTGCAAGCTCAGCATCTGTTGTATCAATAACAACACCCGTTTCTTTTACACGTACGGTGAACTCTATGAGCAGAAAATCACCCTTGTTGAACGGCATGCTTATCACCAACAGGTGGTTTAACATAAGCTACTTCTTAAATCTCTAATTCTACACCAAGGTGGATAGTGATTTATAAAAGCCTTCAGTAGTGTATTAACAATGATGGTTGCATTAAGTAGTAATTGAGCTAATAGGGGGCTTTAGTTTGAGTGAAACTGCACACAAGATACTTGAGGAAAACCTAGGAAACATGGTACTAATTAAAACTCGTGATGGTGTAGCACTAAGAGGTGTTCTGAGAAGTTTTGATCAGCACTTGAACGTTGTACTAGAGAACGCTGAGGAACTCGGCAAAGAGAACATTAGAAAACTCGGCACAGTTGTTATAAGAGGAGACAACATAATACTTATTTCGCCACTAACCGAGTAGCAAAAGGTATGTTGGTATGGTTAAGGGCACAACAAGCTTTGGTAAACATGGGCGTAGCAAAACGCATATTAGATGCCGTAGATGCGGTAGACACAGCTTCAACGTGGCAAAGGGTTACTGTGCAGCGTGCGGCTTTGGAAGAAGCAGAAGAATAAGAAGATACAGTTGGCAAAACAAAAAAGTTAATAGAGTTAGAGTAGTATAGAGAATTTTAAGGCTAGTAAGCAGTATAAAAACTTGAAGACTAATAAACCCCTACACTTCAGACTAGTCTTACAAGCGTGGTGAATTTTCGATTCACAGTTGATTCGATGGTGCATTACTAATGGCCAAGTATTTGATCAGAGCACGTATAACTGTTGATGGTGTCGTGGATAAACACGATATAATAGGAGCTATATTTGGGCAAACAGAGGGTTTGCTAGGTGGAGAATTCGACCTTAAGGTTCTTCAGGATAAAGGCAGAGTTGGTAGAATACAGGTAAACATAAGAACGCAGAGTAACAAAACTATAGGTGAAATTCTGATTCCAAGCAATCTCGATAGAGTGGAAACAGCTCTACTAGCAGCTCTCACGGAGATCGTGGATAGAGTTGGACCTTACGATGCTGAAGTTAAAGTAGTAGACATCGTAGACCTCAGAGCCGAGCGTATAAGGAAAATAATTGAGAGAGCAGTTGAAATACTCAAAGTATGGGGGAAAGAGAAAACACCGGATCTCAAGGACATAATAAAAACTATTCAGGACAGGCTGAGAACACCGGAGCCAACATCCTATGGTCCTGACGAGCTTCCAGCCGGTCCTGACATCGATAAAGCTAGCACAATTATAGTAGTTGAGGGACGTGCAGACGTAATCAACTTACTAAGGTACGGTTACACTAACGTGATAGCGCTAGGAGGCGCGAGAAGAGTATCGGAAACGATCAAGAACCTATCGCAGAATAGGAAAATCATTCTTCTAGTTGACGGAGATCACGGAGGTGATCTGGTGATCAAAGAGGTTCTCAGGTCCATGAGAGTAGACTACATCGCGAGAGCACCACCAAACGTAGAGGTTGAAGAGCTCACAGGGAAAGAGATCGAAGAAGTACTATCTAAAGCGCAACCCGTTCTCGAATATCTTGAGCAGAAGGCCAAACAAGGTGACAAGGAATCCGAGATATTGCTTCAAACTCAGAGAAAGTTCCACAAGATTGTAGAGGAGAAAGTCGAGGAAACTCTGCTTATACCGCTGAAAGTTGCAGAGCTTATGAAATCGCTCCAGGGAACTCTAGAGTCTGTACTGTTTAATAGTGACTGGCAGGAAGTGAAGAAGATACCTGTAAGGGATCTCGTGGCTGAGATTGAGGGATTAGAGCCAGGTAAAGTGTATGCTGTAGTTATGGACGGAATTATAACACAGCGCTTACTGGATACAGCTTCCACCAAGGCTATAAAGCTGATAATTGGTGCTAGAGTTGGTAAAATACAGTACAAGAACCCTAGTTTAGTAGTTTTAACATTCAACGAGATCTTTACACAGTAGACTGAATTACTACTCTTGTTTTTTACCGATATATTCAAACAAGCTCTTTCTTGTTGTTGAAACACGCTTTAACTGAGTGTCAGTAACCCCGAAGTACTCTAGTATTCTGAGTACAGCAGGAATCACTTGGTGATCCACGTAGTAATTGTAGTCCAGGAGCTTGGAGTCTTTTACTAGCATATATGGTTCAGCTCTATCGGAGACCTTGCCTGAACCCTTCAGGATTACAAAGCCTATTTTATCACCTACGTCAACTTCGTAGCCCAGTTTAATCATCTTCTTAGCAGCTCTTACGTGAGGTGCTTCAACATCGTACTCCGATATGGGCTTCGTCAAGGTCTTCCATATAATTAGCTTTTCAACGGGTATTTTACCCTGTGCAAGGTCGAGCACTACGCTTCGAACATACTCAATAGCTTTGTTTACACTACCTTCTTTGAGTAGAATTTCGGTCACACGTTCTTGAACATCCTTTGCGATCTCCGCCCAGTCACCACGTGCAGCTTCAAAACCAACAATATCTATTCTACCATCCTCTAGAAGCCCTGCGTATCTCTTCTTAGCTTCGCTGAAAAACACTCTCTTGTAGACCTTGTCTACTTTGATCTCAAAGCCGAGCTCTTTTTCAACGAGCTCCACGAACTTGCTGATTTTCTCCGGATGGTACGTTACGAACAGTGAGTCGGTGTCCCCGTAAATAACCTTGAGACCTAAGCTCTGAGCAAGCTCAATGGCTTTTCTTATTAGAGATCTACCCCAAGCAGTTACAGCTTCAGCGCATTGCTTGCAGTACCATCTTGCGCCAACCCAGCCCATGTACCCGTAGGTCGCATTTGCCAATATCTTCACCGCTCGCTGTCTTTCGTCTAGTAACCTGTACTCGTAGGATTCAGGTGGGTACTTCTTCAGTTCTTCTTTTAGAGCTTTTCTCAGCTCAATGAGCTTTGTTAAAACGCTCTTGAAGAAGCCTGGTGGTTCCTTCGCAAAGCAGTGTTCAACCTCAGGGGCGATGTTGTGCAGCTGTTCAACACACTCAGTGTGCTTTACAATGGTATCTGGACCAACGTTGTACTTGATCATGATGCTGGGATACATGCTTGTAAAGTCCAGTACAGCTATATTCTCGTGAACTCCGGGTACTGGGCGAAGAACAACGGCTCCCTTGTAGGGTTCAGCTTCTCTCTCCTCTCTATTGGGTATTAGTTCTCCACGCTTGTATGCTTCGTACATTAAAAACCATTCAAGCCTGTGCCCCACGCTAGCTGCTCCAACCTGGTCCAGCGGTAGTCTTGTTAAGTACGATAGTTGCATAGCAAAGGGTAGGAATTTCTCTCCAAGACCCAGAGTTGATAGAACATCGTCTAGATTGTACTTTAGGAGAAGTTTTCTCTTCTCGGGGTTTTTCCAGTAGCTGGGGAACTCAGCGTAGTCTATTAGAATCCTTTCTTCCCGCTTCATAACTCCTAGGTAATCAGCTACTATGTCGAGACTCTTCAGCTTTATCTCTGGTATTTCCTCCGCGAAGTGCAACAGGTCTACATTGAGTCTTCCAGGTATTGATATGTGTCCATAGGTGCTGGTAGAAGGTGCTGAACCCTTTCTACGGCCTACGTCAAGCTGTATTCCTAGAACTTTCGATCTATCTATGAGGTATGGCCAATCAAACTTGTTCGAGTTATACCCTAGTATTATGTCTGGATCATAGCTGTTCACGTAGTTAACAAACTCTCTTAGAGCCTTCTCGTCATTAAACTCGTCTGCTGTGAACTGCATCACCTGCTTCTTGTCCGTAGTTACACCAATTACAATAACCGGGTCTCTAGCTGGTTTTGGAGAACCATGCTCGGTGTACACTTCGATGTCAAATGCTAGAACCCTGAGATCTCTCGGAGGAGTAGAGTCCTCGAGTGAGCGTATCTCACCAACGATCTCGTACTCTTCGTCTACTCTATAGCCTGGTGCAGGTTTTATGGGTGAAACCTTTGCGATATGCCAACCACATGGACGCAGCTCTTTGTCTATGATGTACCTCATGCTGAACCTAATGTCAGCTTCAACAACTTCAAAAACACCGGGTAGCGTTTTCACTTTTTCTCTATACTCTCTGACATACTCGGGTACAACAGTTGTTATCTTAAGAGCTTTCACTGGTTTACCATAGTACTTTTTGTCTACTACTTCCAGGTTTACTATAGGTGATTTTATTTCGGATAGAAGCTTAACCTTGTTAACGACGAACAGGGGATCTGCGGCTTCCTTTAGTATAGCGTAGAAGTAGGGTCTAAATGTTCTATCACGTAGGATCACTCGACGACCATCTCTCGTGATAGCCCATAGAATAATATGAGGTTCTCCTCCTACGACTTCATAAGTAGAGTCAAGCAGGTAGAACTCCAAATACTCCATGTTTATCCTCACTAGACATTATACTATAAGAGACTCAAAAACACAACTATAGCGGAGAACGGTGAACGCGCTGTGAAAGTGCTTGAGAAAAACACGAGAGAGAACAGTATAACAATACAGCTGGAAACAACGGACGACCTCTGGGCGCTCTTTAACATAGTAAAAGAAGGCGACATTGTTTACGCTAGAACAACTAGAGAGGTAAAGGTTGGTGAAGGATCAGAGGGCAGAAGAATACCCATGGTTCTAGGTATCAGAGTTAAAGGCGTGGAGTTTCAGCAGTTTACCGATAAAATTAGAATTAAGGGTGTAGTAGTAGAAGGACCTGAAGAGTACGGTGTTAAAGGAAAGCATCACACTCTTACTGTAGGCACTGGAGACACTGTTAAAATAGTGAAGGAGCAGTGGAGCGACTTCGAACTACACTACATCAACAAGTTTGCATTCAAAAGGCTGAAAGTGATGGTTGTATCAGTGGATCCCGAAGAAGCCTGCATAGGAATCCTCACTGAGCAAGGAGTAAAGTACGTATGGGAGTACACGTACAATTTACCAAGCAAAGCGTACACGGCTGATCACGAACACCTCCTCAGAGAGTACATAAGAGAAGTTGTCAACGCTATTACAAGCATAGCTCCACGTGAGGAAGTCAACGCATTAATAGTAGCTGGACCCGGTGAGGTGAAGAACATAGTCAAGCGAGCCGTTCTGGAAAAGCTGAACATAGTAACGTACTCTGATACAACAGCATCTGGCGGTTGTCAAGGCGTTAGAGAGGTTCTCGGCAGAGACGTGGTTAAGAACGTTCTAAGAGACCTTGCAGTAGTAAAAGCAAAAACCGTGCTTGAAGAGTTCAAGGAGCTTTTAGTGAAAGAACCGAATCTCGTAACATACGGTGTTCAAGACGTCTACGAAGCTACGCTCATTGGAGCGGTTTCAAAGCTGGTTGTAGTAGACGAGCTTTTGAAAACCAGCGATGAAGAGGAGAGAAGAAAGATCTACGACGCACTGGACAATGCTGTTAAGAGAAATGCTGATATAACCATAGTCTCAGCTAAAAGCGATGTAGGAGTCGAAGTCAGTGGTTTCGGCGGTATAATCTCTATTCTTAGGTTTAAACTACAAAAGGTCTGAGTACACCTTTCTTAGAAGTGGTCTACTCTTAAACAGCCTTTCCAGAGCTTCCTCGAAGTTTTCATTGGGTGCTAGTGGAAGCTTAGCGTAAACACCCGTTCGACCAACCTCGTCTCTCCTGGTGAGAACCTTCACTCTCTCTCTAACAATGTCTACACTAACACCTAGCACTTTAGCCACGTAATCCTCGTAGCCTATCACAGGGAACTCTATGTGACCTGTTGAAGTAGGGATTATTAGAAGCAGGTTTTTGTTTACACCGGGAACACGCTTGTCTTTCAGAAGTTCTTCGTAAGTTATATAGCCGCCGAACTTGTAAAACTCCAGCTCAAGAGGTTTGAAGTCGACTATTGGAAAATTCACAGAGACTCTCTCTTCTTCGTCGAGAACTATGTATGCTTTAGCAGTAGCTGTAGGTGTAGCTACAACAAGGTATCTTGCATACGGTTTAAAGCCCGCTTTCTCCAGTAGGTACTCAACTAGGTATCCCGAGGTTCTCTTTGGTATAACCACATCTACATCGCTTTTTCTCTGAACATCTCCTCTAGCAACACTACCATGAAGCCATACTTCAATTCCATGTTGCACAAAGACCTCCATTACTTTCCTCGCGCAGGATCTCAGCTCTCTTAGTAGACTCCAGTGTTCTGCTGTGTACACAACCTCCCTATACTCTGGTGTAGGTTTTACTCTCGTTCTCGCCAAATCAGTACACCAAGGTCAAGTAGACCACCGGCTCTACCATGTTCTAAGCTATCAAAGAAGTGGAAATTATGCTTCTGAAATATTAAAACTCGAAAAACATATCGCTGAATGGGAGTTTAACATGGATACTTCAATTACGCTAGTACTGTTCATCGTTGCTTTATGGGCATCTATAAACCTTCTGTACAGAGCTGGTCTTCTTAGGAGATTCATGCCTAGCGCAGAAGTGCACTACGGGCTTGTAATGTTGATTAAGAAAAGTAAAAGCTTAAACCCGTCTTCAAAGAACAGAGCAAAGTTGCTTGGAATACTCGGATTACTGGTCTACGTTGCATCCCTTCTGATATCTGTGCTAACACTGCTAAGCACACTTTTGTATAGAGTACAATCAGGCGAAAGAGGTATAATTGTTCTCATACCTGGTCTCAACATCACAGGTGAAGACTTACTTTTCTTTCTCATAGGAGTATTCATAGCTGTAGGTCTACATGAGTATATGCACGCTAAAGCAGCGGTTAAATCGGGAATTCCGGTAAAATCGTGGGGATTTATACTGGCTGTGATCATTCCAGCGGCCTTTGTTGAAGTGGATGAAGCGGTATTTAGAATATCTTCTAAACTAGCAAAAGTAGCAGTGCTCTCTGCTGGCATAATGGCGAACTTTGCTTTAATGCTTTTATCCATGTTCATACTGCAGTACGTGGTTAACCCTTATGGGTTAACCGTAGTATCCGTTGAACCCGAGAGTCTAGCATCGAGATCAGGGCTGAAACCTTACGATGTTATCTACGAAATTAACGGTATGGAGGCATCAGTGAGTGTTCTTGAACAGCAATTAAGGAACCAAGAAGCATCAGTAATACACCTGCTTATCTACAGAGATAACGAAGGTTTTAAAGATGTAATTGTGTTCAAAAGTAAAAACGAAACTAAACTCGGTGTAACTCTGTACTCGTTGGCACCTCGCCGTAGCATAGTTGATCTCGTGAAACCCAGGTTCTTTACCCATTTATTCAAGGCTCTTCAGTGGAGCTTTGTGATAAACTTTAGCATAATGTTCATAAACACCCTGCCCCTGTTCATAACTGATGGTGGAAGAATAGTAAGTAGCTTACTCGGTGAGAAAACAGGAAAACTGGTGAACACGGCTGTAACAGCTCTTCTCGTGGTAACGATGCTACTTAGTGCAAGGTTCTAGATCTTGCGCGTGCTTAAAGCTCGGATTTTCAAGAGAACATTTCCTATTATATGCATTGTTGTTATTGCATGGTACTTGATTTTTAGTGAGTTTAATTACTCAGCTGTATCTATCATCTCCTTGACCATGTTTGGATAGAGAATAATGAAATCATTATCAATATTCAATATGTGTTTAGCACCTCTTTTCTTTTCTAAGAGAAAACCATAAGTTATCGCGAAGCTATTTCCAGGTCCTTACCAAATCTTTTGCTCTCAAATTTATAGACATTTCCTTCGATAATCTTGACCCGAGTTGGGCTCAGCTTCTCGTATGATCCATCAAAAGACGCATTATCTATTAAGTATTACCCGGCCATCTATGAAATCACCGAGTTTAGCCAATCCTTTTAAAGCACTATATAAGCTAAGCATTGATATAGATAAATAATTATTTGAATTAAAGTTCTGTGTAACATTATTTACTTATACCTTACTCATCTGTATTACGCCTAATTAGATATCTTATCGCAGTAATCATCAAGATTATTATTAACTATTAGGTGAATAAGCCTTCTAGTATTCTGTATTGTGGTAAGCTTGCACACGATGTGAATTACGGTGATTTTAACCAATGTTTAAGTTAATCATTAAATTGATCTTTACCTAGTATAATATCTACCTTCTCGAATACTCTTCCTTGTTTTAGTATAACCTTAAGCCATTCAAAGTATATTTGCTCTATATTTAAGTTTCGTAGTTTCAATAATACTTTATCAATATCGTATTTAATTCTGTGCTGTTCATATAGATTGTTTTCTATGTCCAGTACTGCGTAGGATGCCCTTGGATCCCCATCCCTTGGTTGCCCGCAACTACCTGGATTTAATAACCATATGTTACCTATTCTCATGTTCAATGGTATATGAGTGTGCCCAGTGATAACTACATCTGCTTCAACCGGTTTGACTCCAAGTGGTTGTGGAGTTAGTTGTTGTATTAATTCATCATATGATAGATTTGGTTTCAAGTAACCGTAGAGTGGGCTACGTGGACTACCGTGAACTACATATACGCGCTTCCCAGAGACCTTTAATTCAATTTTATGCGGCAGAGTCTTTAACCATGAAATTTGCTCCCGACTCAGGAGTTTCATTGATATGTTAAACCTGGTGTAAACACTGAGTTCATGCAAATCCTGAGCGCATTTACAGTCAACACCGTATGCAACAGCGTAATCATGATTACCTGAAATAACGAGGTCTGGTTTCATTGATTTAATTAAATCCACAACAATGTGTGGTTCAGGACCATAATCAACTAGATCTCCTAAAATCCATAAATAATCCCATTTACCAGAACTTTCAAGAATAGCTTTCAAAGCATCAGCATTTCCATGAATATCTGAAATTAATAAAACCCTCACGGGAAAACCCAAGTTTAAAAATACAGACCATGTTTAAAAACAAAAACATTACTTAAGTGTTGATCAACGAACATCGAGCTAAAGCTATCTTTTCTCGATGGATAAAATACTTTGTGTCTTGGTATATATCGTGAAGCAAATGTTTATTATTTATTCATTTATTATTAAAGGATTATCGAGGTTTAACCATGGTTAAAAACCACTAATCGTATTCATATTGCTTTGGATTGATATCACTTCTAGCTGATACGGTTCATGAAGAAGCCAGATCTGCTAGTGGAGCATACTTAGAGTATCTAGCGCTTCTCCAATAGCATTATCAATCGTAGGTGCAGGTGAGCTTATTGGATACACATTAAGGTTTATTGGTGCACTACTTACAACATATTTTGGGTCGTCCACATCGCTCTGGGGGTTAATCACACTTGAGTACATTTTCAACGTCATGATTCTTCCGTTTCTCACCTTCACGAACAAGTGGATTATTGCTGTTTCACTATACCTGGTTGGAAGAGTGGGAAAAGGTTTTAGGGCTCCAATAAGAGACTTTGTCTTAGCTGAAGTTACTGAGGATGTTGTCAAAGGTAGGGGGCTCGCAACTGTTTTTGTGTGCTGGTTTTTGTGGGTTTCTCGTGGATGCTTAGAGCTCTTGACGTGATCATGTTTAGCAATGTTTATAGATCAATGAGTAGTAATTGCTCTCGGTGACCCTGGGTTTCCGAGACCCATGGCAGACCGTGGGGAGGGGACTCAGGGAAACCGGGATGACCCGCCTTAGGAAAACCTAGAGCGGGAAACGGTTTTGGATTACATGTATTAATGGATCAAGCTGGAGCATTACCTGCCCCTTGTTATTCGCCTACATGCTTGCAACCCGCGGGTACTCTGATGCATACCCTGTTCTCATTATTCCCTGCTTGTTAGTTAAGTTATTCATACCGATAGCATGGTATCTCTACCCAAGAATAGGAAGTGTTGATACAGCTGGAGGGATCATATCTATTAGTGGAATTGGTAAAGAATGTTGGTTGTATGTAGTATCAATGATGTTTCAATCACCTGGCTTCATACACTCGACAATAACATCTTATTTTCTAAAGTACTGGGGGTTCTAGAAGATGCTGAAATAGCATTGTTGTATGCAGTTGCAATGGGGTAGATGCAGTTATAGCTTTTCCAATAGGTTACCTATATGACTTAGTTAAATATAAAAGCCCGCATCTAGCTCCATTATTTACATAGCTACTCACCCCGTTACTAGTGACAAAAACCCGGTGGTAGCGCTATTAGTAGCTATTCTATGGGGCATAGTAATGGGTACCTCAAAAAACTATGAGAGCTCAATAGCAAATACCACCGGGAAGAATAATAGCTATATCTTATGAATTATTCGGAATGCTATACGGTGTTTCATGAACTATAGGTGGTTTTGTAACAACAATTCTTATTCAACTATCAGAAGTCACGATAATCGTGTATGTTATAATAACGCAGTTATTATCAATACTAATGTTGAAGAAGTTAAATGAGCGGGTGAAGTAGCGTTATCTAATCCAACGCACTTCAGAAAAATGTTAAGATTACTTAAAAACCGGGAACTATAGAGAACTCAACACTATGTCTCTTATTAAGCTCTCCGTGACAGTAAACGGCGTGTTTTCATGTAGATACCTGAGGCCTCCATGCATTAGGTAGTTAACAACGGTATTTACATCTTTTTCACTAAACCCATAGTCGCTTAGTCTCTGTGCGATTCCTAAAGATTCCTGGAAAACTTTAACCGCTTTTGCTGCTTTTTCAGCATCTTCACTTATGGGTTTTAGAGACGGATCCAGCGTTTTCAACAGAATCGCGGATTCAAGTGGTAATACCTTGTACACGTAGTATATAAACCTGGGTCCTGTAATTGCTAAACCGAGTCCATGTGGTAGTTTCGGTTGCATACCGCTGAGAGCATGCTCTATTGCGTGGTTTAAGTGAGTTGAACTATTGTCTATTGTTATTCCAGCTATCATTGAAGCGTAAAGAAGCCTAGATCTCATTTCAATGTTCTGCAATTCACTCATTATTTTCGGAAGGGTAGTAACTATGATATTTATCGAGTCACTTGCTAAGGTTTGAACAAAATAATTTCTCGAAGTTGCAGTACCAGCTTCAAATGAATGGTAAAAAGCATCCAGGGAAGTATAGATCGTCTGCTCTTTAGATAGCGTAAGAGTATATCGGGGATCGTCGACGCTGACATCAGGGTATTTTATCGTTAATCCGTGTTTTTCAAGAGTGTCATCAAGTGTTACTACCGCGTATGGATCGATCTCCGTTCCAGTACCATGAGTCAAATTTACTGCGAGAAGGGGTAAAGTATGCCTTGGCTTATGTCCCTTCACTAATGCTTTAACATTCCTGCCACCTGTAGCTATTGCAGAAGCTACTTTCGCTACGTCTATAACGCTTCCTCCACCTATGGCTATAATTGCTTCAACACCCTCCTCCCACATTAACCTTCCGGCTTTTTCAGCTTGACTAGCCCATGGATTGGGGCTAATATCATCGTATGCTACGTATTCTACATCGTATTCTCGTAGCAATTTTAATACGTCACCTAGAGCACCTGATATTTTAGCTGATTGTTTGCCCGTAATCAACCCGATTTTTCTAAATTGCTTGATAAACCAAGAGGCCTCGCTTAATGCATTATCACCGAAGTATAATAATGTATCTTGGTATTTCAATGAAAATTTACCCATATCACTCATTCTTCAATACACCAGATATTACTTCAATGACGTAATTGTTATTAAATCTTTGCTAATTAAACACGCTGATGTAAAGTAGGTGTTTATAGTGTTGTTTTCAAATAAAAGAATAAGTTTGTTTCGATCAAATTCGATACAATAAGCTAAGTAACTGTTAAAAATAGTTTTTAAATATTGAATTATGAAACTAAAACTATTATTCAGCTTCAACACTAATTCAAAGGTGAGGAACAATGAAGGAAATAAACTCATTCCAAGCACTCGACAAGATCCCGTATCCGCTTATAATAATTACTGCCGGAGACCCCGAGAAACCTGGCAGGAGAGGTGGAATGACGGCAGCATGGTTTACAAGGGTATCATGGGATCCGCCGCTCGTAGCCGTCTCCGTAGCTCCAAGTAGGTATACCTATGAATTAATCAAGGAGTATAAAGCTTTCGCAGTCCATGTCGTATCCAAAGACATGGAGAAACTAGCTATAGGGGTTTTTGGCAGTAAAAGCGGTAGGAACATGGATAAGTTCAAAGCAATCAACATGGAGCCTCTTAAGGCTAAAGCCGTGCTAGCACCCATTATTCCCAATGCACCAGTAATCCTTGAATGTAAAGTAATAGCAGAGTATTCTGCTGGCGACCACGTGATTTTCATAGGTGAAGTAGTGGCTGCTTACACTGGCTCAACTGCAAATCCAATGGCATGGTTAGGTAATAAAGGTATCGAGGTAAAATAAGTAATATCTATTTTATGCATTTGTTTATCTATGAAACATTGTTCCACACCGCCTTTAACCCGCTATCACTTAATTCGCGAAGATCTCTTCGAGCGCTTGTTAAATCCGTTTGTTATCACCCTAGTTAGCGATTTACACATACAATACGCCAATGCGAAAATGTGTAATTGTCTTCGTTGAAAAGTTCTTGGCGACTAGTGAAGAATAATGTAGAATTCGAACTCCAGGAACGCTAGGTATATTAACGTATTCGCAATGGTCACTATTAAACCTAGCTCAAGAAACTCCTTGAATGTTATCGTAGTATTCATCCTTGATTCAAGGTACTCTATAATAATGATATTTGATGCTGCGCCAAGTAGTGTTAGGTTCCCCGCAATAGTCGTAGCCATCGCAAGCGTTATCCATGCAAATTCGTCTCCTCCCGTGTAGCCAAGGTTCCTCATGTATTCTATTATTAAACGCGTGAAGGGAACGTTGCTGATCAACTGGCTACCTAGTAGCGAAAGTACTGTAATGGAGACTATGTCCACTGATATATCATGGTGTTTTCCGGGGAGAAATAGGTTCAAGAGAGCATCCAGTACGTGGCTTCTCCACACTCCCTCCATGGATATAAACATTGTAGTAAAGAAAATTATTGTACCCCAATCAACACCTGCTAGGATTTTTCGAGGTTCACTCGACAACATGTATAGAGCTGATGCAATTATGAAGGGAATGAATCCTCTACGTGTTACGTGTGGAAGATTCATTAACTCTAGAAAGTCATTTATAATTAATAGTGATATAGATGAAACTATACCTATTCCAGCTAGGATAGCGTTGCGCCTGTCTTTCAGTTGTTCATGTGGTATTATTAACACTCTCTTTGTATCATTGTACCTTACTTTGTGAAATTTAGTTACTAAAAACGGCGTTACCAATAGATTTACTATTGTGGGAATAGCTAAATACAGAGTGAATTTCAGAAAAGGCGCCGTCATACCGGATCTCTGAGCTATCAGCATGTTTTGAGGATTACCTATTGGAGTCATGATTGAACCTATTGTCAACGAGTATGCGAGTAGTAGAAAAATAGTTGTTGGATTTACTCCAAGAGCTTTAGCTATAGTGTAAGCAATTGGTGGACCAATGAACGCAACTGTATCATTCATAGTTACAGCCGCGAGAAGACCAAAAAGCAGTGATGAAGCGTAGATCAGCGACTTCGTTGATCTAAATAAGCCAATGAACCAGGCAGCTATACTGTTGAGTAATCCCGACGACTCGGCAAGGCTTACGATACTGAACATTCCTATGAGGAAAAATATTACATCAAGATCAATTACTGATTCAAACTCATCGAACTTCACTAATCCAGAAACAACTGTTATAACCGATGTAAAAGCCATTATGCTCCACACCGGGATCTGTGGTTTACGACTTCTAATTACTAAGCCAGAGATCATTATTGATAGAATGATTGCACCAACCATGGCTTTGTAGTTCAACATGAGCATTCGCCAAAACCTTGTTAAAATACAATGAGAAAATTTAAGTAGCACTAGTTATTCTAGAAGAAGTTCTAGAAGAAGACCCGTGGGCACGGCTTCGCTTGGAATGCACAACCACACACCAGAGCCATCTCACGCTAGCTCCCTCCGGTGACCCGTGAACGCTGGTGTCCGGGGTTAGGTTGCTCCCTCCCGGGCCTGGCCTGGTTCCCCCGGCTAAGACGGTTTACCCCCTCTCTACAGAGGGGGCTCCGTCTCCACCAGCCCCACGGGGCGGAGTTCATGGCATCGCGTGAGGGGTGATGTGTGGTTGTGCATTCCAAGCGATTACTGCCCCAGTACACTGGGGCCTACCCGTGCCCACGGGCATTATCTACTATGTGGTATTAGTCTTAATATTTTTACCTTCAGAGGGTCTTCAGGCCGGAGCCTGTGAGCACCAGTAGTACACTACTATTTCTTGGTATTTCATGCTTGATTTTTTCATACGCAGCGTACACCGTTGCTGACGTGGGTTCCACGGTGAAACCCATGCTCCACAGCGTGTCATGCGCTTTGGCTATATCGCTGTTGCCTACTAGAACTATTTTTCCACCGGTATCTCTAAGGTTCCTGACTATTTCGCTCGTTCTCGGAGGATTAACTACCATTATTCCATCAGCCAGCGTTGACTCTTCTCCTTCAACGTGTTCTCCGTACATAGCTTCGTACACAGTCTGGCAACTGTACCCTTGAACACCTATGAAGACCGGCGTTCTCTTTGATAATCCAGCTGATTTTAGTGTTCTGAAACCGTGTATTAACGAGAGTATTAAACCACCCGATCCAATGGGAGCTATAACGTAGTCTGGAACGCCGTGCTCTTCGTAAACCTCGTACGCAATTGTCGCGTGTCCAACGATATAGAGAGGATTCCACAGGTGAGCAACATAGTATACATCCTCGCTTTTTACAAATTCATTAACCGCAGTAGTAGCTCCAACTCTGCCTTCAGCTTCAACTAGAACTCCTCCAAGCCGTTTAACAGCCTTCTTTTTACCCTCGGGAGCTTGCTTAGGCATAACAATAATTGGTTCAAGTCCATACAGTTTCGAAAACAAAGCAACAGAGATACCGGTGTTACCGCTGGTATCTACTACGGCTTTCTTAAACCCCATTTTATACCCGTAGTATATAGCAAGAGATGTTCCGCGATCCTTAAAGCTACCACCGGGATTCAGGTACTCCAACTTAAACAAGAGTCTGTGCGAGCTTTGAACCTCCTCAACTAATGGGGTAAGACCTTCACCACGGGTCTTCTCGGGTTTGAATGGAACAAACCCTCTATACCTCTCCCAGATGTTCCTAGAAGAGAGAACTTCACCGGTAATTTCGTAATCTACCGAAAGAGGATTTCCACAACGTGGACACTTCCAGTAGTATGCCTTGAACGCGTGATCGCTGAAACCACAGGTGCTACATATCCACCTCAATAACACCACCAGGAATAGTTTCTGATCACCGGGATTAAATAGGTAAGGTTAATAAGCCACAAACTCGATGTGGAAACAGCGGGGTGAGTACACGGTATGGTATTACTGCTTAGGCGGTTCTTCTCCATTGCAACGATAGCGTGTTTAATCATACCACTGTTTCTCGCTAGTGTACCCCTAGCTGAGGGTCAAAAAATATACGTAGCGTTCATATGGCATTACCATCAACCCTGGTACTACAGCATCGATGAAACATACTTTGAACTACCATGGGTTAGAATGCACAGTGTTGGTAATTACTATAAGATGGCGTACATACTCTCTAAGTACCCTGAAGTAAAAGCAACATTCACGTTCTCCGGATCCCTACTCACGCAGATAATAGACTACGTTGAAAACGGAAAAATGGACATTAGAGAGATCATATCTTGGAGAGTAGTAAACAGAACCGTAACCCGCAACGACGTATACTCTATGCTCAGAATACCAGGCGGATTCTTCGACATAAACTGGGCAAGGATAGTTGATAGATCACCTAGGTACAGAGAGCTTAGAGATCTAGCTCAGAGACTTCATAGCACCTGTTTAACAACGGCTAGAACTCCGGAGGAATACGTTGACTGCGTTGTAGACGGATTCACAGGCGGTAATCCGCTGAACCAAACAGTAGTTGATCTCGCGGTTCTCTTCAACCTCCTGTGGATAGACCCACAGGTGGCTCAAGAAGAGTACCCTCTTGCATACAGCTTAATGCAGAAAGCGTACAACGAGCGTTACCCGAACTTCACACTCGATGACCTTAGGTACGTGCTATCAGTTCACAGAAGCATCATGTCGAAGGTCGTTTCAGCGTATAAAGAGCTGGTTGAAAGAAGACAAGTGGAGCTAATACCTGTACCCTACGGACACCCGATTGCTCCACTACTAGTAGACTTCGGCTTAGCCGACGATCTACACGTGCACGTCGTTAAGAGTGTAGAGGTGTTTCAGAGGTATTTCAACTACACGCCAAGAGGCATATGGCCAGCTGAGCAGGCTGTAAACGAGCACGCTGTACAGATCTTCAGAAGAGCTGGTATTTCCTGGACTACAACAGATAGCACAGTACTTTTACAAACAGGTGCTAACGTTGCCTCTATAGAAGACCTGGGTGTTCCATGGTACATAGACTTTCCTGAGGGTAGAATCTACATCTTCTTCAGAGAAACCGAGATCAGCAATTTGATAAGCTTTCAGTACTCAGGATGGGATCAAGACAGTGCTGTTAACGACCTGGTAAACAGGCTTCTTAGTTACTCAAGACAAGCTCAAGGACCTCGAGTGGTTGTAATAGCTCTCGATGGTGAGAACCCCTGGGAGCACTACCCAGAGTTCGGAACAGTATTTCTCAATAAGCTTTACTCGAGATTGCAGGAATTGCAGAGACAAGGTATTGTAGAAACCATTACACCAGGTGAATTCGTTGAAAGGTTCTCTAACGTAGCAAAACCACTACCACAACGAGAATACTTGTACTTGGACTTGGAGAAGAAGGATATATCCAATTTGCCGTTGAACAGTTATGGTGATGCTTACGGTGATCTCCCAAGAAGAAGAGTTACTGCTAGATTACCAGAGGGTTCCTGGGGTGGAGACCTATCAATCTGGATTGGTCATAGACAGGAAAACGTTGCGTGGATGTGGCTTATTAAAGCACGCGAGGATGTTCTCAGAAAGCTCAACGTTGAAAGCTTTCTGGAACTCTACGCTAGATTTCCTGAAGTAGCAGAGTACATTATGAGAGCGCAAACAAGCTGCTGGTTCTGGTGGTATGGAGGTGACGGCGGAGGCTCTCCAGCACCCTTCGATCCCCTCTACAAAAACTACCTGAGAAGAGCTTACGAGCTTGCGGGGATCAAGCCACCAGAGTATCTGCTTTCATACGCTTACCCGGATGGTACACCACGTGGTTTAATAAACCCCGTACCCCCCTCGATGCTTGATAAACCACCGGTTGTTGACGGTGTGCTAGAGGACCTCTGGAGAACAGCATCGAGAGAAGGTAAAGCCCTTGAGCTAGTTGTAGGAAGCATTGTTACAAGAGCATACGTAGGTGTAGACCGCGAAAAAGTGTACTTCGCGTTCGTTATTAGTGCTCAGAGATTAGACAACGTCAAGATCGCCGTGTACTTTGCAACACCAAGTGCAAGTTTATCCCCGTTTAACCCTGGCTACGTGTTATACCCGAGAAACGCAACAGTGGATCTAGCTATATACCTTACACGTGAAGTACTGATCGACCTGGGCACCAGAAGAGCTCAGATCAGCAAAGCTGAGAACGGTACCTGGGTAGCTCTCGGAGAGGCTATACTAGCAATTGGTGGATCTCCAGGTAACTACGTTGTAGAGGTATCAGCTGGTATACTAGAACTGGATTTAGCAATGGGTCAACCAGCCTACTTCGCAATAGCTGTTTACGTTAACGATGAACTCTACGAGTGGTCTTCGAGGTACGACATGGCTTACCAGCTATACATACCGATACCTTCACCACTGCTAATGGGTAGAGTGATCATAGATGTTAAGGACCCAGTAGGTGATGATGATGGTCCAGGAGGCTATGAGTATCCCTTGAACCCTGTATTCGCTAGAGGTGTGTTTGATCTAACAAGGTTTGTGGTAATAGACGCTGGTGATAGGCTCATCTTCATTACGTACTTCGTAACACTAGGTGGAAACCCCTGGAGTGGACCGAACGGTTGGAGTATGCAGCAAATACACATTTACATTAAAACAACTCTGCAAACTGAAGGAAAATACGAAGCTATAGCATTAAACATCATTGTAGAACACGGCTGGCACATGGCTCTACTTGTTGCACCTGGCTGGGGAACAGATCCGCTTCCCAGAGGTGAAAGAACAGCACTTTACTACTATGATAGAGACGAGCCTCTAGTTCAAAACGGCTTACTAAGAGCTTACGCAGATCACGCGGAGAACGCTATAATAGTAGAGGTTTCTAAAACAGTCATGTACGATGTTGACAACGTGGATAAATGGATATTCGTAGTTGCAGTTACGAGTCACGATGGTTATGGTGTTAACAGAATTAGATCGTTTTCACCATCCAAGGGTGAATGGAACATCTATGTTCCAACGGAGTACGCTATGGCGATTCTTCAGGATGTTCTTCCGTACGTAATGGACTTGCTTGCGCCTACTAAAGAAGACCAGTACAGTATGCTGAGAAGCTTTGATCCAGCCACTAGAACACTAGCAAGAGTACGAGGAGTAGGTCTTCATGAACCAGTAACAACACCGATAGAAACTCCTCTTACCCCGTTGACAACACCCTCTCCAACGCAAACTACACCACTTGAGACTCCATTGACCACACCAGCAGTAACAACTCCATCACCTGAGTATCCATGGATTCCTGTAGTTGTAATCATCGCGATTGCTGCAGTAGTAGCTATCGTGTTTGTTCTGTTAAAGCGCAGAAGGTAGTTTAATAATCGAGTAGCTAGTTTTTAGTTTTTAGTTCCTTTACCCCATTCTAACTTTTAGGGGTGTAAGAGTTAATGGCAAAAGTTGAGCTAAGAAGTGTTACTAAGCGATTTGGTAAAGTCGTAGCTGTGGACCATGTGAGTCTTAAAGTAAACGATGGCGAGTTCTTTTCGCTACTAGGTCCATCGGGGTGTGGTAAAACAACAACTCTCAGAATAATAGCAGGTCTCGAGTTCCCGGATGAAGGGGATGTTCTAATAGATGATAGAGTAGTCACGCATCTTCATCCCAAAGATAGAGATGTAGCAATGGTATTTCAGAACTACGCACTCTATCCACATATGACTGTTTACGAAAACATTGCATTCCCGCTTGAAGTGAGAAGGAAGCAGTATGGGTTAACAGCTGAGGATATAAGAAAAAGAGTAGTTGAAGTAGCCAAACTTCTAGGGATAGAAGACCTACTAGATCGCCTGCCTTCCCAGCTTAGCGGTGGTCAACAGCAGAGAGTTGCGCTCGCGAGAGCTATTGTAAGAAAACCCAAAGTATGGCTCTTAGACGAGCCTCTGAGTAACCTCGACGCTAAGTTGAGAGTTCTAATGAGAGGAGAACTGAGAAAACTACAAAAGACGCTCGGTATTACGACGATATACGTTACACACGATCAGGTTGAAGCCATGAGTATGAGCGACAGAATCGCTGTTATGAACAAGGGGAAGGCCGTACAAATTGGTACACCCGACGAGCTTTATCATAGGCCATCAGATACTTTCGTTGCAACCTTCATAGGTTCACCACCAATGAACATTATAAACTGTCAGCTAGAAGAACTTCGAGAAAACTACGAAGTTGTAGTTGAAGCGGAAAAATTCGTAACGAAATACCAGCTTAATTGCTACGATGTGATTAAACTACCACTGGCGCAGGATCTTGCCGAGGTCTTAGTAAATAAGGGAACAAAGGAGGTCCTGGTTGGAATTCGACCTGAGCACATTGAAGTCTCTAAAACACCGTTTGAAACTTCACTGGGTGTTATGAAGGTGAAGGTTGACGTTATTGAAGCTCTAGGCTCTGAGAACATAGTAAACGTACTATTAGGGGAAGACCTAGTTAAGGTGAAAGCTCCACCGTCAATGAGACTTCAAACAGGAGACGAAATCTACCTCAAGGTTAACATCAACAAGATACTCGTCTTTGACAAGAAAACAGGCAAACTTATCATCTAGTTGAACTCCACAATTTAAGTTCTCAATAGAAGCAGAACTTCGATCCCTGCCTCCAAGACCACGTAAGCTTATTAGATCAGTCTGACTGTAAGAAGCCGGGATTGAAGCTTTCCGTAGAGTTTGATCATGTACTACGCTATTTGGACGAGCTTAGATCTTTGTAAAGCAGGTATTCGGCTTCAGATACTTTAAAACCGCATTCCTCGAGGATTCTAACTAGGTTTTTCTTCGTGGCGTCTACGGGTATTTCAACTGCCTTAGCTCTACTGTGAAGCGCGATTTGCTTTAATGCGTTGAGCAGAACAACGAGGTCTTCGTCGTTGTTGTATGATGACAGGTATATACTGTCCACGGTTAAATCATCGTTTATACTGTAAATAGCAATCGCTCTTGTTTTTCCGGATTTCTTTGTGATTAACGCTTTTTCCGTTTTATAGAGCTTCCTGTATATAGTCATATCCACGTTGTCAACTAGGTTACACCATTGAACGGTTGGTTTAACCCTACGCCATTTTACAAGCCCAGCTTCTACGACCTCTATCACGTAGTCATCTAGTTGCTCAGCTCTGATCTCACTTGGGTTTGCACGGAGGATCAAAACAACGCTCTTCACGCCATATCCGTTCCTGAGGTAAAAGTCGAGTGCTCGCACATTCCAGCTCTTTACGCTTAGAAATACCAACTTTACTCGTTTTTCAAGGAAAATTTTCTCGAGGTATTCTAGGATAGCTCTTCCTATGCCCATGCCTCGGTAGTTTTTGTCCACAGCAATGCTGTCAATGTAGGCACGTTTTCCATTTCTATAGGCAATAGCAAACCCGACAACAGCTCCATTGTACTTTGCAACAATAGCGATTATTCTTTTCGAGTTAGACTTAAGAACAGCTCTTATCCAGTCAATATCGTCTTTACCGAGTGCTTCTGCGGAGTCTGAGTATATTCTAGTGAGACTTTCAAGGTCTCTAAACTCCGCTTTCTCGATAACCAGGTTTCCAGGTACTCTATGTAGTTAAGTCATAACCGAATACTACACCTCTGGATTATTGATGGATGTTAGTACGGGTTTTTATAACTACTATAAATACCTGCAGTATTATTCTCTCTGTGTAGCTGATGAACGGGAAGAATTCACCATGAAGAAAAGATGGTTGCTGGCCATAGACTTGGATGGAACACTGTGGGATTGTAAAGACATCTCTAGACTTGACCCACCCTTCGAGAAGATCAACGAGTACTCCTTCAGAGACTCCAAGGGAAGAGTAGTGAATGTTTACAAAGAAATCGTAGAGCTGATCAAATGGGCCCGTGATCAGGGAGCTGTAACAGCGGTAATAAGCTGGAACAACGAAGGTATAGCTGTTGATGCACTAAGGACTATTGACCTTTTAAAACTGCTAGATTACTACGTCATAGAAGACCACCCTAGGAAAGACCTCATGGCTCGAAAACTCTACAATACGCTATTAGGGGACGGTCTGGGGGAAGCTTTATACTGCGTGATTTACATTGATGATGTAGAGGACTTCTTGCACCAGGTTTCACGAGTTTTTCCAAACATGTGCGCACTGAGAGCTTGGAGGGATTTCACTGATGCAGAGTCCCTTCGTAAACACTTATTCGAGTGCTTAGCTAAATGCTCTACCAAGTAGTTCACGAACCTTGAAGAAGGTGGTTGCCGTTGATAGATATTACAGTACCTGTGATTGCATCACTTCTATGGAGCTTGAACCCGGCTGTTATCTCGAAGTGGGCTAAGAACTCACCACCTCTACTATTCACCTCTATTAGAGCACTATTAGCAGCTTCCTTTCTACTAGTAGTGCTTGCATTGTTGAGAACGGCTGGATTAACCCTGGGAACGGTAGCTTATAATACAAACTCGCTAAACAATACGACTGTTCTACTGCTGATCGTACTATCAGCAATAACTGGTCCCGCGATTGGCGATGCTTTCTACGTAAAAGCTATTCAGAAGCTAGGAGGTTCTTTGGCCGTTGTACTAAGCTATACGTACATATTCTTCACAGGGCTTTTTGCGTTACTACTACACATAGAGTATCCAACAACATGGATGATTCTTGGCGGTGTACTAGCTTTCACAGGTGTAGTGGTTGCAGTATCCTCAAACAGCTTTACGTTCAGGATCACGGGTATAGCTTACGCTCTTCTTGCCGGTGTTAACTGGGGTTTAGCTACAGTTCTCATCAGGCTAGTACGCGATTACGTAGACCCGGTAACTCTGAGCATTATAAGACTAGCAATAGTGTTCTTAGTAATGATCCCTCTAAGCATTCTATTTCGTGAAGCACGCAGATTGAGCAGAGATCTTCTAATAGCTACATCAATTACGGGTATTCTGGGATGGGGTGTTGGAATGGTCTTATTCATTTACTCTATATACAGGATAGGACCATCATTAACTGCAATAGCAACTGCTTTAACCCCTGTTCTATCGCAGGTTACAACGAGGATCATAGCATCCGAAAAGATATCTCCCAGGGTTTTCCTGGGATCACTTCTGGTTATGCTGGGAATAATCAGTGCTAGTCTCTAGAACAACGCTCATTCACTACTTCAAAGCAACTCTCCATCTAAGTCGATTGTTCAGCGAATTCCATAAACACAACTACAGAAAGAACGATCTTAATCTCGTGTAGCAGTAACCATGGTTGACTCGAGGAATTATTAAGGAGCGATGAACGCTCCTTCAACAAGTAGAAGTAGTGCGGTTAAGTAGGGGCTAGAGTTATACCCGTCGCTTACTGGTTGCATCTGGGCAACGCTAGATCCTGGTCAAGTATATGTAGACAGCTAGTATTAGCATTACAATAGCTGCAGCTACTTTAACTTGTTTTTCGTACTTGGTGAGTGCGGTGTAGACTCTTCTTCTTTTAACTAAACCTGCAATGCTAAGCATAATCAGGATCAAGGGTAGCACAAAGATGAAGACGTAGAATAGGGTTAATGGTATCCAGAGCTCATACCCAAAGTTCCTAGTGGTGTAGTTGTAGAGGATGTATAGTCCAGCTGAGCAGGGTAATAGTGTAAAAGAGGCAATAAAGCCTACAATCCCTGCAGAAACAGCATTTACTGGGATGGTGTTTAACCTGAGCTTGTTAATAAGCCAACACGGTACATCGTTTTCTCTACATACAACCTCGGAGCTCTTTTCTCTTCTCAGCGTCATCGTCAACGTCGTTAACGCGTATAGAACCATTACGAGAACAAGTAGATAAGCGGGTAGCGATAAAGCAGCGTACCTTAGCAATAGACCAAATATGACGTAGCCTATGTAAACGCTCAGTATGAAAGTGCACCCTATCTTCAGTGCATATTTGACGTTCACCAGAGCAGATGATGTAAGCATGGAAACAAATAACATGAAGATGCACGGATCTACCGAGTCTACAAGGGCAAACACCGCAACCATGGCTAGTAGTGTAGCTATATCGCCAGCCATTTCTCCAAGAACCCCTAAACAACACTAATTACTTTGAGAGCTAAAATTTTGAGAAAACGATAAGCTTTCACAAGCTGCCTTATCATATACCATCGGTACTAGTTGATCGTCGTTGAATAGCGATCAGGATACCACTAGGATGAACCTACTCTCTCTGTGTAAATTCTCTTTTGAAACTCTATGCTTGAAGGAGGTAGTGGTGAAACCGATCCAAGCATTCTCGACAACACGTAGATCTGTGCTGCACGCTCCACTAGAACTAACACTTCGAGGGCTTCTTCGAGTGTTCTACCACAAGCAACTAATCCGTGATTAGCTAGCATTACGGCGCTTCTATCCTTTAACGCCTTCACCACGTTCTCAGCTAGAGTCCACGTTCCGGACAGAGCATACTCGGCTACCCTTACATCACCACCAGTGTATAGAACAAGCTCTTCTAGAATAGGTGGTAAGGGATTTCTGATCACAGAGAGAACGGTCGAGTAAATGGTATGTGCATGAATAACAGCATTAAAGTGCTTGTATTCCCTGTAGATCGCTAGATGCAACGGAAGCTCTGAACTAGGTCTATGAAAACCCTCGATCACACGGCCCTCCAGGTCCGTCACAACAACGTCTTCAGGCTTCAGCTTCGACTTGTCTAATCCACTCGGAGTTATAACAACATGACCCTTACTCCTAACCAGTACACTTGCGTTCCCACTTTTACCGTAGTTTAAACCCTTCTCCTCCAGGAACTTCATAACCTCAACGATCTTAACCTTGAGCTCTTCGTACATTTCAACAACACCTAGGTATTTAACTAAGAATACAAGACGATATAATAGCTCTGCTGAACACTACCATGGAAAACGCAGAACCATGAACAACTATGGGAACGCACTCTACCATGTCGAAAACAGCGGGAAAGATTATACGAAACTGGTTTTATAGAGGGAAGTAGGTGAGATTCTGTGCACGCTTCCCGGAGAGCCTATGCTGTACTAGGGAAACTTCATATTATTGCTGGTGTTCTCCTGTCTCTCGCGATCATAGCGTACGTACTGCTCATGGTTCTCGAAAGACCTTCCGCTCGTATAGGAGTACCAGGGCTTGAGCTACATGAGGATGTTATCTATTTACCACTTCCCACTAGGATGACGAACATTAGTGTTGAAGAGGCTATTCTTCTGAGGAGAAGTATTAGAGAATACACAGATGACCCTATTAAACTCGAACATTTGGCTATGATCCTGTGGAGTGCGTATGGAATTACAGAGCCTAGATGGGGTCTTCGCGCTTCACCTAGTGCTGGAGCTACGTATCCGTTAGAAGTATACGTTGTTGTAGGCGAAGAAGGGGTTTCTATAAATCAAACACACTACTTAAAACCCGGTGTCTACAAGTACGATGTTCACAAGCACGCTCTCATCCTGGTTAAAGAGGGTGATGTTCGCGATGAACTCGCAGCTGCAGCACTAGGTCAAAGATGGGTTAAAGAAGCTCCTGTTAGCCTAGTAGTCTGTGCAGTTTTCGAGCGAACTACGAGAATTTACGGTCAGAGAGGTAGAGTAAGGTATGTTCCAATGGAAGTTGGTCACCTCGGACAAAACGTGTACCTGATGGCAACAGCGTTAGGTTACGGCACGGTGGTTGTAGGTGCATTCTACGATGAGAGTGTTCAGAGCATTGTAGGGGCTTTAAGAGAAGAGGTTCCAATGTACATAATACCTATTGGTGTCCCTAAAACCATGCATAGAGTCTCCTTTGAGGATGTATGGGTATACATAGAGGGAGTAAGGCGTGGTCAGTAGCCAGAGAAGGTCAACATTTAAACCAGCGATACTGAAACTATCACTAATGCTCGTGGAGTCAACGTCTATACCATTGATAGTTTTAATGCTGCTCTACCTGGTAACAGGCTATGAAATGCTTGTTCCAAGCCGTATACTGATACCTAATGCACGCGCGATTCATACAGATAGAGTTTTAAGATTGATCCTAGTAGCTCTCGTTCTTATTCACGGTTACTTCGGAACTCTCATTCTATGCGAGAGAAGAATAAGAAACAACCTTGCGAGAGCTATCATTGAGTTTTTGATTACAGTAGCGTTGATCTTTCTAGTCGCATTGGTAGTACTATATGAAGCAAGAATACGATAACAGGTTTTTGGTGAACGATTGTTCACGTTACCTAGTTTCCGAACTCTCGGTTGTTACAGTAACTTCGAAAGAAGCCCTAAGAGCCTCAAGTACAGGTACCCTAGGCTTCTAATAACGAATCCGATGTAGGCTAGCTTCGAGGAGAATTCAACAATGTTCTCAATAGTACTTTTGTCTACGAGAAGTGGTAGTATCGCTAGGTAGACCACCGTGTATACAGTACCAGAGGTTACAAAGTCGAGCAACACCAAGCTCTTGAAATACCTTAATACAGCTTGTGAAGCAACTATTCCAGCAATTACCGGTATGATCGCTTTAGTGAGAGAGACGAGTGATACGTTAATTGAGAACTCTTTCCTTGCTACAACGTGCATCACGGTAGCAGATGTAGCTAAACCAATGGTGTAGGATAAAGCGGCTCCAGATGCTTTAAACAACGGAATTAGCACTAGAGCGGATACTAATGTCGACAAGGCTCCTATGACTCCTGCAATGCTATTCCACTTGGTAAACCCTGTAACTATGAAGTATCCACCTAAAACTCCACCGGTTAGAACAGCGTTTACAATGTGGCCTATTGCGAGCAGAAGAGCATACGTTGCTGCATCCCTGTATCCTGAGCCGTAGAGGATACGAACCAAGGGTGATAGAACAGCAGTGTATCCACCAATTAGAAAGGTTAGAATAAGTGAAGAGTAAACCACTAGTACTGCAACCCTGTTCCTAAGTTCTACTTTATCCTCTATAACAGGGAGCAACGAGAGTACCGAGGCTGTAATCGAGTACATTAGGACATTGATAGGTGAAAGAGCAGTAGATCCCACATTGTAGTTACCAATGTCGTAGTTAGATGCGTGCTGAGCAAGCACGGTTCCAACGATCGGGCTAACAACGAGCCCAGCTAAAGATGCTAGGTACAGTGGGAAAGCTAGTGAGATTATATCAAGTAGCGCTGTTTTGGAAAAAGCGGGTTTTCTAGATGTTTTCAAGAACAGTGCAAAGTACAATGCGCACAGTAGTGCATAAGCAAAGCTGTAGGAAACAGCTACTCCGAAAGCACCCCATCCAAGTAGAACAAGGTATACGGCTACAACGCCCTTAGCAACGTACTGAGCTATATTTATTGAACCAGCAATCCTAAATCTTCCTAGTCCAATGAAAATTTGCCCGAGTGTGTTTAGAACACTAAGAGCAAGAACATAAACTGAGAGAACTCTTATGTAGTCTGCGATGTAGGGTCTAGCTAGTAGTTGTGCGAATACATCAGCTAAAGCGTAGGTTAAGGTGAAACCTATGAATCCAAGAACGGACCTTAAGCCTATGCTCGACCACGCGTATAGATCTCTTCTCGGGTTTGAAACCGATGTGAACTTTATTAACACATTTCCCATGCCAAGGTCTAGAATGCTTACGATCATCGTTGGGTACATGAGCGATACACCAACTAGTCCATAGTCTTCAGGTCCGAGAAGCCTAGCGATAACTACGCTGAACGCGACGCCCAGCAAAAGTGCAACTAGCTGACTAGCACTAAGTACTAGTGTTCCAGAAGCTATTCTCAGCTCAACTTGATCAGACATAGCGCTTCTTCCCTGCTACCTGAATACTTAGCAAACTAGTTGAAACTATTAAGGATAGTACACGCTCTTTAACCTATGAAGAGCAGAAAGCCACCTGTTCGTAGGTCACATGTATGAGCGAACGCTTAAACGGAGAAGCAGTCAAGCTACCCGTCATTGGCAAGTTCATGGATGGAAGATTAATCTACAGGGTTCCACAGGGGGTACCTGGCAGAGGCTACATAGCATTCGGGATGATAGATAGAGGTACTAATGTGCTACAGGTAAGACCAACGACGATATGTCCTCAGAACTGCGTATTCTGCAGTGTTGACGCTGGTTTAAGATCAAGAAGCAGATGGGCTGAATTCATAGTTGATCAACAGGTAATAGTTGAAGAGGTTACAAAGGCTGTTGAAGAAAAGGAGTGCAACGTAGAGGTTCTACTAGATACCGTAGGCGATGTTCTCACGTACCCTGATCTACCGGGTTTAGTAAAATCGCTGAAGAGCATAAGAAGCGTTAAAACTGTAGCTTTGGAGACTCACGGCATGTTGCTAACCAGAACGCTCGTCGACAAGCTAGCAGAAGCCGGACTAGACAGAATAAACCTGAGTATTGAAACACTGAACCCGGATAAAGCCAAGGTCCTCTATGGAACTCCCGCTTACGATCTTAGAAGAGTGATCGACGTCATCGAGTACACCATTAGGGAAACACCAATAGATGTTCACGTAACACCTGTTCTTTTACCAGGTATTAACGAAGACGACGTAGTTGAAGTCATCAAGTGGGCAATAAGAGTAGGTGCAGGAAAGAAATGGCCGCCAGTTACTGTTCAAAAATTCATTAAGCATAAGTATGGCCGTGGAAGGAGAATAGCTGAAATGACTTGGAGTGCATTCTGGAATTACGTTGAAAAGTTGGAGCGTGAACTAGGAGTTAAACTCAGGTGGACAATGAACGAGTGGGGAATGCACTACGCTAAGAGGATCAGCAAGATCTTAATGAAAGGCGATCTAGTAACAGTCCACATAATAGCCCGCGGCTGGCTCAGAGGAGAGTACCTAGGACTATACGATAGTAAAACACTACTAGCTGTAAACCCAGGTAAATACAGAGTTAAGATCCAGGATTCGTACGTTGTACGCGTCGTTGAAGACAAAGACGAACTATACATAGCTGAGATTGTTGGTAAACCTCAGCGTTCCACCTCAGAAGTTTTACCGAATAGAATGGTTGATGGATCACTCTCATTGGGAGACTAAGTAGTGAACGCTACTTGGTTTTTAACTAGTATCGAGAAGTTCACCTCAATAGCACTATGGATCTTAAGACGTCTGCGACGTCTTCACAATCATCAGCAGCTTCTTCGATGATGTCAACTATCTCCTTGATCAGAATACAGGATGACACTTTAGCTGTGCTACAGTACGATAGGACCTTCTCGAGGATGCTAGCTCTAGCCTCGTCTACTCTTTCCTCGACGTGTTCAACCTCTTCTGCGATCTCTAAAACTCGCTTCCTGTCGCCTTCAATAAGTCTTCTGGAAGCCTCAGTTAGCAAACTGACTGCTTCACGAACATTGGATGCTATCTCAATAGCCATGTTGACGATATCTAGAGGTAGATCCTCGTGAACTGCGTATGTAAGTCTTCTTGTCCATGCTTTAGCCTTAGACGCTATGTCATCACTTGTTATAACCAGTCTTATTACCTCTTCTCTATCAATAGGGTGCAGTAGTCCTTTGGATAACTCCTCGATTATCTTTCTCTTCACAACATCTGCTTCTCTCTCTAGCTCAAAGACCCTTCTCCACTCTTCAGCAAGCTTCTCGTAGTTTGTAGATGAGTACGCTTTTAAAGCTTCTACAGCGTGTTCAACAACCATGTAGATCTTCTCGAGGAGATTAACGTAGAGTTCTAGTGCTATGTTTTCACGAGTTCTCGAAATCCAGCTCCAGGTAGACATGGTTATGCACCCCTGAGTGATACTAATGCAATGTAGGTTGTTAAACCAATTACTGCAGCAACTGGTAGAGTCAGGACCCATGATAGCAGAATCATGGCTATAACCTTCAGGTCAACGCCTTTTATACTCCTGTGCTTAGCTATACCCGCACCAATGACAGTAGCTACTGTTATGTAGGTTGTTGAAACAGGCATTCCGTAGCCGAACAGCATGTACGGAATTGTAGTGAAAATCCACGTTGATGTAGCGGATACTAGTGAAGAAGTCATAGAACCCACTGGGTCTAACCTGGTGATTCTATAGCCAACGGTCTCAGTCACCTTTCTTCCCAGTACTGCACCACCAAGAGCTATGAATACAGCACCGTACAAAGCCAGAAGAAGCGAGCTCCCTGCTCCTAGCGCGTAAGAACCCGCGATCGAAGCCCCGATGACCGCTAAGTATACGCCCGTAGCGTTTGCTACGTCGTTAGCACCAAAGGCATAGCCATCGAAGCCTGCGAAAAACAGTGCTAACGCTTTTACAATCTTCTCGCTCGTGTGAATGGCTCTATGAGCTCTTTCAAGAACTAAGTATAACCCTGCGCTCAGAGCTATTGCTAGTACTGGAGATGTAACCCAGCTAAGCACTATTCTCTCAACAACCTTGAAGTTCACGAGTGACCAGTCACCGGTTGTAAGAATGTAAGCTAAGCCAACACCGAGTACACCGGAAACAGCGCTCTGGGATGTAGAAACCGGTAGACCGAACAGTGAGGCGAGAAGAACCCATGATATAGCGGCAATGGATGCTGCAACAGCCCCGTAGACATCAAGTGATGTGACAACACCGCGACCAAGAGTTTTCATAACCATGTATCCCTGAAGAAGAGCACCCAGTATAACACTGGTAGCGAACAGTATCACGGCAACCCTGTATCTTACCAGCCTACTGCCAACGACAACTCCTATGATATTAGCCATGTCGTTGCTTCCAATAGCAATAGCGTATGCTCCAGCAAGCCCTAGACCAATAATAAGCAGAGCAAGCTCCACATGAACCCCTATACAGCAAAACGTCCAACGAGCATTATATTCGCTATCTAAAGACACTATATTCAACTATATACTGCTCGCGAATTCGGTGCTCTCAAGTGTTCTCGCATCTTCAGCTGTAAGTGCTGTACTACTCGCGATGATGATGATCTGAAAGGGAGCTTGCAAAGGTCGGTTTAGCGGTGCTCACTTTGACATGAGATAAAGGTATAGTACGAGCGACACCATGTTCGAAGTCAGTCCGTAGGAGAGAGCTATAGTGGGCGTGCTCAGTAGAGTAGTGTAGATGTAGCCTCCTACAGCCCAGAACGCACCGAACGTTACACTGAAAACTCCATACGCTATGGGTCTATTGGATGGTTCAACTATCCTAGCCAGTGCAGCCCTCATAACGCTCTCCTCTGAGCACATTACGATACCCCATGGTAGAGCTAGTACGTAGACGAAAAACCTCGGTAAAGCTGGCAGCGCGAAGATCAGTGAGAGAAAAGCGAAGGATAGTAAGGGTAGTGCTATGAACACTTTAAACCCTGCTTTATCGTAGAGAATACCTAGTGGAACAGCTACAGCTGCGTCAACAAGCATCGCAGCAGCGTATATTAAGCCGATCTCGTAGTCACTAGCAATGTTCATGGACTTTAAGTAGTACGATGCTATAGCCCAGTGCATGAACCCCAACGCAAGAAACCCTGAAGCTACTACGTAAATCCAGTAAGCTTTATCTATTCTACGTAGAGTTGATGTGGGCTTTTTCATTGAAACGCTCCTGAGCGTAGGGTACAACCTGTAAGAAAACACCACTAGAGCTAAAGAGGCTACACCGGGTACTAGTAACAGTATGAAAGCCCATCTATAGCCAAAGTACGCTACTGCGAAAGCTACCATGAGTGGTCCTATGAAAGCACCAACCTGGTCCAATAGCTCGTGTATTCCGAAACCCTTACCTAACCCCATATCTTCTGAAACTTCAGCTAGAATAACATCTCTTGTTGGTGCTCTCAACCCCTTACCAATTCTTTCTGCTATGTATAGTGCAACAGCGTAACCCCATGCTGGTGCAAATGCTAACATTGGTATACCAAAAGCTGTTAATGCGTAGCCAGCTATTGTAAAACCCCATATGATTCCAGATGATTGGTAAATTGTAGCTAAGTAGCCGGAGAGAAGCCTGAACAAGTGTCCAACGAATTCCCCTAACCCAACGAGTGCAGCACCATAAGCTGGAGCGTTAAGCTCCTTTAAATAAGCACCACTAACAGACCTACCACCTTCGTAAACAGCGTCGGCTAAAAGTGATACTAAACCAAGCATGTAGAAAACTATTAACGTCGTGCTCAGCTTGCCGAGTTTACGCAAACCCCATGCACCGCGTTAGTATCTATGTCATTGTCAAGTATTTAAGAAGGTTTCATACTATGAGTAGTGCTTCGGTACCTAGGTGTGCTTTCATGAGTACTGAAGTAACAGTATCTCTAGGGAAGCTTGCTGAGGTTTTAAAGAAAAACGAGATTCAACAGTTAAGAGAAGAGCTTAGCAAAGCTAAACGAGTGGTGTTTCTAGCCTACAGAGTACCCAGGTTCAAACCACTCAAGGTAAGAGCACCCGATAAAAGACTGGTTGAGTTAAATAACGGGATTTTCAATAGACTCGAATACGCTCTGTTTAAAATCATGATAGACTCTGCTAGAAACGGTAGGTTACCGGTATTCAAGGACATAGCTGATATAGCAAGTGATTACAAGGCAACTGCAAAGTACTTAACACTACTAGCAGAATGGGGGCTAGTAGTCTTCCCGGACCCCGAGAGAGCGGCAAAGCTAAGTGATGCCATAAAAGTGATGTCAGAGAGCAAGTATCTGAGAAGAATACGCAAGGTTCTTGACCTATCTTTCGTATTGAACATTAAAGCACTTGAAGAAAACGCGTCTAGGTTGAACTGCGTATACAGAGATGAAAGACTAGTGTGTAATTACTACTCTGAGGATCACGAGAGGGAGCAGGAGAAGATTCAGGTTAACCTCTTCAACGAGTACCTGGGAACGTTAAAGTAGGTTCACCGGATCAACTGTTCAACCGGTGTTTTTCAAGCAGAATCTTCATGAAATCGAAATGAACTTTCTTCGGTGAGGGTTTGAGGCTGAGTCCTGTTTCGAACACATAGTCGGGCTTTAGCTCTTTTACAACGTAGCGTGTTCTGAACCCCTCATAGCCTAGTTTGCTAGTAGCTTTGTTTATGACTTCTCTAACGTGGTCCATGTTTTCGTACACTAGTACCTTACTGGGTGCTACTACGACCAGCACGTTAGCTGTGTTCAGCAACTTTAGGTAGGGGGTTACGGTATCGTTGAATCCTTCTACGAAAACGAAGTCCTTCCCTGTGCTGATGGTCTTCAAGCAGTAATCTAGGTCTTCTTCAACCAGCGACGAGGTTAAGTACCTTGAGACATCACTAAAAGGTTTTGACTTGGCATTTAAACTTTCCTGTAGTTTTTCAACTATGCGTTTGCACTTTTTGCTTACTTTCTCGGTGTTCTCGGGGTGAACGTAGTGTTCTATAAACCTCTGTTTACAGTTGTATATTCTTGTGAGAACAGATATGCTTTCTACATTTTCAAAGTTCTCCATGTAGTCTTCAACTCTCGTATACTTCAAGGGATCCGGAGGTAGTGCTGCGATAGCAATTGGATTAGATGTTGGTATGTCGTCCACGAGCATAGTCCTATAGTAAGCTAGAATATCGTTTCCAACGAGAATACCCAGTTTAATACTCTCCAGGAAGGTTCTTGGACTATACCAGATGTTATGACCAGCTACTGGTTTAAAGACACTTACACTGTAACCAGCTTTCCTAAGAGCTAATCCCACTGAAACCGTGAACCAGGTTTTACCGGATTCATATGGTAGCAGCCCGGAGACTATCGTAATAACCAATTCGTAAACCCCTTTAGTATATTCCGAAGACAGGGTTAAGGGTTTTTGGTACTGGGCAAAACATGAACTCTATATTCTAGAGCGCACTCTATATAGGTGGTTGCCCGTGTTGTTTGTTTGGGTTTGTTTAGGTGTTTCTGGTTGTCTCGGGTATTGCCGATACGGGCTTCTCCCTCAGCACCTGTTCATTGTTCGCAGGGTCATCGGGAGCTACATTGACGGGCACCACAGAGCCCGCCTCAAGGTACACAAGTATCCTCCCGCCTCTGATGACTACCCAGCCGTCATCGAGGCGGGATACATCCACCAAGAACCTGTGGTAGCTAAAACAGCTTAAAAACTCTTACAGAAGACACAGTCTTCAAACAGATTCTCAAATAAGATGCAATCCGATATAATGGTATCGGAGATCTGCATGCGTGCCATGGTTTTGTACAGGCATAATAGCGTAGAGAAGGATCCTCTGGTGCTCTCAGAGATCGAGACTCCAACTATAGGTGAAGACGATGTTCTCATTAAAGTTTCAAAGTGCGGAGTTTGTAGAACTGATCTTCACATTGTTGAAGGTGAGTTGAAACCACCTAGACTTCCAATAGTACCTGGTCACCAGGTAGTAGGTACTGTTGTTGATGCTGGAAAGAACGTTTCAGGAGTCGCTGTTGGTGAGAGAGTAGGAGTTCCATGGCTTTACTACGCCTGTGGTAAGTGTAAGTACTGTACGAGGGGTCTAGAGAACCTGTGCTTAAACGCGCTCTTCACAGGTTACAACGTCAATGGTGGTTATGCTGAGTACATTGTAGCTAAAGCGGATTTCGTTCACAAAATACCAGAGAATATTGACGATTTACATGTAGCACCACTGCTGTGCGCGGGTGCAATAGGCTATAGAGCATTAAGGCTCAGTGGAGTCGGGGAAAACGATCTGCTCGGATTGTTCGGCTACGGTTCCTCAGCTCACCTGGTTCTTCAAATAGCCGTGAAAATGGGTATTAAGGTGTACGTGTACACCAGTAGTCCGTGGAAAGTTGAGCACGCGATTAAGCATGGTGCGGAGTGGGCTGGTCTTCCCAGCGAGGCACCACCCGTTGAACTGGATGCAGCAATAGTGTTTGCACCGGCTTCTACGGTGTTCATTGAAGCTCTCAAGAGACTTAGAGGTGGAGGTAGAGTTGTTCTAGCGGAGATATACATGACGCCAATTGAGCATCTGGACTACTCGTTACTATGGCGTGAAAGAGAAGTGAAAACCGTTGCTAATGTAACTAGAAAGGACGTAAGAGAAGTACTTGAACTAGCATCTACGCTTGGAGTAAAACCCGATGTAACAGTGTTCGAGCTTAGTAGAGCCAACGATGCACTCAAAGTTCTCAAGAGGGGTCATCTAGGACAAATAGTCCTGGATATTACCTAGTCTAAGGATCTCGTTGATGACAAGGTATGCTATGTACTGCAGTTTCGCCTTGTCCTCCATGTACTTTAACATCAATTCCTCTGCTTTCTGTGAAACTCGTTTATCTTCGTTAACCCGTTTTAGGACTTCTCGAACACTCGTGTAGTCCACGGTTGGCTTCACGTTTACCAAACTAGCTAGGTTCTCTGTGCTTAAGGTGTTAATACCAGCTCTGCTGGCAAGCTCCGAGAGGTCCAGTACTAGGGTTTTTTCTTTCTCGAGAAGAGATGAGAGTCTTCTCAAGTTAGCTTGCTTCAACTGCTGAATCAGCGCTTCTCTGTTCTCAACTAGTAGATGGTAATCCTCGTAGTAAATCTTGTCTAGAACGACGTTTTCTAGGTCTAGCAGTTCCTTGGGAGGCTTTATTAGGGGGATAGGAGGGTAGAGCTTTACGGCTCCATTGAAAGTATCACCGTCGTAGAAGCCATGACCAGCTACTAGGGCTGGTATTGCGGAATCTTCTCCCAGAACCTCGCTGAAAGCAACATACGAGATTATTCTCAAAGCAGGACTAGGTCGTGGAATGTACAGCTCCTTCCCCTTTACTATGGTTTTAACTCTGTCTCTTAGCAGTATGTAGTCTACTACTCGAAGCGCTTGCTCCTTTACTACATCCCAGTTGAAATCTACTGTGATAAGAGTGGAGTAGGCTAGATCATCGATTTCCGATATAAGTATTCTGTCGAGGTCGCATGGTCTATGGGACTCTATCCAGTTGCGAACGCGAAGCCAATCTAGCTTGTCTATTATTCCAGCAGCTTCTGGTTCGTATATAGCAAAGTACTTGTATTCTCCAATTTTGGTTACATCGTACATTATCGTTTTGAAGGCTAATCCGTAGTACCTTCTCAAGATCACCACTATGTACGCTAGTGCAAGCCTCATGAGGTCAGCGTTTTCGCGTGGATCAACCGAGTAGCGATAACCGTATGTGAAATCCCTGTATTCGCCTCCGGTTGGCATAGGTACATATATGTTTGTTTTCTCGTAGTATACAACGGGTTTAGAACTGGACCACAGTATTCTTGGCTTCTCGGATTTCAGAGTCCAGATGCATCTTTCAGGTACTTTAACGTACTTACCGAACCCGTTTTCGGGGACACGTACGATGCAGAGTACATCGCTGGTGATCTTTCCTCCTAGAATGTCCTTTACTATCTGCGGCTTCTCTCCCCATCGAAGCTTCGTATACCTGTACTCTTCGAGTGCTAGTGATAGTCCATCATACTGCTTAAAGTCCACGTTTCTAATGTCTTTTTCCAATACAGCACTCACGTAGCGGGATGTTTTACCTAGTTCTAACGATATTACCAAAGCTTCCTCGCTGTAGTCTATGCAACCTGGTTGAAACTTTTCCACGAGATCGCAGTGTCCTATGGGTTCAAGCGGTACTAGTCGATCCTCTTTCTCAATGTACCTTTTTATACCGTATGGTGGAGCATACTCGTAGAAGTTTATTCGTTCAAAAACGGCGTTTAAAGCTTTTTCGTTTAAACTATTGTCGGGACCAAGTACACCTGTTCTTCTCAGTGCTTCCTTCTCTTTCTCATTTAATCCCGTCTTAAACCACGGTGATTTCAGCTTAATAACACCTGTGAAGAGGTAAATGTACAGATTATCCGGGTTTACCAGTGTTTTTTCTAGTCCAAGTTCAAGCCAGGACCTTAGAACATCGTGTCCACTGCTCAGTAGTTCTTTGTCCCATCTCGAGAAGGGTATTATCACGGACTCGGAGAACTCTAGTTCTCTTCTACGTCCTTTCCTACCTTCTCTCTGGTAGAACTCTCTTACGCTATCTGGTAAACCCAAGTGCACTGTTCGCGAGATTAAGCCTATATCCACGCCTTGTGATAGTGTTCTCGGTGAGACTATGACCTTGATTTCACCTCTTCTTGCTTTCTCTTCAATCTCTTCTCTAAGTTTCTTCGAGATTAGGTGATGGTGAGATGCTATTGGTGCTTCTTGACCGTGCTTGAGTTTTATGCTTCTAACTAGTTCTTCGGCTGTACCAATGCTTCTCGTAAATACCAACGTTACGTATGGGTCGTTGAAGTACTCGGAGATGAGCTCGGAAACATCGATCCCTAGGGATGGAACACTGTAGCCAAGACTCTCGATAGTCGATATTACGTAGTAGGCGTTTGATTTGAACTTCTCGAAGTCGTCTACTAAGTCCTTTAAGCTGGTAATTTGCGGGTGTTTTGACTGAGCATCACTCCAGAGTCTTCTGATCTCCATCCACACATCGTGCAGATTCTTACCTAGAACTATGTAAACACGGTTCTCTACTCTAAACGGCTTACCTGCTATAGTACTACATGGTCTACTCGTTGTATTTTCAAGGTATGAGCAGAGATCCTCGGGGTTGGAGATTCCAGCGGAGAGAACAGCCACTTGTAGCTTCTTCTCGGAGATCATGGATAAGAGCTGGATCATTGCTAGCAGAAGAGCTATGCTTCTGGGACTGTAGAAATCCAGCTCATCTACTACCAGTAGATCTACTCTGTGGTATACAGATGCAAGCAATGCACTACTTTTACTAACAAAGTACTTTTTGATGTCGTGTAGTAGAAATGCTGGATTGGTAACAATTAGATTCGAAGAGGCGATCATGGTTCTTAGTAGCTGGCTTCCGTGACGTTTAACAAGTTCCTCTTTTTTAACACTATCAAGTTGAATAAGGTTCCTCTTGACAAGGGACATATACTGCAAAAGTCTTTTAACCTGGTCATTAGCTAGTGCTAGAGTTGGGTATACTGCAATAGCTAGTGTACTGGGCTCGTTCTTCAACCTCTTAGCCAAGTAGATGAACCATGCTTCGGTTTTACCACTACCTGTTCCAGCTACTAGTACAATGTTGTGTCCTTTCGAGAGCTCTAGGTAGGCCTCGTACTGATGCTTGTAGAGCCTCTGAGAACCAATGTCTATTTCCGAGAACTCTTCAACTATGTCCTTGAAAAGAACATCCACGTATTCAGGTTCTACGGCTGGCTCGGAGTACTTGATGTAGCTGTAGCCTTTGGATTTGAGCAGTTCCTCCGTGTCTACTCTCTTTGCCATTTCTTACTTAACCTCTCCGTTAATATTACACTCCTGATCTAGCCAAAAAGCTCGTTGCTTCTTCAGGTGAACTCTGGAATTGCTGCATTATTGATGAATTCAAGCATTGTACTACTCCGGGTTAGCAGAGTATATAATTCGGAAACACCTAGGGTTATTCTAGGTGAAAAGCATGAATATTACGCTAGTTATGCAACAACTGGTAGCTGTACTTATCTTAATTGTAGTAGTTGTTTTCTCGTTGTTTAAACCAACCAGAACCGTGAAGGTAGCTCTAACGATTCTCCTCGTGATCTTAGCCTTGGTAAACTACGCGCTGCTTTTAGAGATGTCAAACTACGTGGAGATCAGGATTCTCCCCTTCTTCGTAGTAGAAAGTAAGTACATTGAAGCTACCGGTAGGTACGAGAGCACATTTTACCCGGATTTCTCGCAGCTTTCAATTGTATCTCTGCTGGTAATGTGGCGTAGTGAAATTGCACCGTTAGTACGTAGGTGGTTTAAGTGTGAATGCCTTGATTCCTCTTCTGAAGCTCGATGAGGTAGTAGAGTGTAGGATTGTGGAAAGAACCTCGCGGTTCACGCTCACAGTAGAGGTAGGCGATAAGCGTGAAACAGCTTACACAAATAACACAGGGAGATTGAGGAACTACATTGTTCCCGGTAGAACGGGGCATTGTCTAGAGAGCAAGCGGGGAAAGCTCAAGCTCAGAATTGTTGGTGTTGAAGACGGAGAATACGCTGCACTCATTGACACGAGGCTTCAAGAAGAATCGCTTTTAGCTGCATGGAGACATGGATTAGTGTACTGGCTTACCAATTGCACCCTGTACAAGCGGAACTACAGACTTGACAACGTAGTTGTTGATTTCGCGTTCAAGTGCAACAATGGTGATCTCAGGTTGGTAGAGGTCAAGAGCGCGGTCATGAAGATCAGCGAATCCGTAGCCGGATACCCTGATGCTCCTACGGCTAGAGGTAGACGCCAGCTGATTAAACTAGCAGAGCACGCGGCTTCAGGTGGTAGCGCGTACGTAGTCTTCATCGCGGGAATACCGTTGGCTAGAAAGTTTAAACTGTACTGTGGAGAAGACAAGGAGATCAAGAGATGTGTTGAGGTAGCAGCTAGCTCTGGAGTTGTGTTCAAAGCCATAAACTTGTTCCTGGATTCACACTCGAGAACGGTAGTACTAGGTGGAGTCGATATACCAGTAGACCTATCATGCGAAAGCGAATCCTGAAAAACTTAAAAAGACCATAACTGTAATTACTCACTATGGACGCCGCCGTAGTATAGCCCGGTCAAGTATGCGGGCCTCTCGAGCCCGTGACACCCTTATAGGTCCGTAGCAGGGTGCGGGACACCCGGGTTCAAATCCCGGCGGCGGCACTTCCCTACTTTCACCTTAAGGAGTGAGCATGCTGCTTGAACAAGCACGAAGGGTTTAACGTCTGCTTACGAGTTTAATCTGGTTTTGGTGGTGTTACGTTTACTTGTCCTTGGTATTTTCCTGTGTAGGGTTTGTATACTGGGCTACTCGTTCGCAGGAACACTACGTGGAGGAACCTCTGCTTCGGGTACAGTTTAACCGGGTGTGGTCCACCGATGAGCTCAATGGTGATGTTCCCCTTGAAGCCAGCGTCTATGACTGTTGGAGGTATGTAGATTCCTGCTCTCGCAAAGCTACTCCTAAGGTTCACCAGTCCCACCAGGTCGT
>JAWBAI010000004.1:0-109533 GCA_038816475.1 Desulfurococcaceae archaeon
AAAATTCATTATCTTGGAGCATTAGTAGCCCTTCTGAGCAAATCCTCCCACATAGCGTCTACGTACTCCTGCAGAGCCTTAACGAGCTCTCTGTTCTCCGGCTTTAGGAGGTGTCTGAATCTACCCTGGACTTCTAGGAACTTCTCTACTGGTTGTTTCAGCGACGGGTTTCTAGCTATGATAAGGCTTCTATCGGTTAATAGGTAGCCTGATTCAGGTGTCCATTCCCACAGTGGGAAATAGCACGTATCAACAGCTAACCTGAGAACCTCGATCGATATATCTTCGCTGTGTCTCCACCCGCGATCACAGCTACTCAGCGCATGAATGAACGCGGGTCCATTAACCTCCAGACCTTTTCTCACCTTCTTTATGAAGTCAACCCAGTGTGCTGGTGTACCCGTAGCAACATAGGGAATTCTGTGAGCTACCATGATCTCTGCTATTGGCTTTTTGCTCTCCATTTTACCCGGAAGCACAGATCCAACGGGTGTTGTCGTTGTCCACGCGTACTTGGGTGTTCCTCCAGACCTCTGTATACCAGTGTTCATGTAAGCCTCGTTGTCGTAGAGTATGTAGAGAACATCGTGTCCACGCTCAGCCATACCGCTCAGAGCCTGGAAGCCTATGTCGTAAGTACCACCGTCGCCGGCGAACACGACTACGTCCACTTGATCGTACTTTAATCTACCAGTCTTCTTTAATGCTTTAATAGCAGCTTCAATACCGCTTGCTGTGGCAGCGGCGTTTTCGAAAGCGTTATGTATCCATGGTACAGCCCAGCTTGTATATGGGTATATTGATGTGGATACTTCGAGACACCCTGTTGCCGTTACAACTATTGTTGGCCCTCTAAAAGCGAAGGTGGCTAGCTTAACAACTATAGGTGCTGTGCACCCAGCGCACATTCTATGTCCTGGTAGCATAGCCGATCTTCTCTGCTCAGCTAGTTGCCTAAGGTTAAATACTAGTGGCAGTTCTTGCTTAACACCGGGCTCGAATATTAGGATCTTGTACGGTGGTTCTCCCTTCTTGACGGGTATTTCAGGTAGAGTTTTCACCACCATTACTCTCTCACCCCTAGGAACCGAACTCTTTCTTCCTCGGGTATGTAACCCCGCTTTAGGTCATCTAGAAGCTGATCAATCATTCTCGCAACAGAAGATGGAGGTAGGTCTCTTCCACCAAGACCATATACGTAGTTAACAGCTAATGGCTTGTTTTTGCTAGTGTAGATTGTTGCTACTACATCTAGGTAGAGTGGACCATAGCTACCTGGACTAAAGCCTTTATCCATTACAGCTACGATACCGGCGTTTGCTAGGAGTTCTTTTACGTCTTTTCGGGGGAATGGTCTGTAGGACCTCACTCTGAGTAGTCCAACTTTTACGCCTTTTTCACGGTACTTCTTTACAACACTACGAATAGTTCCAGCACTACTGCCCATGGCAACGATCACTACATCGGCGTCCTCGACAGCGTAGGGTTCTACGAGTCCATTTCCATACCTTCTACCCGTTAGCTTGTACCACTCTTCGTTAACCTCTCTAATGACTTTTTCAGCTTTCTCCATGGCTTTAAACTGTGGTATTTTCATCTCGAAGTAGTAATCGTACAGTGCTAGTGGACCCATGGTTAATGGTCTCGCGGGGTTTAGTGAGTAATCTACGTCTTCGTCGTAGTAGTCGACTCTTACCTTTGCAACTTTTCTCGGTCCACCTATGAACTCGTAAACGACGTTGTCGGGTAGTACGTATATGTTCTCGAGAGTGTGACTTAGGAAGAACCCATCCAAGTGCACCGATACGGGTAGCTGTACTTCCTCGTGCTCGGCTATTCTGAATGCTTGAATAGTTGTATCGTAGGTTTCTTGAACGTTCTCTGCAAAGAGCATTATCCAACCGGAGTCTCTCATCAAGTAAGCATCGCTGTGGTCGTTGTGAATGTTGATTGGTGCTGAGAGTGCTCTGTTTACAACAGCCATGACTATGGGAAGTCGTAGACCGGACGCTATGTAGAGTATCTCAACCATTAGTGCTAATCCCTGTGAAGATGTTGCAGTGAATGCACGAGCACCAGCAGCTGCTGCCCCTACGCACGCGCTCATAGCAGAGTGCTCGGATTCTACAGCTATGAACTCTGTGTGTACTTCTCCATCGGCTACATACTCCGAGAATTTTTCAACGATTATTGTCTGAGGTGTTATAGGGTACGCGGAGACAACATCAACGTAGCACTGCTTTAATGCGTACGCTACAGCCTCATCCCCGTTGACATTGATCAACTGCTGTTTCTCCCTGGGGCACTTGGGTACAACTTCCACGAGGCTCATAACCTTTCACCCTCGAACTCTGGAACCATAGTAATAGCCTTTACTGGACACTCGTGAGCGCATATTCCACAGCCTTTGCAGTAATCGTAGTTCACTCGAACGTTTTCTCCATCCCATATTATAGCCATATCCGGGCAGAAGAGCCAGCATATTAAGCACCTAGTACACTTGTTCTGGTCTATTACAGGTCTCAGAGCTCTCCAATCTCCTGTTTTATAGTCTGTTGATAGCCTGAAAGTAACTCCGCCCATTGGAAGCTCCTTCCAAGTTCTGAGATGACTTGTCATAGACTACACCTCCACGGCTTCTCTAAGAGAAGCATTTATTAAAGCTACGTTTTTCTCTGCTACGGGACCGCTAAATCTCTCCCTAATGGCTTTTTCAACGCTCTCAAGTTTCACGATATCTACCTTGACAAGACCAGCTAGCATAGCTGTGTTTGTTATCCTTGTTTTCAGCATCTCGAACGCTAGTTTCGATGCAGGAATTAGCACTACTCTGTAATCTCCCTTCTTAATACCAAGTTTCTCGAGAACAGTGCTTACTTCGCCAGTATAGTTGGATATTATGATACCGTTTGGTTTAAGACCGGCTAGTAATCCTGGTGAGAGCAGTGTGTAGTCTAGTACGACCACGATGTCGGGTTCGTACACCATGCTATGGATTTCTATTGGTTCATCGCTTATTCTCGTAAAACTCAGAACCGGGGCTCCGGACCTTTCGGGGCCAAACGCTGGAAAGCTCTGCACGTACTTTCCTTCATATGAAGCAGCCATTGCTGCTAAGTTACTTGCAGTCCATCCTCCTTGTCCTCCTCTACTATGCCATCTAATTTCCACAAGCATGGCCATAAGACACCATACGCATCATTCTTAATACTATTTTGTGTGGACTATATAAGTAGGATTTTAATGAGAGTTCCAACTGATCAGAGTTTAGCTGATAGAAGTCAATTAATCACGTGTTATATATACGGTAACTAGACGTATGTATGAAACAAAAGCGATATATACCTTGGTCTTAGTTTTAATCAATGGTACAAAAACGTAGTTGAGGGAGCGCTTTAAGGTGTTTACGAGCTCTGCTGGTATTTTATCAAAAGCGAACGCAAGGTACGCGGTCCACATTGTACTTGATAGATGTAAGGAATGCGGCTTGTGTATATCAGTATGCCCTGTCAAGGTACTTGCAAAATCTACTACTCCGAATAAATACGGGTACTATCCACCAGATCCTGTTAACATCGAGAAATGCATAGGTTGTCGTCTCTGTGAATACAACTGTCCGGATTTTGCAGTTTTCGTTACAGAGGTGAGAGCTAGTTGAAGAAGGTGTTCGTATCAGGGAATATAGCGATCGCCGAGGGTGCTATAACAGCTGGTTTAAAGTTCTACGCAGGGTATCCGATAACACCGAGCTCCGAGATAATGGAGTATCTTGCAGAGAAGCTACCGAGGCACGGTGGTGTGGTCGTACAGTTCGAGGATGAGATAGCGTCTATGAATGCTGCTATAGGCGCCTCATGGGCAGGTGCTAAGTCTATGACTGCTACCTCGGGCCCGGGATTATCTCTGATGGCTGAAGCTGTTGGACTAGCCGTGATCACGGAAACTCCAGTAGTTATCGTGAACGTTATGCGTGCCGGTCCCAGCACAGGAGTTCCAACAAAAACTTCTCAATCTGATGTACTCCAGGCAAGATGGCTTGCGCACGGTGATTACATAGTTCCTATCTACGCGCCTTGGAATGTTCAGGAAGCGTACGATTTAACCATAAAAGCCTTCAATACAGCGGAGAAGCTGAGAACACCGGTAATACTACTAAGCGACGCTGTAATAGCACATACGTGGGAACCACTGGACATTTACGAGCCTGGAGAGGTGGAGATAGCCTATAGGAAGATCCCCAAAGCAAAAAGCCCCGTTCTTCCCTACAAGCCTGATGCAGACTTGATACCACCTATGCCGGTCTTTGGACACGGGTTCAAGTCTATAGTTGAATCGCTTATTCACGACGAGAAAGGCTTCTATGCACCTAATAACGAAGCTTATCGTACTTTGGTGAAAAGACTGATTCTCAAGATCATAAAGAACATGGATTACATATTCGATTATGAAGGACGATACCTGGAAGACTCTGATGTCGTTCTAGTATCGTACGGTTCAACGTCTAGAACAGTTTACATTGCAACCAGGGAACTGAGGAAACGTGGAGTAAGAGCAGGCTTCTTGAGATTAAAAACTCTTTGGCCCCTGGACTCAGAAAAACTCGTATCTGAATGTAAAGCTAAGAAGATAATTGTCGTTGAAAACAACATGGGTAAACTATACATGGATTTCGAAAGGATATTCAGAGATCGCGAGGTGATCCCAGCCCCGGTTCTCAGCCTAGATCTCCCCACGGTGGATGAAGTACTAAGAGAGGTGGAAGTATGGCTGTAGATAAGAGGCTAGCACATCCTCTCGATCAGCACTTGAGATTAGAGAGAATACCAACTCTGTACTGCCCGGGCTGTGGTATAGGAGTTGGACTTGGAGCTATGCTGAGAGCTCTTGATAAAAGAATACGTGAAGGCTCCATAAACCCTGACAAGGTAGCATGGGTAGGTGGAATAGGTTGTTCAGCCAGAGCTGTTTTCTACGTAAACTACGATGCTGCGCACGTGCTTCACGGGCGAGCCATACCATTTGCTGAGGGATTAGTGCTCGCAAACCCAGAGCTCACGGTTATTGTGGTTGGTGGTGATGGCGATATTGCTGGTATTGGTGGAAACCACCTAGTACACGCAGCTAAAAGGAACATTGACATGATCGTGGTGATGTTTACAAACTTCGTGTATGCAATGACGGGAGGTCAAGTTGCTCCTACAACACCACGTGGAGTAAAAACAACAACAACCCCCCGTGGTAATCCGGAGTATCCTTTAAACGTCATAAAGCTAGTTGCATCCTTGAACGCTAACTACGTTGCAAGAGCAAGCTCAACAACACCTCACTACATTGAGCAGTTCTTCTATAAAGCTCTTGGAATGAAGGGGTTCCGCTTCATAGAAATAGTTTCCACGTGTCCAGAGATTTACGGAAGGCACATAGGGTTACGTGACCCCGTGGAAATGTACAATGAGCTTAGAAAACGCGTAAAGTACAAGCAGAAACCAAGTATCGAGGAAGCAGAAATAGACTGGGAAAAAGGAATTATTATAGGAGAGTTTATTGAGAGAAATAACCCATCATTCCACGAGATACTAAAAGGGGAAGGCGGTTGAAGTACGAAATACTGATCGTTGGTAGAGGAGGTCAAGGTGTCTTGCTATTCGGAAGAGTGCTGGGTCTTGCCGCAAGCAAGTACGCAAACCTATACGCTGTTGTAACGGAGAGTTATGCAGCTGAAACACGTGGCGGAGAAAGCAGGTCTGATGTCATAATCGCGAACTCAATGGAGGAGATACCCTACGTTAAAGTAACCGAACCTGACATAGCTGTTTTTCTCTATCCATTCAAAATACAGTACTACAAGTCGATACTAAAGCAAAAAACACTCGTTGTTGTAGATGAGGAGTACGTGCCATCGGATTTATTCAAGGAATTTAGAGTTGTATCAAAGAGATTCAGCGAATTAGCAGAAAAAAACGTAGGCACACGACGTGTAGCAAACGTAGTAATATTGGGTAGGATTCTAAGAGAAATAAAAGTTCTAGGGTTCGACCACGTTAAGAAAGCTATAGAAGAGGTCGTGCCAGCGGCATGGATACAGCTAAATCTGAAAGCACTCGACCTGGGATACAATACCCTAGATTAAGGCATAGCTTTTAAGATAGCCTTTGCAACGATCTTCTGGGTAGCGGGGAGTTCACCGGAAGAGCATCCGGTGAACGTACTCGTAGCCTTTCCTGTAGGCTTCGAGAGATGTTGCAGCGACTTTTTCTGGCAAAGTCTTTTTAATAGCATATGTTATGGTTTCATCGGTGAACAGCCTTGAAAGAGCATTAAATCCGCCTAGAATGACCATGTTCAACGCTCGCGGGTTACCAGCTTCTACAGCTATCTTTCTAGCGGGTATGATCACAGCGGAGGGAATTGACGACTTTAACTTATCTAGGGTCTCGAGTCTAGTACGTATTGTAGGTGTGATGCTCGCTTGGAGAGGTGGTTTGTACTCGTCTGCTATGATCGCTATTCCGTTCTCGGAGAGGTAGTGGATGTTTCTTAAAGACTCGAAAAGCTCTAATCCCAGGAGATAGTCGGCTTCTCCTGGCGTAAATGTGGGTGATCTCACCTCGACTCCTAACCCGAGTCTAACGTAGCTTACGACACTTCCGTACCTTTGAGCCATACCTAGGGTTTCACCGGTTCGCACGCTCCAACCCGACATTACAGCGGCTTCAGCTAAAACTCTCGCTAGCGTTAAGCCCCCCTGACCACCAACAGATGCTATTAGAATGTTCACGACTTTCCTCCACACGAAGCTACATCCCCTGAGTAATGGCCTTGTAAGGGCAAAACCTTGCGCAGAGTCCACATCCATTGCAATCCTCAGGGATAATGTGTGCTTTGCCATCCTCCATGTAGAGCGCTGGACACCCCGTCACCACTACGCAAGCTCTACATCCTTTGCACAGAGTTTCGTTAACCATGTACCTGGTCTTAGTACCATGCCTTCTAGCTTCCAGTAGCGCACACGGATGCCTGGATACCACTACTCTAACACCTCGCTTGCTCAGCATATCCTTTAGGACTTTGACAAGGGCGTCGAAGTCGTAGGAATCTACGATTACAAGGTTATCGGGACCTATCGCTTCGATTAAGGCTTCGAGGTGTACGGGTTTAAGCTGTCTACCAGTTTCACTGGTAATCCATGAAGGCGTGGACTGATGCCCTGTCATAGCTACTACTCCATTGTCGAGCACCAGTACCAGCACATCAATTCTCTTATTGACAGCTTCTATTAGTGATTGTATACCAGCGTGGTAGAACGTAGAATCACCGATAACAGCTACAACGGGTTTATCGTAGCCCGCGAGCTTAAGCCCCGTAGCCATGGAGATACTGGCTCCCATGCTATGCTCTGTCCACAGCATGCTTATAGGAGGATAAACAGCGAGAGCGTAACAACCGATATCTCCAATAATGGGTACCTCGTCTAGCTTTAATCCTTTCTCAGAGATAGCTCGTTTAAGAGCTATGAAGGTAAACCTGTGTGGACATCCAGGACATAGAGGCGGAGGTCTCGATGGTACAGGTATATGCTTGTAAACTGATTTAGGCGGATGCAGTCCTAGTGCTGAAGCAACTACCTCGTGGTTTAGTTCACCCTCTAGGGGAATGTTTCTCGACGCTTTTCCCTTCACGGGTATTAAAACACCAGCTTCATAGAGAACCACTTTTAGGTTCTCTTCAACATAGGGGTCAAGCTCTTCGACAACAAGAATCTCTTTGCAGTTCTTGAGATTATCTAAAATGAATCTTCGTGGAAACGGGTACAGCAATCCGAGTTTAACTATTCTTACATCAAGACCGTGCTTCTCCACGATCTCGGCTACGTAGTTGTAAGCAGAACCCTCAGTAACTACGCATACATCACCTGTACCCCTGCACACGTTCAGACCATACTTTTCAGATATCTCTTCAACTCGTTCTAGTTGCTTATTTAACCATTTATGCCTTTCAAGGTTCCACATCATTCCTGCTCTTACGTAGCGTTCAACGTCCTTGACGAGTTTTCTGAATTTTCGCGGTTTCTCGAGTTCGCCGAAGACAACTTCTCCAACTGTGTGATTTACCCGTGTAGTTGTCCGGAGAATCACGGGTAGTGAGAGCTCTTCGCTGATCTCAGCAGCTGTTTTCACATAGTCCTTTGCTTCCTGGGGTGTGGAAGGGGAGATCATCGGTATTTTCGCGAGCTTTGCATACCATCTACTATCCTGTTCTGTTTGGGTAGTGTGGGGACCAGGGTCATCCGCTACTAGTACGACAAGTCCTCCGTCCACACCTGAGTATGCAGCTGAGAGTAGGGGGTCTGATGCTACGTTTAAACCAGGAGCTTTCATTGTTACCATTGCGCGGGCTCCGCTTATTGCAGCACCATATGCTATTTCAAATGCCACTCTTTCGTTAACTGCCCATTCTACATATATGTCAAGGTTTTTGCTGTGTTCTTGTAACGTCATTATGACTTCACTAGAAGGCGTTCCAGGATAGCCTGTAACCACGTATACTCCAGCTTCAAGCACACCGCGAGCTATGGCTTCGTTACCCAGTAGTGCTACTCTGCTCCCTGGAGGTAGAAGTATGCTCAAGTCTTTAACCCATTGAAAACAATGAATATCAAGGGTAATAGTGCTGAGATCTGAAAACTATTTTTCTTTCTTTTCAGTTTCAGGTTGCTTCTGCTGTTTTTCCTCCTGCTCGAGCTTCTTGAGTTCTTCTTCTATTTCCTTTTCTATTTCTTCTATTGGCTTAGGAGGAGGCGTCGTAGCCAGCGTGTATCCTATCCAGGCTAGTATTCCGAGAACAGCCACTACGGCAATGGTCAAAGTCAGCTTTACTATGATCTTGGAAAGCTCTTCGTTGGCGAACCACATTAACCATACGTATATGATAACTACAGCTACGGAGGCTGCGAACAGTAACCACCCAATGAGCTGATCTCTACTCATACTATATCACTTGTTTAACGTTGTACTACTTTAGTATACAACCTCCGCTAAGTTAATAAATTTTGAGTTCACGATGAAAATGAAAGCGCTATTTTTAGCCGAGTTCAGCTACTACTTCGGCATTAATGATTTTTGCTTTTCCACCGGTGGGTTCTACAAGTTGAATACCACAAACTTTACAACGAGCTCTGAATGTTGCATGGCTGAATATTACGTTCTCCGCACCGCAGTTCCTGCATACCACTTTGTAAAATCTACTCTTAGGCATCGGGATGAGTATTCTTCTTTTCTTCATTACTTAGACACCTCTGCAAGTTCCGCTTTCTTTAGCCTAATACCCTTTCTATGAAGTATGTACCCGCACTTCTTGCATTTCAATTTGAGTACTACTTTTTTTGTTACTTTTGCAAATCTCTTCTGCTCGGGTTTTCTCTTGGATCCGTAGCCTTTCTTCTTCCTGGCGTATCTTCTCTCACCTTCAGCAAGGCTTCTTCTCTTGCCGTGTTTATACACAGTTACACTATGCTCTGTGTGTGTTCTACACCGGGGACAGTATGTTGTTATTACTGTTGGGTACCTAGCCATAGTGCATCATCTAAGCATTACTACTACTCCGAGATAATGCTAAGGTGTTATAAATTTGTTTAAAGCTTGGATCGCTTTAAGCCGGCTAGGTATGCTAAGTAGTTCGTTGTAATGTGAAGTACGAGTATGAGTATTAACGATAAGACTACGTATGAAAGCTTCAGCGTAAACTCTGGCAATCCGAGCGTATAGTAGTATAGCGTGGATGCTAGAGCAAAATCCAGTTGATCTAGTGGTATAAACGGCTCACCGGGTTTCAATCCAAGCCTTCTCTTGATGAAAGCACCCAGAAGATCTCCGAGTAAAGCAAACGCTCCAGCACCTAGAGATACTAAGGGGTAACCAGGGTCTAGAGTAAAGTAAGCAATGATACTACCAGCCATGTAAGCCCCCGTTAGACCACTCAGCAACCCTTCCCAGGTCTTGTTTCTACCAAGCAATGGTTTACCATCAATAAACACTATACCCCTGTCTACACGGCATCTTCCTTCAATCAAAACAGGCATAGCATTAGCGATCATAGGTGGTAGGTAGTACTTCAAAAACCACGTGGCGAAATCGCTAGGTTCTATCAAGCCATTTGACACCCTCATCTGTTATTCTAAAGTAAAGTTTTTCAAACTTGGTTGCAAAAAGGGTTTTAAGCGGCTTGATAAACCTAATTCCCGCGCTCTCAATGAATACCCCTAGAATCGCGTCAAAATAAAAGTCAAGTAGTTTAAAGCCTGTTATTTCGAGATCACCGGTTTCCCCTGCTCTAACTTGAGCAGATGCAAACAGTTTACCCCCGGAAGCCTCAGCTGTACTTAGAAGCAGGCTTGTTGCAAATCCGTACTTAGCCAATGCATTCTCCTTGAGAGCTTCAAGCCTAAATGGTGCATTCAAGCTATCAACAAAGATGTAGCGCGGTCTTAGTATGAACACGGCGTATGTCACCTTAACAAGAGTGCTTAGATCGTATGCTTCTGTGAAAAGAGCATGCTTATATCTATCTGGGTTTCTTGCTATATGCTCGTAGTGTGTAGTTTCCTCCGTCGTTATGTAAACACAACTATATGCTGAGCAGAGATTACCAGCTATTGTATGAAGTAATGATGTTTTTCCAGCACCAGCTACACCGTAGAATAGGACGCTACTTGAAGACTCTATAAGCTCGTCAAGCAGTTCATTTCCACTATAGCGAAGACGCTCTCTTATGCTGATCACCACTTCAGTAATGTGAGCTTCAGCATCAGCCGTATACACCCGAGTTACATCTAATATTTATTAAAGGTTACTGCATCATAAATTGACATAGTGTGCTAAGTTACACTTATCACTAGGAACTTGCCGGTGAACCACTATATTGCAGAAAAGACCATTGGTTATAGCAATCTACGAACCTAGATGGTTTATGAAGGTGCTCGAAGTAGCTAGGAGGAGAAATCTAATATTTTACCACTATTATTCCCCACAAGAGGTTCCATATGGTAGTGTTGTTTACACTGATTATGAACCTATAGCAAGAGAGCTTGTAATCAGAAGCGATGTTGAAGTAGTGTACGATCCTGTGAGAAGTTGTAGAGTGTTCGAAAAAGCCATAATGATATCTAGCTTTAAGGAAAAGTACAATAGTGTTGTCGTGGGCGTAGACCCCGGTCTTCTACCTAGCTACGTTGTAGTAGGTGACCACGAGCTCTTACTATATGGTGAAGGTATAAAGAGTCTAGTTAAGGACATTGAGTACGTGCTAAACTGTGTGCACTTTGATAAGATTACTATAAGAGTGGGAACAGGCCCTAGGTCGGGCGATATTATTGTGTACTTAAAGAACAGGTATAAAGTACCCATAGAGCTCGTTAATGAGTTTTGTACAACTCCGAGCTCCAATAGAATAAACGAGGTAACCTACTTATCAAAACGCTTGAAGGGTGTAAAACCGTTCAGGTATAAGGACGTGTATGCTGCATATAGAATAGCTCTTACAAGTGGTATTGAGGTGCTATAGTTGGTAATACTAAAGCTTACCCAGGGTGAATGCATTAAACTGTATGGACCTATGTCTGTTACTGTAAAGAGTGGATGTTTAAACGTATACTACAAGAAAGCTTGCGCTGGAGATAGGTTCGTAGTTCATAAGGCGAGAAACTACGTTGTTGAGGCTCTAGACGAATGTGAACTCGATGTTAGCATGATTAACAACTCACAGATACAACCAATAGAGCTGGAGGACCCCTACTGGGAGAAAAAGAAGATCATTAGTGACATTGTGAAAGGGGATCGTAGAAAAATCATGGTTATAGGATGTATAGACTGTGGTAAAACAGCACTAGTAACAATGCTGTACAATGCTTTTGCAGAGAAAAACTTAAGAGTAGCTGTTATTGACGGTGATGTAGGACAAGCTGACATAGGCCCACCCGGGTTTGTTACCCTGGGATCTCACGAAGAGCAGGTTTACTGGATTAGTGAGCTTAAACCCATCATGATGAGATTTATTGGTGATATTAAACCTCAGTTCTTAACGCACGTGATCATCAGAGAGCTAGAGTACTTAACTAATTACGCTTTAAACTCGGGGTTCGACAGGGTAGTAATAGATACGGATGGATGGGTGAGCGACGAGCACGCGATCACCTACAAGCAAAAGCTTGTTGAAGCTCTAAGACCAGAAACGATCGTGGTTATCGGAGATAACATTGAAAAGTACTTTGCAAAGTACGCGAAGCTAGGTATTGCTGTGTACTCTGTTAAACCACCAGTACACAGAAAGACTAGGTCGAGAGAAGAGAGAAGGATGCTAAGAAGTAGCAAGTACAAGAGCTATCTAAGTGAAGCACCATTAGTAAAAGTTAAACTTGATGAAGTTCTGGTGTCGGGATTACCGTTGCTTCAGGGACCTGAGGTAGATTCTTCGCTGATACATGGATTCATAGAAGGTAAACTGGTGTACGCTTCTCAAATGCCGTGTACACTATACCTCTATGGTTCTGTAAAAAGCTACAATATTGAGGAGCTCAAAAAACTCGGGTACGACAAGGTAAAAGTATACCCCATTGGGTTCGAGAAAAACTTGTATTGTGCAGTTGGAAGCACTACTGGTAGTGAGCACCCGTGTCTACTTGAGAAAATAGATTTCGAATCACGCGAGGTTCTTCTTAGAACAAAGTACACAGGTAAAATAGAATTCTTAAAGATCTCAAGAATAAGATTAAACGACGAGTACTTAGAAGAGTATGTAGAGGCTTAACTCTGCATGAACCTGGAAGACGTATATAGGTATTCTAGGCTGCTCGGTAAGAACGTAGTTGATGCTGGTGTGATCAGGAGAGAACAGTACATTACGAAACTCGTTGCTAGTAATAGAGACAACGTCGTAATTTTTAGACTAGAGGAGCTAGAAGACGTCGTCGTATACTCGAACATGCTTTCGTCGAGGAAGGACATGCAGAGGATTCTTGGAGCAGGTAGCCTAGAGGAGGCTTACAGTAAGCTCAACTACGCGTTGTCAAACCCTTCTAACCTAGTCTACGTAGATTTCTACGAGCACTACGAAGACGCGGATAAATCCATCTCGAAGCTACCATTTATCAAGTTCTACAAGGAGGATGGTGGATACTACCTAACAAGCTCTGTTTACATAGCGTGTTATCAATCCATATGCAATGCGAGCTATCACAGAACAATGTACATATCAAGTAGTAAGGCTACTCTTAGAATAGTTCCAAGGCATCTTCACTACATTGTTACAAGGTTTTTCGAGGATGGTAAGGATGCTCCTGTAGCTCTGGTTTTAGGACTAGACCCTGTTCAGGAGATCGCGGCAGCGCTCAGTCCACCGCTTGGTGTTTTCGAGGTGGAGGTTGGTGCAACGCTTGGAGGCGAAAAGAGAGCGGTTAGAACTCCTCTCTATGGAATACCCGTTCCAGCTAATGCTAGTATCATAGTTGAGGGAACTATATCGAGAACAGAAAGAGCTCTTGAGGGTCCGTTTACAGATATACTGATGCTTTTAGATCCAGCTAGAGAGCAACCCGTATTCAACGTTGACGCTGTGTACTATTCTAGGAGAAAACCACCAGCTGTTCATGCAATAGTTCCTGGGCTATGGGAGCATCAGTTACTTATGGGATTTCCGCGCGAAGCGCTCATGTATGTTGAAGCTAAGAGAAAAGTTCCCTGCGTTGAGGGTGTTAGATTAACTGAGGGTGGTGCTACATGGCTTCACGCCGTTATCTCAGTCAACGAGTACTGCTCCAAGGGTGATGCTAAGCTCGCAGCACTTGTAGCAATTACTGCTCACCCCAGTGTTAAGCACGTGGTGGTAGTTGATTCCGACATTAACACAGATGATCAGCTGATGGTAGAGTGGGCTATTGCGACTAGAACAAAGGCTAGTGAAGATATCATTGTTCTAAAGGACATTAGAGGAAGTACACTGGATCCCAGAAGTGCTGATGGTGTAGGTGATAAACTGATAATACTAGCCATAAAGCCACGAGACGAGAAGAGCGAGAAGTACAAGCGGGTGGAGGCATAAGAATGCATCTTACAAGTGAGCAGGAGAAAATGCTAAAGGGAGAGTACGGCTGGGCGGTAGCGAAAGCTATGGAGATCATAGTGAGAGTCGGAGAAGCTGTTGGAGCTGAATCCTTGGTAGAGATAAAGCATGCTCACGTATCAGGCATATCGTTCTCCAACATAGGCAAATATGGGCTGGAATTCATAGAAGCGTTCAGCAGTGCTGGGGGGAGAGCCAGGGTTTTTACAACTGTAAACCCTGGGTGCATCGACTACTCAGGCTACTCTACTATAATTGACAATGTCTACGAGAAGGAGCAGTACTTGGTAGATAAAGCTCTAGTAGAAATGCGGTTTAAACCCGTGTTCACCTGCATCCCATACTACTATCGTCCCCCAGCAGTTAACGAGCACTTGGCATGGGGTGAAAGTAGCGCGGTGATCTTCGCAAACTCGATCTACGGAGCTCGTACGAATCGCGAAGGTGGTCCTCTGGCTTTGGCCTCGGCGCTTACAGGTTACACGTACAATGCAGGACTTCATCTAAACGAGAACAGAGTAGCGAAAATTCGCTTAAAGGTACACCCGGAAATCACTGCTAGATACTACGGTGCACTCGGGCTATGGATAGGTGAAAACGTTAAAGAATCCCCTTTGAAGCTTAGTATTGATAACATGAACTTGAGTAAAATCTATGAAATTAAAAACCTGCTCGCATCCGCGGCTGCAACCGGTAACCATGCATTGATCGTCGTGGAAAACTTAACCCCTAAGGGCACCTACAGCGAAGATCTACAGGATAGAGTTGAAGTAGCTTTTAGTGACGTTGAAAAGTACTTAGCAAACCCCCCGAAGGCGAAGAGCGGCTTTGTACTTGGCTATATTGGATGCCCTCATGTGCATCCAAAAGAGTTGCTCGATGTTGTAAGATTACTCAATAGGTATGGACCCGTGAGGAAAGGCAAGCTTCTAATAACTGTACCGAGAGAGTTCGCGAACAAGTATTGGTACATAGTTCGCAAAGCTAAAGCCTTAGGTGCAGATGTAGCAGCGGGCACGTGTCCTGTGGTATCAAAGCTACGCGGGATCTTTGACTACGTTTTAACAAATAGTGGAAAAGCCTATTTTTACCTTCGTAGAATCCATGGATTAAAAGTAGGAATAGCCAGTACCGAGGAAATAGTTAGGTATGTCTGCTGAGATTAGAGTGGTTAAAGTTAAAGCAATAGTTCCAGGCGTGTGTAGAGGGGAGCTGATCGCTGTGAATAGGTACGTAAGTTTCTTCGGTGAAGTAGACCCCGAGTCGGGGTGTTTAATGGAGGATCATCTGTGCATACCCGGCTCAGTATTCGCTTTTAAGGGGACTCGAGGAAGCACGGTAGCGCCTTATGTACTATACGCGTTGAAGAGAAAGGGGAAGAACCCTAGTTGCATAATCGTTGAAGACGTAGAACCTATGCTCGTAACAGGATGCGTTATAGCAGAAATCCCTTTATATCAAGTTCTAGATTTCGATAAACTTGTACATTTTAATGGTTGGAACGTCGAGGTTGTGAACAATGAGCTCAGAGTCTGGAAAACCTAGCAAAGGCTTATTCATAGTACTTGAAGGTATAGATGGTTCAGGGAAGACCACTATTGCTAGAGCTCTGATTCAGGAGCTCGAGAAGAGAGGATACAGAACGCTCTACACGTTCGAACCCACGGATTCCGATATCGTAAATATTATCAAAAATAAGTACGGTAGCTTAAGAGATCCGTTTATTGATGCGCTAGCTTTCGCTCTAGATAGATTAATTCACGTTAAAACAAAAATAAAACCAGCTCTTGAAAACGGCTTCATAGTACTAGCAGACAGGTACTTTTACAGCAGTGTAGCGTATCAATCAGCTAGCGGAGCTCCTATCGAGTGGGTTTTCGAAGTAAACAGGTGGGCTATTAAACCCGACATTGCAGTATACCTCGACGTGGACCCTAAAATAGCGCTTCAGAGAAAAACAGGCTCGTTCACAAGGTTTCCCGAATTCGAAGAACTAGGGTTCTTGTCTAAAGTAAGAGAGATTTATTTGACGATGGTGAAACAGGGGCTACTAGTTAAAGTAGATGCTGCAAGATCGATTGAAGAAGTGTTCGAGGATGTTAAGCACATCGTCTTAGAGGAGCTACGGAGAAGATCACTTTGATTTCAGAAGAGATTTTAATCTCTGGATTCGCTCTAGGACTTCGAGCCACTTTATGTAGTCTGTGGGATCAACATCCGAAGTGTTTGTTAAGGTTTCAATTGTTTTTAGTACCTGTAGTTCTAGCTTTTCTAAGATCGTAGACATTTGTGCCTTAGTATATACTTCCCTCATTTCTTCGTCGGTTTTAACAATGTAAACTCTGCCGTGTACAGGACACACTATTTCCCCGCTTCTCAGCTTAAACAATGGTAGAACACATCCTTCAACAGGGCATGTTTCAGCTAGCATGACTGCTCCCGATTTCAGTAGTTCAGCCATTATTTTAGTTGGGTCCTTCCTGACCTCCAAGTTGTGCACCTAAAGCACCAGTTGATTTATAATTTAGGGTTATTTATTCATAAACTAAGCATGGATTACTGAGTAGTGAGATGGTTACGCTGTTTGAGGTGGGATCATGAGCCGCGTAATGGACAATGAAGCAAAGATCAGAAACGCTGCATACGTTCTTCTTACAATAATCAACGACACGGCTGTTCCTAGGAATATTAGAAGAGCGGCTACCGAGGCGTTGAACTACCTCAGGGATGAAAGGTACAGTCCAGGTGTGAGAGCGGCTAATGCTATTGGAGCTCTGGAACAAGTTAGTCAAGATCCCAACATGCCTCTTAGTGCTAGAACAAAAATATGGCAAGTTATAGCGCTTCTTGAAACGGTAAAGGATTAAAACCTAGTACAGCTGTTCTAACGAGGGTTTTTACTTGGTTAGGGTAAGAGTTCGAGGTATTTATGCTACGGCTCTTTCCAAGATACTAGTTGACCATGGGTTTCAACTAGTAGATGTTACGGAGAAGATTAAGGAGAGACTAAGCTTAGAAGCAGACGAAACAGCCTGCGATGTCACGGTTAAGACAACGGAAAACCCGGACGAGTTGCTGATAATAGGGTTTCCCAAGCCTTCGCAAGAGGTGTACAGTACTTTAGTGGAGGAGCTCAAGTACGTATATACGTGGAAATCGCCCGTTGAACTCCATGCTGTTTACATGGGAGTAGTAGTGGAAAAACATGGAGAGTACTGTAGCGTGGATATCGGAGGATTAACAGGCACGCTTTTTCCGTGTAGCGAAGAACCTGGCTCAAGGCTTCTGGTGGGAGTAAGAAAACCCCCGGTTAAGTACGGGGAGAGGCTTGTTTTAACCAAGAACTTTAGACTTGTTGGAGAGTATGCTACTTTAATACACGGTGTACCCAGAATAACCTTCTCGGAACACATAACAAGCTCTAAAACCAAAGCCAGACTATCTGCTATCGCTACAGCTAAGTTAATGGGAACAGGACTTGGGGTGCACTTTAGGAGCAGTGCTAAGCACGCTGATGATGAAACCATAAGTTCCGATATTGATAGACTTCTCGAAGAGTACAAGTCTCTTATATCAAAGTCAAAAGAGCTGGTGGATAACCCTCCCATTAAGCTGAGAGATGGAGAGTTCATAGCTATCTTGGGTTTAACAAGCCTTGCAAAGTCTATACTAGACGGTATCAGAAGCCAGGTTACTACAACTATCAAGAAGCATCACTCATTGAAATCAATGGGATTAAGCGATGTGGTTGACATAGCAGAGCACGTTATTTCAAAGGCAAAGTGCTCGCACGAGAACGCGAGCCTCGCAGAGTATATTGCAGAAAAGCTAGCGCAGGATGAACTTGTAGAGATCGTGCACATAAAGCCTACAGGTGAAGTAATAGCTCTTACATCCGGTAGAGTACTAAACGTATCGATCGTTAACGATGAAGTGGTAGTTGTCATTGAGAGGACCATGAAATCCCCAGGGGTATACGATGGACTAGAAGTAGAGAAAAAACCGGGAGACATAGACTACATGGTTGTTGATACAGGTAAACCCTACATATCACACAACTATTATCGAAGTGGAAACTGGATTGGAACCTACGTGAACGTAAATACACCACCCGAGGTAGCCCCGGGAAGAGTTAAATACCACGATCTTCTAGTCGACGTTGTGATTCACCCTTCAGGAGATGTCAAGGTCGTGGATAAAGACGAACTCAGTAAAGCATACGAAGAAGGACTAATAACAGAATACCTGTACAACTACGCTTTAAATGTAGTAAAGAGCATAGTTAGCAATCCCATGGGCTATGTTTTTAACCCGTACACAAAACATTAAAATCAATGGATGCGGGGGTGCCCGAGCTTGGTCAAAGGGGTCGGGCTTAGGACCCGATGGCGTAGGCCTGCGTGGGTTCAAATCCCACCCCCCGCATCAATTCCATGATCGCGCAATCTGTCCACTAGATGAAAGTGAAAATGCCTCGTAGGATCTTCAAATACAGCACTTTGCTACTACACTCGAATTCCGTGTTCACTTGAAACGCGAGTTCATGGTGCTGAGGTCGAACGAAAAGTTCTGAATAAGCTATGCAAAGTTAATAGATGGGGCATGGTTTATTAGTTCACGAGATGCTGTTACGAGGTAGAAATGGTGGTTTTTATTGAAGCTCTACGAGTTTGAGGCTAAGGAGATTGCAGCACGGTATGGCATAAGCACGCCGAAAGGTAGAATCGCAAGTACTCCCGATGAAGCAGAACGTGTTGCTCTTGAAATCTGTAAACCCGTTGTTTTGAAAGTTCAAGTTCTCGTGGGTGGCCGCGGTCTTGCTGGTGGTGTGAAGTTCGCGGATACCCCAGAGGAAGCAAGAGAATACGCTAAAGCCTTGCTGGGAGCAACCATACGTGGTGAAAAAGTAGAGAAGTTGCTTGTCGAAGAAAAGGTATGCATATCCAGGGAACTATACCTGTCTTTAACCATAGATAGGGCTACTAGGAAACCACTGTACTTGATTTCAGAAATGGGTGGTGTAGAGATAGAAGAGCTAGCCAAAAAGTACCCGGAGAAGGTACATAGAATATACGTTGACCCTGAGGTAGGATATTCCGACTACATGGCAAGGAAAGCGGTTAATGCAGTTAAGCTACCCTGGAGCTACGTGCAGGAGTTCTCATCGATCATGAAGTCCATGTTCAAGATAATGTTAGACTACGACGCTGAGCTAGTGGAATTCAACCCCTTGGCTGTTACTTGCGATGGTAAACTAGTTGCACTTGACGCTAAGATGGTTATTGACGACAACAGCATATTCAGGCATCCAGACCTCGCTACCAAGTACGGGAGAGAGATGTCTTTTTACGAGAGAAAAGCCAAAGAGCTAGGATTCAGCTATGTGGAGCTTGATGGAGAAATAGGTGTTATCAGCAATGGTGCCGGCTTAACAATGGCTACAATGGACTCAATACTACACTACGGTGGTAAACCAGCCAACTTCCTGGATATAGGTGGAGGTGCTACCAGGGATAGAGTCAAAGAAGCCGTGAAGCTGATGCTACAGCATCCTAGACCCAGAGTTATACTGGTAAACATATTCGGTGGTATAACCAGGTGCGATGAAGTAGCTTACGGCATCGTGGAAGCTATAAGAGAAGCAGGATACACGAAACCTATAGTTGTTAGAATGCTTGGTACCATGGAGGAGGAAGGCCGTAGAATACTCACCGAGCATGGCATACCCGTGTACATCGAAATGGATGATGCCATCAAGAAAGCGATAGAATACGTATACGGGTGAGAAGCATGGGAATACTCGTTAACTCCAATACTAGAGCCATAGTGCAAGGTATAACAGGAAGAGAAGGAAGCTTTCACACGAAGCTAATGCTAGAGTATGGTACTAAAATAGTTGCTGGAACATCGCCCGGTAAAGGTGGGTCGTACGTTCATGGGGTGCCCGTTTATAACACAGTACATGAAGCCGTGGAAGAGCAGGGTGAAGTAGACGCTTCAATAGTGTTCGTGCCAGCACGCTTTGCTCCCGATGCGGTATACGAGGCTATCGATGCTGGCGTAAAACTAGTAGTTGTGATAACCGAGGGGATTCCCCTCCTGGACGAGGTAAGACTTGTCAACTACGCAAAGAAACGAGGTGTTGTAATTGTAGGTCCAAACACACCGGGTGTTATGACAGTTGGCGAGTGTAAACTGGGTATTATGCCATCGCACATCTTCAGTAAGGGTGCAATTGGTGTTGTATCGAGAAGCGGGACACTCACATACGAGATATCCAGGGAGATGGGAAAGAGGGGCTACGGAGTATCAACTGTTATAGGACTCGGAGGCGACCCTGTAACGGGCTTGGACTTCATAGAGGTATTTAAGTTGTTCCAGGAAGACAAGGAAACAGACGCTGTAGTGCTAATAGGTGAAATAGGAGGTGATGCTGAGGAGAGATTTGCAACCTACTATTCTAAGCTTAATGAGAAGAAGCCTGTTGTAGCGTACGTGGCTGGTAGAACAGCCCCACCGGGAAAACGCATGGGGCATGCTGGTGCTATTATCTCAATGGGCATGGGAGACTACGATTCAAAGAGGAGGGCTTTAGAGGAAGCAGGAATACCCGTCGCGGAAACACCATCTAGAGTTCCACAAGTTCTCACTAGTGTTCTAAGAAAGTAAACCAGTTATACGTTCCACTTATTCAATATATAACCATGAGCAATGTAGTAACTAGGTATGAGGTGTAAAGGCGTGATACCTGTTAATAAGATAGGCCCAGGTGAGAAGGCGCCAGATGAAGTAAACGTGGTAATCGAGATACCGCTGGGAAGTGGCGTAAAGTACGAGCTTGACAAGGACACCGGCGTACTCGTGGTCGACAGAATACTGTACACTTCAATGGTGTACCCCTTTAATTACGGATTTATACCAGGAACTCTGGAGGAGGATGGAGACCCCGTCGACGTACTAGTGATCTCATACGACCCTCTGCTACCCGGCTCTATCATAAGGGTTAAACCAATAGGAGTTCTCGAAACGCAGGATGAAAAAGGTTTTGACGCCAAAATCGTAGCTGTTCCTGCTAACAAGATAGACCCTAGATTTGAGAACATAAACGATATCGCGGATGTTCCAGAGGCTATCAAGCAGAGAATAGAGCACTTCTTTGCTCACTACAAAGAGCTGGAGAAGGGTAAATGGGTTAAAGTTATTGGATGGCGAAGTCGTAACGAAGCACTAGAGAAAATAAAGAAAGCAATTGAAATGTACGAAAAGAGCAGAAAGTAAACATGTAGGCTACGAATTCACTAGTTCAGATGTTTTCAGCGATCATAAACCTCGGCGAAGCTATCCACTCGCTCTTACACTTTGGGCATCTACTAGGTTTTTTGGGTTTCTTAATGTCTTTGAAGACAAATCCGCATTTTTTGCACACCGGTGGCTCCATAACCAGTACTTTTCGACCATGGCTTTTAGCACGTATAGTCTTAGCTACGTGAGCAAGGTGCTCATAAACATCCTCAGGTGATGTATTGTTGCCAAGCATGTTCGCTATTTCACTAGCTGTGAGCGGAGTTTTCGTGGACTCTAGTATTCTCATGATCCTCTCTCTTATAGTCTCGTAGTTCTCATTCAATCTTACTCTCCTTTAGAGTAGAGCTAGCTACCTTGATACTGGTGGAGTATCCAGCTAGCATCGAATGGTTTACTACGCTTTATTCCTCCGCTTACAAGCCCGTGAGCTATTATCGGGAGAGCTATTGTAGCATCCACGTGCACAGTCTTCTTTTTAGCTTTGGGTGAAACCTTACCCCAGCTTATGGCTTCTTCGAGGGTTGCTCCACTTAATCCACCCCATTGTGGCATGTCAGTTGTGAACTGAACAACATACTCTAAGCTTTTGTAAAAGCCATGTACACCCTCCTCATACTCCGCTATGAGGGTTTGAGCAACAGTAACAAGGTTCACGTAGTCTTTTGGAACACCGCCTCCTATGTATATAGCTGATAGCTTCTTTGATCTCCTCCCTATTTCTACGAGTTGATGGAAGTCCTTGACCATATCTATGATCACTCGTTTCCCCTTTCTATGAGCTAATAGTAGTCCCATTCCGTAGGCGCTGTCCACGAGCGCTGGTGAGAACACTGGTACGCGGGTTCTGTAAGCCGCTGCTACTATACTATCTATTCCTCTTTCATTAAGAAACTTGCCGAACTCGTGAAGAAACTCGGCAGTGGAGAACACTTTTCCATCAGGCAGTGTTTCAACGAATTCCCTTATTAACAGCTCCATTTTCCTGTAGTTTTCCTCGCTTGCAATAGTATCGTAGAAGCGATCGTACCCGTGCTTCAGTAATAGAGTATCATCTATACATGGATGAACCTTGTAGTACTTGAAGCCCATGGCCTCGTATATGTCTTCGCTTATGTTTGCACCCGTGGATACTACCACGTCCACGTATCTCTCTTCCACTAGCCACTTTACTATTTTCCACATTCCAGCTGTGCTCATAGAACCAGCTAAACCCAGAAATATGGTGTTCTCGGGGTCTTTGAACATATCGATCAGCACTCTGTAGGCTTCTCCGAGCGACCTACCCTGGAAGGAGATGTTCTCCATTTCCATTAGAAGTTCGTGAACACTTCTCTCTCTTACCTCTAAAGCCTTTACTTCACCGTAGGCGAACTCGGGTTCCGTAGAGCACATGCAAGTATCCCTAGCGATTCTAACTCCAGGGATTTATTATATGTGAGAGAGCCCTGATCACGGCAACATATTTCGCGTGCTTCTACACATGCATGTTTAAAGGTGGGGAAGTGCCGCCGCCGGGATTTGAACCCGGGACAACCGGATCTCTCCTGGGCCGACTCCGTGTGTACATAAACCCGTATGAGTCCGGCGCTCTGCCGGGCTGAGCTACGGCGGCACTCCCTATAAGTTTAGAGAAGAAAAGGCTTATAAAACTGTACGTAAACTTGTTCGCCTTTGAAGAGAAGCGTGATCAGTTGAGGTGCTTAGCAGAGTTCTAGGATTTTCGTTGAGGTGGATGCGGCGGCCGGGATTTGAACCCGGGATCTCCGGCTTGGAGGGCCGGCGTCCTAGTCCAGGCTAGACGACCGCCGCCTGTTATATTATTCTACGTTTTCGTGATTTAAAATATTTCTAAGGGGTTTTACAGTATTGGTTTTCGGAGTGATGATAAGAGGGTCTTATGAGCGTAAGCTGTGAAGAGCGCTGGAAATACTGAGGAAACTTCTACTCAACGTCTATGAATTCCTTAACAACTGCACTCGCTTCTTCAAGATCCTTGTATGTATCAATAGCTTTCCAGAAAATACCCGTGTACTTGACTCCCCCGAGAGCTCCATCTCGCGCCATTGCAGGAAAAGCCGTTTTTTCAAGGTCTCCCTTCTCGGGGAAGTAACGTAGCGCTTCTCGTCTAAGCGCATATACTCCGGCGTTTATCCAGTAGTCTTTTATAACTGGTTTTTCTACAAATCCTTTTACATCACCGTTTTCAATGTCGAGTACTCCGTAGGGGCTTGGTAAAGGAATGGTTGCTATAACACCGAGGTACTTTCTATTGGAATTGAGCTTTTCTACGAGCAGTAGTGGGTTTAGATTTGTTATAATATCGCCGTTAAGAACGAGGAATACCTCATCCTTCGACAGTACATGCTCTGCGTTTTTAATAGCACCACCTGTCCCCAGGGGGTCGTCCTCAACTACGTAGGTTATTTTCACACCGAGCTTTGAGCCACTTCCGAAGTACTCTATTATCTTCTCTTTTCTGTAGCCTACCAGGAGTACGATTTCTCTGATACCGTAATTCTTCAACCACAGGATCTGCCATTCCAGTATAGGTCTATCAGCCACCTGAATCATGGGTTTAGGTAAATCATCAGTGTAAGGTCTTAAACGCTTCCCTAATCCACCAGCTAAAATTGCTGCTAGCAACGCAATCACCACTAGGAGCTATGGAGAGCTTGGCTAAAAATTTTGAAAAACCCGAGTTTTAAAACTAATAAACCCTCTAAGTCTATAATAGCAGTGGCGAAGAGTGCCGCCGTAGCTCAGCCCGGGAGAGCGCCCGTGGTGAGTTACAGGAACCACCGGCGAAGCTGAAGACCGGGATGTCCGGGGTTCAAATCCCCGCGGCGGCACTTGCCTAACTGATATCTCCTTAAGTGTGGTTGGTTTAATGAGGCTTTCCGAGACTGCTACGTCAAGCTGTTTAGTCCTATTTAACCTGGTACTCGAGTATTAAACTAACGTACTTTGGTTGATGATTAGTTCAATCAACTACATAGTGGTGTTCAAATTGTTGAAAATACTGCTAGTACCCTTAACAACTCACGGTGTTCTGGAGTACATAGACAATTTAAGTGTGGATGTAAAGAGGGTATTGGATAAGACGGGCGTGGAATTCGAGGTCATCATATGGCCAGATGTTCTTAAACCACCTATGAGGTGTTTTGACTGGAGCAGACTACAGTACCATGCTGGGTGTGTGCTTAAGTACCTTAAGGATCAGTTTCAGCGACTTGGTCTTGTTGGAAAATTCTACATTACTGGAATAGGTTATCTTGATGCCTACGAGTTCGGCCTGAATTTCGTGTTCGGCGAAGCAAACCCTGATTACAAAGTAGCAGCGGTGTTCACCAAGAGGCTTAAACCAGAATTCTACGATGAACCACCAAACTACAGCTTATACTACAATCGTTTGATCAAAGAGACTGTACACGAGCTCGGGCACTTGATCAGACTAGAACACTGCGATAATCCAAAGTGTGTTATGAGATTTAGTAACAGCATTACAGAAGTGGATGAAAAAAGCTCTGAGTTCTGCGAGCGATGTAAGGCCGAGATCAGAAGATGGGTTGGAACAAGCTAGATGTCAAGAACAAAGTACGCGATCCACTCGTTCTCCGTTTTAACTATTCTCATTAAACTATACGTAGGAGACTTAACTTCAACTCTTGGTTCATGCTTATCGTGCTGAAACTTCTCGCAATAGGCTTTTCCGCTAACAGTGTACTCCAGAGCTTCATTTATTTTCTTGATGATGAAATGGTCTACTGAAATTTTACCACACACCAGGTTCTCCGAGTAGTACAGTATCAGGAGCTCTTCTAGCCACTTGTACAAGAGGTTCTCCAGGTCGAATCCTGAAGCTGAAACTTCTCTTACTACGAGAGGTTCAACCTTCTTTGTGTTAACCATTGTATCGAATAGAGCAATTCCACTGTTCTCGAGTAGCTCAATAATGCTACTACCTTTAGCCTTAATGTAAACGTCACCTGTGTGTTCCAGCATGTCGTATACGCCTGGTAAACTGTGAATGATCTTCTCCTCGGTCATACCTAACCCTTTATTAGACTACCAGTTAGAAACTAACACCATCTGTGTTATCAGCTCTAGAGTACCTATAGTTAAATGTTAAACATATAAACCCTTTAGGACTCTTAACTTTATCAACAAGCTGGGAAGATAATCTTGCTGGGTGCACGCGATTGAGTGTAAAACGTTATCCCTTTGAATCCTACCATGAGTACCTCTCACCAGGTTACCAGCCAGATCCTGAAAACGACGTTATTGCTATTTTCAGAGTTACTCCTGCACCCGGTTTTAAGATCGAAGAGGTAGCTAGCGGTATAGGAGCTGAGAGTAGTACGGGAACGTGGACAACTCTATACCCATGGTACGATGTGGATAGAGTTAAGAAGCTAAGTGCAAAGGTTTACGAGATACTGGACCTTGGAGACGGCTCATACCTAGTTAAAGTAGCATACCCCGTGGAGCTGTTCGAAGAAGGAAACATGCCTGGTTTTCTAGCTAGCGTAGCTGGTAACATATTCGGTATGAGAAGAGCATCTGGGTTGAGACTCGAGGACTTGTACTTACCCTACAGCTTCCTCAAGTACTTTAAAGGACCCTCTAAAGGAGCTAAGGGGGTTAGAGACATCTTCAAAGTATACGATAGACCCATTGTTGGCACGGTACCCAAGCCCAAGGAGGGTTATACAGCTGAGGAAGTTGAGAAACTAGCGTACGAGATACTCGAAGGCGGCCTTGACTACATAAAAGACGACGAGAACCTTGCTAGCCCGAGCTTCTGCAGGTTTGAAGCTAGAGCTAAGGCTATTATGAAGGTTATAGATAGGGTTGAAAAAGAAACAGGTGAGAAAAAAGCCTGGTTTGCGAACATAACAGCCGATATTCGTGAAATGGAGAAAAGACTTAAACTGATAGCAGACTACCGAAACCCCTATGTAATGGTCGATGTTGTAATAACGGGCTGGAGCGCTTTGACCTACATAAGAGACCTCGCTGAAGAATACGGCTTGGCAATACATGCTCACAGAGCTATGCACGCAGCTTTCACAAGGAACAAGTATCATGGTATATCAATGTACGTTCTAGCGAAGCTGTACAGGATCATAGGCGTAGATCAGCTGCACGTGGGTACAGCGGGTGCTGGTAAACTCGAAGGCGAAAAGCTGGATGTTGTGAGATACGCGAGAATACTACGCGAAGAACACTTCAAGCCGGACCCGGACGACGTATTTCACCTTGAGCAGAAGATGTACCACATAAAACCAGCTATGCCTGTAGCCTCAGGTGGTTTGCACCCAGGAAACATACCACTAGTCATAGAAGCACTGGGATCAGACATAGTTATGCAAATAGGTGGAGGTGTTATAGGACACCCCGATGGACCGCGAGCAGGGGCTAGAGCTGTAAGACAAGCACTAGAAGCAATACAAAAGGGCATACCTCTCGACGAGTACGCTAAAATCCACAAAGAACTATCAAGAGCACTTGAGAAGTGGGGCTTTGTAAAACCAATTTAACATCTTTTTTGATTGATAGAGAACATTTTGTAAATACTTCTTTTTAAGCTTCTAGCTTGAACAACTGCTCATATAACCGTTTACTTCCTTTTCACCAAGTGTGCTAGTAGAAGAGTAACGATCAGGGCAGTAGCAGCAACCAGGATTAGAGCTATGATGGTATAGCTTGGGAAGGGTTTTTCCCTATGAGCGATTTCTACAGAAGATATTATTTCTGAGCTTTCACGAGTGATCTCGTGAGTGGTTTCAGCGGAGGTTTCGGTAAATGTTTCGTTTTGAGATTCCTGGATATCCAAGTAACCTTTGAGTAGTTTATTGAAGAATCTAAGAGCATTATCTAGTGTAATTGGATAACCTATCAACTGCTTTACCTCGGATTCATCAAAGATGCCTAATACTTGTGTTGCGTTGATTTTCCTGTGAAGCTGCACGACTTCTTCAACAGCTTCCTTATCTACTTCTGTAACTCGCGTGTAGCTTTCGAATACAAAGGGGTAAACAATAAGTGAGTAAGCGAGGAAGTCCAGGGATAACCAGCCGAACCCTGGAATATAGGATAGTGTAAATCCATGTGGACCATTGTTTATGAAAATGTATGTTACGTTTTCGAGAGTTATCGTGTAGTTAAAGTTCTTAATGTAAACGTACCCATAGGCTATCAATGCTGGTATTCCATAGGAGTTCAAGAGCTCAACTAGTACTCTGGACATATCATCACAGTCTCCTCTACGAGTTTCAATAACCTCATCTATGGTTCTTGGAAGAGAAGCTGGATCGTACTTTATGAACTCCTGGTACACGAAGTATCCTGCTGTAACAGCAATTCCAGCATACCTAGCTTGATCTACGCTTACAAAGTATCTCTTTTTAAACCAGTCCTCGAATTGGGGTTTTACTTCTTCAACAACTCTACTGTAGGGGGGTTTTACGTAGTTTTCGAGTATTTCCTGTGGAATGGTTCTTTCATCGGGTAGCTCGCTACTCATAGGATTTCTCAAAGCTTTTTGTAGCAAATTCAGTTGCTGAGGTTTCACGCAAATCCTAAGCTCACTTATATAGAAACCCTCAAAGTACTCCCCCTCGGTGATGTTGAACGTGTACATTCTTACTGATTCGTTGAAAACAACATTGTAGGCCACAAGACCTACAGCGGTTTGCTCAAAGCCTTCAACTAAGCTAATGTTACCGGGTGTTTCAAGAGCAAGTATTGTGCTTATGGTTGAGTTGTACACTATTATTCCATTAAAGAAGTAGAGTACTCGGCACTCAAGGTCACTACTAGAAGAGCTCACCTGGAGGTTGATAAATCCGACAGGAACAAAACTGCTTACCAAGAGCAGAGCAGTAATAACTGCAATAACTTTAAGACGCACACTCCCGATGAACTCGTTAAGCATTCACACATCCTCCTAGCAAACTCCACTAGGAAAATTAACCTGGCACCCTAATAACGTTCGATCATAGAGTTTAAAAAGAGTTTAAAGAACTAAGTAACTAACCTTCTTTTCAATTCAACTCGCGAAGACTCCTAGTTCTAGTTCAGGATAATGACGTAAATACATACGTAAACAGATTTCAAGGGTGTACAAAACTCGATTTGCTTCAAGAAGCTCTGAATAGACCCAGTATCTTAGGTATCAAAGAACAAAGTGTTAGAACTCCTTCTTTACCATTGATAAGTATGTTAATTATGTGGAGAATACTGTTGAAATATAGAAGGGGTTTAAGCGCCGGGGGCGGGATTTGAACCCGCGCGGGGAGCATACCCCCACTGGCTCTCAAGGCCAGCCCCTTAGACCGCTCGGGCACCCCGGCTTCCTTTTATGGTCTTAGGTATAGGAGGATATAACCTTTTTTACTAGTGGATTCAACATGGCTGTAGAGCTTTCTGGCTTCACGGAGCAGGTATTCGCCTCCCTTTGCTAAGACGAACTGAGCAAAACCGTTTTCTTCCAGGTGTTCTCGAGCTCCCAGCACGATGTCCTCCACTACCTTCATTCCAGCTGAGAGTGGCGGATTAGAGTATATTGCTTTAAACAACGTGTTCTTTACGGGCTCATACCTATCTCCCTCTAAGACCACAACTCTGTTCTCTACATCGTTAAGCCTAGCGTTTATACGGGAGACCTTAACAGCGAGCGGATTTACGTCAACCATGTAAACTTTCAGAGACGGGTTTAACTTAGCTATCGTGATACCTATAATGCCGTATCCACAGCCTACGTCAAGAACAAGACCAGAGTCAGGTAGAACAATGTTCTCCAGTAGAAGTCTCGTACCTTCATCCACCTCAGTTCCGGAGAACAGGCTAGAGTAAGATACGAACTGTAGTGTCACACCTCTTATTACAAAGGGTATAAGGACTTTTCTACCGGGTGCTTTACCTGGTTTGTAGTAGTGCATTACTAGAGTTACCCTCCATGCTTCCAAGCTTTAGGGTACACGTTGCGTGGCATTACGACTCTTTTGATCTTCGCGATAATGCCTTTTTCCAACTTTACGATTTCATCCCAATTCTTTAAGGCTTTAGCTAATGCCACGAGTTCACCCTTCAGAGTAAATATAGCGATCGTTTTACCTGCTTCAACATCCTTTGTTAACCTTGCAACGCCGGGAACTGCCAAATCTGCGCCGTGTGCTATTGCATCCACGGCTGTGTCCAGGACCACGATTTTAGGCAGGTGAACAACACTTGTTTCCACAGGTAGCACTACTCTTCTAAGGTATCTTTCATCACCGTTGGTTTTCCACATGTAGACGGCTTCGCTAACCTCCTGTAGTGATACCAGGGTTTCATCCTCCTTGTAGGGACCTGTCCTGGTTCTTCTTAGTTCTCTCATGTGCGCACCAGTACCAAGTATTAACCCGAGGTCGTGTGCAAGCTTTCTCATGTAAGTACCAGGATCGCAGAGAACTCTCATTAGAACAAACGGCTCTTTATACTCCAGGATCTCTATTTCATATATGTTCTTGATTCTCACAGTTCGCTTAACGCTAGACCTTAATGGTGGTTTCTGGTATATTCTACCCTTGAAGTAGTCAACTGCTTCTCTAAGCTTTTCCAGTGAGGTAGAATCATGCAGTTGAACCACCATTACGTACTCCTTAACTGTATGTATTACGTTTCCTATGACCTTTGTGCTATTAGCTAAGCCTACTGGTAGTACACCGGTTACTTTGGGGTTTCCCCGCCCGCTTTAAGAAGCGGGCTCTAGGGTCCCCCCATGCCCAGCCTTGTCAACACCGATGATTTTCTTAACCCAAGCTACAACCTCGTGGCTCGTGGGACCCGGTGGTTTATCCAGGTTTATTACGCCGAAGTTTATATGATCATGGATGCTTCTCTGATACGGCAATACTCCATAGTCAGGGCTAGTATCGGTTTCTTTAACTACTACCCATTCATTTCTATAGCCAGCTCTGCTGGTTATTGCATCGAGGAACTCCATTCCTTTCTCAACTAAACCCATAGTATACACCTAGAATGTCAATTATGTAAAAAGGGTTTAAACTAGGAATGTTCTACTTGGTGTCTCGCTTACTTTAAAGGCGAGAGCTTTGGTTTCACGTGTTCTTTCATGAAGTCTACTAAGCCGGCTTCTTCGATTGCCTTTAATACATCTTCGTCGCTAGCTCCTCGAGGTATACTGATAACCTTATCCGTAGGTTCTAGATGTTTTATATTGGCTCTTCTTCTCTTCACACCGCTGAGACTTTTCGGACCTGTTACTAGAACAAAGTTCTCGTCTATTATGTCAACTATGATGCACTTTCTTCCAGCTTCTCTTCCTGTAACCTTTACGCAGATTCTACCAATTTCTATTGCAGGCATAATCACACTCTCTTCGTAAACCCCTTAAAGCTTATTTTCAAGGGCTTTTTTTATTATTTCAAATGCCTCATTTATTCCAATGTTTTTAGTGTTTATAATTAGATCGAATATTGAGAGATCACGTATGTCTATTCCGTAGTACTCCATAAAGCGTCTTCTTTGACTATTTTCTCTTACAAGTGTTTCTTCCAGTGCTTTTTCCAATGGTACTCCGTTTCTACCGGCTATTCTCAAGACTCTAAGCATGAGTGGTGCAGTTGTGTATATCTTGAAATCCACGAGGTCAGCTACAATCCATGCTGCGACATGACCATCTATTACGATATTATCTTCTTTAGCGGCTTCAATGGTTTTCATATCAACCTCAATGTCGATACTGGGATCCGTGAGTGCTTGCTTGCTTAGCTCTTCTAAGGTTAAACCTCGTGCTGTAGCAATTTCCCTGAAGATCCTACCTGCTGAGAAGTACTTCAAATTGTAGTGTTTAGCTATGAGCAGCGCCTGAGTAGTCTTACCACTTCCTGGAGGACCACTAATAACTATTCTAACCAAAAGAGTGCACCAAGAAGGGTTTCAACGTTTTCTCAGCACGATCTACGCGATGGTTCTAACAGCTTCTCTTAAGCCTCTTGTGAGGCATCTAGGGCAGATGTACCCTCCATAGGGTCTTTCGGGCCTTTTCTCAGTCTTGGATAGCTTAGACAACTGGTATGGTCTCAAAGCTGGTACTCCATGTAGTTCAGCACCGCATATAGCGCACTTCGCTTTACCAGGTTTTCTCTTCTCGTAGTGAACAACCAGGTTTCCACCTGGAGTTCTCCTCTTAATTATCCTCCAGCTTCTTGTTCTATACATGGGTCTTGGCATTAATGAGCACCTTTTACTTCTATGCACACATGAATAGAAAGGCGGTTTTTATACGTTATAACGGGTATTTTTCGTGCTCGTTTTTGGAGCTACACTATTCTCGTTTCTCTTGTAATAGGGTATATTGTTAGTATAAGTGCGAGCAACATGATAGTAAAAGCATGAGTGTACATCTTCCCATCTGGAGATATTCCTGTTAATAGTGGTATCATTACTGGTGTTTCAACCAAGTAGCTACCGTATACTATTGTTATGTAAGTAGTTGAAGTAACTATCGAGATGTAAACAAGTATGAAGAAAATAGTATTGAATACTAACAACCTCGTTAGTCTTCTTCTAAATGCTTTTAGATAAGGACGGTACTTTCTAGCTTTCCTCAGATCACTCTTAGTTTTCACTCTTTGAGGAGCCCGCTTTACCTGCTCATGAAGTTTCACTAGGCTTTTGTAAAACCGCGTTTTCTTGAAATACCTATACACAATAAGGTAAATGTAGAGGTGTCCAATGACATTAACAACTGTAACAAGTGCAAGCATGTCTTCATACCTACCCGGTAACCCGATATTTTACTATATTCTGCAACTAAATATCGGGAATACTAGAGACGCGAAAGGTCTGTACATCATCGAGGTGTCTTCGATGCAGTTCTTTAGACTTAAATTATTCTGAGTGCCCGGTATGGCGGAAGAGAAAGAATTGAGTTACTACTCAACGAGCCTCTTCAGCAATGGGTACGCTTCTAGAGTTCTCTCGTAAGCTATCAACGTATAGTACTGTTGTAGTATGCCTACTGCGAGGAGTAAACCCATACCGCTTCCGTACGCTCCAAATACGTCGGCTAAGATGGCTATAAGAGCAACTATTATAGATGATAAAACCGTTAATGGATATATGTACCTTGCCAATATTTGCTCTAGTATCTTGGGGTTCCTACGTAAACCAGGTACCTCGAATCCGCTTTCAATTAGTTGCTTAGCCTGGTTTTCCGGGTTTAAACCGGCAACTTCAACCCAGAGTATACCGAACACTACTGCTAGTACTACTACAAGCACGGAGTATACTACCAGTCTTACGGGGTCCAAAGACGCGTAGATTATTCCACTTGGTAGGGAGAGGTAGTAAGCTAATCCACCTACAACCGATCCTCTGTCATTGTACTTTACTAGCATATCAACTACCGATTGCGGTACAATACCGCTAAGGTAAGTTCTCATAAGAGTTGCAAACACGAGTATGTTTGAGTAGAGTATGCCAATGAATATTATTGGTATGTTCGTTACGTAGAGGAACTGCAGTGGTATTCTCGTCTTTATTGTATGTAACCTGGGTGAAGTAACAGGTATTTCCACCCTAATGCTACTTAAGTACAAAACAACGAATATTATAACTATAGTTGCAATAAGACCAACAAGGTCTCTACCCCCGGGTCTAATGACTACGCTTGATATATCCATATTCCTGGAGAGCGCTTCTACAAGGTAGGGTATGAAGCCTACGTATTCACCACCTGTTTTGAAAGGTCCGAAGAGATTCCAGAACACTGTTGTAGCAACACCTGCAAGTATGAATAGTGAAACACCAGATCCCAGCCCCCAGCCCTTCTGAACAAGTTCATCTAGTACAATGACGAATAATGATGCTATGAAAAGCTGCACAGCAACAACAACTCGTAAATACCAGGATGCCATGCAACCTGCTATAGGGTTTCCAATAAACACCCAGTACCTACAGGCTAGAACATACATTGTAGCTTGAAAAGCCGCTAGTAAAACAGCTAGTGTTTTCTGAGCACCGGTGAAGATCTTCCTATGCTCGGGATCAGTCAAGTCAAGGTCTATGAGCTTCGCACCTACGAGTATTTGCATTATTAAACCAGCAGTAACTATGGGTCCAATGCCAAGCTCCATTAATGTACCACTATGAGCAGCGAATATTATCTGTATTAGCAGGAACTGTTCAGGAGCTCTTTCGCTTATACCGTACAATGGTGTATGGGACATCAGGAAGTATACCAATAGTGCTAAAAATGTCCACAGGAGCTTCTCACCAAGTGGTACATGTCCTTTCGGTCTTGGTACACTTGGCAAGTAATCGGCCGCTTTTGACATAGCACTAAGTATACCCATGTTAAGTGCACCTTTTCAGTTTATAGACTTAAGTGCTTAAAATCACTTTGAGTATTAACGTAGAAGGATGAAGCGTGAACAGAGAGACCTGTATTCTCCTACTGGGGTGTAAGAACTACTCCACCAGCTTCTTCGATCTTTCTTTTAGCTGTCTCTGAGACGTGTTTCGCTATGAGCTTTATTGGTACTGTAACTTCTCCTTTTCCAAGCACTTTGTCATATCCTAGTTCAATAGCGTTGAAAACAACCATTCCTTCCTCCTTGATTGCTGTGTTTTTAGTGATCATGTCGAGAACGATCTCGTTTATTTCACCAACATTTATGATCCTTGGAGCACCCCTTAGTTGTTGAACACTCGTAAATCCATGTTTACCGTACCATTCAGGTGCGTACTTTATCATCCACATGATTTTATGCTTGTGGAAACCCACAGCACCAACGCCTCCCTTTGATCCGCTCTTTCGGTGCTGACCTACTCTACCCCAACCCATCGTTCTTGTTCTTCCGCGCAGTTTCCTCGACTTCTTCCTTTTTCTAACAACCATGCTTCGTACACCTATAGCATTCGTTTAATCAGCTCGTTTATGGCGGATCCCCGGTAACCTAGCTCTCCACCTTGATCGTAAGGTCTTTTCGTTGAACCTTTAAATCCTTTTCTAGGTGGATGAAGTCTAAATACTGGTTTTATCAGGTTATTCAGCTTATGAAGCATTACACGCCCCTCCAGAATAGCATCGGCGAGTGCTGGTATTCCACCATTTATACCGAGCTTCGCTAGGTGAGTATCCACGTACTCGTCTGTTAAAGGCTTGTTGCCGGCTATCTTGCCACGCTTATACAGTAGCTCTATTAGAGTCTCTCTATTGATTTCCCCCCAGGTAATCCAATCTTTTGCTTTCAATAACATACCATCTAGTCCGGGAAGGGTTTTGGGGTAAAGCACGCAGTGGTACTTTTTGTGTAGTCTTAGAAGCTTTAAGGTGTATTCTACGTCGTATGGACAGTCGACTCGACCTTTGATCCTTATTATAGCGTAAACAGGTATTCTGTGCGCCATGGACCATTTTCACCCTCTAGCCCACTCCACAGGTGTTATGAACTTGTATGTGTTGTGGAGAGCGTTAACAACAGCTTTCGCGAAATTGAGCGTGGTTCTAGTTTCTCCGTAGCTTTCGGTCCATACGTCGCTGATACCTGCTAATCTCAGCACTATCTTAGCGATGTCTCCTGCAACAAGCCCTGTTCCCCGTGGTGCAGGTTTCAACGTTATTCTAACGCTACCAGACTTACCTGTAACGATGAAAGGTACTGTATGAGGCTGTGCACACCTACACTCCCAGCTTCCACAACCTCTTCTAATGGGGGATATGTTTAGCTTAGCGTCACGTACAGCCTTTGCTAAAGCTTCCGTATACTGCTTAGCTTTTCCTATTCCTATTCCCACGTAGCCGTTCTCATTACCTATAACAACTACGACCTGAAACTTGGACCTTCTACCAGCATCGGTCATTTTTTGAACAATCCTAGCGTCGATTCTGACGTACTTTAAGTCTGGTAGTAGGTAGTCTACTATCTCGGGTTCCAGCAGAGGCAGGTTTCTTTCAAAGATCTCCCTTAAGCTCGTTATCTTTCCTTCAAGTACTAGTTTACCGGTTTTTGTTCTAGGCACCCACTTCTCCAGGGCTACTTTGTCTATTGCAGGCATGGGTGCATATGACAAGGTTTTCAATCACCCCCTTGCGACCTAGATTTATAAGTATCCAAAATGGCCTGTTTAACGGTTTCAAAATGCTGAGGGAGCTCTTCGGGGTTTAATCCTCTCCTCAAGTACGTTGAGAACCGTGATTCAAGTAAACCACGCTCTCTCAGCATTTTCGCGTAGTTTGCTATATGGTGTCCTCTGATTCTGTCCTCTGAGGGGAGAACTTCTTCGCTGACGGGAACTTTAAGACCTGCGTCGTTAGCCGCCTTTATGGCTGCGAATACTATTGAACCCTTGATTGCTCTGTGTAGTCCGATGTCTGGTACAGCGTATTCAATACCCTTCTGCAAAGCTCTTAGTGCTGCTAAAAGACCGGTTAGGTAGGCTGCAGGCGTGCTCGAGGTTCCTCCTTTCCACGAGAATTTTGTAACGAGCTCTCTCGAGTGAGCAGCAGCTATGGTGTGATCCCCCTCGGGCTTAGCTACTATGATCTGAACCCAGATGTACTTGTTTGTTTTTCTAACAACGAATCTCGGGTGTCCTGACATCACCATTACATATCTCTTGTAGTAGTTTGTTTTTCCTTCGCGCCTTCTACGCCGGGGAACCTTGTATTTTGGACCTCTGGCCATAGTGTTCACCTATTGAGCCTCTTTTATGATACCGTGTTCTCTAAGGTACAGTTTAAGTGCTGATAAACTATCGAACTGTCCTCCCTTAGCAAGCTTGTATAGTCTTCTGTACGTCTTCTTGTCTATTACGCCACGGTCGCGCAGGTACCTTAAGTACCTCCTTATCTTTCTTATTCTAGTGATCCACGAGAGCTTCAGTTCTTGCCTAGCTCTTTTTCTTCCTTCGCGCTTGCCGTGGCCCCGTCTTCGTCCTTTTTTACGCTGAACCTTCCTCAATTTACCACTATAACCAGTAATACCGTGCTCGGGTTCAATCCAGATAGCTCCTTCTTCTATGAGCTTCTTTATGTCCTCTCTCGTTATTGCTTGAGCAACATCGTCTGCTCTTGTTGGATCTATTCTCACTCTGGATACTCCTACTCCAAGTATATCGGCTGCAAGTCTCTTCTGTAGAGTTAAATCTGGCATCAGCTACCCCCTTCCTGTTGCACTTTAGCTATTCTCGGAGGATTTGCTACTTTAAAGCCACGTTCAACGGCCACCTTGTACACCTCGAGGGCTTTTTTCATACCAACGGTGCTACCGATGTAAATGATGTGCTTTAGTGGATTGTACTTCGATAGGTCATTTACATTGTAGACGACTACGGGTGTTAAACCACTTGGGTGCATTCCTCTAACAACAGTGGGTGTTCTGTACCCTACCTTCACAATAGGAGGATAACCCTTGAGCTGAAGTCTCATTTTATTATCTATACCTTTGGGCTTACGCCACTTAGGATCATTCTTGAACTTAGGTTTTTTCCACCACTCGTGTCTTAAGAACTCTGGTCTCTGCCTTTTCATTTTCTCTCTCAGCTTTAAGTACCATTCAAAGTCCTTTTCCATCGTCAATCCGCAACACCTCTCTCATAGATGTAAATACCATCCGCAAAGACTCTTCTATCAAGATCCCTTATCTTGGTTGCACGTTCTATCGATGCGGCAGTTAAGCCCACCTCCTCGATATCTATGCCCTCCACGATCACGTCGTGACCTTCGACACGAACCGTAACATTACCGTAGATCTTAGCTACCCTATCCGCTTTTTCACCCAAAAAATTCCTTATCCTAACAACCTTGTTCTTAGCATCAACCACTACGCTCACCGGGAAGTGCGAGTACACGACCTTAAGCTTGTACCTAAAACCTTTTGTAACTCCTGTGATCATGTTTTCTATGTGCGCTGCTATTGTACCGACGAGTGCTTTAAGAGATCTATCCGCATTGTAAGCCTCAACAACAACGTAACCCTCTTGAACACTGATGTACACTCTTCGTGCATGCGAGAAATCCTTAACGAGCTCACCTTTGGGTCCTCTAACTTTCACTCTCGAGTCTTCTACCTGAACAGACACGTTTTCGGGGATTTTGACTTTTTCAACAATGTGCAAAGTTTTCATGTTCTAACACCTCTCTAGTAACAATATGCTAGCAGTATACCTCCTGTTTTCCTCTCAATAGCTTCCTTGTGCGACATTACTCCGTGAGGTGTTGTAAGGATCAGTATTCCAATGTTGTAAGCCGGAAGGTACTTCTTGAGCCAATTCGGTGGATTGATAAGCTCTATGTACTTAACCGGGTATCTCGGCTTGATCACGCCAACCTTGTTAATCCTACCTAGTAGTAGTATCCTTATCTTACCCCATCTTCCATCATCAATGTATTCAAATTCTCCTATGTAACCTTCCCTCTGGAGAACTTTCAGTACGTTAAGTATAAGCTTTGATGCAGGCCAAGTTATAACTTCTCTCTTTGCTCTCATCTCGGCATTGTATATTGCGGAAAGAGTGTTCGCGAGAGGATCCATAGCCACCATAGTTATCACCATTAATTATACTTCTTGAATCCCATGGAGTATGCTATTTCTCTGAAGCACTGTCTACATAGGTAAAGTCCATAAGCCTGGATAACAGCATCTCGAGACCCGCATCTACGGCACTCTTGAGCTCCACGCCCGTATTTTTCTACTTTTGGTGGTTTTAACTTAGCCATAAGCACACCTTACTCTTCAACGATATCCAACCCAAAAAACCTTTTAAGAAAAACCATTGCCTCCAGTTTTGTAACTCTATGTCGCTTAGGTATAGGTCTTCGTGCCCGCCTACGTCTCATTACCCTGTAACCAGGTTTTTCGATTGATATGCAAACGTCCATACCGAATATTCCGATCTCGGGATCATACTTCACTCCGGGCAAGTGAATGTGTTCTTTTATCCCAAAACAAACATTGCCCTGCTCATCGAAGCTGGAAGCCTTGATCCTGTAGCCTACCGCATCTAAGGCTTTCTTAAGGAACTCTATTGCTTTCTGCTTTCTGAGTGTGATTGTTACTGCTATATACTCTCCTCTTCGTATTCCAAATTCTCTAATTGTTCTTTTGGCTCTCCTAAAGGAAGCTTTCTGACCTGTGATCTCCTCTAGAACATGGGCAATCTTCTTGAGTCTTTCAATATCAGAACCTATACATACGTTCACCACAACCTTTCCTATTCGTGGTTTCAGCATTGGATTCTCTTCCCACTTCTTTACGATTTCAGCTTCGATCTCGGGTATAAGCATTGGCATATTACCATGCACCCTCAGGCAGTGTAATAACTGGTTTTTCGACTCCTATGGGGAATATGTATTCGAAACTAGTTTGAAATCTATTACCGTACTTATCCTCTAGTGTTACAATGTACTTTCTTCTCTTCAGTGCTCCAGGTATGATCTCAACTATTCTGCCTACTCTTCCAACGTTTTTACCTCCACTTACAATTGCTATAACCCCCTCCTTAGCGGGTATGTAATCTACTACTCTGTTGTCGTTCAGTGAGAGAACCACTGTACCCAGGGTTTCGTATTGATCCTCTACGGGATTACGAGGATCAGAGACTCTTATGAGAACGTTACGTCCGTCGTGCAAGTTAAGTTGAATATGTCCACCCTTCACAGTTGTTTTATTCTCTATTCTACAGGGTTTTATGGAGGCTTCTTCAGGCGGTATCCTCAGAAGCCCTAGAACTTTCGTGGGAACCGGTACAACCCTGTAATACTCACCCGTTTTCGGTATTTCAATAACATCCATTACTCCAACTGGGAACTTGTAGTTTCGCCTAACTTTGCCATCCACTTTGAAGTGACCTTCAGCAATCAACTTGCGCGCTTCGGTACTGGTTTTAGCATACTTTAAGATGTCCCTTACAATTATTAGTAGCGGTAAGCATCTCTCAATAGGGTGTGGTCCTGGTAATGGTTTCACAGACCACTTAAACTTCTTCCTGAGTATAGGCCAAAAAGCAGGTGCTGCAAGTGCTTTTAGGTGTCTACTACCACCATGTTTAGTCATACTTCATCAGCCTACCTCTGTTTCTTTTCCGGACTGTTCAAAACCACGTTCCTCAGGTTTGGAGGAAACGCGTTCTTCAACAGTCTTCTTGCGTCTTTCGATTATATTTAGCCTGTACTTATCTGAAAGGTCGAGTTTAACGATCATTACCTTGCTAGGATGTATTGGATAATACACCGGTGTTCCATCGGCTTTCTTCATCTGAACGCCCTCAACGAATATCCTTACGCGCTTAAGGTCTACTTTTACCACTTTTCCCTCATGCCCAGCGTAGTCGCCGCGCATTACTCGAACAACATCTCCTGTTCTCACAGGTAATCTTTTAACTCCATATTTCTCTCTGAGTTCAGGTGAAAGTGGAGCATTGAAGAATTTGTGCCTTGAGTGTAACGGTGCATTGTAGAAAGCTTTTCTCTGAGCTCTTGGTTGAGAAGAGGACACGAACGGCACATTGATCACCATTAAACGATTATCGAAGCTAAGTTAGCTATCTGAGGCCATCTTTCAGCAGCTTCACGAGCAACAGGACCTCTGATCTCAGTACCCTTAGGAGTGCCCTCGGGTGTTAGTATAACCACAGCATTGTCCTCAAAAGCCACCCATGTTCCATCCGGTCTTTTGTAAGGTCTTCTTTGCCTAATAACGATCGCCTTGAAAATCTTTTTTCTCATCTCTGGTGTTCCCTTCTTAACACTCACTACAACTAGGTCTCCGACCCCTGCTCTGGGTACTCTCCTCAGTCTACCCCTATAGCCCGGTACACCAATTATCGTTACTTCCTTTGCACCACTATTATCAGCAACCTTTACTCTCGACGCTACCTGTAAACCGGTGTTTATGCGTCTTCTTGAGTAAGCAGGTTTTCCCGCAACAGCTCTTTTGGCACCCATTGACAGCACCTCTTAACTTAACTTACTTAACGCCTTTTAACTACACTCAGAACTACGAATGAAACGGTCTTAGCTAAGGGCCGTGTCTCACCGATAACAACTTCGTCTCCTTCATTAACGTCAATGCATGGAGGAAGTCTCGCGTGTATGTTTCTTCTACGCTTCTCGTACCTCATATACTTGCTTACGTAGTGGAGATACTCGTGTTTTACTACAACAGTTCTTTGCATCTTTTTCTTTACAACTATACCCCTTAGTATAACTCCTCTAACTTTTAAATGTCCATGCCATGGACACTTAGGATCGTTACACACCTTGTTGGGTGGCTGTACGCCAGGTATTCCAACATTCCTTACTTTCGATCTTGCACTACCTGTGCTCATTCCTTTCAACCTCTACTCGTAAGAACCTTCTTGAGTCTATCCCAGGGTCTACCAACGATCCTATCTCCTCTTAAAACTATGACGTCTCCGCTGGGAAGTTGTAACTGAAACACACCGTTGGATTTGAACACTCTTATTCGCTTACCGTTGTTCTTTTCTATTAATAGCGTCTTCATGGTTTCATCAACTATAATGCCTTCAACTCCGACCAAGGCTTGATCGGTGTATTGCAAAATCTTCACCCTTGAGCCGATCAACTCATGATAAACTATGTTCTTAGGCGTCATCTTCACGCTAAGCCCCCTCACTAGTGGTTTGAGTTTGCTTTCTCCTTTCTTCGTTGATAATGGTTAATATTCTTGCTACGCTTCTTCTAGTATTTCTTATTCTTGCTGTATCCTTGAGAAGACCCATTTTAGCTTGCATTCTTAACTTTAGGAGTTCTAGTCTTAATTCTTCTAGTTTTTTAACTCTTTCCTCCGGGCTCATTTTTCTAATCTCATCCGGCTTCACTTTTAACACCTAGACCAAGCTCTTGTCTAATTTTTTCAAGCTCATCTTTGGGTAGTTCTCTAATTGCGACCTGATCAGGCATTCTTATGCCTGGTTTGACAATCACGACTTCTACACCGTAGATACCCGGCTTTAACATGGCTTTGGCAACAGCTCTATCAACTATGTAATCAACGGGGTCTCCAACCTTGTACACCTTTCCAACCCTGATCTTCTCGTATGTTGCTCGTTCGCCTCTTAGCTTGCCACTGATGATAATTTCGCAACCAACCGCGCCTGCTTCCATTATTCTACGTGCCATGAACATCATCGCTCTTCTGAACGGTATCCCCTTCTCAAGAGCTCTTGCAAGTCTAAAGGCTACAACTCTGGCGTTTAAATCTGGATCTGCAACGGGAGAAACCGTTATACTCACGTTCTCCAGCTCGAATCGTTTCTCTAAGACAGCAGCAATTTTCCTCAATATGGTTGCTCCTCTGCCAATGAATCTCCCCGGAAACTCCGCATAAATAACCACTCTATGACCCAGAGGGGTTTTGTATATCTCTACGTCAGCGTAACCAGCATCCTTGAAGTAATTAGCTAGAAACTCGTCAACCATTACTTTCTTTAACCCATAGCTTAGAAAGTAGCTCTTGATCTTGGGTCCTACGCCAACCACTTCTAACCGACCTCTTCTACTATAATCTCCATATGCGTTGTTCTACGGAATTTAGGAGTAGCACGTCCGAACGCTCTAGGCATGTACCTCTTCAAAGTGGGTCCTTTGTGTGCAATGATATGCTTTATTACAAGTCTATTTACGTCAAGACCCTTGTTCTCAGCGTTTGCTTTCACGTTTTGCAGGAGTTCAAGGGTGTATTTGGCCCCCTTCACAGGGTATCGTCCAATAGGCCATTTGAACCTATCTGCTAACCCTCGCTTATGGCTGAGTTTACCGTGATACCTTTTAAAGGGGACTGGTTGCTTTAACCTAACAACGTCTTCCAGGAACTTAATGGCGTCTACGAGCTTCATGCCTTTTATGGTGTTAGCGATCTCTCTCATATACTTGATTGATACTGGAATATCGTATCGTACAGCCTTAGCGATTTTGGCATCCTCTCTTATTTCAACTGAGTAGTTCCAAGTTGGCATAAACGTCGCCTACTTCATAGCAATAAACCTGCTGCTCTTGGTAGCTTTGAGCCCAGGCTCTCCATGTGTAACTTTCTTCGTACTTGAGCTGAACTCGCCAAGCCTGTGTCCGATCATCTCTGGTAAGACCTTGAACTGTACGTACTCCTTGCCATTGTATACTGCAAAGGTTAATCCAACCATTTCAGGCAGAATTACCATGTCTCTCACATGCGTTTTTATAACGGTTTTCTTGGCTTTCTCGGGGTCCCTTATCACTTTTCTGATCTTTGCGAGAAGCTTAATCTGCTCCTTCGTAAAACCTCTAGTCAAGCTTCTCCGCTGTCTTGCTGGTAGAAGCTTTGCAAACTCGTCTAGAGACATTGTTAGCAACTCCTCTAGTGTTTTACCTCTGTACTTGAATCTCTTCCACTCTGGTGGTATGTCCTGCAGATGTGGAGGTAATCTCAACGGTTGCTTAGTCTGTGAAGTACTCATGTACAACGACACCTCTGAATAAGCACGTATTCTTCTTTAACCTCTAGTTCAAAAAGCTTATATCTTGCAATAGGTAATAAAGCAGACACTGATAACACCTACCGAACTTTTCCACGTTTTCTACCTGTTCTTCTCGCTGCGATGTGTCCAACTTTTCTTCCGGGGGGCGTTGTCCTAGCCACTGTTGTTGGTCTACCAACATGTCTACCACCTCCATGCGGGTGAGATACTGGGTTCATTGCTACACCTCTTACTCTAGGCCACCAGTAGCTTTTCGCCTTCCACTTGTAGTAAGCTGCACCTGCTTTTAGCAGAGGCTTCTCAAGTCTTCCTCCTCCGGCTATTACCCCTATCATAGCTCTCGCCTGACTTGAAACTTCGATCACCTTACCGCTGGGTAGTTGAACCTTTACCTTATCCCCGGATTTTCCTAGTACTATACCGTAGGCTCCACTGGCTCTAGCATATCTGCCACCGTCTCCGTAGATCTTCTCGATGTTCGACACTTGTGCTCCCTCTGGTATCATGCCTATAGGTAGAATGTTACCATTAGCCACTCTTGCGCTTGGCCCTATTTCTATTATCTGTCCCTTGTACATTCCTTCAACGGCTGGTGCATAGAACACTTCTCCACTTTCAAGCTCTACTTCTGCCAAAGGCACCCATCTACCAGGGTCGTGAATAAGTTCTTTAATTACGGCTTTGTACGTTTTGTTTGGATCGAGTAAAGGATACCTGGCTGGAGCTATGTGCAAATGGTCGGGTGTTCTCCAAGTTGGTGATCCTCTACCACGTCTTTGTACTATTATTCTCTTACCCACTCTGGATCACCACCACTACATTATACCAAGCTTTGTTGCTACTTCGGATGCTTTGAATTCTGGCGATAGTTTTACGTAAGCTTTCTTCTCGCCGGTTGCAGTTATTAATGTTCTAACACTTTCAACCTTTACTCCGAATAGAGCTTCAACAGCTCTTTTAATGTCGTGTTTTGTTGCGTTTATATCAACTATAAATGTAAGCGTGTTCTGCTTATCTATGAGCCACAAGGCTTTCTCTGTTTGAAGAGGTCTTAGGATAATTCTTAGGTATCTTTTCTCCTCACTATCTGCTGTCATATGTAGATCACCTCGTACTTCTTTGCGATCTTTTCCAGCGCAGGCAGTGTTATGACAGTAAGACGTCCGGGCACTCCTCCTGGTGCTAAGTGTAGAATACTTAGATTACTTGGTGTTGCGATATCTACGCCGGGCAGATTTCTTACGGCTTTAGCAAAGGGTGTTAGGTAGCTGGATAGTATGAAGAGAACACTCCTTGGCTCAGTGTACCTTCTTCCCCTCATTTTTCCTTTTCCAGCTCTTATTCTAATTCTATCGTAGCTTCTCTCGATGTCCGTCCAGACGCCTATCTTCTCCAGGTAGTACTTAACATCCTTTGTTCTAGCGTAGGCTGTTTCAACAGCATCTTCAACTACAACTGGTAGCTTATCAACTGTAAAGACATGTCCACGTTCTCTGACGATATTTACTCTCGCTGTAGCGGCTAATGCTGAAATAATTGCACTAATTCTCTCCTGTTTGTTCACTTCTTCGTGTATATTCCTATCAGGTCTTGGAGGAAACGCTAATCTTCCTTTTCGTGCAAACGGCACGAATCGAGCTGTACCATCAGGTAACCTTGGAACACGTGATAACCCGTATCCTACACCCCAAAATCTGGCCGTTGTCCTTTTGCCTGCGAGAGGATCTCTACCCTTTGGTTGCAGCATAGCGGTGAATGCTGAAAGGAAAGCACGGTTTATGATGTCTTTTCTTACTGGGTAGTAGAATATGCTAGGTAGCTCTATTTCTTTGATTACATTACCGTTCACGTCGAACAAATACGCAGTGAGCTTCTCAACTTCTAACCGTGGATCTTTAATCGCAACTACGGGCTTCACTTTTACCACCTAAGCACCTTGTTTACTCTCTAAGCTCAAGTAGACTATTTTAGGCGCTGAGATCGGTATCCACTTGTGCGGAGGCCTTATCGGATGCCTTAGTATAAGTAACCTCTTAGCTGGTCCTATGGTTGAATCCTTCAGAAGTATGTATGGACCGTATATTAGACCATAATGTAGGAAACCACCTTTCACTACAACCTCAGGACCAAATGTACCGATTTTTACAATCCTCTTGTTAAACTCCGTTCTCCTGTGGAAGCCCATTTGACCAGCTTGCGGCACCTCGCTCATAGAGTAGGTGAACGCTGGACCTCTAGTTCCAACCTTTCTACTGCCTTTTCTGTGTTTATGCCACCTCGGGAGTTCCTTAACGCCGAACCTTTTTATTACCCCCTGGAACCCGTGACCCTTCGTAACACCTATTACATCCACGAACTGACCTTCGAGAAACACGTCGTATGGTGTAAGGTAGGAACCTAGTATGGACTCCGCATACTTTACGACTTCGTCTAGGTTTCCGCCGTGTATTTTCACCTCGAGTATTTCTGCCTTCTTCTTGCCGATACCGGATAATGGGGGTACCGTAGTGACAATCGCTCTTACCTCTACTATATCCCCACTTAACACCTTCTTAAGATCCTCTTCGCTAGATTCAGCGACGAACTTATAACCGAGTTCACTGCTAGGGTCAGGTTTTACAAGGCCGTGGTTAACCTTCCTAAGTCCGTGAAGATACTTTCTAGCTACCTCCTTTGGACTGAGGGTCCATAGTGGATTACTTGAATAAAAGGTTTCTGTAGCCTTAATTAGCGCATCAACGGGGTTTCTCCAGGCTTCGCCCATGGTTTTTAAGTAACCGTTCTCATCTCGGGCATATGTTCTAATACCAACAACTAGTATAGGAGGAGCATCAAGTACCGTTATAGGTACAAATACCTCCTTACCTGTGAACGGGGTGTTTGGTCTATCTTCAATTATGATAGCATGGGTCATTCCAGCCTTGTAGACCGGGTAAGCAAGCAGAAGAGGTTTACTCGAGATGTTCCTCTCAAGAGCTTCTTTGCTGTACTTTTCAACTACGATATCAAACCAGCTGGTTTCAGGCCAACTTTTAATTCGAGGTGTAAGTTCTTCCGCTCTCTTGCGTGGTCTTACTCCTAGACTTCCATGTCTTGGAGCACTTAACTTCCTATGGCCCAAGCTAAGTCACCATGATAAGCATACTACCTATCTACTAAACGTGAGTACCTTTTATACTCCACAACGAAACAGATTCCTATATACCTTTTAAGTATATGTTCACTATTGCGAGAGTTATTATGAGAGCTTCCTCTGTTCTAACCGTGGCGACTTTTTGCTCTGGAACAGTGTTCCAGATGAAGTCAGCGTAGTCTTGTATCCTGAAGTGTTCTTGCTCGGATAGCTCAAACAGATCGTACTTAGGACTACCGAACAGTATTAGCAAGTCGCGTCCTCTCATCCCCTCGACCTCGTGAAGCGTGGGAACAGAGCCTTTTCTGTCTGTGACTATAATGTAATCAACTATTCCACGATACCTGGTTACAGTCTCTTTTAAACTGCTCGTGGAAGCTAGTACGGGACCTCTATAGACCTCTTTGTCTAGGCATACAGCTTCCCGGTTTTCACTGCTTATTACCTTAACAAGGACTACACTGTTTACTTTACTGCATTCTCCGATTATTTTAAAGGGTTCTATGCTTCCTAAGTGGGCTTTCAGCTCACCATTACTACCCCGGAATACGTATGCTAATCTCTCTTCACCTGAAATGGGTTTTCTGCTAACGTTAAACACGTTTAACCTTATAGGTGGCAACATACCAGCATATTTCAATTCAGGTGAGAGAGGTACCAGTATTTTACGTAGATAAGGAGGTGTAAACAGGTATTTCCAGTGCTCTCGTATAATACGCAGATGTTCGTTGAATTCTTCAGTACTTGTTGAAAAATCTTTGTAGAACACTACCTCGCTTACTCCGAATATCGAGGTCCATCTGGCTACCTGATGAACTCTAAAAGACTTCTGTATAAGAGAAGGTTCAACGCTTAATATACTACTCGGTAGTGCAACGCGAATTCTCGTTTTTACCATCAACTACACACTGCGGATACGCTTGTTCTACTTTTTCTCCTCACTTTTCTGCTGCTTGGACTTTTCCTTGGCTTTTTCTCTGATCTCCTTTGATCTCTCTTCCTCTGTTTTCTTAGTGGTCTCCTTCATCATGAATATGGTTGTCTTCTGCCTACCACCCATACAGTTTCACCTGTTTCTATTTTCGTTAAAAACAATACAGAGTAATCCAGTTTTATACCTGCTTAGCGCTTTTGCAGAGTTCTAAGTTTTAGTGGAGTATGAATGTTCAGCACCTTAGCATTCTTTAGGACAGCGTTAACGTATATAGCTTCACCTACGCTCAGCTTAGATAACACTGATGCCAGTTCCGGCTTTATTCCGAGTATTTTCCTCACTTTGTCCAGATACTCCTCGTTCTTAGACCCGAAGACTAGTATGTTATAGATGTTCTCCAGTATTTCGTTAGGGAAGTCTTCGGGACCTTGGGAGGATACCACTACGCCCAACTTTCTACTCCTACCCTCACGGACGATCTCTAGTAGTGTCTTCAATTTGAGTATTCTCCATGCATCGTCTACTAGCAGGAGGAGACCCTTCTCGCTGCTTTCTCTAAGTAATAGATGCCTCACTATTCCGAGAAGTAGCGATGCATATGTGTTCTGGAAAGTTGTACCTCTACCTTCGAGGTTTATTAAAACGAGCGCGTTGCCTCGTGCTAGGTGCTTTTTAATCCACTCGTAATCCGTGTTTACTTCAATGAACTCTACGAATGGTATAATAACGGATGCGGAAGGATTCTTTGAAGCCTCCTTTGGGTCTCTCTCCACGACAACTAATGCTTTTAGAACAATCTCGGGACTTATTCCACCAGCGTGAGATAAGGATTCTACGACAACCCCTCTCCAGCTCATGTACTCAATACCTGGAGGAGGATTTAAGATGTTTATTGGTGCATTATCCGGGGTGAGAACAGGTATAAGTTCATCCGAGATGTAATGACGAAGATCACCCTTAAAGTCTATGATAACAACATCTGAAAACCCCTCCGAGACAACCTGCTCTACTAGAGACGCTAGTAGTGTGGATTTTCCTCTCCCAGTTGGACCAATAACGGCTATGTGGTGATACAAGTACTTAAGTTGGAGAACAACGGGATGCATAGTGCTCTTCTCGAAACCTATCAGAATTCCGGGTTCATCGATCATGGGTTTGTCTAGTGTTACCGGTTGAAAATACGAAAGCCTATCTGCTTCGATGTGAATGCTTGATAACTCTGTTTTTGCATTTAAACCAAGAACACTGAGAATGAACGAAGCTATTTCACTATAACCCGCTCTTTCAAGTCGGAGTCCAAAACTGTTCTTAAAAACAGACGTAACAATCGACTCGTAGTAGTCAGCCATGCTCTTGGCTGTACTTTTATCTTTTGCATCAATTCTAAACACTACAGCAAGTGATATCTTTAGAAAAGGTTTGCCTTCAATTATAGCATGATACAAGGTCTTCAGCTTATCAAGCTTAACTCTAAGTTTAAGTTTTTCTGTTTCACTCTGAACGAGTTCGAGGTCAGCTTGCGTATTCAATATAGAGTTCTTGAGATTCTTTAGATATCTATCCAGGTCGAACTCCTCCTTGTAAAGATACAAGTGAACACTCGATGGCAAGGACTTGAGCAGAGCTACGTATTCCTCAAATATGGTTTTACTGCGTTCACTCAGAAGTTCTTCAACATCATACTCTGTATCTCTGCATATGAGTATTCTGCTTAAAACAACTCCGCTAGGGTATTGAATAATCAAGTCCGGGGGATCTACCTCAACATTCCTTATTTTTAATTGTATAATTTTGAACCCTAACTCTGTTAAAAACTTAGCGAGGAGCTTCACGGTTATCAACCTCCTTGTGAATAAGTATTAGTACCGTAAGAAACACTGCAGATAGTATTAAGTAGAGTATATCACCAGTAAAGTAGTACTCGATTGTACCATACGTAGCAACTATCGACATGACTAGTAGTTTAACAACATTGGTTTTCCTACTCATAAATTACCAGCCGCCAACCTCATAATCGTACTAGAGTATCCGCCGAGTAACCTTGCTACACTTATGGAGATCGCGATGAGAATACCCATGTAGATCATGGGAAGTAGTACCAGCTCGATGAAGCCATACACAGCGTATACAAATAAAGCCTCAGGTGAGAACACATCCACTTCCACAGCTTTCAGTATGAAAGGCTCTATGGCTACGTTTATTGGTGTGGTCTTGTAGAAGTCCAGGACTATGGTTAAGTTGTAAGTGCCCGGATTTATTGAAATCTCGTAGATGGAGTACCAGACACCATACCATTCTCCTATTCTTCTACTTGGACTTGGAATAACAGTGTTGTTTAAGTAAATTGTAACACCATCTTCACTTTCCGTGTATATTTCTATAGAACCATCTACACCCGTGTGTAGCTGTACCTGAACAACTCTATCGGCTCTCTCCACTCTTAGTATTGTTATATTAGAGCTAAAGAACACGAATCTATTGGGGGCAAGGAATACTCCATCCACAACTTGGTATGTTCTGTTCATAGGCTCCTCATTACTTCTTCTGAAGGTTGCTATGTATGTGTTATTGGCTATATCAAATACGATCGTGTGGTTTCTACACGGAAACCCCAAACCAGCTGAAACAACAAGTTCACCTTGCTCATTAAGTTTGTACTTGTAAAGTAACTCTCCTGTTCTAGAATCATAACCTTCAATTACAGCAGGACCCATGGAAGTCCTAGAAGCATCCACTAATCTAAGACTAGCCGTACACACTGGCTCCTTGTACCTCAGTGGTGGTTGAACACCGCTAATGATCAGAGACGAAAAGGCGGGCATAAGTGGTATTCCTAGAATAAACACTATTGCGAAGGATAGTATCGTTGATCCAACGCTCCTGGTTAATTTGAATGGAACAGCGTGTAATACGAGCCCTAGAGCCATTAGTAGTTTAAAAGACGTGAATAGAACAGTTGCTATTACTAGAATAAATAGGAGCATCATATAGGATGATGTAACCAAATTGGTTATCGGAGTTAAAATAACTGAGGTAATAAACCTGAAACCTAGTTTATCTAAAGCAATACCTAGAGCCTTGAGAACTGCCAGAAGGTTTGTGATCATGGATAACCTGTCTGTTAACCAGTAGCCGAACGCGATCCAATCACTACCTAGTACACGTCCCAAGTATTCCATTAACCGAAATATCAAGTTGTATGAGAACACCAGAGTCGCAGAGAATAATCCATCGGCAACTAGACTTCTACCTAGCTTCTTAATGCTAATAAACGGCAGAGGCAAAGCTTTTAGTAGAAGACCTAAGCAGTAAGATAGTACAGAGAGATAGAATGCCAAAGTTAGCAAGTCCATTAAAAACAGCACCGTTTCTGTGAACAAGTGCTAAGGCATTTGAGGTGGTTGTGGCATTGGCAACTGAATTGACGATGTAATGTAAGATATGATCGCGAATACAGTCGTTCCCATGGCTAACCAGAAAGCAGCCCACAGGGCATCCTCGATCATCTTACTACCTGTCTTCTTAACTTTCACGAACGGTAATGGTAAACCTTTTATTAACCAGCCGATAACCCAGGCGAGTAGAAAAACAAACCAAGCTATAATAACCACCATTGTTATTAAACCTTTGACAAACTCCACAACACTCACTATTATCACCCACAATAATGAGCATCTTAACTAGAGGAGAGAGTGGCGAAAGTTACACAGCGGTGAACTGCTATGAGAAAATTGTGGCCCGAAACGGTGAAAATCTACTGGGATCCTTGGCGCAACATACCTGTAGTAAAGCCAAAGCAGGAAGAACTAGACCTCTTCTATCAACTTAGATTAAGTGAACCGGGGGATGCAAGACCTGCTTTTCCTGGGGACCTAGAGAAAATAAAAGAAGCTATTGCATACGAGTTTGGAAGTACTAAGCTGTTCGATCGCCTAGTGAAAGACCGCATAGTTCTGCTCAATAAGGTTCCACACTGGGATCTTATGTACGAAGTTGTAGTTTCAGGAAACGTCGTAGGGCAATTCTACTACGATCCATACAAATGTAAGTGGAGATTCAGGTTAACTTACCAGGGCGCTTACACAGCTGTACAAAACAACCTTGTTGACACAATAAGAGGTGATCCCCCCTACTACGGCGGTAAAGTAGTAAGGGAGAAGTATAGCTCAAGTGCTAGAGAGCTCGTGCTGATCGATCATAAAGGTACTATAAGAGGAGTATGCGAAGTACTACCAACAGGCGAAGTGGTGATCGCAAAAACTTTTCATGATAAAACAGCGCCCGTGGAAACCAGTGATAAACCAGCATCAGTGCAAGATTTAGTAAAATACAATGAAGAAGGTATCTTAACTCTAGAGGAGAAGTCAATCAACTACTTGAGAAGACTTTTCAACAGGTACTCTAGCCTTAGACCCGTAGTATCGTATTCCGGTGGAAAAGATAGTCTCGTGGCACTAGATCTAGCTCATAGAGCATTCGGAGACCTTGACATTCTGTTCAATGATACCGGCTTGGAGATGCCTGAAACCCTCTGCAATGTCGAATACGTGGCAAACTACTATGGTTATAAGTTATACGTAGCATCAGCCGGCGACATCTTCTGGAGAGCAGTAGATGTATTTGGTCCACCCGGTAAGGATTACCGGTGGTGTTGTAAGGTAACTAAACTAGTACCTATTGCAAAGTTAACTAAGGCTGTATGGCTCAACGGAGGTCTCAACATAGTTGGTCAAAGAGCTTACGAGTCGCTAGATAGAGCATCAAGTCCTCTTGTCTGGAGGAACAAATGGATAAGGCACATGGTGAGTACAACGCCTATTCAGTACTGGAGTCAACTTTCAACGTGGATCTACATATTTAAGTACAATCTCCCGTATAACAAGCTCTATACATATGGATTCGACAGACTCGGATGTTTCATGTGCCCTTCATGCGCTTTAGCTGAATTTGAGGAAACCAAGAAGTTGTACCCAGATCTCTGGGGAAGATGGGAGCAAGTGCTGAGATCCTGGAAAAATAGAATGAATATGCCCGAGGAGTGGATAAAGCTTGGATTGTGGAGATGGCTTACGCCCGCTACTGCGAAGAAAAGGTTAACGCATCATGTTCCAGCATACTCAATGGACTGGAGAAAAGAGTACATGCAAAGACTCGAAAAGAGCAAGTCAAGCTTAACCCCCTTAGCTGTTGTGAAAGAAGGAGATAAGATCACAATACAGTTTAACAAGAACCTCCTACCAGAGGATCAAGTAGACGTATTTATCGCCAACATAGGAAGTTTAGGTTTCATCGTTGTTAGCAAAGAGCCACCTGTGTTCGAGAAGGGGAACGCTAGGTACATGATCAAGCACAACACCATTAATGTATCAAACTACAACGATGAACTGTTCGAAGACCTTGTCGACGTCCTGAAGGTCATTTATAGAATGCATAACTGCGTTTACTGTGGTAGTTGTGTACTATGGACTAGAAAAGGTAGCGTTGCATTAACACCCAAGGGACCTATAGTAAAGAATGAATTGTCTGAAAGCGAGAAAAGAGCGTACATGGAAATATGCCCTATAAGCGATCAGCTCGTCGAGAAAGTAGTACTCTCTCTGCTACTTAATGATTACAGAGCGTTCAAGAGGAAGACGAGACGTAGGATTTAGCTGAAGAGCGTTATGCTACTCCTCTTCTTTGTCTGCAATATACTTCTTCACCATCAAGAACTTCTTCTCGCACTCAGCTACCTCGGATACAAGGTCAGCTCCTTGCTGAACTCTATTTATAATTCTGATCAATTCCTGCGTACCAACACCTCTACCAGCAAACGCCAATAACGCTTTTTCACCATGTCTGTAGAGAAGAACGGCTCTCTTAGCTAGATCCTCGTGTAGTCTACGCTCCTCAGGGTTGAGCTTTTTGCCTGATCTAAGCTTATTTACAACCTCCATTTCTTTTGTTAAATCACCTTTAACCATAGTTAACGTAGCTAAACCGCATTTGGGACACGAGTAATTAGATAAACTCATGAAGTCCTTTACAGCTCCTTCTTTATGGAACCCGCAATTAATGCATAACAAGGTTATTCTTCTCTTGAGCAGTCTCTCGTAGTAGCTCGAAGTATCGAATAGCGTTACATCAAGTAATTTTGGTATTTCTATGTAATTTAATTGTACAATATGGTGTTTGTTGAGCGTATCGTAAACTCTGAACTCCACTTTGACAATATTCTTTTTTATCTTATCCGCCAGCTCCTTGAAAGAATCTATATCGTAGTCTCTTGTTAAGACTTCTCTTAGAGCTTCTTTACCTATGATAGTGTTTACGTACGCTTCAATGAGTTTTCTACTGATCTTAGTTTCAGGGGTTATTGCTCCAAATCTTTGAGCCACCTGGTATATTCTCCAAAGACACGTAGTGCTCTCTACTGCGATTTTTTCTATGAAACTCCTACTTGTATACTCATATAGCTTAGCAATTTTGTTGTAGATCAAGCTTTTTGCGAATTCCGTGGATACCGGATCTTCGAACTTGACTACTATAGTGTACGGAGTAGCGTAAACATGGAATTTAACCTGTGGATATGTGGACTTAATAGTGTACTTTAGGAAGTCTTTAATCAGGTTATTGAGCCTAGATCCACCGTACAAATTGATTAATACTAAACCAGGTCTCCGTACATAATCAACGTATACTACGTGGCTATCCCCAAGCTCAGCGGCTTGTTCACATGCGATGTTGCCATCTACAAGTTTTCTTAGGTGTTCGGGAGGGTTTCCGTTCTCCTTGATGTACTTCACGGCTTTTCCTACTTCATAAGCAACATGGTAATCCACAGGTATGTTCTCACCTTCCCAGTGTGGTATAATGGCTACCTCGGGATCAGCTTTGGCTGGTTCAACGTACAGCTTACCTTCTGCATCGTCGTACCCTACAACTCTCCAGGGTTTACCAGCTAGTACCAGGAGGTCCCCTGGATTAAGGTAGAGTACTACGTATTCCTCGTCTAAGCTACCAACTCTTTCTGCTTTATCAACAGAGACTACGTTTATTTCTCTACTAGACGGTATCATTGACACCTTGTAGAGGTATAACCTGGTTTTCCTCGTAGGATAAAGCAGGTTTTTCTCTAGTTTTACCACCCGTGTATATGCTAAGTAGTTTATGGTCTCACTATAGTCTTCTTTTGTTAAGTTGGAGTAGAGAGGATACTTCACCAGTTCTTCGTAGAGCATGTCAACGTCAACTCCACCTGGATTTATGAAGGTGAAAAGTGCTATGGCGTACGCTAATACGTCGAGTGGAGTATTGGAAATAAGCTCATGCTCTAAGAAGCCCTCCTTGGCTTTCAGAGCTATAATACTAGATTCAAGTAGATGGAGCAGGTTAGATGTTGATACTATTGCGCCTCTACTCACTTCTTCTATTCTATGACGACTTCTCCCGATTCTCTGAACAAGCCTAACTACCTGTCGTGGAGACATGTACTGAACAACATAGTTTACATGCCCTATATCTATTCCAAGCTCTAAACTCGAAGTAGCAATTAAGGCGTTAAGCTTCCTATGCTTGAAGTCTAATTCTACTTTCTCTCTGTGAGCTTTAGAAAGGCTTCCGTGATGAACCTCCAAGCTAATATCTAAACCATGTTTTTCAGATAAGCTTTTCATCAGAGCTCCTAACCTTTCGGCTAAACTCCTGGTGTTTGTAAAAACTAGTACATGCTTCTCACTCTCAATAGCCTTGAACAAAGTTTCCAATCTGGCGGCGAGTTGAAGATCAGTAACGTCTTTGTTCAAAGCTTCGCAGAACTCACTACTACATACCGGCACTACTACCTTAACATCCATGCTTCTAGTAGACGCATCCCTCAGCACTATAATGTTATTGTTGTACGGGTCGAGGAGTCTTTTCGCATATTCCTCGGCTTTGCTACTCAAAGTCGCTGTTAGGGCTATCTTTGTAAGCTTTTTACCTAAGTATTTCTCGAGAAAGTAAATATTGGTGAGAAGAAGTAATCCACGTTTACTCTCAAGAAGATCCCTAAACTCGTCTAACACAATGTACTCCAGATTTACTAGATGTTTTCTAGTTTCATCGTTTATCACTATGTAGTTAAAGGTCTCAGGTGTGGTTACAAGTATGTGTGGAGGAGCTTGAGCTATTAGTTTTCTTACGTGTTGTGGCGTATCTCCGTGTCTTATAGCTACCTGTAGACCAAAGCACTTGCTTATTCTTTCAAGTCTACTCGCTATATCCCTATTCAGAGCTCTCAACGGTGTAATGTACAGGACAGCTGTGGGCTTGAGCTTTCTCAGAGATACCTTAAGCATTACAGGAAACATAGCAGCCTCCGTCTTACCGCTACCTGTTGGTGCAACGATTATGAACGAGCCTGTGCTTTTGTAAATCTCGCGCAGGCTTCTTCTCTGAATTTCCGTGAGGTTTTTGTACCCGAGTTCTTTTAGGCAGACAGCTATTTTGTTAATATCCTCCATACACGTATGCCAAGATTAAAATCTCGCTAGGAATAGATATTATACACTGGGTTATATCATCAAGTACAATCGGAGCACAAGGCACACCATATGAGCTTAAATAATGAAGTTAGAAGGCACTTATTCGCCGTGTATGTGTTGTGGTTTTTCAACTGTATACTGTACTTTCTGTCTTCTGGTCCACTGAAACCCACACTGACGCTTCGAGGTATAAGCTTATTCGACCTGCTAAGCTACTCGAGGGTTCTAAACCAAGCAGTAGAGTTCGTAGGATATCTCATCGTATCCTTGATTCATCTTATCGCATCTCTTGCAATAACCAGGAATATAGTATTAGCATTGATGAACCGTGCGCTTTTAATCGTTCAGCTCTCTCTGCTCGGTTTCGACCGTATAAGCTACGGTGTTTTAATTCGCGAGTTTGCAATACTGGTATTTGCTTTGTTTATACTGAGGGTAATATCACATGGTTCTATACCAAAACTTAGTACTATTGACCTGTTCATTGGTTTGAAGAATTTAGTAAGTAGTGTAGTTCGAGATAAAGAGAGTAGAGTGAAGATTGATGCGGTTGTTTACATGCTTTCTCTACACAGTTTAGCACTATCTCTTCTCATACTATGGACGTTCTCATATACAAGCGTACAGGATTTATATGCGATGGGAGGTGTACTGATGATCTTATTTGCGATAATACCTTTACTTCAAATAGGTCTTTTAACTGTGATCTCAAGAAGCATGGAGCAATCGTCCTTAATTCTTCTAATGAGCGCTATTTCCGGTACAGGACTTCTAGGTACAATACCAATGCTGATGTCCATCGGTTACGTAGGTTCATCACGCTTACAATCAGTACACGCGAAATTCACTAAGTTGAAATCCACTGGCTTATACATGGGTACAGTGTTAGCAGAGCTTACAAGTAAAAAAACGCTGGAGAAGGAGGAGTGGTATTGGAGCAGTAAATCGTTTCCTCTCTACCTGGATTTCGATAAGCTTAACACACCGCACGTCATAATCATAGGGTCGTCTGGAACCGGTAAAACAACCCTGGCCAAACACATAGTTCAGGAAGCAAAGAGAAAGTACAATTACAACGTAATTATAATAGACTTACACGGCGAATACCATGATTTACAAGATGAGCTAGGGCTTAAGATAATAGATGCCTCAAGCTGTGGCGTAAATCCACTTGCACTAGGAAATGCTTCACCAAAAGATAGAGCGATGCAGGTAGCGCACATAATATCTACGATATTTGATCTTGGACCACTTCAAAGGAGAATGATTGAAGAGGTGATAATGGAAGCTTACAACCTACGTGGTATAAATCAAAGAGATCCAACCACCTGGAGCAGAGATCCGCCCACGCTCCAAGAGCTCGTAGAGGTTTGCAAGAGACTTATCAAAGAGAATTTCGAGTACAGCCGTATCATACCCTACTTGGAAATGCTAAGTGAAAATCTGAGTACGGAGTGTTGGCTAAGCGTAGACAGCGTTCTCGAACAGGACAGCCTTATAGATCTAAGCAGAGTAGCTAGCGATTTCGCGAAAACGATCTTCATAGATACGTTAATGTATCTTCTACTGAACAGAATGTACACTATGGGTAAGAGAAAAATACAGTTGTTATTAGACGAGGCAAGAAGTTTGATGCCTAGAGCTGTAACACGAGAGATCATCAGTAGGCTATTTGTGGAGAGTAGGAAATTTGGATTTTCATTAATCGTAATCTCGCAGGAGATAGGTAAAATACCTCGAGATTTCGTTAACAATGCCGGGGCACGCGTGTTCTTTTTACTAAATGATCCGAAAAGCGTTGAAGAAGCATCAAAAATACTCAGTGGAACAAGTCTCAGGGATAAAGTGTCTATAGTAGCTGAGGCGCTTAGAACTCTTAGGCAACATACATACTTAATTCACATTACAGGCTTAAACAAGGTGTATATTGTCAGCTCGCCTATTGAATCAGAAGAGCATAAAAATAAGTATGGCTAATTGTTGAACCATTAGTAGATACTGTTTATTAAGAAATTCCAGACTATGTGTTTAAGGTGACTTCGATGCTTTTCTACGAGGAAGAGTATAGGAGCGAGGATGAGGAGGCTCGTGGAGAAAAGGAAGAAACGGTCATTGAAGAAGAGGAAGGAGAACTAGTTGTTGAGCAGTTGAAATTACTAGTAAAAGTGTCCAGAACATGGCAACAAGTACTCCAGGGTCGAGAATCCGTAGATGCTTTAAAATCTCTATATAAACCGGCGACGAAGCCTGTTCGCGTGTCAACTACGGCTGAAAGAAAAGCTAAAACTACCAGGAAGAAGCCCCAGTCTAAATCCCGAAGAAGGTCTAAGCCAAGTTAGAACTCCTTGTACTCGAATAGCACTTCGGAATAGCCAATCTCGTTAAGTGCTTTTACTAAAAGCTCCCTCGGCATTTTTTTATCAAATACGAACTCGACTATTTTATTATCTCCGTTTTTTATCAATTTAATCTTCTGAACTACAGTTCTTCCACGGATCGATTCAGCGATATCCTTAGGAACAACTAAATAGCTTTCATATCTTCTTTTTGCTAAACCGTAGTACTCGTCGAAGTTTTCAATTATTCTCTTCGCTTCTTCGAGGTCTTTTGTAATACCGTGTATTGATATAATGGACTCAACGAGCTTTACTGCGAGATGTTGTTCAAGTTTTACATGAAAGCACTTTGCTAGGTCTACCTCTACTGTAATTTTCATCTTAAGACCCTTCCAACTTATATATCAGAAGTTTTGTAAGCCTATATTAAGGGGATACGGTGTTTAAGGTTCAGTACCCTAATGCAAGCAAGTTAAAGCAGGTAGTTCAAGCGCTGGCTAAGATCAGCGACGAACTTCAACTACAGGTAACTCTTGAGGCATTTAACTTAATGGCTTTATCTCCAGATAAAACCATGATGGCTGTATTAACTCTACCTAACCTTGTATTTGAAGAGTACAGCGTTGAAGAAGAAACAACGATATTAGTGCCTGCAATAGAGCTTAAAAGAGTTATTAGGAGAACTACAAGAAACGACATAATGCAGATATCCGTGAACAAAGAGACGAACGAGCTAATTATAGTTCTCCGCGATAGAAAGAGTGGGCTTGAGAGAGAACTCGCCGTGCCAATAATCCCTAGACCTCCTGAGCCTGTTCCTGAACTAGAGCTAGAGCTCTCCGTAACATTTGCAATGCTGAGTCAAGATCTAAAGAACATTGTGGGAGACTTAAAACTCGTAGGTGAAGAAGCGACCTTCATCTACGAACCTGGGAAAATAGTCATTAGGTCAACGGAGCAGCGCAAAGAGTACACGTGTGAACTTCGAGAAGGAAACCCGCTCACAATTCTATCCTCGGCTGTGGAAAGAGCGCAATCTACTTATGGTACTGACATGCTAGTGGCGATCGCAAAAGTAGCTAGCGCATCGAAGCAGGTGATAGTATCGTTCGATACTGGTAAACCCATGAAGGTAGAATACGAGCTTGCAGGCGGAGGCAGACTCGTGTACTGGATTGTACCACGCGTGTAGTACTACTTGGTTTTCGAGTGAAGACTTTTTCCTTCAAGTAGAGATGTTAACTCCTCCATTAACTTTTCTCTCTCTTCTAAGCTCATACCTTTAATGCGCTGAGTAGGGGATTTAAGTGGTGATTTGAAGATCCATGCAGGGTTTTTGCAAGTTGTCATCCAGTATGGACATGCAACGCAACAGTGCGGATCAACGGCGAGTTCAGGGAATAGTGAGCAGGTCTTTGTGGGGTTGTGCAATCCACACAAGTCGCATCTATCCCAGTATATCGTCAAACTATTCACCACTACACAATAAACCAATAGTAGGCTTTTAAGAGCTTTTAGTTGTTAACGTATATGATAAACGTATGGACAGTATATACCCGTATATTACCTCTGACATCATAGTGTAATATGCAGGTACTAGTTAGTTCAGGTGTGCTATTTGCTTTATGAAATAGTTTTTCATGGTAGAGGAGGTCAGGGTGCTGTAACAGCGTCGAATATTTTGGTTCAAGCGGCGATATTTGAGAACCTCTATGGACAGAGCTTTCCATTCTTTGGTGCTGAGAGAAGAGGTGCACCTGTTGTAGCTTATGCAAGAATAAGTGACAAACCTATTCTAAGGCATAGTAACATAAGAGAAGCAGATGTTGTTGTTGTGCTGGATAGTAGTTTACTTAAGTTGGGCGTAGTAAGGAAAACACGAATAAAAAATAACGGAATTCTTATTGTTAACACCGAAGAGAGCACCGTTGATAAGACATGGTTTAGCAGCGAAGACGTTGTTCGGGTTTACGTCGTCAACGCCACAAAAATAGCTATAGAACTGGGGCTTGTTTTAGCAGGATGGCCTCTAGTGAATACACCTATGCTGGGTGCAATTTCAAAAGCCCTGGGAATCATCTCCATGAATAGCGTAGAGAAAGCTATTATTGAATACTTTGGTGAAAAAGCTGGAAGGAAAAACGTTGAAGCAGCATTTAGAGCTTACAACGAAACCAAGTATTTGGGTGAGGTGATCTAAGTGAAAGTTGAAAACGTAGTAGCCTGGAAATACCCTCACTCGAAACCTGTAAAGGGAGTTGCTGGTAAGACTGGTCTTTGGCGAACACAAAAACCAATCGTTGATGCGAACAAGTGTACAAGGTGTTATCAGTGCGAGATCTTCTGTCCAGGGATCTGCATAAGGGTTGAGGCTGAATCAGGTGCTGTAATTGATTACGATTACTGCAAAGGTTGTGGGATATGCGCGGACGTGTGTCCGGCTAGAGCTATAACAATGATCCCCGAACATGGGTGAACAGTATGAGTGTTAAGAGGCTCGCTTTAACAGGAAACCACGCTATAGCGTACGCTGTTAAGTACGCGAAACCCCAAGTTATAGCAGCTTATCCAATAACACCTCAAACACCTATTGTGGAAAAGCTATCGGAGCTCATAGAGTTAGGTGAGCTTAAAGCAACAATGATCAGAGTTGAGTCAGAGCACTCTGCTCTAGCGGCTTGCTTTGGTGCATCAATAGCGGGTGCTAGAACCTTCACAGCAACGAGTAGTCAGGGATTACTCTACATGCACGAGGTTGTACACTGGATTTCTAGAGCTAGAGCACCCGTAGTTATGGCTATCGTTTCAAGAACAATAAACACACCGTGGAATATATGGCCTGATCACAGCGATTTCGTGGATCAGCGTGATGCCGGGTGGATAATGTCTTATGCCATGGACTCACAGGAAGCATTCGATCTAACACTGCAGGCATTTAAGATAAGTGAACACCCGTTGGTGTATTTACCAGTTATGGTCGGTATAGAGGGGTTCATTGTAGGGCATACGGCTACGCCGGTGGATTTACCCGATGAGAAGCTCGTTGATGATTGGTTAGGTGAAAGAAAGCAACCCTATGTTATTGACGGCACTGAACCCATAGGACTAGGAAACCTTGCTTTTCCCGAGGATACAGAGGACATGTTCTACGGCATACAGGAAGCTATGGAGAACTCTAAGAAAGTAATAAAGGAGGTGGACGAGGAATACGGCAAATTGTTTGGTAGAAGATACGGTGGGCTTGTAAGTTGCTATAACTGTAACGATGCCAAGTACATAGCTATTGCTATGGGTGCTTGGACGGGAGACCTTATTGAGGCGGCATTAAAGCTGAGAAATGAAGGTTACCCGGTGGGTGTTCTAAGAATAAGGTATTACAGACCATTCCCAGCCGATGATATATGGAATTACGTAAGCAACACTAAGGGTATCGTAGTGTTCGACAGAGCTATTAGCTTCGGTGCGTGGGGACCATTATATACCGATCTCGTTGCAGGGCTCACTCTTCATAGCGCGAAGTTGCCAGTTATAGTAAACGTAGTAGCAGGAATAGCTGGTGTAGACGTTTCACCGGAGGACTTCTACTTGATACTCAAGTCGTTCATAGATAAAATAGAGAAGGGTGAATACACAGGTAGAAACTATTTCACATGGAAGAAGGTTAGAAGGTGAAACACGTGAGTACGTCCACGTCCAAGGTGAAACCCCCGCTTCCCTATGCATCAAGAGATTACCTCTACCCAGGAGACGCGGCGTGCCCAGGTTGTCCTATTCCAATTGCATGGAAAACTCTAATAGCAGCTCTTGGAGGCAGGATCATAGTTGTTATACCAGCATGTTGTACTTCAATAGTTGTGGGGCCGTATCCTGGTCAAGCTTACAGCGTGAGCATAGTGCATGTCCCCTTTGCAGCAGCAGCATCGGTAGCATCTGGAATAGCGAGTAGCCTCGAAGAGAGAGGTATAAGAGATGTTCATGTTGTTGTCTGGGCTGGTGATGGAGGAACAGCCGATATAGGCATGGCAACAGTTAGCGGGGCCGCGGAGAGAAACGACAACATAATTTACGTGATGTACGATAACGAAGCATACATGAATACCGGTATTCAGAGAAGCTCTTCAACACCTAGGGGTGCGTGGACTACTACTACGCCAATACTGGGTAAACAGGAGAACAAGAAGGATGTTGCAAGAATAATGATAGCTCACGGAGTACCCTACGTGGCAACAGCGAGCATAGGGTATCCACACGACTTCTACAGTAAGTTGCAGAGAGCTAAGAACATTAGAGGATTTAGATTCATACATTTACATGCTCCATGCCCAATCGGGTGGAGATTCGACCCTATGTATACAGTGAGGATCGCTAAGTTGGCTGTTGAAACAGGCATGTGGATACTATACGAGTACCATAATGGAAAAGCGGTTATTTCGCCGCCAAGCAGACCATACGCTGACCCATCCAAGAGAAAACCCATAGAAGAGTACTTAAGGCTACAGGGAAGATTTAGAAGCATTGATTCCCAGCTAATCAACGAAATGAAAAGCTACGTTGATGAAAACTGGAAATGGATTATGAAATTAACGTCTTTGGACGCAACCTCATGAACGCCGATACGCTAAACGTATTGGTTGATCTTGCTTGCAATCTTGGGCACACTACTCGATTAGCCAAGATTCTCAAAAACGCAGGAATAGATTTTAGAATCACATCATATGATACACTTAGAGTAAGAGAAAAAGTTTTTCTCAGTAAATCCTTCGAAGACGCTGCAAACAAGGTGCTCCAGGTTTTCGATCAGATAAAAAATAACAAGGATCTCTGGAACACAGCATGCGTAGAAGTATGGATCGAATCCAGTAGCGATCACATGGTTAAGCCTTCGATCATAAAATACGATGAGCTATGCATCTATGTGAGAAGAGGCGCGAGGAGCAAAATAGTATTCAAGATCGCGTGGATTGAGCCCTGTAAACAGGTAGCAGGAGAGCTTATTCCAGAAAGTATCACAAGGTTTTGTTTCTCCGATCCAAACACTATAACCTCTATAAAGAACATTGTTTTAAAGTTCACGGGTTCACTCCAACCGGTACGGGAATACGTAATGAGATCCTCATGTGGGGAACAAGAAATCTGTTAAAACCCCTTTGAATAAATCATCATATATTGTAGGGCCCGTCGTCTAGCCTGGCTAGGATGCGGGGTTCGGGATTTCAGCGGAAATCCCCGTGACCCGGGGTTCAAATCCCCGCGGGCCCACTTGCAATCATACTGTGAATTAGTGATTACGTTGTCGATCAGAAAGACTAGGGAGGAGCTTCGTGAACTCGATAGTACTAAGGTAGCATCAATTCTTCCAAGTGTGTATGAATTCCGGTTTGTAAAGTTGGCTATCCTCGATAATACTTCTCAGCAGGCACTCTGGATTTACATGGGAAGGAGCTCGGATTATCTGGTAGTTCCGGGGTATTTCTGCAGTTGCATGGACTTTATGGTGAGAACCATTATTAACAAGACATCACCTTACTGTAAGCACCTAGCAGGTGTTCAAATAGCCATGAAGGCGAAAAAGTACGCCGTTCTGCATGTTGATGTTGAAGAGTCAGCTGTAATAATAGCTGAAATACTGGAGAATAGGTTTTCGTCAACACTGAGAAAACTGCTGAGCAGGGGGAAACAAACAAGTTGACAACTTGAGCAAAACATATGATATAAGCTAGATTAACCCTAATACATAACACACGAAGCAAGCACATTTAAGTAAGGTGTGATAAATGGGTCGCAGAAGAAAGAGAAGAAAAACCATAGTTAAGAGGGTTGTTAAAATACCAATAGTGTTCGATTGCCCCAATTGTGCATCTAAAAGCTTAACCATTACAATAAAGAAAAGCGGTGATAAAGCATCCGCTCTTGTATCATGCAGTTCGTGTGGATTGCTTGATGATGAGGATTTCGCAGAGATACCTGTATTTTATGAAACTGTTGACGTGTACGCTAAGTTCTTAGACCTTTATAGCAGTGGGCGAGCAAAGGTGAAGATGATGAAGTAATGGTGAGGTGGCACCTTGGGAAAGGTACATGAGTACATCATAGCGAAGATCAGTTCTGGCGAGAAATTGCATTTTACACTAGTTGATCCCGACAAGGTAGGAGATCTTGAAAATCTTGAAGCATTATCTCAGAAGATGGTTAGTGCTGGAACAGATGGATTTCTCATAGGGGGTAGTATTGGTGTTACACCAGAGGAATCGAGTAATGTTGCTAGAGTACTAAAAAAGCATGGTTTACCTGTGATAGTATTTCCAGGCAATATTAACTGCTTAACCCCTGAAGCGGACGCAGTACTATTCATGATTTTAATGAATACTCTAGAACCCTACTACTTGATTCAAGCACAGGTTGCAGCAGCTCCGATCATAGCTAAGTACAGGCTCGAGACTTTGCCAACGGGTTACCTCGTAGTAGACCAAGGTACTGCTGTTGCACATATTGGAAGAATACACCCCATACCCAGGAACAAGCCTGAGCTCGTAGCAGCCTATGCTTTGGCGGCTGAAATGCTTGGCTTGAAGTACTTGTACCTCGAGGCTGGAAGTGGAGCTCCTGAGCCGGTTCCCTCATCGTTTCCTCAGATGGTTAAGAGATTCACAAAGCTTATAACGATAGTTGGTGGAGGTATTAGAAGTCCGGAAACTGCTAGATTGCTCGTTAACTCTGGTGCAGATATAATAGTAACAGGTACTATAGTAGAAAAGGATGCAAACTTAGCCGAAAAAATAGTCAAAAGTATAAAAGAGCGTAATCAATAGCCACTAGAATTCCCATACTTCTTTCTGAAGGCTTCTTCCAGGTTTACATTGAGCAAATTGGCTATGCTCAATAGCCACGCGAAGACATCAGCCAGTTCTTCTTCAATGGCATCCTTATTCATCTTTATTATAGCATCAGCTAGTTCTCCAACTTCCTCTATGAACCATGTGAACGTAGCATAGAGACCCCTTATTGAATCTCTCTCGTAGTAGTTTTTCCTTATTGTTTCCTGAGCTTTTGCTATATCCATGGGCATTGTCACCTTAACAGACATATTTTTATTTACGTGTATTCATAAGCATCTACCTGGTGGAACAGAGTGAGTAAGAGAAAGGATAAGAAAAGATCTCCCGCTGTTTTCTCAGCTGCTGGTTTAGTGAGGTTCTTCGAAGAAAGCGAAGCAAAAGTGCTTCTAAAGCCACATCTAATAATAATCTTAGCATTAATCTTCGTTGTAATCATCATAGCCTTATCTAAGCTTTTACCACCTCCAGTGTAAAATGCGGACTACTTGGAAGTTTTAGATCACGACTTTTAAGCTCAAATAACGCTCTCACGCATACGTGGGTTCTCATCTATCAGAAACACGGACCCTCATCACTGTTCTGATAAGTGGCGATTCATCATCATGTTTAAACCTTACTTGACAGCTTAATATAGCTGGTCAAGGTAAGTCAAGTTTAGTCTAAGTACTAGTAAGATTTTAACCCCAATGCAGGTTGTATACCGTGTACTAAGAGTGGTGAAGTGCTTAGTGACGAGGCCAAGTAATCAAGGCTCGAGTGCTCGAAAAATGATCATCATACAAGTAGCGTCGCTGATCACGCTTGCGTTGCTATCTGCACTAACTCCACGCGAGTACCTATGGATAGTGTTTCTACTTTACTTCGTAGTTATTATGGCTATAACCTCTAAGAGCGTTATGAAAGCTGCAAAAAAAGTAGATAAGCCCAGAAGCCTACTACTATTCGAGGAGAAGAATACTGCTGTTGCTATGTCAAGCGATGCTGTACTCCTGAACGAGCTTAAAAAGCAAATGAGCACAACTATGCTATCACTCATGTTACCACTAATACTGTTCCTGGCGTTTACACCACTATACTGGCAGTACGTGCACCCCACTCTACTTCAAGTACTTAAGAACATCCTCAGCTACGATTTTCTTGTGTTGTTTGTAGCATATCTAGTGTTCTACTCGATACTGATACTCATGTCACTTGGAACACGGCGCTTACTGCTAAAGTCTACGAAAATGGAGAAGCAGATACTGATACCACGAAGCTTTGCTGTGTATAGAGATGGTGTCATAGCAGATGGAAGATTCTTCGAGTTTACCAGCGATATGTGCTATGAGGTTAACACAGCTAGAAGGTTTGCAGCTATCTACAGCAAAAACCTACCATTCACTATAAGACTCTACACGCTTGAGGCTTCTAAATTGAAGAACGCTTTGAAGGAGGTTAAGATAAGTGAGTGTCAATAGGAAGCGCGTTTGCTTGGTCTGTGGTAGAGTATTCCCGGAAGGGCAGGGAGTTGTGATTAGATTTAACAATGAGATTCTAGAATTCCACAGTAACAAGTGTTTTGCCAAGTTTGCAAGAGCACTACTTGAGAGACTTCCTTCAAACGAAGTTAAAGGCTACATCAAGAGGCTCAAAGACGAATTCGAAGAAACCATAAACCAGAGATCAAAACTTAAGATCAAAAAACTATAAAGAACCCTAACTTATGTATTTAATTGAAATGATGAAACTTGCCCCGTTGGACTTAGAAAGGATGAAGATATTATCGCGGCCTGATCAACTGCTTCGCTGATTTTTGAGTTTTTCTGCTAAAATAGACCTGATTCTTTCTAGCGAGTCCCTATCTAGATTTGCTTGAGCAAGTATACTTAGAGCTTTCCTCAAGGCTTCCTCCTCGCTGGTGGCACTAACGTTTATCACAATGTTTGTTCCTTCAACGCGGATTCTGTAGCGTTTCTCGTTGAAAAGCTCATAGACTTCTACTACTTTTAGCTCGTTTCTTGAGATCAAGATTACACCTTGTTCCAGATCGACTTAAGGAGACTATAGGATTCGTGAAGCGCCATGGGCAGTGGTTTTGTATTAGCTATTATTGCTATGAAGTTCGTATCTCCAACCCATCTAGGTACAACGTGGACGTGAAAGTGATCGGGAATGCCAGCTCCTGCAGCTCTTCCAATGTTAGCACCAATGTTAAATCCATCTGGCTTAAACGCATCCCTGAGTACTTTCATGGATTTTTTCACCAGGATCATCATCTCTAGTAGAGTTTCCTCGTCGAGTTCGAGAATATCACCTGTGTGCTTGTAAGATGCTATCATAAGATGTCCAGTGTTATAGGGGTAAGCGTTCAGAAGTACGAATGCTCTACTTCCTCTGTGTAGAATAAGCGCATCCTCGTCTTTTTCGCCCTGAACTCTGCAAAATAAGCACTCTTCCGTTTCATGCTTACTTGTGAACTTCTTTATGTACTCGTATCTCCACGGATTCCAGAGGATCTGCATTGTTTAACGCCGTGGCGAGAGCTCTTCCACGTCGCGAATACCCTCGTCTGTTATTGCGAACTCTGCTTCGCCTTCTGGTAGGTGTGGTGCATCTACTACACGGGCTATTCTCTTGTTTCCTCGTATTTTTCTAAGCTGAACCCTAACGCCTGGAACATGAGCGAGAACATGCCCTCCTACGGCAATTACGGGGTCGCCGTAGAACACGTCTGGTCTAGCCATAACTTGGTTGGTAACAATAACGGCTATGTTGTAAGCTTCTGCTAACCTCATTAGCTGATGTAGATGAGCGTTTAGCTTCTGCTGTCTCTCAGCTAAGTGCTCTCTACCTGGATATTCAGCTCTGAAGTGGCTAGTTACACTATCTATTACTACGAGCTTAACGTTGTTCTTCGGAACGAAGGAGAATAGCTCTTCGATAATAGACATCTGGTGGTCGCTATTATAAGCTCTAATGTAGTATATGTTGTCCATAGTCGTATCGGGGTCTAGTCCGAGAGATCTCGCCATAGCTTCTATTCTCTCCCACCTGAACGTGCCCTCGGTGTCGATGTAAACGGCTTTACCTAAGAGACCTCCTCTTTCGAATGGTAGCTGAACATTTACGCTTAGCTGCATGCAGAGCTGTGTCTTACCGCTTCCATACTCGCCAAAGAACTCCGTTATAGTCTTGGTCTCTATACCACCACCTAGCAGGTCATCAAGGGCTTTACTACCAGTTGTAATTTTCCTAACAGCAAGCCTCTCCTGTTTAACCTCGCGCGCTGTTTTGAACCTTATACCAAGCATTCTCCTAGCGTTCTCGATGATCTTTTGAGCTGTAAGAGCTGGGATACCGGTTTTCTCGGCGAGCTCGTCAGCTCTAGCAACTACGAGACTCCATGCAGAAGCATAACCAGCAGCTTCAAGCTTTTCAGCTATAGCCGGATTAACACCTGGTACTTCCCTTACAGAGATGAATCCTACTTCTCCGTGCTTAGAGTCCTGAGGCTTCTGAGATGTCACTCGGGATCCCCATGTAGTTGTGTATTTTTAAAAAGCGTTTAATATAGTAGGGTATACTTTTAAGAATAATTTGAATTATAGTTGGATACATGAGGGTTTCTGAGAGTTGAAATTGCTCTTAATACACGCGAGAAGATTCACCTATGAACCCGTAGAACCAGCTGTAAAGGAGCATGAACAGATTCAAGCGAGTTTTAAGAAGGACTTTGAGAACACTCTAGTTGTGTTCACCACGGTTGAGAACTCCGATGACGAAAGTGTTGTAGCGGAAGCAGTACAAAGCATTAACGAAGTTGTACTGCAGGTTAAGCCACTAGAGGTCCTGATATACCCCTACGCTCACCTCTCCTCAGATCTAGCTCCTCCAAGCAAAGCGCAGGAGATACTCAGTAAACTCTACATGGAGGCTAGTAAGACTCTTAATGTACCCGTGCACAAAGCCCCCTTTGGCTGGTACAAGGCTTTCAAATTGGATTGCTTTGGGCACCCTCTCAGCGAACTATCGAGAACCATAACTAGGAAGGCTGTAACTCAGCGGCCTAAAATAGAGAAGAAGTTCTATATCATGACCCCCGATGGAGTGCTTCATGACCCTGGAAGTTTCGACTACACTAACTACCCTGAGCTAAAGATACTTGTTGATAAAGAAGTTTACGGGGTTGAACTAGAGGGAGGCGAAAACAGGGTAAACGACTACTGCAGGAAGTTTGGATTCGAATGGGAGTTCATGGGAGATCACGGCCACATGAGGTATGGTCCATACGCTACGCCGATCATAGAAGCTGTCATGAGGTACTCGTGGAAGGTCGTTCAGAGTCTAGGTATACCTGTCTACAAGGTTATGGGTACAAATATGTTCAACTTAAAGGAAAAACCTGTGTATGAGCACGCGCTCCTATTCGGAGATAGACTCTACGAAGTTGAGGTTGATAACGAGCGTTACGTTTTAAGGTACGCGGCGTGTCACCAGCAGTTCGCAATGATCAAGGACTGGGTTATAAGTTATAAAGACCTCCCGTTGGGCGTGTTCGAGGTGGCTGATAGTTACAGACTTGAGCAACGCGGGGAACTTGCGCTTTGCTTTAGACTTAGAAAGTTCTACATGCCTGACCTCCACATACTAACCAAAAACATAGATGAGGCTGTTAAGGTTGCAAAGGTAGTTCAACAGAAAATACACGAAGAGGCTCAAAAAGTGGGTAGACGCTACGTAGCTCTCTACAATGTTACAGAAGACTTCCTATTAAACTTTAAGGACTATTTACTTGAGTTCGTTAAGGGTGAGAATGCACCGGTATTACTTGCCGTTATACCAGCGGGTGTATACTACTGGGTCATAAACGTTGAGTACCATATTATTGATAATCTCAAAAGGCCGAGAGAAATAGCTACGTTTCAAATAGATGTGGGTAACAGTAAGAGATTTGGAATAACCTATGTTGACGAGAACAACGAGAAACGTTACCCCATAATAATACATACAGCGATTATAGGTAGTGTTGAGAGATACATATACATGGTCCTGGATACAGCTGCTCTCATGGAGAAAGAAGGTAAAACACCCTATATACCAACTTGGCTCACACCGGTACAGGTCCGCGTGATACCTGTTTCGAAAGAGTTTTTAGAATACGCTGAAACAGTCGCAAAACAGCTTCGTGATAGAGGTATTAGAGTTGAATTGGATGACAGAGACTTAACTCTTGGAAAGAAGATACGAGATGCTGGAACAAGCTGGATACCATACATTGTTGTAGTAGGCAAGAGAGAAGTAGAGACTCAAACAATTAACGTTAAAGTGCGGAGAACTAATGACCAGCACTTAATGAAGGTAGAAGAGCTAGTTGAGCACATATACTCAGAAGTAAAAGACTACGTACAAGTAGAACAGACTGTACCTATGTACCTCAGTAGAAGACCGTCATTTTAGAGGCAAAGTTTACTTCAAAGTCACCAGGTTTTAGAAATGCCGACCAGCACGATGGAGGACCCGGGTAGTAAAAAGACTAGAATGAAGTTCCTTGGAAGACACATAATGCTGAGAGGAATTTACACAGATAAACTGCTGAGAGGTGAGAAAAGAGCAACTATAAGGAGAGGATTAGTAAAACCAAAGTACAGTGAGTTAATAGTTCACGCCGGGGGTAAACCTGTTGCTAAGGTGAAGATCACTAGGGTGTACTACAAGAAGCTCAAAGAACTAGGTGACTACGAAGCAAAGATGGAAGGCTATGATAGAGCCGAAGACCTGATCAGAGAGTTGAAGCGGGTGTATGGAGGGCTCAAGGACGACGACTATGTTACAGTTATTGAGTTCGAGGTTGTTCAGAGACTCAATCAGCTAGAACCAGGAGATCCCTACTTAGGTTTAAAACCTGCAGACATAGCTCGAATAGCCTTAAGATACCTGCAAAACGAGCTTAGCCTTTTTGAGAGAGAAGTTCTGTTGGATTTGACAAGAACAAACAGCATTAGGAGAACAGCGCTAAGGATTTTGAAAAACTTAAATAAACGTTATATAGTAAGAGGAATACTGAGAAAAACACTTAAACTTCTGATAAGCAAAAACCTAATTAACATCAATGAAGCAAGCAAAGATACTTAAATCGGTGATTGAATGGGTTACTGGGTTTTAAAGTGCAGAGAGTGTAAAAGAGAGTGGAGACTTCTCGTCAGCTTTCCGCTTGATAGGGAATTCACCAAGCTATACCACTATTGTCCATACTGTGCTAAGAACACCTTTCACGATATAGTTGAATATAAGGAGGAGTAGTAACACGTATACTAAGGTCCCGAGAACCCCAGATGATGAATCCCCATTTACGGAAACATGAAGAGACCTGTCTCAGCTGAGGATTACTCAATATAATCTCCTGTGCTGATCTTGTGGGGTATGTATTCATCGGCAAGGAACTTTAAACCTTTGCCGGCTAATGCTTCTATCTCCACCTTGCTCAGAGTATTAAAGAACACGCAAAGTTCCCTGATCCACGTTGGTGTTGAAAACCATGGATAACCGCTAATACCTTCCTTTTTCTTGATCTTCGTTTTTACCTCGGAGCTTTCTATACAAAGATCAGCTATCTTGTAACCAGCAAGTTCAACAGCTCTTTCTACATCTTTAGTTTTTGCTCTGATAATGAAATTTCTTCTCTCGGATTCACTTAGGTATGGTTTCTTTCGTGGAAGGTTAGATATGCCGGGTGCTATTTCCTCTAGGGCGTTTTTTACGCGATGATCGCTTGCTAGTTTTCTAAAGACTTCGTCGCCGAAGATGTCTGTCATGGCCACTCCTATGAACTTTGCACTAGGCACAGCGAGTCTTTCGCTTTCATATGAAAGTGTAATACTGCCCACTTTGAATACACTGTATATGTAGAATCCATAAGGGTCGCTATCCGTCAGAATATATACTGGTAACTTGAACTCTTCGTTCAGTCTTCTCACAAATCTTCTAGTTGCTCTATCAGGTTGACCTGCACTAGTTACAAGTATGGCTTTATGCTTTCTCCAGAATCCATATCTGTGTAACTGTTGAAAAACAGCGTCCTTCTCAACGACAAGAACGTACTCAGCATCGATGTCTACAAAATCTATTAAGTCCGGGGTAGGTTCAATGGCGTACGCTCCATGACCCATTTTGCTGAGGTCTATGGTATCATCGCCACTCTTAATGATAAGGTTTCCAACAACTTTTCCTTTTTCCTTGCTCAGTATGAGCAAATCTTCTCTAAGTACGTTCAAGTATACTTCCAGGTCTCTTATGACGCTATCAGACTCGTTTTGTTCATCCCACGTGTTCTCGTGAGATCTCTTTCCATCTATCGTTGTGTAGCTTATAGTGTGCTTACCTCTGTAGTAAAGATCACGTATTGTTGGATACTCGTTGTTCGCGAGAGCTTCATATATAATGGAAGCCATTAGAACAGTCTGCATGAACTTCTTTGCTTCATTAACGTTTAAGATACTTCTTCTCTGTGTATCGGGGCCGAGTAGTAAAATCTTGTTCCTGTAGTCGTATATTGTGTTTGTAAGCGTTCTTTTGGGTATTATCAGAATTGGTTTACCTCCTTCGACTACTTGATCAGCTAGTTTTTTAAACGATACTTTTATGAGCTCCTTAGCCTTCTCTCTAGCTTTGATATCTATTCCTGATACCATCCTTTCACCCTACGTTTCAATTTCAACAGACTTTACAACCCGGAGTATGAGGTCTCGCGAAATACCTGTTTTCTTCGAGATAATTTCTACTAGGTTTTCGACAAGCTTATTTCTGAGCTCGGTGTTGATGTGTGGATTGCTACTACCTTGACCTAGTATAACTGTAAGGCTTCTGGCTACCTCCGGAATGTACTTTGCGATCATCTCCACTCTCTTCTTTGCTTCCTCTTCTCTGAGCTTTTTAGCCAAGTATAACCTTAATTTTCTCGCGACTTCCTGTATAGCGGTTCTTATCTCTCTATGTAGCTCAGGTATATCAGCGATACTCTCCTTACCTACACCTTTGAACGGGACTTTGGTACTGCATATGTGAACCATGAGTACAATAGGAGCTGGGAATGTTACCAGGTAGTTTTGCCAGTCGACTTCGTCTTTAGCTACCTGCGTGATTACGTCAGATCCCTCGTCGTAGAGCAGAGGTATTTTGTTAGCGTACCTTAGTATTAGAGGGTACTCTTCGCTAATCGGTACTCCACCTCCGTAGGCTATTCCAGCTTCAACTATGAATGGGTGTCCACCATACGAGCTGGGTTTACGGGTAACAGCCTCCGCAAACTCAGCGTCGAAGAAAATCTTTAATCCTGTTTTTATCACTTCTTCCCCGAGTGGTGATAGCGCCTTTGGTGAAGGAGGTTTATACTTGTTATAGGATTTAATAACATTGAGTAGTTTCAATAGTTCTTCCTGACTTAGCTCTTCTGGCTTTTTGCTGGGATCCACACCACTCAGTTCTACTAATCGGCTTGCGGTGATTTTACCTACGCCCTGCAATCCGTTGATCAAGGCTTCATGTACGGTTGAGTAGCCTGATCTCATTATGCTAGCCAAGAGTTCGAGGTCTATACCCAGGGGGTGAGGCTTTGTTTCAATAGGTGGTCTTGGAACCTTATTTATCGTTCTCGGATAGTACAGCGTTTCGTCTTCAGGAGTTACAAGAACCATGCTGACATAGGGTAATGCTATAGCTGTTCTTTGTACGTACTCTAAAATCCTCAGCTTAGCTCTGTTCCAATCACCTTCGATGGTTACAGAAACGATGGTTCCATGCCATTTCTTTGCTTTTCTCCAGCTACAGGCTTCGAGCACAACGGGCTCGTTCTTGCCTATATCTATTTTCAGTTTAAAGTAGTAAGTTCGTCTAAAGTCCCTCTTACTGGTTATCACCTCTACTGGTTGACCAGTAGTCATCTGAGCGTAGAGAACCACCATTTTAATGCCTAAACCAAACATCCCGCGCGTTTGCCTCATAACATATTTACTACCGAACAGTACTCTACCAAAGGCGTTGGGTACAACATTTGGTGGAATACCAATACCATTGTCTTCAACGGTTATTCTATAGAAGTCATGGGATTCGTCAACCCTTGTGATATTGATTCTGACATCGGGGAGAATACCGTGAGCATCCGTAGCATCGAGAGCGTTTTCAACAAGTTCTCTTATCGTTTGATACATAGCTCTAGCCGGATTTGAAAAGCCGGCGATCTCTCTGTACTTGTAGAAGAACTCGGCTGGGCTTATTGCTTTATATGTCTCAGTTAAATCGCTCATATAAACACCATACTGAATAAACTATCTTCACGGTTAGGTTATAAGCAACTAGAATACTATCGGTTAACTCTACCTGGTACACCTTATAACTTTTACCCGTGAACCCGCTTCAAAAACACCCATTCTTTATTGGGATTCAACCATGAAGGGGGTTTCGGGAATAGTTGCAACGGGTATCTTACTAGCGTTAACAATAGCTGGCGGCGTTCTCCTCTACTCGTACATTACCAGGTACTTAACAGTGTTCACTAACTCGGCGGATATTGTAATTACGAACGCGTACTACATTAAATCACTGAACAAACTCTACGTTACAGTAAGGAACGTAGGTTTAACTCCAACAACTGTGACAGGAGTTGAAGTCATACTAGTAAACAGAAGCATTTCAGCTAGTAATCAAACATATGATATCCCAGCAGGTGGAGAACGAACCATAGAAGTAAACGTCGATCTCACAGAGACACCTCTCTACGTTGTTGTACGCTACGACAGAGACAGGCGAACGGATCCATACACGGTAAGGGTATTTGGCTGATAAACACAGGTGTAATCAATGAAGATCTTCAAAAGATTTTTTTCTAGATCTTTTCTTTCTTCTTTTAAATTTAGCTTATCCATTCCTTATGCAAGCAAGAACATTGATCCCACAACCTCGAACATTTTGAATATGCTACTCGAAAACCACCTCAAAGGTTACAATATTGAGAACGTAAGCCTGGACAGCATTCTATATACCTACAGTTTGCATAACGTTGTTGAAATCTCTGTTGGAGAACTCGGTAATGAGGTTTTCTACGTTGTTAAGGAGCCGACGTACGATAACGAGGTTTTAGCTCAGGTTACACGAGAACTCTCTAGTAGAGTTTTCTCCGACGAACAGGTTATTTCTAGCATAAAATCTATGCTCGAGAAGAAAGAGCTCAAACCTACTGACTACATATACTTCAAAGTAACAAGCGGTCTTGGTCCTCTCACACCTCTTGTTCTAGACCCTCACGTCGAGGATATTCATTTGAGTAAGTCTTCTGGCAGAATTTACGTTGTTCACAATTCTTTTTCTTGGATTGGCTGGTTAAAGACTAACATAATAGTTAAACCAGAGCTAGTAGATCAGCTGGTTCTCGCTCTATCTAGAAGAGCTGGAAAACACGTATCTCTTGTTCAACCACTCGTCGAGGGATCACTAGAGGGTGTTCTGAGAGCTAGTTTGGTTTACGGTGGAAGCATAGCGCAACTTGGTAGTAGCATAGTACTAAGGAAGAAGAGTGGGGCAGTTCACACCATCACAAAACTGATTAACGAGGGAACAATATCATCCGCGGTTGCAGCATACCTTTGGCTTGTGATAGAGAACAAGGGTTGGATCGTAATCGCAGGCCACGTCGGCTCTGGGAAAACCACCTTGCTTCAAGCACTTCTGAGCCTTATACCAGGGAACAAAAAGGTCATCACAATAGAGGATTCCCCTGAAGTCTACGTTCCAAGCGAATTATGGGACTCTTTCGTTGAAAACTACGAGGTTTTTTCGAGATTACCTCAGGTGGATGCTTTCGCGCTTCTCAAATTTGCCCTTCGAAGAAGAGCAGACTATATAGTTATTGGCGAAGTTAGAGGAGCTGAAGCGAGGTTATTGGTTCAAGCTTCGAGATTAGGTCATGGTGTACTGAATACCATACATGCTGATGGTGCACAGTCTGTTCTTGAAAGACTCATGGCATCTCCAATATCAATTCCAAAAAATCTTCTTGGTAACATATGGACGATTGTGCTAACAGAACTTGTTGGTAAAACAAGAAAAGTGGCAAGTATTACAGAAGTAAGCAACGACGTAGAGTTGGTCGAAATATGCAGTTCCTTGGTACCATGTAGCTTAGAGAATATTGCTCAGAGGTCTGTTAGGCTCGCTAAGATCTACAATAGTGAAGAACTGTATCAGGAACTTGCTCGTAGAGCGATCTTCCTAGAAAAACTTGTCTCCGAGGGTGTTTTTGCACCAGAAGCACTAGCACGTAGGCTCTTCGAGTTTTATGCGGAAAAACATCTGGAGGTCGAAGAGCTTGTTGCTAAGAGTACTCGGTAAGAGGAGATTTCTACATAAATGCTACGATGATATGTTCCTCGACTTTCTCGTGCAACTAGCAAGCTTTGAATCTAGTGGTTTAAAGATCTATCACTTGTTCGAAAGCATTAGAAGAGGTGATATCGAGCTTGGTGAGTGCTACAGCGCTCTCTCGAACCAGTATACTGTACTAGAGAGTTCTCTAGGTGCACCTCACCTGGCTTTGAGAAAGATTGCTGAATCTGTACCTTTCTTAGAGCTCTCTAAATTTCTGAGAGATTACAGTACCGTGCTGGTTACTAGTGGTAATACGAAGTACTTCGTTGAATCTATACTTAAGCAGGAGTTTGCTAGGTTTAGGGCAAAGGTTAATGAGCATCAGAGAGCGCTCGATACGTTGTACGAAGCGTATCTAGTGGGGGTCCTAGTGCTAATGTTCCTCATGGTGCTACCCATATGGGGTTTGCTCCCGCTTCTTGGACTACTCGTAATCTACGCGCTGGGCGTTACTGGGTACTTCTTCGCGTATAGAATATGCGTAAAGCTCCATTACACCCTTCCCGGCTACGTAGTATTCAGCGACATTCTCTTCTCAACGCTAGCAGTTGTTCTAGCCTTGTCTTTCGAGGCGATGCTCCTACTACCTGCACTATTACTTGTTCTACACGTGACTACGAGAAAACACGCTGCTGTGAACAATATTCTCGAGCAGGAATCGTTCCGCGTAATCTACGATACTTACTCGCAGGTGTTAATGGGTAGACCAGTGAGTACAGCATTGTTGGAGTCCCTAGGTTCCTCCAACTCAGCTCCGTACAGGTTACTCTGGTTTAGTTTAATGCTAGGCGTTAACCCAAAGAAAGTTTTAAAGATTATTAAGCTTCCAAAACTAGCTTACAAGATACTTCTCTTCTCGCTTGCTACTATGCTTTACAGCTCAGCTGAAGGTAAGCACCTTGTTCACGCTGTTGACTACTTGGACGAAATCGCATCAGTGAGAAAACAGGTACGCGAGAAGATAAAGCAGTATGTTCTGTACTCCTTTGTAGTAATTGTTCTTGTGGTAGCAGCCTACATTATGCTATTGAGAATACCACTAGCATCACCCTTAGACAAGCACGCGTTTTCAGCTTACAGTAGTATAGGTTTTCTAATGGTAATGCAGCCAGCGGTCCTAATCAGAGACGGAGGATTCACTTCTTCGCGAAGCGCGATAGCAGTAGTATTCGCAGCGTTTGCTACGTATTTGGTGATGATGAACTTAACTATTTAAGCTCCTCAACTAGAATCTTTGCAATTGTTCTCGCGGCATTAGGGTAAATCCTAGTGGGTTTGTGAGCAAGCTCCAGAGCTCTCTTTAGCTCCTCTACGTCCGCTCTCTCGATGAAAACTGCTTCTAGCTTCTCAGCGTAGATCTTTACATCATTTTTTGGTGCACCAAGAACAACCCTGGGATTCCACACCACTATGACTGGTTTCCCGTAGGCCAAGCTAGCGGTAGCAGCGGTAACTCCTTGCTGGGTAACAACGATGCTTGCATCCGCGATCCACCTATGTATATCACTAGTATACCTGAAAACTTTCCACGAAGGGTTTCTCCTGAGGTAGGGCTCTGGATCCACATCTCCTGTTTGCATAACAACATTGTCTAGTTTTAGTCTCTCAATGGAATCGAACAACTCCTTATACCCAATTGTTCCAGTCGTTACAAGCACATAGCCTTCATCCCTGGGTTCGTAAACGGGAGGCTCGTAAACTGGCCCAACCACAATCCCCTTTGGAAACATTCTCAGCTGCTCTTCCCAGTGCAGAAACACCTTTGCTCCAAAAAACTCGAGGAACTTAACAGCTCTTGAAGGCTTAGAAAAGTGCTCTATCGCTTCAATAGTGTACACTCTTGCTCTCCTGAGAATCATGGCTATTAGAGACGGTGGAATGGAGAAATTGGATCCACCAGCGAATACAGCTTTAATGTGCTCATTCAATAGTAACTGAGTAGATTGGAAAAACGCCTTAATCCATCTTCCAAGTCCTTTTACTAAGGGCTCTCCGGGTCTTCTAGGTAGCACCTGGTAGTAAACTCTACCCAAGTTCTTGAACTTCTCAGCTAGGAAAGAGTACTCCTCGGCTACAAGGAAAATACTGTTCCTAAACCCGGCTTTAGCAAGCTCTATCGCTACAGCATAAACGTAGCCCGAGTGACCTCCGTAGCCTGCAACTAGCAGTATACTGTTTTCCTTCAAGGCGGCATTCATCTCGACTAAGCGTTCACTATGAATATCAGTGGAATACAGCTCTTATAACAATCGTTCTTAACGAAAATTACCGTATGCGGGCCCGCCGGGATTTGAACCCGGGTCCTCCGGCTCCGCAGGCCGGCGCCCTCTCCAGGCTAGGCCACGGGCCCCTAGTGGTTTTAGGTATTCTTGGTTTTTAGTACTTTCGTTTAAGCATCTTTGAGTAGGAGTCTGCTTCCTGAAGCGGTATTGGTAGTTTTGCTTCTTTGGTAAGCAGGTTTTTAACTATGTTAACAGCGTCCTCCAGATTCACTTTGTAGCCTATGCTTACGTAGAGTTCAGTGCTTCCGTGTTTCAGTACTTCTCCAACTATTAAGCCGTGCGCTCTAATAAGTCTTCTCCCGCAGCTCTCTACTATTTCACCGTACAGCTTCTTTTTAGCTACACCTATGCTGGGCTTCTCGAGAACTAGCCCAATGTGAGTTGCTATACCGAAGGCTCTGGGATGCGCCAAGCCATGTCCATCTACGAGTATAACATCGGGTTTCACCGTGAGCTTTGAGTACGCTCTCATGTACCCTGGAACTTCTCTGAACGCTAGTAACCCCGGTATGTATGGAACACGAGCTTCAACTATACTGAACGCCTTCTCCACGATGTTTCGTGAACTCGTATCGTAGATTACTATTGCAGCGTACTGTTTGCTGTCCTTATAGGCCGAGTCAAAGCCAGCTATAAACCTTATCTTGCTCAGATCAAGGTGCGTGCCTTCGCGAATACTTAGGAGAGCTTTCTCGGAGAGAACTTTCTGTAGCATCATAGCTCTCTCAACGCTGAAACTCACAGTTAAACACCGGTGCAGTTGTTTCGCATCAATCATGCTGTTTTTAATGGAAAGTATTATTAAGTATAATTCATGTGCTTTAGGTATTTGTTAACTCTGGTGTGAACTTGAAGTACAAGAGATCAAAGCTCGCTGATATATTTAACGTGCTTCACAGGTGGAAGATAAACGGAGTTGTAATAGGTGACACATCCGTTCAGCTGCACTTGAACTACCCAGAACTCGACGGAGACATTGATGTTTTTACACTAGATTTTAGCCCCCTATCGGAGAGGGAGAAACTAGAAGAAATTGCAGCGGAGCAAGGATGGGAGTTGACAACATCAGAAATAGGTTTACCGGCGCTAGTGGTCCCTTTGGAGGAAGGCTACGTGCTTATTGAGTTCTACGAGAACTACATGGACATAGATATACCGATGGAGCTTCTCGAGGACTCAGTCGAGTACAGAATAGACTCAACGAGAATAAAGTCCATTAGACCGGAGTACTATCTCGTTTTAAAAGCAAGGCAAGGTACAGACCTTGACAAGCTCGAGAAATACCTAGCAGAGCTTAAACGCAGAGGCTTCAACCTGAAGCTAGTTGAATACGCAGTATCACTGTACCCACCTGAGGAGCAAGAACTTATATACGAGAGGTTGAGAAGTGTTAAGCTAGAAGTTTAGCTTTAAAATCCCTATTACGGGTATATGAGGTAGTAGGTGCTTACTATGCCAATAAACGACCCCGAGTTGCTGAAAATAGTGCATCTGCGTGTTTTGAACAAGTACGTGTGCAGAAAGTGTGGTGCATTAAACCCGCCGGGAGCAGAGAAGTGCAGAAGATGCAAGTCCAAGGGTACACTGAGGCCAAAGAAGCTGATGAAGGCAGGTCCTAAATCTAAGTAATTACAATGTTAACAGTTGTTAGTGGAATACCACGTGGTGTAAGGTTGTGAGCTTTTAGCTATACCGATGAACAGTTGGAAAAGCTAAGAGTCGACAAGCAAAAGCTTAGAGAAATAATAAGAGAGCTTTCTACTTGGAGAGCTCATGCAACAATACTACTAAGTTTGTACATTCCACCGGGAAGACCCATAAGCGATGTTCTCGCTCTCCTAAGACAGGAGATCTCCGTAGCCGAGAACATCAAACTCAAACGTACAAGGAACGCTGTTGAGTGGGCGCTAAACATAGCCTATGATAGGTTAAGCAAGATACCCAAAGCACCAGATAAGGGATTAGTACTGTTTGCAGGTATGAATCCCGACACAGGTGAGTCAACTGTAGTGATGCTTATACCTCCTGAGCCCGTACCCGTATTCTTCTACAGAACGGACAAGGTATTTCACGTAGAGTTCCTGGAGGAAATGGTCTCGGAGAGCAACATAATTGGTATTCTCCTGATCGAGAGAGATGCTGCAACTATAGGTCTTCTCAAGGGTAATAGATTGGAGGTTGTTGATGAACTGGAAGGATATGTTCCCGGTAAACACCACAAAGGTGGTCAAAGCCAGAGGAGATTTGACAGGATCATAGAGCAAATGGTAGAAGAATTCTACAAGGATGTTGGCGAAAGAGCAAACCAGGTGTTTCTACCATTACTGGAGCAGGGTAAACTGAAAGCAATAATTATCGGTGGACCCGCGTATGCAAAGTACGATTTCCTACAGGGCAACTACTTGGACTATAGGTTAAAGCAAATAGTACTACCAGAGCTCATAGACGTAGCCTACCAAGGTGAAGCTGGACTAAGAGAGCTAATCATGAAAGCGGGAGATCTACTAAAAGACCAAGAGTACGCTGAATCTTTGAAGCACCTGGAAGAGTTCAAGTACCACCTGGCAAAGGATGATGGACTTATTGTTTACGGCGAAGAGGAGGTTAAACTAGCATTACAGCAGGGATTATTAAAAGTTTTACTTGTAAGCGATTCACGAAACGATGTTACATCATGGCTTGAAGAAGCTTCATCAAAGAACGTGAAGGTTGTTGTAATAAGCAAGGATCTTCCAGAGGGTGAGTGGTTTTCCAGAACATTCGGTGGAATAGCTGGTATTTTAAGGTTTCGAACGTACGAGTAGCAGAGCTCGAGATCTCACGGATTCAAAAAGGAATAGTTTCATCAAGCTCTCCTTGACTTAACCTATACCATCTTTAAACGGGGTTCCATGAAGGGAGTAGAATCTATAGTAGGAGCTTACTTAGCTGTTATAATAGTCATAGGAATAATGTTCGCATTTCACACGTGGATATCCTCTTACACTAAGAGTATCAATGATCAAGTAAACAACGTTATCAGCGCTGTTCAGGTTGTTTCATACCCTCCGGTTATATCGATAAAGTACGCTAATGAAACTCACTTTGTACTAGCAGTAACACCCTATGCACCTATTAGAATAAAGGATCTTGTACTAAGATCGCCTGATAACGAGCTTGTGTTTCACCTTGCACTAAATGAGCTTGTACTTTCCACAACGGAGTTTCCTGTTGAAAGACCAAGTAAGCCTGTTCTTGTATACTTCGTTACGGAGGGCGGCCTCGTGTTCTACTACGTTCCACGCTTGGATCCAGGCTTGCAGAACGCTCCTGACAATATCAAGAACAAGGTGTACGTTGATAACGAGCTTCTCGACTATGTAGCCAAAGGGTTAATAGATAGCGGTAGCTGGGTTCTCATGGAGGCGCAAGGCTACAAGCTAGCCTGGGGTTCTACGAGGCTTGATCTGGTAAACAGTACTCTTCTCCGTGGACCAGTGGTATGTAGCCTAGTTGTCCATATACCCTGTAATGTTAACATGACATCCTTAGAGAACTCTGTGTTAACGAACTGGTTTAATAGTACTAGCAGCATACCCGGGTTCAGGCATAGCGGTGGTTTCTTGGAATTTGTTCATTACTCAGGAAATTACACGCAAATTTACAGGATGATTAAGTTTACCGGAGGAGACGAGATTACGTTTATAGTCAATATCACTCTACGTGCAGTAGGTGCATACACGGGTGTAAGCCACGCGGTGTACTTCATTCCAGTAGTCTATCTCTACGATGCTGGGTTTAACCCTGTATTCCCAGTAACTCTCTACCAGCTTAGAATATACTACAACACGGAACTACCGGGTGAAGCGATGAGACCATGGCATGCCAGGATTCCATTGACGGATAACATCTTGTTCTGGAACAGCACAAGCTACTACGTAGGCGTATTCGAAGTAAAGTTGAATCCGCGAGATTACGGACTTAACGAAGGGTACGTACTCGTCGGTGTTGAAGCTGTCGTAGTCATAGGAATAGAGAGTTTCAACCTCAGAGTATTAATAGACGTAAAAGCTCGATGATGTTTTAATTGTACTACAAAGGGAACCATTCGAGTAGGATAAACTGGGAAGAATGAAGTCGAAAGCACACAGTTCACTTCGCTTGTGTACAGAGTTCGTGGCTAGTTGTAAATGATAAAATAATGCTGATCCATCCGTAGAACTACAGGATGAGATGATATGACTCTACCCCGTGATCATTGCCAGAACAGCTGCCAACGTGGCTGGGAGTAAGCTGTACTTGAATAACTGAATAAGTGCTTGCTCTATTCTGTAACGCCCCATGATGTTCTTTATCAACACTACTAGCATTAATAAAGCTACGTACTTGATAACCAGTAGTATAGCACCATGTGGAGACATGTGCGCAAACGGTAAAGGACCGCCGAGCAGAACGTAAACTCCGATGATAAGGGATATTGTCAAATCCACGTCATGCAGTAATCTTGCTAGTGCTAGTAGTGGACCTGAGAACTCTGTTTCAAAGCCAGCTATTATCTCTTGTTCCGCCTCGGGGATGTTGAACGGTGGGTACATAGCTTTAGCTTGAACACTTACAATAAACGAGATCAAGCATAAAACCATTACAACAGCTGTTCTGGGATCAGCCCACAGCTCGTAGACCCTTGTATAGGCTTCACCAATACTCATGAAGCCACCTGGATCTACTCCGTAGCGAGTTGCCAGGTAAACTGGTATAACAATACTTGCGAAGTAAGCTGGTTCAGCTATGGTTGCTATTGACAGAAGTCTCGATACTCCAATAGTGGTGTAAGGTCCTGGCATAGATAGAGATGCGAGTATGAGCGCGAGTAATGGTATAACACTCGTCATGTAGAAGAATAATAGAACATCAAAGCTCGAACTTATGCTGAAGGGACTTAGAGGTAAGAAAATGACAGCTCCGAGGGCGAACGATAATCCTACGATCAACGAGATCTCGGCTGCTTTTACAAGCGAGAACCGCGTTTTAACCAGCTCCTTGTACCTTAAAAGCTTCCAGAAGTCGAAGAATGGCTGAAGAACGCCAAATGGACCTACGTAGCTAGGCCCCATTCTTCTCTGGTACTTTGCACTTAGTTTTCTAACGAGGTATTGTGTGAAAAAGGCTAGTGAAACCAGGAATATTAAACCTGGGAATACGAGAACGCTGAGCAAAGCGTAAAGAACAATCTGGTACACTTTGATCACCCCACAAGCATGTACACAGTGTAGATTAGTATTAAGAGGACCAGGAGGAGTCCAAGCCAAGAAGATATAAACCTGAACCAGTCGTGCAGACTACCTGTGTGAACGCTCTCTACAAGAACCTTGTATAGTGATCTCGCAAACCTTTTCATGAACCCCCAGTACAATGCACCAACGCTAGGCACAGGCATTGAGACCACTTCCTCGGGTTCACCGGACAAGTACATAGTGGTTTCGCGGACTCTTTTAGACTTCAGCAAGTAGTAAAGTACGTACATGAAGATAGCTAGAAAAGCTACCAGGGAGGTTGAGATGAACACTGCTGTGAACGGGTCCACCCTCATGGTAACCATCCTTCGAAGTTCTTGGGTATTTTCTCATGTACAGCGGACACGTAAGTATTTACATTTTCCACTAGGCTAATTGAAGCCTCCTCGAATACCGGCGCTAACCACGAGAACACTACTCCCATGACTACAAGCGATATTGCCATCCCCAGTAGTACAAGTTCCACCCAGATGCATTTCTCGACTCTTTCCCTGTGTTCACCAACGCCGAATACTACTGACGATACAACCTTCATGTACCCAGGTACGGATAGTGCCGATATCGCGATGATTAGTACTGGTCCTAGAACAAAGCCTGCATTAAGGTACCCTAGTGATATTAATAGCTTGGAGTAGAATCCCGCTAAAGGTAACAATCCAGCAAGGCTCATGAAACCAACGATCATGGATATTGATGTAATCGGATAGAAGCGTCCAACACCACGCATTGCGTCAAGGTCTCTGGAGCCCGAAGCATCTATAAATATGCCACTAGCCATGAAGAGCAGAGCTTTTGCTATACCGTGGGAAACTATGTGAACTAGTGCACCCATAACAGCAACTTTGGCTGCTTCAGAGAAGTCCGCGAGAAAACCGATAGCTATGCCCATAAACGCCACCCCCATATGACTAATCGTGCTGTAAGCTAGAAGCCTCTTTATATCTCTCTGTAGCATCATCATTAGAGCACCTAGTAACCCGCTTGAAGCACCAAGTACGAAGAGCGCTAGTAGAACAGCTTCTCGATAACCAGCTGCGATGCTATTTGCTGAGAAGAGCGTGTAGAGGAACCTTGCAGTAGCGTACACACCAACATTCACAACAAGACCTGAAAGTGCTGCAGATACAGGTGTAGGAGCTTCAGGGTGCGCGTCCGGTAACCAGAAGTGGTTTGGAAACACTGCTGCCTTGTACGTGAAAACCCAGAGAGAAAGAGCTATCGCCATTAAACTAATGTACCTCAACTCCGCTAGAACTCTTGTTCTCGACAAGCTGGAAAGTAGTGCCATGTTGACTGTTCCAAAGCCAGCATAGAGTAAGACTACGGCCATGAAGTACATCGTCGTAGCAACAGCACCTATGAGAGCATACTTAGCAGCGGCTTCAACAGCCTCAGCTTTATCCCTATGATACGCAACTAGTCCGTATGCTGATAAGCCGAGTACTTCGATCATCACGAACAGGTTGAAAGCGTCTCCCGTGTAGAGGCAACCGAGTATACCTACTTCGAGACCTATTAACAGCGTGTAATACCAGGACGTATCATCGAGGTGTCTACTGTACCAGTGCGAGTACAGAACTATAGGTATCATAACCCATGCTGTGAGAGCTCCTATAACAGCGTTGAAGGAGTCCACCTCGTAGACTATGCCGAAGTGTGGCGGCCATCCACCGTACATGTAAACGAGAGGTTTCTTGCTCGTTAAAACATAGTATAGAACTACCGAGGAAGCAAATGCAGCATAAGAACTACCCATCAGAGCAGCGATGAACGGGACTACTCTGTTGTTCTTCGCAAGCTTCGATAACAGGGGAACCATGAAAGCTGTTAATGCTAGCAAAGGAGTTAATGACCCCAGCGCGTTCAAAGCCAGTCTTTCGATCTCCATGAACATCACCCCCTAATCAAAGATCCTCTTAGCGTACTTTTCGAAGTCTTCAAAAACACGTTTTTTCACATCAAGGGGATCCAGGGTTTTAGCGTCAATCCAATGGATGTAGAAAACTCTACGCTTTTCATCTACGTCAACTACGACTGTACCAGGTGTATTCGTTATGCTGTTAGCTATGGTAGTTAAAGCATAGTCTGTTTCTACATCGAAAGGAGCCATTACTACTGCGGGGTTAACAGGGGTTTTGGGGTGGAGTATTCTGCTTATAACGTCCAAGTGTGCAAGAGTCTCGTAGTACACGAAGTACTTGATCGCGTAGAGAACTAGGTACCCCCATCTAGCTGGGTTAACGAGTTTAACTGGGTTTTTAACCGTTATCCCGGAGAATAGCGCACCCACGATCAAGGCGACTATTGCACCCGTAGCTAGATCGTAGGGCGAAATACTACCGGTGTACACGATGTAGATAGCAAATGATAACAAAGCAACAGCGAGAACACTACCGACTCTTCTCATCATCAACCCCTTAACCTCTTGATTTCTCTCATATCCAAAGTACCGTAGTGTACGTAGAGAACGTAACCGAGGAATACGAGAAAGAGCGTTACAGCTAGACCTATGACTATAGCGGTAAGGACTAGTGCTTGCGGCAGTGGGTCAACACCTCTCATCGTGAGCTTTTCCAGAGCCTCCTTCTCATATTCTAGTAGTACAGGTGGTACTGAAGGGCCTAACTCAGTCCAACGTCGATATCCAAGGTAAATAGCAAACGTGTTCGCGGTATCTGAAAGTATTGTTAATGCTATTATTTTCTTTGTATAGTGAGGCTTAAAGAATAGACCGTAAAGCGCGATAGCAGTGTTCACGAACAACGATGCTGCAACGACCGATAGTAGGTACGTGTTGATAAGTTCCACGGTTACCCACCTCTTGCACTATACCTGGATAGAGTAATTGTTATAAATGCCATCGAGAAACCAGCAGCTACGGCTATCATTTCAAACAAATTAAAGAACCAAACCGTGCCACTAAGTTCACGCGGCATACTAAGTGGTGCATCCGGTTTAGCAATGTTCTGGAATACGTACGCATGCTGACCCACTACTAAACTTGCCATGAATAATGCTACAGCGGTTAGTCCTATGCCGGTGAGTCCTAGTGTTCTGAGAGTTAACACTTTACCCGTTGTAATACCTCGTTCAACGAGAAAAGTGATCGAGAATATTACTATGAATAGCATCGGCACAACGGCGATCACCGAGCCTCCCTGAAAACCGCCACCTGGCGTCAGATGGCCGTGAAGCCCTATGGATGCACCAACGGCTAAGATCATTGGTACGGTTATTTTTGTCACCGTTTTAACAATAACGGAGAGCCCAACGCCTTTCACACTCATTCTTTCACTAAAAGTACCTCTGCAGAGGGCTGTACCTGCTATTAATGCTAGGTAAAATACCATTGTTTCAAATAGAGTATCAAGACCTCTGAAATCCCACACTATTGCTGAGACGACAGCAGGAGTCATAGCGGTGTAGTTGCCTAGGTGGAACGGATTATAAGCAGCGTAAAGGTAGAACTCTGCGAGCTTTCTAATTTGTGCTTGTGGTATAATATAGTCAAACGCTAGTGCTAGTAGTAATGCTAGCGAGAGGACTACTACAATAGGTACGAATAACTCTACTACCTTCAATTCTTCTCCCACCTCTCAGTTTTGCTCACAAGTACTAGTAGAACAGCGGGAACAAGCCCTACAGCAACGGGTATATACACTAATGCTATATCCGGTGCCAACAGAAAGTAGTAGAGTATAGCGTAGAAACCACTCTGAAGAGCACTATACACTATGGCTTTAACTAGGTCCTTTTCCTTGATAGCCATGTAAACAGCGATCACAGAGAGCAAGCTTAGAAGAGCCATCGCGAGATACGTGAAGGTTTCACCCGGTAGCACTGATCTCACCCGCATAACTCCGGGTTAAGTAAGTCCGCTCTGCATGGTTGAACCCGTGCAACCCTTGCTCTGTGAACAGCTCTAGCTAGAGCGTGAGAACCAGCGGGTGCAAGGATGAATATAACTATAGCTATTGTAAAGCTAGCACCAGCAACAAACCACCTATGAGCTCCAAGCTCTTCTAGTGTAACAGAAATCAGGCTAGCACCTATCAGCGGGTAGACCGAGCCCCATATAGTACCAACAGTTGCAGCATGTAGTCTTAAGTAGAAGTTTTTAAACCTGTGAAAGCCTATCGCTGATACTAAGCTTGCAAATGCCCCAAGGACGAGCAAAGCAGAACCGAGAATCCTTAACACCAGTATAAGGACTTCAACCACCTAGATCGCCTCTTTCAAGATACTTTGCAATGTATACGTCTAGAGCATAAACCCACAGGGCAAGCGGTAATGCTACCACGGTTAAAATAGGCTCTTTCAGGTAAATTGAGACTAAAACGAACAGAACAACCGTAATATACGCTATGACGTCGATCGCGAGCACCTGGTCGCCGATAGTTGGACCCTTGATAGCTCTTGCAGATAGAAGTGTGATCGAGATAACGTATACGACTAGAATAGCCATGATAAGCTCGTATATCATTAGTCCTTCACTCTCTTAAGAGTGCTTAGTGAAAGATCTGTCGAGTATGGAATGCTCGTACCAGCTATTTCAAAGGTATTAGTTGTTATGTAAGCGTTGAACGGGCACACTTTAACGCACCTGTAGCAGAATACGCATTTACCATAGTCTATTAATGGGTAGATCCTGCGAGCATTTATCCTTGGAACTTCGTAGTCCTGTGGTATGGGAGTCATTTTGATAGCATCAGCCGGACACTCTATTGCGCAGAGAGAGCAGCCAGTACACTTGGTTAAATCAGCGTACTGAACTCCGCGGGAATCCAGCTCCACCGGTGTTTTCTCACGTGGATACTGAATAGTGGCTGGTTTACTGAGGAGGTTTCTCAAGCTTAATTCAAGTAGCTTAGGCCTTCTCACAGCTTACCACCAGCGAGTTCTCTGAGTGATAACTTGTACTTGGTACCCTTTTCCAGATCTAGAACTACTACTCTCTCCATGCACGATATGCAGGGATCTAGCGATGTCAGTATTACAGGTACATCTGCGAGGCTGTAACCCGGGTAAAGTATACCAGCCGAGTTTATGATGTTGTTGAAGCTCGGCGTTCTAATCTTAACTCTATAAGGCGTTGGGCTTTTGCCATCGCTCATTACGTAGTAAGTGAGCTCTCCTCTCTGAGCTTCAACTCTGGCGTAGGCTTCCCCTTGAGGTATTACTCGTGGAAGCCTTTTCTCGTCGGGAACAGGGTTTCCGTCTGACGGGAGCTTCTCGAGAGCGTAGAGACACATTTCTATTGCTTCGAGAGTTTCATCCCATCTAACCATCATGCGTGCCCACGAATCACCCTCTGTTCTAGTTACAAGGTTGAAGGGTATTTCATCGTACGCGTCGTACTTGTCACTTGCCCTGGAGTCTATTTTAACACCTGAAGCTCTTGCTACTGGTCCGACAAGACTGTGTCTTGTTGCATCCGTGTACTTCAGTAGCCCGGTGTTGGTTAGCCTCTTGTAGATGGTTTCGTCTTCTTCGAACACCTTCTTGTAGTACTCTACTCTGGGTTTAAGCTTGAGCAGCAGATCTCTCAGCTTATCCCTCTTAACAGAGTCAATGTCTCTTCTAACACCACCAACAATCATGAAGTCCGCCATTACTCTGTTACCAGTTAGTATTTCCTTTGCTTTCATTACACGTTCTCTGTCCAGCATTATCTGCATGAACAGGTTTTCGAATCCCACGATCTCTGCCATGACGGCGTTTACCAGCATATGGCTGTGTATTCTTTCAAGCTCCATTGAGAGAACGCGCAGGTACTTTGCTCTCCGGGGTGGATCAATGTTCAGCAGGTACTCTAGTGCTCTCACATAGCAGTTCGTGTGAACAGCGTTGCATATACCGCAGACTCTTCCAACTATGAAGATATCACGGTAGAAGGAGTTTTTCTCGCAGAGCTTCTCGATGCCTCTGTGGTTGTACCCGGTGTTTACTTCCGCTTTAACGACTTCTTCACCATCAGCGTAGATCTTCAGTAGAACAGGCTCGTGAAGTGCTGGGTGCTGTGGACCAATTGGTATTTCGGCTGATACTAGTGGAACCTCAACTATCTTCGTTATAGCCATGCTAAACACCACTGTCCTTTCTCAGCGGGTATTTACCCTGCTCAGCTACATCGGTTGCTACGAAGAAGCCTCGTTTGAGAAGCGGATTACCATTGAATACTACACCGAGTAGGTCGTGCGTCTCACGTTCACCAGCTAGTAAACCCGGTATGATGTCGATCAAGCTGTCGATCACGGGGTTCTCCCTGCCAAGAAAAGTTCTGATAACAACGGTTACCTCCTCTGGTAGAAGAACAACGTAGTAGTCAAGCCTGATCCTGTTTTCACTGGGAAGATCCGTGCCTACGAGGGTTGATACGTAGAATCCTCCATAGCCGTACCTATTAATAAGCTCTAAGAACAGTTTTTTCACATCCTCGGGTTTAACAACGAAGAGTCTTCTGCTAGGCTTAACAGTACCTTTTTCAATGGCAAAGCTCTCTATGAGCGAGATCTTCTCACTTGCATCCACTGTACTTCACCTCTCCCTTCTCTATAAGCTTAAGAAGTTTCACAATTCCATCGAGAATAGCTTCGGGTCTAGGTGGACACCCTGGTACATAGGCTGCTACGGGTACAACCTTGTCAGCACCGCCAAGAACGTTATAAGACTTGGAGAAAACTCCACCACTTATAGCACACGCTCCCACGGCTACAACGAACCTTGGGCATGGCATTTGATCATAGAGTCTCTTGAGCCTCTCAGCCGCTTTCTTGGTCACAGCTCCCGTAACGACTAGTATATCACCGTGCCTGATGCTGGGAGCAAGTTTAACTCCAAAGCGCTCGGGATCGTAGAGTGGGGTAATGGAGGCAAGCACCTCTATGTCACAACCGTTGCAGGCACCCGTGTTAAAGTGGACCAGCCAGGGACTATACCTGATAATCCTGTAGTCAGCTCTAACCTCAGCACGGGAAGCTTCCATAAGCATTCACGCAGCCATTGAAGGTTATTGGGGTTTAGGCTTAAAAACCGAACTGTGTAGAACCACTTGAGTGGTCTCCGAGGATATACAGCAACACTATCACGAACTTTGTTAGAAGATGTGGATTCCTTTAAAACCTCCTTGGAATCTTCCTAGTTGCATAGTTGATTTTTATGTAGTTGAACTTTCTGTACAATGCTGTAATAAGCATTGAAACTGTAAAAGCAGTTAGCGAGGTTATGATCGGTGCAAGTCTTATACCCCACGGTGTGTAGTTTAGTACTAATCCCACGAGAGGTACAGTAGCTAGCGATAATCCAATGGATAGAGCTGTTCTCTCCAATGGTGATAGGTCCTCTTCGCGAGGATACAAGGCTTCAACAAGAGAGTACCCGGGTAAGAAGAGAACGTAGATCGTTCCAAGCACGTACCTAGCTGGGATCAGAGCTGGGACCTTCTCGGTTAAAAACACTACTAGTAGAGTTAGTGACGTCAGTGCGAGGGCTGTCCAAAACCAGAGTGTATATTCTAGTCTAAACGCGTAGGATACCAGCGTTAGGGGTGGATCCGGGTCCTCGATCCTCAGCTTCTTATCTTTAACGCTTTTCCACACTTCATAAAGCACCTTGTACTTGTTAACCTTTCCACCGGCTCTTCTTCTGACGTAATCCTCCAGGGTTACAGGTTCTCTGTTCAAGTCGATCACAGCTTGTTATACTAGTGGTGGAGTAATGTTCAAGTGTAGATGAACCCATCTACCAGTATAAACCCAGCTATCGAGCCCTGTATCGTACATCCAGAGCTCGAAGATCAGTGTTACACTTGCCGGTAGCGGTTTACTGGTGTAAACTGGGACATTAACAAGTATTGTAGTGTTCTTTTTGTTTCCTAAAACGCTGAACCACTCGGCAACAGGGCTTTCGGGTGAAGGAGTAGTCGCCGTGGGTAATGTGCCAGTATCGCCGATCTTGTATACAACTCTGTAGTACACGGGTTTCCCCATGTAGTTCGCTATGAATATGCATAGCCTTAGAACAGTGCTGTTTAACGCTACTCTGGGTAGTTCACCTATTCTACAGTCCTCGTTCAGCAACCCTATAGCGTTAAAGGGCTCAACAACATCTGGTCTAAGCACTAATGCGATTCCCACAGTAGATGCCACAACTGATACTGCGAGTATTACTGCGAAAACCTCTTCGTCAAGGATCACGCGGTATCACCTAATAATCCATCTTCTATGAAGCTTAAACCAAACATAGAGGTAAACCCTTGGCAACACGAAGTAGATCAATAGTGGTATTGAAGCTAGGATGGCTACGGTTAAACCACGGGTGATCAGGATCTCAAGGTAAACTCTCTCAGCAACAGGTTTGAGGTAAACTACACGTTGTTTAGCCTCCTCGAGGTAGGCTATAGCGCTCTGGGTGTTACCTCTACTGTACTCCTCTATAGCTTTGTTGAGTAAATCCACTACATCGTCTACGCACAATCCTCTGCTGTGCAGGTACTCGAGTTCACTCATAAGGTTCTCTATTTCATTAAGCACGCTGTTTTCAGCTTCAAGTTGAATTGCAAGCATGAAAAGCGCGATGAGCATTAAAGAAAACAGTACGGTACAGATGGATACATGTAAACTCCACATACACACATCACCTAAAAGTTTCATACCATGAGATCTAGAAGGCTGGTTAAATACCCGGTGTAACAACGGTAAACCCTAGTTCCGAGAAAACGCTTGAAATTACATGGTACTTGAATTTAAGAGCACGCGAGTGTATTAATACTACGGGTCCCTTAGTTACACCCTGAGACTCTAGGTCTTTAACAATGGCTACACCAAGAGACCTATAGTAGTCAACAATCATGCTTAGAACGCTGTCCCCCGGTATAGTTAATAGGCGCGGGCTCCCTCTATGCCAGCTCGAGTAGTCATAGGGTGTTGTCAACTTTTCCTCTTGGACTACAGCGTTTAATCCCAGTAGAACATCTATGGGTTTTCCTCTTATGAAGTACGCTTCACCACGTGGTGTAATAAGGTACAGGTAGAGCTCCGTGGTGGATTTCGGGGGTTCTTCTTTTTTGATAGTCGAGATCACATAGCTGTATAATGTTTGAAGTAGAAGGTCTAGTTCAACAGCACTTGTTGCCGTGATATCAGCTACAACTATGCTTCTGTGGGGTTGTGCCCGCTTGTCAACGTCACTACTACTGTAGACTTTAACGACCAGGTCAATAATGTCGCTTCTACGAAGGCTCTTCTTCCAATGAATATGCTTGAGGGAATCTCCTGGTGTGTACTCTCTTACACCCATGTACTCTCCTATGATTCCTCTTGTGTACTGAATAATCCTCTCTAGTAATTTACTGGGAATCTTCCACATGATTTTGACATTGAAGCGTGTTCTCAAGCGTGGTTCTCCGGGTTTCACGAGTCTCCTTATTTCTAGTACCGGTTTTTCCTGCGTTTCTATGTCTCCTGCTATTCTAACTCCGGGTTCATCCACTTGGTACTTACCACCGGGAGCTATCACGCTAACTGGTAACGAAACGGCTCCTTCAACTCCAGGAGTAGCCGTTGAAGCTCCTGTAGAAGTTCCTGGTGTTACCTGAACAACGAGCTTGGAGATAACCGGAGGTGAAATGTATCCTGAGTATAGTGCTAGTATTTTCTCAGCTTCTCTGTAGAGTTCTGAGAACTTGGGTACAACGTTGTACTCGATTACATATGGACCGTGCTCTACGCTGGTTAGTTTTCTCGGATCTTGTAGCACAACTCTAAGGCTGTGCTTATTTGAACCAAGTCTTCGGGCGCGGATCCTAATGGTGCTTGAAGAACTGTTTTCAGCGCTCTTTGACCCGAAGAACTGGTCGTCAACTACTACGCTGTACACGAATGAACCTGGGCAATCAACATTGACTACTATGTTTACGGAGTCGTTTAAGTAAACAATTGAACTGGGTGCTGTAACCTTTACACTAGATTTGCTTAATCTATTGTACTCGATAATTAGCAGTACAACAAGTGACGTAGCAGAAACAAGTGCAATGGGGATAGCTCTCGCGGAGAATAGGTATATAGGTGTGAGAACAAGGAGTAACGTGTAGATAAACCTCGAGGGGCTCTCTTCGCCTGAGTACAGGATATAGTAAAGTGTTGCCAGAAGAGATAATGGCGTAGCTATCGTGTAAGTGCTCAAACTAGTAGTTGATACCACGAGCACTATGCCGCTGTACATAGCGGATAGTAGCGTTATGCGCGGTCTTCTAAGCAACATGGAGAAAAGCAATACCGGTACCAGCACGAAGATCAAGTGTTCAGTATGAAAGTAAACTAGCACGCACCCTAGAGCCATGAGCACGTACACAAGTACTTCTAAAACTCTACTCCCTTGTAGCAAGGTGAGCCACCACGACCAACAGTAATGTTAAAAATAGAACAGTGTATATGCTTATTGCACCCCTCTCGTACAAGAGTAGTGTTCGAACAAAGCTCAGCACCTGTAACCGCATCTCGCTTTGGTCAAGAACAACTTCTCTACCATCAGCAAGCACAGCAAAGAAGTCTCGATTGTACTCAAAGACACTGTTTTCAAGCAGATACTCCGTGAAGAACACTAACACTCTACCTCTTCCAATTGCAATTTCAACTCCCAGGGGAAATGCACCTATGGGCTCATTGAGGTCGTATAGTCTGTTTCCATTAAAGTCAACGTAAGCAAAAACGCTACTCCACACAATTACCCTAGCAAACCCGAAATCCCCGCTCAGAGCATAGGGCCTCTCGAAGACAGTTCTTACTTGTAACTGTGATGTATTAACTAGGATTCTATCCATGCTATCAGCGTTAAGAACACCGTCGAGAACGTAGCCTTTAAACTCGAGAAATACACCTAGATCTCTAAGTAACTTTACTACGAACTGTGGTGAACCATAGGCGATTACTACACCTCCGCTACTCGTGAACTCGCGAACTGGTGTAACGTCTTTGAGAGAGCTTTGACGAGCTAGCACGAGGACTGTTTGCTCTGGGTTTAAACCCGTTAGCTCGTTCATAGAGTACACCGTTCTTGCGCTGAGCGAAAAATAGAATTTCGAAAGCCCATAAGCTCCATCGTTACCAATGTTATGGGGCGTTGTTGAAGGCAGTAGAAGTACTATGAGGAACCCTAGTAGAGCCCCCAGCGTGATCGATAGCAGTACAAGTCTACTCTTCGGAGGAGGCACTTAGAACACCGTAGTAGGCTTCTTCGGCTTCTTCGTACAAAGGCTTCTTACTGGAGTAAAGGTCTCTTTCAACCAGTTGCAGAAATCTCCACAGTAGCTTTCCAAGTCCTTCAGGGATTTGATGTGAGATCTGCCTGTAGTGCTCTCTAAGGGTTTCACTCTCCCTTGGAAGTCCGAGTTTCAGTTTCTTCAGGAGATTGTAGTAGAGCATGGCTATCCGCGAACCTAAGCCCATCTCGTAGGGCTTTAGAAGAGCGTCTCTCGCAAGGTTTTCCAGCTTACGTGGAATCGCCTGAGCTTTCCTCCAGTAGCTAACAAATGTAACTACGAAGCTTTTCTCGTGCTCGCTTACCAGAGGTATGAGAATAATTGAAATGAGAGTGAGTACTAGTAGAACGGGTATGTTGACCACGTAGACACTTAAGCTCAAGTTAAAAGCATCGTATTTTTCGCTTAGGGGTTCAACCTTGATCCGGAGATCTAAGACCTGTACTGGTAAAATACCACTGTAAACCGGAATGCTGAGAACACCTCTACCCGGGACAGTGAATGTTCTCCTAGTGTAGTCGATCATAGTTACGTAGACATCTACCTGGTCTTCGTTTACGATTAAAATTCTCACGTATCCAAGCCATGCTATGGAGATATCGTCGGATAGTACTTTTACGCGTGGATAAACGGGTTCAACGTAGATTGGTCTAGCAAGGCAGTATTGGATAGTTTTATCCGTAGCATCCACGCAGAGTTTTATCACGTTGTGCCCAATTCTGCAGTGTGGTGGGCAGTTCACGCTTACGGTGTTATTGCCAGGTTGTAAAGTTGTGTTCAAAACCTCTACGTCATTCATGTATAAGGTCGCATCGAACACCTCATCTGATAGCATTGTCACAGTAATGTTGTCCCTGTACCTGGTGGTAATTGGTGCATCTAGCTGAACACGGGGTAAACCATACTCCGCTTTAAGCAGTGAAGCCAGCATGTAAGAGTTGTTTTGAAACCTAAAGTATAATGCTAACCAAACTTCCCTGGATCTCACACCGTAATCCGAGAGAAGATGTGCTCCAGGAATCTCCACCGAAATCTCGTAGTGGGTTTCGTTACGTACATAGGGTTCGTACTCAGCAATTCTCACCATGTTTGGCCAAACGAAAACCTCAGTACTAACAATCGGCATATTTCTAGGAACTACGAGTTTAATAACGTCCCCTGGGCTGTACTTGTCTTTATACGGTTCAATCGTAAACAGCTCTTCTAGCTCAGCTCTTTGTAGGTAGATCCTCTGTAAACGCTCCTCCAGGTTCTTAATCTTCAACTCTATTCTCACGGCAAGCGCGGAAGCAGCTGATGAATCGTGACTGCAAGCTTTAATTCTACTAGCGTAGTTTACAATGGTGTTTAATCTTGACATGATACTGTACAAAAGTGAGAGGTTCGGCGCTTCGCTCTCTAATCCGTTCACGAATCTGTAGTAGTCTAGTAGCACTCTGTAAGCTTCAACATGAAGTTCTCTGAGCCCCGGTGTAACACTCGTATTTACTAGGTGTTTCACCATAACTTCGCCTATGGTATCACCTGTGAGAGCGTAGTCCAGTACTTTGTCTAGTAGTGCAAGATGGTACAAGCAGTCGGTGTTGAACTGTGAAGAGTGGATCATAACATCATGCGAAAACAAAGTTATCAGTAGTACTGATACGACTAGTAGTATTATCGAACACGACTTCATAGCTAGAACAACACCTCGTAGACTCTATAGATTACTATGGTTGTGAACAGAAGTAGCAGTGTAGCATTTAGTAGTTTTATAATTAAGGGTGCTTCGTGTAACGGTTTAACAATCGTGTAGGATATAAAGTAGACTAAGATGTTCACTGATACATAAGCATCAACTCTGCTTTCTCCTACCAGTAGAAGCGCGATGTTCATTAATACAGTGAGTACCGTGTAGACCACTAGGAAGAGTTCTAGTTTCCTAACCAAACCTCTCAACCCTGACGATCAGTCTTGTATAGCCGGGTAAAACCTCCTTCTCGATCAAGTGCACTCTACTCTCTCCCACGAGTTTAGCTACAGCGGTGAGTACGAGAAGCACAACCGGGTCAACAGGGTACTTGGTGTACTCAGCTAGAAGCTTACTTAACCCTATCACATCAATTACGTAGAAATCTCCTCTACGCTCAACTCGTATAATTCTACACAAGCCTAGTTCGCTGGCTAGTAATGTGTTCAAAGAGTTCTCGAGAGCGTGATCCGTAAGGTCTTCCAGTTTTTCAACATCCTGGAAGAGATCAACCGGGATCGAGAAGTACGGGAAGCCGCCTGCGAACCCCATACCTGGATTTGGTTTACTGGGGCAGTCTTTCTTAGAGAAAACCAGTAGAGTGTAACCTGCTTCTGAGTGAGCACAGATCCTATGGGTTAACAGATCTAAGTCTTCAACAACAGTGGTAGTAGCGTTTACCAAGAGCGAAGTATAGCTAAGTAGAGCTCCTACTGATGGTTCTCCAGGTATCAAGCTGTAGACCACGAAAACACCTCCCACAATACCAGTAGATGCACCAATGCCAACAAGCTCTACACTACCGGTGATTACACCGTAGATGGCTACAAACGCTGAAACCAGCAGTACATCTACTCCAAGGATAAGTAAGCGAGTGTTCAAGCTAAAGTCACCACTATCGGTTTTAATAGCAGATCCAAAGTCAGAACAGTACCTGCCAGCCTCTTGTGTCTATTGCTGAATGCGATATGATTTCTTGCGAAGTGCAGTACGAGGAACACGAGTAGAGCTTTCAACTCAACATCAACCACTGGTGATATGTATAGCAGCGCGAAGAACAGTAAAGAGGAAGCGTACTGGTAAACTTTACTTCTCGTCGCGGAAGCTACTATTGTAGACACCAGCACGTCAACTACGGTTAAGCTTAGAAGCCTCAACGTGAAGTCTACACCAAGGTACACACCTATGATTGTTGAAGCTAGAACAATAAATGGGATATGCGGCTGAAAAATCCTCTCTAGACTACTCACATGGTAGTGGTAGTAGTACATGTACGTGAAAAGAATAGTTAGAATGATCAGTGAATCAACCGTGTAGTTAACCATGTTAGCTGGAATATTAAGAAAGTGTAGCAATGTGTGGAGAAACACTGTTGCTGTGTAAAAGGCGATCACGAGATAGTTCATCACTAATCTTCTTAGTAAAACGGTAGCGTTGAACACTATGAACAGAGCTATAAGGAACAATTGAGGAGACACTAATAGCGTCTTGTTAAGGTAGAAGAGTATGAGGATAAGCAATGGGAGAATTAAAGATAAGGAGGTTCTAAGGTGCTCTGCGAACTCTCTGAACCAGTCGGTATAGCTACTTCGGAACAGGAACACTCTTTAACGCCTCTAATACTACGGATTCTGCTGTTACGTTCTCAAGTTCGTACTCTTCTTTCAGCTTAACTCTGTGTGCAACTACGTTTACGAATATAGATTTCACATCATCTGGTACAACGTAGTCTCTTCCATCTAGTATGGACAGTATTCTAGCAATTCTCATTAAGTCTATTGTAGCGCGGTGCGAAGGACCGTACATAACAGCTGGATGTGTTCTTACGTAGTTTACTAGTCTAACTATGTAGTCCACGATGTACTGGTTCACCTCAACCAGCCTCGGAACAGCGTTTATGATCATGTTTATATCACTGGGAGCTGCAACGGACTCTATGGGGAGAGTTAGGATGAGATCAGATTTAGCAACGATCTCGGCTTCTTCCTCGGGTGGATTGTAGTAACTTGGTAAATTGAATGTGAACCTGTCAGCTAATGTCTCGAGTATTCTGTAAGAGCTCACGGCGTACTTCTCGGGAACTTGTGTAGCAATAACCATGAATGGCTTTGGAATAGGGTACGTTGTACCATCCACTGTAACCTGGTATTCCTGCATGGCTTCAAGTAATGCTGCTTGTGTTCTGGTTGGTGCTCTGTTTAACTCGTCGAAGAGCAGAATGTTGGTGAATATAGGTCCCTTAATGAATGTTCTCTCACCAGTAGGTTTGTACATGTGGAACCCTAGTATATCGCTTGGAAGTATATCTGGATGACCTTGTACTCTCCTGTACTCGCCACCAATAGCCTTCGCTAGGGCTTTTGCAAGTAGTGTTTTACCTGTGCCTGGGTATCCCTCGATCAGAAGATGTCCTCCAGCGAATAACGTTGATACAGCGTACTTCACGACACCCCTTTTGCCCACGTACACCTTGGATACGGTATTAACAACTTCTCTCAACATGTCCCTGATCTTATCGAACTCGGTCAAGTCCACCTATACCTCTTGATCGTAGTATTCGAACGAGCCTGTAAGCGCTTAACACCAAAATATAGACAACCAGTATGGTAAATAAGGCTAAACCAACGATGTTTAGTACGTATACTACGCTTTTCTCATGACCTGTAGTATTCACAGCGTTTAAGTTGAGCGCTATGAGTAGAGCTTCCCTGGTAGATTCTAAGTCAGATGTGTCCTTGTACTGTTTGAACAGCGATACTCGGGAGTAAATGGTGTACTCGCCTGTGGGCGTTTCAACTACGACCGGTACTAACACGTAGGCTAGTATGTACTCCTTGTCGTTCTTCTCCATTAGAATATAGCTTATCTGAGCGGGTATAGATGGCTCACTCCACGAGCTTAGTATTCTGTAACCCTGTAAGCTTACGCATAGCTGCAGGGTGTGCAGTCTTGCTGGAATATCAACAACCTCCAGGAACCCAGTGTACCTAACACCGTTAACTACAAGGCTTATTCTGTACGTTGACAAAGAACCTATTACTCTCGTTAAGAAAGCATCATATAGTAGCGCGGTCACGGTAACCCTATCTGTGAACAAGTACTTATGCGGGCTTTTCACGATCTCGTCGAGACTGTATGCTACCACCCTTACGCCGGCTGGTTCTCCGTTGTTTGCACCTATTGATAATACAATGGAGCTTTGCAACAACAATGCGATGAGAACAGTAGATGCTAGTATTCCACCAACCTGCTCCCACCTCAAAGAGGGGATTCCAAACCTGGTAGCCAGTGGTCTGGGCACTACGAACTTCACATGAGTGTACTTATTGATTAAAAGGAATGCTAAGGCAACGGAGATTGATGCGTACACTACGGAGGGTGAATAGTGGAAAACGTTCATGGCGAGCTCAGGGCTATAGTGTTTTGCCACGATGATTATTGCTAATACTCTCAGAAGGTTACCTGTGAAACCTACTGCTAAGCTTGTTAGCAAAGCAAGTTGCGAGATCCAGAGCTTTCTCGTAGTTTTTTCTTGTCCAACACTCGCGTAGTATGCTAGCACCGGAAAAACAGCTATTACAGTGCTAAGGACTAGAATACCGCTACAAGCAGCTTCAACACTGAACATATACACTCCCTGCTTTGTCTCAACCTCTATCGCCGTGAAAGCACCAGCATCAATGTACCTTGTGTTTGTTAACACAGCTACTAATCTACCTATAACTCGTGAAAGCCCGATTGTAGTTGCTTCAACAATGCTCACCGGTACTGGAACCATGAGTATTGGTGTAAGAACGGGGATTACATCGCTTTTCGATATTGGTTTAAAAAGCATTAGTAGAATAGCTATCATCGCGATCGAGAAGCTTAATCCCTGTAGTTGCAACTGGTTCTCTGGTGTTAATACAGACGCGTGGTACAGTATCATCGAGATTACAACCAGAAGCAGAGACGCGATCAATCTGCTGAGCTGGAACTCGTAGGTAAAACCCATATACCTGAGCGATAGGTAAAGAGCGAGCATAACTGTTACTAATGAGACAAGTAAGTAGCTGTAATCCTCGGTGAACATCAGCTTAAGAATAGACTCCAAGTAATCTCTGTACACACCTTGAAGTAAGAGAGCTATGATCAATACAACTGTCAAGTACCCTACACTTAGGCTCCTTCTATACTCCTGCACATAGCTCAAGAAAAACACCGTGAAGATTAGGCATCAGATAGTTCGGGGATCAGTGCATAATCGGGTAAAATTTATTCAAACTTGGATTTTTAAGCTTCAACGGGTTACGCGATTGTACACCATGTATTTTGATCAGAGAAAAATGGCAACGGTGAACTCTTGGAGGTTCGGTTACCTGAGCAGTAAGTGATTTTTTAGTCCAACGATTACTATAGCTTAACATAAGAATGGGGATTCTTCATTGATCAAGCTGGACGATGTTACAGTGCTTATTCCGGTTAAAAACGAGGAGAAAGCTATTGGAAAAGTCATAGACGAGGTTTTGTCCACAGGCATTCCACCGAGTCGAATATTAGTTGTTGATGGACACAGCACTGATAGAACAGTTGAGATCGCGAGAAGCAAGGGCGTAGTTGTGGTTGAACAGGAGGGTGTGGGTAAAAGTGATGCTATTAAAACCGGTTTGAGATATGTTTCAACAAAGTACGTAGTAGTTATGGATGGTGACTACAGTTATCCCGCTAAGTACATACCGATTCTCGTAAGATTGGCTAAGGAGAAAAACTACTCGTACATTTCAGCAAGAAGGGTTCGCGGTAGAGAAAACATACCGGTTTTGAATAGGTTTGGTAACTGGATTTTAACAAAACTGTTCAATATTCTACTCGGTGGAGACCTGGGAGATGTATGTACAGGTATGTACCTCCTTGACGTGGAAGAACTACGTGATGTTTTATTTGAAACAAAAGGATTTAGCATCGAGGTTGAACTCGCAGCGCACGTTGTTGGCTCTGCTGCACCCTACACAGAGTATGGAATCGAGTATCGAAGTAGAATTGGTAGATCTAAGCTTAGAATCGCAGATGGCTTCAAAATAGCGTTAGATATTGTTAGAATGGCGTGGAGGTATAACCCCGTAACACTACTCCTAATAGGTGCTAGTATCATAGTAGTTCCCGGTCTACTACTGGGCGCTTACGTAGCGTACCATTACATCTTCAACGGAGTAATCTACCATGTGAAAGGAGTAGTTGCTATTGTTTTAACAGCAACAGGTTTGCAGGCGTTAATGCTAGCTATGGTTGCAACGTACCTGAAAAGAGCCGAGCTCAGGATTAGGAGACTACTTCGTGAAATCCTCAACCACAGTAAAACACGTACAATGGGTTTCTAAGCAATTTAACATCAAAACCAATAGTAGTGAGACGAGAGAACTCGGTTGAACATGCTTACTACGATGTGTTAACCATGGATAATCTTCACCTGATCTCCGCGATAATGGTCTCGGTTCTCAGGAAAAAGACCTACTTGTACTTGCTAATAGCTTTAACTTCACCGTTGCTTCTCTCAACAGTTCTTCTATCTATGCCGAGTTTATCCATGTTCTTAGAGGTGATGTCACAGCGCGTTAGCCCAGGTACTATGAGCCTACTGGTACGTAGTAGTGCTAGTTTAGGGGATTGTTATCCCGTTGAGCTACTGGGCACAATTACCTTGAACAATACGGAGCTCCCCGTGCTAGTGGTTCCCGTGGATGTTTTTCTCGAAAACTTGTTTGAGTTCAAGGAAGTTTCTTATACAAGTGATTTTACATCCTTACCGCAGGAAGTGTACGAAGAACTCCAAGTTGAAAGCGTTCTTCTGAACGGCTATACAAGGCGTGTATCACATGTTCACAGAGGTATTAACGCTGTGATTGTTCTCGGCGAGGTTTCCACTGAAAGCGATACTAAGCTGTGCAGAGTAAGCACCTCACACGTATTGAAAGAAGCGTTATTCTTCGTAGAGAGTAGCCTCATCGAGGTTTCTAAAAGATGGTTGCTACTCGTACTTCTAGCTCATACTCCACTAGTTTACGTTGCTGTGCTTAAAGCTCGTAGAGCTCTTGAAGAAGAGTTCAATGCTTTGCACAACCTTGGTGTTAGTAGAGGAAAAATACTCCTAGGATTCTCGCTGGTAATGCTCTTTGTATGCGTAATAGTCTCTGTTTTCATTGTTTCAATGTCGGTGGTGATTGTTAACTCTGTTCACAAGTTCACGAGTTTGTATTGGTTTACTCCCCAACCTTACACGAGGAGTGTGCTGTTTTACTACGTTGCTGGTTCAGTGATCCTGGTGTTTGCATCATCTCTGGTAGCGGGGTTCAAGAAGCATGTTTAGCGGTTTAATCACTCTTCTACAGTATTTCGTCACTAGAAAAACAGTGTTGTTTGTGTTCGTGCTCGGTGTTTTAGTTGTGCTCTCATCGCTTTCCCTATACGCATTAAGCTACGTGAAGACCCTGAGCAGGGTTTACGATGTGTTTTATCCACCTGATCCTACCGCCGTAGCCACCATTGTGGTGTCTAGTGATGCTTTATCTCCTTTTACCTCGATTGTTGATGCAAGAAGTATTGAGGAGAAGCTTAGTAGTTTTAACAACATTAGGGTTCGATCGATCCTTGTAACAGTAGGGTTGATCGATAGTAGACCCGTCGTAGTGTACGCAACTGATTACGCCAATAGTACATGTGCCTATGCTAGTAAAAACCTACTTGAAGCAGGTAGCTTCCTGATAGGTGACTTCATCGCTGTTCAGTCACCATTCACTGGTGAAATCCTAGTACTGAGGATCTGCGGTGAGGGAGATAAACCCGGTATTAGTGTCAGCTACGAGAACGCGGTGAAGCTTCGAGGTGTAAAGCAGGGTTACTACAGCTTCGTAGTAGTGTACGTGTACAGTGAGGACATGGTGGACAAGGTGTTCAGCGTTCTGGTTCCCCGACCCCGCGATGATTACACCGAGAGGTTAATTCGAAGAGCGTTTCTCCTCCTAACACGTAGAGGAGAAGATGTCGAGGTTGCTCACGCAGAGACTCCTACTGAAATTTACTTAGCTAAGCTCGGCATTCATAGGGAGTACATTGTATACTTAGCTTATGCTGTTGGTGTTGCAACTCTTGCAAGTCTTCCATTGATGAGTATAGGAGTAGTACTTCATCTTGAGAGCCGACTTAGAACACTCATAAGCATGGGAGCTTCACGCGGTGTTATCCTTGCATCACTACTAGTGTACTTTCTTATCGCTGTTGCTGTTTCAGTTGCGCTTTCATCATTGTTCTTTCACCTGGGTTTAGCACCTCCATTAGTGTTTCTTGACCATGAAATCCCCCTTACTGTTGGTATTCGTGAAGTCATCACTGTAGCTATTGTCAACTGCACGTTACTATCAGTGGGTGTATTTACAGGGTTGAGAAGACTTGAGAGCTAATCACGTGGTGTTATTCACAGTAATCGTTGCATTTACTGTTCTTACTAGATTAATTCCCGTGCTTTACACTGGATACCCGTTTTCCAACGATGTGTGGGTTCTAGTTAGAATATCAGAGTACTTATCCGAGAACCCGAGTACACCAGTATACTCTCTCGTTGAAGTCTTCAGTTACCATGTCGAATACCCTGCTTCAATCCTGGAATCAATAGTGTACTCCAGTATAACTGGTTTACCAATTGCAGAGTTTTACAGACATGTTGGAGTGGTAGTTTTATCGCTGGCAATGGCTTTCTCGGTTTACTCCTTCGCGGGTTTTCTAGCGGTCAACTTCAAACCACGTGTTTTATCAGTGCTTGCACTATCGTTGATCCCATCCTTTACTATTTACACATCAAGCTACTTAAAGGAAGTTTACGCGCATGCACTAATACCTCTTCTGCTATGTGTACTTCTTCAACCTCGTGAACTAACGGTCTCTCGGCTTCTAACAGTACTCGTTTTATCAGTAGCAGTTGTTCTGAGTCATCCGCTGGCTAGTGCAGTGCTTTCAGCTACTCTGGTAAGCTACTTGTTTATCGATTACACCGGTTCACTTGTAAGTAGGAAGCAGAGAGTTCGTTTTGATTCCACGCGTATATTGTTGCTGGTACCAGTCTTGCTCTTTACCACGTACTCTCTTTTTGTTACTTCCCCGGTAGCCGTGTCATTCAAGGACACGGTTATTCTAGCAGTATACGCGTTGTTCACCTACTCATCGTACACTCTACTAGGTGATGTTGCTTCAGGTGTTTTAATAACAATAGCTCTTGCTCCAGCTCTAGTTGCTCTCATCTACACGGTTACAGCACCTGTTGCACCAGTTCTTCTAGCTCTATTCGTTGTACCCATAGGTTTGTTGGTAGCATACAAGACTGGGTTAGAGGAGGTTGACAAGATTAGAAATGCTTGCTTATTACCAGTGGCTACACTAGTTCTCTACGTTTTAACCTACATGGTTGAAGCTTTAAGTATAATCCACAGAATTGCTAACTACGTTGTCTATGCGTTTATACCTGTGTGTATTGGAATAGGTGAAAAAAGTAGAAAAGTGCACTACTCCTTACTCCTCTTACTCACACTGTTCACCGTTACACTGAGTACATTAACTGCTCTCGGTGGTAACCCTTACACGTTTTACTGGAGGTATGGTGATTACGACTTTGTTCTAAGAGAGCTTACTATTGCGGTTGATCACAGCGTCGTCATCTACGGTGATCCAAAGTACAGCTACATGGTAGAAGAGGTTAAGCAAGTAGATTACTCCGTAGCTAGGGATTTCTGCACTACACGAGGATTCCTTGCTGTTTCAAGGGATAACTTTCACTACGGTGTTCCGGTTACACCACTCGACTACATTAGATTACCTGGTAACCTGGATCAGTGCAGAAGCAGAGTTTTCGACACGGGCTATGTCTATGTGTATAGTTAAACTCGTAGATGTCTGGGTTAAGTACGAAGGAGAATACGTGCTACGCGGTATTAACCTAGAGGTATGTGAAGGCAACGTTGTCGTAGTTAAAGGTAGAAGTGGTGTAGGAAAAACCACGCTGGCAAAGGTTCTTGCACTACTTTTGAAACCAGAGAAGGGTAGAGTACTTTACAGTGGAGAAGATGTTTGGAGTCTAAGTGAACAGTTCAGAGCAGGAATCAGGCTTAGAGACATCGGGTATGTTGACCAGGAGCACGTGCTTCTACCTGAGTTGACTGTCTGGGAAAACATTGAATTACCACTAAGGATCATGGGTGTTGAGAAAAACGACAGAAAACGGAGAGTGAGAGAAATCGTTGAAGTTCTCGGCTTACTGGGACTTGAGGAAAGATACCCAGGTCAGCTATCGGGTGGTCAAAGACAAAGAGTTGCATTAGCTAGAGCTCTCGTTAAGAAACCCAAGCTCCTAGTACTCGATGAACCCTACTCTAGCTTAGACGATGACACGCGGAGAACAGTTCACAGCTACATTGTTAACTACGCGAAGCAGGTGAAATCAGCAGTAGTAGTAACAACAGTTGATCTCTACGTGGATTTCAACGTGGACAAGGAGTACACGCTTGAGAACTCATTGCTAACCGAGACAAAGAGAATAAGCCTTGAACAACGTTAAGCGCGCTCAACAACCCCTTGTACACCATAACCCTGTGGTACAGGCTAGCATCTGTTCTGTGGAACACGCCGAGTTTAAGCTTACGTGTTTCAATTGAACCAAAGGTATTTAACCCCGTAGTGTCTTATAGTGTATTGATCAGGTGGACTTTGTGAACAAGCTAAGAGTAATAGGTGTACTCGCATTATTACTAGTTCTACAATATCCACTAGCAGTACACAGCGGTGAACCCGGTTTCGAAGCATTAACACTATCCACGTCATCCCCGATAACAGTTGATGGTGATCCCTCGGATTGGGGAACCTTCGACTGTCCCAGTTTACCGATAGATGGTAACTACGGAGTTTATTACTATAGAACGATCAACGGCGTTCAGCAGTGGATATGGTGTGATGCTATCGGAGACGAAAGAACAGACTTCGCGAACCCGGACAAAAGAGTTGACTTAGTTCAATTCAGGATAACCGGTGACAAGAACTTCATATACATGCTCTTCATATTCAACGATATGAGCGGCTTCAACATAGGAGACAATGGAGGGACCTTCATTGCTGTAACCATAAACGTGAATGGAACAGGAGTCAATGAAGACTTTGCCGGTTACTCAGACACAAAAGTTCACGTTGACGCTAAGTGGAAGTACCAGGTTGTTGTGAACCTAGCAGACAGCAGATATAGTGGTCAAGGCAAAAGATCTACTATTGACACGCTACACGCGAACTGGGGTGCAATATTCTACCTCGTGGATGAAGGGTGGAGTTTCAAGACTGATATTCGAGCACAAGTGGGAGTAAACCTTGACAAAAACGCTGTGGAGATCAGGATACCATGGGAGATCATTGGTGTACCTAGTGGACCGGTCTACTACTTGAGGTTATCCTTGATTACTGCTCGTGGATGGAGCGACTATGATAGAAATCTTGGAAATACCTGGGACATAAAAGATCAAAGTAATGCCTTAGACGCTATGACCACTGCTGGACCCAACACTTGGGATGAAGTATATGATGGTAGAGTAGACTACTACGCTGATGTCTACTTCACTACTACACCACCCTACGTACCCATACCTGAACCCTGGTTCACCAGCATAGCAGTAGCCTCGGTAACAGTGGGTAGCATAGGACTAGGAACCATCCTGAAGAAACGGAAAAACAAAAACGAAAAACCAGAGTAGAGTAAACTAAGAAGCTTTTTCCTCTTTAATACACTTTGCTCAGCTATTCTCGAGGCTTAGTTAAGATAATATACTGAGATCACGTCATAGCTAGGTTGTGGAAAGCGGGGTAGAAGCCGTGGAAGCATACATAGTGCATCTTTTCACGGTTTGCGGTGGTAGTGGAAGAGTTAGTTTAGAAATAGCGAGTGTACTGCGTGAAAAAGGGTTCAGAGTTACGTATGTAACCAACAGCGAAGATAGTATGAAGAAGTGTGCTGAACTCCTCCAGTTACCGGGAGACTACGAGGTTATAGAAGTAAAGAGCATGTTCGAGAGAGCACTAGCTCTTACTGGTAGGTTCATACGGTACAGAAGACTAGTGCTTCTCACAAAGGCGTACGAAAAACTTGCATCAATGGGAGTAGATGGTTTAACAGTAGACACGGATACGAACACAGCGTTCAACGTAGACATTTCCTACATACACTACCCAGCAGTACTAAGCACAGTTAAATCCAACATGCTCCACTGGAAACTGTACAACTGGCTTGTTGCTAGAAAAGCACGAAGCATGATGGGTAAACCAAGGCTTGTTCTCGCGAACAGTTCTTGGACAGCCAAGTTGATCAAGGAAACCTATGGGTTAAACGCCGAGGTCCTTCATCCACCGGTAGACGTAGACTACTACTCGTACGAGGGTGGAGGAAAGGAGAGGATAATTGTTACTACCTCGAGGATTACACCCGAGAAGAATCTTCATCTCCTACCACGCGTTGCATCCAAGCTACCAAACTACGAGTGGTACCTAGTAGGCTCTACTGGTTACTCGAGAATAGAAAAATACCTTGCGAAGAGAATAGTAAATAGAATTGAGCATGAGAAGAGAAAACACAACGCCTGGAACTTCCACGTAGTCATGGATCTTCCTAGAAGAGAACTCAGAGAACTACTACAAAGAGCAACATTCTACGTACACCCCTTGTTTCCAGAGCACTTTGGTATAGCAGTTGTCGAAGCTATGTCAGCTGGAGCTATACCGGTAGTATACAGAGACGGAGGTGCATGGCTAGATGTAGTTTCAGATGTAAGCATGGAACTCGGCTACATGGAACTCGATGAAATCCCGGTTGTTGTTAAGAGAATCGAAAGCAACACGGATAAACTAAAGAGACTAAGAGAAGAAGTAATGAGGAAAAGCAAACAATTCAAGCGAGAGGTGTTCAGAGAGAGATTCGCAGTAATCTTAGAAAACTTAGTTAAGGGTGACTGAGACGAGCAAGATTTCATACTTAATACATGTATCCTATGTCTGCGGTGGCGGGGAGAAGCTTAGTCTTGAAATAGCGAGGATACTATCAATGGCAGGTTACAAAGTCAACTACGTGGTACCTGATTCAAGAATGCTTTACCATTGCATGGACTTGTTTGATATGCATGGAAACTACAAGGTAATCGAGGTTAAGAGTTTACGGGAAAAGCTCTTATCCTTAACTGGAAAGTTCAGAAGGCTTAGAAGGCTTTTAATAGCCCGCAAGTTAGCCCTGTACATAGATGGCTTAGAAGGATTGAAAATTGATACAGGAACAGATATTCCCCTGGGAAGCATAGATATATCGTACATTCATTACCCGATACTCCTTGATAGTAAAGAAAGTAGATCCACAATGTGGAGGCTGTACAAATGGTATCTTAAGTCTTTACAAAGCAAAGTACTTGGTAAACCCACGATCGTTCTCACAAACTCTACGTGGACTGCTAAGCTGATTGAAGATTCATATGGTGTGAATGCAAAGGTTCTTCATCCACCTGTTGATGTTGATTACTTCAAGTATGATGGAACATCAAAGGAAAACATAATAGTTACAATTTCGAGAATCAACCTGAACAAGAGAATACATTTGTTACCAAAGATCGCGAAGAAACTTGAAGACTATGAGTGGTATTTGATCGGTTCCACATATGGATATGGTTCAAGTAGAGCTCTAAGAGAACTTGAGAAGCAGATAAGAGTACACAACGCAAGTAACTTTCACGTTCTTACAAACTTGAAGAACGATGAGCTGAGAAAACTGCTCATGAGAGCGAAGTTTTATGTTCATCCTCAGTACCAGGAGCATTTCGGTATAGCAGTTGTTGAGGCTATGTCGGCTGGAGCTGTTCCAATAGTGTACAGGGATGGTGGTGCATGGGTGGACGTTGTCTCGAATATTAGT